>QFQQ01000109.1 GCA_003243445.1 Citrobacter freundii
ACTTCCGCGACTTGTCATCCCGGCCGGGCAAATTTCAAACACTATCGAACTTAATGCCTGCCAGAGCCGGGATCTCCACGAATGAGGGGCTCCCGGCTCTGGCAGCTTTAAATCTGAATTAAACATTAGGTCGCCCGGCCGGGATGACAACTTCTTCGCTCCTTAACTAACGACATTGAATTTAAATTGTGGGAGAAGATGGCGCGATCGTAATTCTTCCCGCGCACGCGCATAATTTCCATCTTTCTTTTTAAAATCCAATATTAAAAAATGGTAAAAAAAACACCACCTAATTATTAATTCTTTTCAGAGGCATTTTTGGCGTATCGAAACTTACGACTTTGCACCCGCTAAAAATCTTTCTGCTTATGTTAAGGCCAATTCTGTTCAGTCTGCTTTGCATTTTTCTATTCTTTCATTCACTACTGGCACAGAACAATCAGCCCGATCAACGCTATAAATTGATTGCCGGCAAGAGCTATGTTCAATCAAAGAACTATTACCTGCTCACTCTTTTTCAACAATTACCGGAAGTAAGAAAGATGCTGGCTGCTGATCCTGTTCTTGGTCAGATGGGAAAGATCAAAGTCGATTCACTTAATAACGCGTTGAAAAACTGTGCACGTGACGGTTTTTGTTATACGCGAGTCCTCAGGTTCAGTGATGCAGAGATCAAGACCATCGGAGAGAAACTGAAGGCTTTATATCAGCCAACCAATGCATTGGGTAAACTGGTAAAAGAACACCTGATCCCATCCGGAACTTATTTCCTTTTTCAGCAATCACCTGCGGCGGATATGCTGGAAAAAGCGTGGATACAGGATGCGGAAGGCGTGAACTTCGCCATAGGTGTATATGCCGAAGGTAAGAAACCCAACTACCCGATGATCGACTCGATCAGTTTTGCTACGCGCAATCCCCGCGATACAACTACTTTCAATCCTGCGTATGTAAGTCTTCTTTATAATGCTACATCGTTGATTGCACTGGAGAATAAGAACAACCCGCTTTTCTTCGAGCCTTCACTCTCCGCTGCCCTGCGTTTTATTGAGATCAATGAGCGCGAGCAGGCTGCTGATTTTGAGCCAATGGCCGAAGGTGAAAATAAAGCGGCAGTTGATCGCGTGAAAACGATCAACTGGAATAATTACAAATACTCCGTGATCATGCTGCCAGGTGCTGGTCCCGATGAGCATGATGTGGCGCTTAGCGCGGAAGGCATGCTCCGTTGCCGGCTCGCGGCAATGCAGTATCACGCTGGTGTTGCACCTTTTATTGTTCCATCCGGCGGTAAAGTGCATCCTTATAAAACAAAATATTGCGAAGCCACAGAGATGAAAAAATATCTCGTGGAAAAACTGAACGTTCCTGCCAATGCCATCATCATTGAGCCGCATGCAAGGCACACCACCACGAACATGCGTAATACCGTAAGACTGATGTATCGCTACGGCATTCCCATGACCAGGATGGGGATCAGCTGCACCACGCGTGGTCAGAGCATGATGATCGAAAAGACGCTGATCGATCGTTGCTTGCGTGAACTGAATGAAGCACCCTATAAAAATGGAGTCCGCTTGAGCGAAACAGAAGTGGAGTTTTATCCGCTGCTGGACGCTTTGCATATCAATCCCAAAGAACCGATGGATCCATGATCCATTAAAAACAGTTTATGAAATACATTTTTACAACGCTCGTATTGCCGGCGGTTGTGTTGACTTTTTCATTCCGTTACGCCATCGATATGAAGATTGAAAAAGCTTACAGCGTCGATTCGCTTGGCGCCTGCCAGGGTGTTTCTTACCAGGATGGCCGGGTATTTCTTTATGGCGATCGTGAAGTGGGCATGATCCGCGAATACAAGACAGACGGCGATACCCTTAAATATACCGGTAAGGAAATGAAACTGACAATGAATGATACCGATGTGATCAATCATCCAACAGGTATTGCTTACAACGGAAAAGATCCGGTATTCATCGGCAATAGTATCCGGCTGAACACAGAAGGAACGCTCTGGAAAGCGGTGATCTACTGCGTGAACTGGAAAGGGCTGCAGCAGACCGGTAAACTCGATGGCAACCTGCTGAACACGATCGAAGACGATGCCTGTGTGCAGGGTACAAGACCGGAATATGTTGTTTACAACAAAAAAGCATATGTGGCCACTGCGGATTATGGTGGAAAGAATAATGAAGTAAGACTGTATGATCCCGCATTGCTTGCAAGGGCTAAAAAAACTTCAGAGAAAGGTGTGGTATATAAAAAGTTCACCTGTTCCCCCTGGGTGCAAAACCTTAAATGGATCCCTGAGAAAGGTCAGCTTGTACTGATCCAGAACCAGACCGAAGGCCGCAAATGGAGATTCACCTACATCGATCTTAACAAATCACTCGAGTCGGGAAAAGAAGAAGTGATCAAAGTAGTTGACATCAATGAAAGAACAGACGAGCTGGAAGGGTTCACCTTTTTAAGATCAAACAATAAGGGAATCGCCGTCAGCTCTTCCCGCAGGAATAACGTTAACACGATGAGCATTGCCTGGTAATTTTTTTCACAATCAACAAACAACTAACATCAAAACAAATGCAGACAAAAACATCTACCGGTAATGGCTTAAAGCGCATGCTTTTTATCAGCCGTTGTTCAGTATTGTTGTTGGGGGGTATGGGCATTGCCCAACCACATTTGCAGGCTGCGGGAAATCATTATGATCATGAATTCCGGCTGCCGGCTACAATTTCGGGTACAGTCACAGATGAGAAAGATCAGCCGATGGCGGGCGTAACGGTTATGGTTAAAGGCACAAAGGTCGCGACCAATACAGGTCTCAAGGGCGAATTCATAATAGACGCACAGGAGGGCAGCACGCTGGTGTTTTCTTATGTTGGATACCTGTCGCAGGAAGTGACAGTTTCCGGCACAACAGTAGCTGTCCGGTTGAAAGAAGATACAAAAACGCTGGAGGAGGTTTATGTGGGTTATCAGCGTGTACGCAAAACGGATCTTACAGGTGCGGTATCCAGCGTGAAAGCAAGCGAACTGAACCTCAGCACACCAACGATTGGGCAGGCCCTGGTTGGTAAAGTTGCCGGTGTGCAGATCTCGCAGGTGAGCGGTGCGCCATATGCCGGTACAAAGATCCGCGTACGCGGTATTGGTTCGGTGAATGCGAGTTCAGAGCCTTTGTATGTGGTAGATGGATATGCTGTCGGCGGTAACATCACTTCCGGACAAGGCAACGGAGGCAGCTCCACAAGTGGCGTTAACCCAAATACAGGTGGTAATGATATCTTCATCAATCCTGATGATATCGAATCCATCGAGATCCTTAAAGATGCGGCTTCCGCTGCGATCTATGGCTCCCGGGCCTCCGGTGGTGTGGTGTTGATCACCACCAAACGCGGTAAACAAGGCAAAGGTAAACTGACGTATGATTACCAGCTCAGCAGTCAGCAACTGGCTAAGAAAGTAAAACTGCTGAACTCGGCGCAGTTTGCTGATCTGTTCGTAAGTGGCCGTAACGAGAACTATAAAGACATTCTTCTTTCCAAAAATATAGTATGGAACGATGCTTATTATTCTGATGATAATGATACGCGCATTGCGAAGGCTGGTCAGACAAAACAGAACTGTTCAGTCTGCATCATCAAAGACCTCTACGATTTTGCCAATCAGAAAGTGATCCAGCCACAGTATGATACCGACTGGCAGGATGTATTGTATGGCAATGCACTGGTGCAACGCCACAACGTTGCCTTCTCCGGTGGGAACAATAATACACGTTACCTGATCAGCGGTGGTTATCTTGATCAGCCCGGTATTTTGGCCAGTACGTACCAGAAGAGGATCAACCTGCGTGCAAACATCGATGCGGACCTCAGCCCCAAACTGAAAGTTTCTTCCAGCATGTTCATCACGAATACTGATAACCGGGAAGTGCAGGAAGGCCGTTTCAACCAGGGCCCGATACTCGGGGCATTGGTTTATATGCCGATCTTTCCTGCATTCAACCCGGATGGAAGCCTCGTTACCGCTGATAAGGGAGCCGGTGCACAATGGGATGGTTATGCATATGCATTCCAGGGCATCGAAAACCCGCTGGCATTGGCTGAGCGTGTAAAGATCTTCCGTAAGGGCACAAGAGGAACTTATAATGCGAACGCAAGCTATGAGATCATTAAGAACCTCGTGTTCAAAGTGAACATCGGTGCGCAGACTTATAATGAGAAGTATTCCTACTATTTTCCAACTAACCTGAGTAATGGCATCAATCCTCCGGGATCACAGCAATCGATCACGGCAGCTAATGCTTCTGCTTCTTTCCTGGATATGCAGGACAGGCTTGCGGAGTTTACGCTCGCTTATAGAAAACAGATCGGCAGCAAACAAAATATCAATGTACTGGCTGGTTATACCGCGCAGAGCACAAAGACCGATCTCATTGCTGTAGCAGCAAAGAACTTCATCAATGACGCTGTTCCCGAGATCACTGCGGGTGGTTCAAGCGCCGGTGATTTCTCTATGCAGTCAAACACCGGTAAATCTGTAACAACGCTTGTTTCTTATCTCGCACGCGTGGTATATGATTATGATAAACGTTATTTCCTGACCGGTTCTTTCCGTGCTGATGCGTCTTCAAGATTTGGTCCTGACAATCGCTGGGGTAAGTTCGGTTCCGTATCCGCCGGTTGGAACGTATCCAACGAGTCATTCTATAACGAATGGCTTGGCGCCGGCTCTACACTGAAACTCAGAGCAAGCTGGGGCCTGACCGGTAATAATAATATTCCTAACTACCTGTACGAGCAGGGGCTGACAGGCGCAGGTGGCGTGGTGATCGGCAATACAGTTTATAATGGTACATGGACGGGCGGTCTGACCGACGCTAAACTGGGTTGGGAATCTACATCCCAGTTCAACTTCGGTTTGGATGCGACAACGCTCAGCAACCGTCTCTCTGTAAATTTCAATTACTATTTCAGCCGTTCTTATAACCTGTTGTTCAGAAAAAGCATCACTGCCGCTTCCGGTTCGACACTGGTTTGGACGAACCTGAGAAATTCAAACATCCAGAATAAAGGATTTGATCTGCAACTGGATTATAAAGTAATTCAGTCAAAAGACTTCAACCTGAATTTTGCAGGCAACATCAACGTGAACAGGAACAATGTAAAGAGCCTCGGTGGTGCAAGCGAAATTCAGACAAACGGTGCAGAAAGAAGTTATATCACACACGTTACACGTGAGGGAGAGCCTGTCGGTTCTTTCTATGGAGTAAGAGTGGCAGGAATGGTGAGAGAGAAAGATATGGCGAATGTAAATGCTGACCTGGCTGTTTATAAAGCTAACGGCAATAAGTTTCCCGCGGGTTATAAGCTGCTGGGATTCCCGATCTCCACTTTCGCAACGACACCAATGAGAGCCGGTGATCTTTACTTCGTAGACAGAAATGGTGACGGCGTGATCACTGATGCTGATAAAGACGTGATCGGTAGCCCTTATCCGGATTTTACGTATGGTTTTGCGATCAGCGCAAACTATAAGATCATTGACTTCAATGCATCTTTCAACGGTTCACAAGGCAATAAAGTGCTCGATGGGCAGGATTATTATATCCGCAACATGGAAGGTTCCGGCAACCAGTATGCAGTGATCGATCAGCGTTACAGGAACGAAGCAAATCCCGGTAATGGCCACGAATACCGCGCTTCACGCGGCGGCACACAAAGCAACAGCACGCGTTTGTCTGATTATTATCTGCAGGATGGTTCATTCTTCCGTTGCACCAACATCACTGTTGGAGTTGATCTTACCAGCGCTATTCCGGGTCTGAAAAAGATCAGTGTAAGTGCATTGAGATGGTACGTGTCGGTAGACAACGCGTTCACTGTTACAAAATACCTGGGTTACAATCCTGAGGTGGACTTCAATAACGGTTCAAACCTTACTCCTGGTGTGGATTATGGTAAGTATCCGTTGAGCCGTTCATTTAATACAGGCATCAAGGTTCAATTCTAAATCTAATGCTTAAAAAAAATAGTATGCGAAAAATAGTATCACTTTCCATAATAGGGTTGGCTGTAATGAGCCTGACTGCCTGCAAGAAATCTTTTGTAGAGCAGGGCAATCCAAATGGTGTGTCGGTTGATAATGGTATCAAGACTGAAAACGATGTTACTGCTGCGGTGTACGGCGTTTATCAGTCGCTCAGGAGTTCCAACTGTATAGGAGAAGGTGCTTCATTGTGGACGGATGACCGTGCTGATGATATCAATACGACCGATAACCAGTCGAACAATGGTGAACCATTCCAGTTTACAGCATTTGCACTGGTGCCAAGCAATAGCTACCTGCAAAGCCATTGGTCGGCTTTGTATGTGCCAATTGCAAGGGTGAACCTGATTCTGTCGCTTATTGACAAGATCTCATTTGCCAGCGACGCAACAAAAACGCAGTATGTGGCGGAGTTGAAATTTATTCGCGCCTATATGTATTACAACCTGGTGCGGGAGTTTGGTGATGTTCCTTTGGTAACAGAGCGGTTGAATTCTGAAGAACAGGCGGCAGCGATCACAGCACGCGTAAAGAAAGAGGATGTATACGCACAGATCGTTTCGGATCTGAAGGCAGTGGTTGGCAGTAATCTTCCTGTGGTGCAACCAGCGGCTTCGAAAGGTAAAGTGTCGCTGCAGGCCGCAAATGCAACGCTCGGACAGGTTTACCTGACCATGGCAACCACACTCGCCGATAACAAGACGGAAAATCTGAATAATGCGAAAACTTATCTGCTGGCATGTTATAACCAGAAGACGTTTGGTAATCTTTCGGAAATTCCTTTCGCTGACGTGTTCGATGTAAACAAGAAATCGACGAATCCGGAGATCATCTGGCAGATTGCATACAAGCAGGGCGATCCGAACTATTCTTCTTCTCTTGCAAAAAATAACCAGGCGAAAGGAGAGACGATCAACTCGCTGTTCGTCTCCCAGGGATCAGGTGGTCTGTTCACCAAAGATTTGCTGAATGAGTTTGAAGCAGGTGATCTCAGAACGACCTTCTCTGTTAAGTTTGCAGCTTCTTCCAATGCATATTTTATCACCAAATTCCGTGATGCCAGCGCTACCGCAGGAACGTTGGGTTATGGAGGTAACGACTGGATCGTGATCCGCTATGCAGACGTGATCCTGAACCTGGCGGAAGTGTCCCTATACCTGAACGATAACGCTGGTGCGATCAACTACCTGAACATGGTTCGTGCACGCGCACAAAGACCTGACTATGCAACGATGATGAACGATGCTGGCTATGCATCAAAATATCCTTCATTAAAACTCGCGATCCTGCACGAGAGAAGGATAGAGCTGGCATTTGAACATCATCGCTGGCATGATCTGACAAGATTCTTCAATGCAGAAGATCTTGTAGCCTACTTCAAAAAGAAAAACCAGGCTGATTATGATAACTCTCCGTTGACAAACATGACAACGAAGGATTATTATTTCCCGATCCCATTCAATGAGTTTAAATTGAATCCGGAGAAGATGTATCAGAATCCGGGCTATTGATCGGTTATTTCTTTATAAGAGAAATAAAAACAGGAAGGCCTCCGGGAAACCGGGGGCCTTTTGCTATGTGACAATGCCTGTTGGGAAGTGGTGGCTGCGTGATGAGCGGGACGTGTCCACGGAAGGGAGAATAGTTTTGAAGAATCTTATGAGAACTGCTGCTGTGTGTAATACCGAAATAATATCAATAAAACTTAGACTAAATTCTAATTATTCGTTGATCCGTCGAACATATTCTATGGATCATTTTACGCTGCTTGTAAATGGTGAAAAAACATGTTTTCCCGGTGAAAAGACAGTTGATTTTATATGGCTTTGTTTCATCTTAGCTTTTTCTTTATGTAGAATAAAGCGGCAATTGTCAATTCGATATAATCTGTTTCCCCATGTTAGGTTTACCATCATACGACTTTCAGGCAAGCACTTCGCAATTCGATTATGAATTCAAGAGCATAGGCGAAAAAGGTATTATTGAGAAGGTTGCAATTTTTGACAAAATCGAGGACGGCCTCTATAATTTCGGTTTCGGTGATAGGAGGGAAGATAGTGATAGGATTGATGATTCGGTCGTAAGCGCTAATGGAGATACGGATATGGTTCTGGCAACTGCAGCGCATATTATTGTCCATTTTCTTAGTCTGTTTCCAGACGCTGCAGTAATTGTGGAAGGCAGCAGTAAAAGCCGTACCCGTCTTTATCAACAAGGGTTGAATAAATATTGGAAGGAAATTTCCACAGTGCTTGAAATATTAGCCCTTGAAGATAACAAGTGGATTCCCTTTGAAAAGGGGCGAAATTTCACGGCTTTTTTAGCCCGCAGAATTTCCCCGGATTAATTAATAGCGATATAATCATCATTTTTTTATATTAAATTTACATGTATGAAAAAAAATACAGAAAGCAAAAAGGATATCAAGTGGAAGAAGCCGATCATTTCTGATTCGGTAAAAAGTTATGCGAATGATCCTTTTTTCATCAAGAAGAAAAATGCGGCAAAGGAGCTTCTGGAAAAGGTAGGCCTGCCGCCTGAGTTCATTCGTAAAAAGGATTGAGCGTGTTAAAATATTCAATAATAAAATACCCGGACCTTCTTGATCAACGTTCGGGTATTTTTTATCTATAATCGTTTGTGATGTTCAGATCAATCATCAATCATCATCATCGTCCTTCAGCCCTCTGTCTTCCTTATGATTTCTTTTCAAAAATGCTGCTCTCACCGGTGAAGGCGCCGCCTTCCCTTTAATACCCTGCCACAGAATTTCATTGAATACCAGATCAGGTACTGCATCTTCTTTGCTCCAGTCAAACTTCTCCGATTGTACAGCTAACGCCGTTTTGCCGGGATTCTTCTCATTAAGGTTGACTTTTGCACCAACATGATTGAAGACTGTGAAGTCCGGCGTCGGAGTAAATGCGCGCCACATCGGCGTTGCTGCCGCATCATACTGCGTCATTGGTGGCATGCCCAGGATCAGTTCGATGGTGCGCAATACGCTGGAAGTTGAATACATGGTGTGATCTACTGTTCTTCTTTTAATATAAGGGCTCACCACATAAACCGGACTACGGTGCGCGTCTACGTGATCGGGACCGTTCTGCGCATCGTCTTCAAGAATGAACACAACACTTTCTTTCCATACAGGACTTTTGCTGAGGTGATCGATGAACATACCAACTGCCAGATCATTATCTGCCACATGCGCAAACGGTGTTGGTTTTCCTGCACGCATCCCTTCTGTATGATCATTGCCAAAACGAAGTGTATTCAATTGCGGCAATGCTCCCGCGGCCACCAGTGAATCAAAGTCTTTTGTCCATTGCCTGAAACGGCTTGTATCGCGGACGGCAAGATCATAGCCGGTATATTTTCCATAATGGCCTTCCAGAACAGGGATCGTCGGGCCGTCTTTATCAACGAACTCGCCATAAGAACGGAAGCTGACATTGTTTCTTTTGCAATGATCCCAGATAAAACCATCTCGGTTATTAGCGATCGCACGTTCACCCTCGCCGCCATAAGTACCTCCCCGGCTGCCATAGCTGGATGGCCAGGTTTTTTCGAGATAATCGTTGGCATAAGCACCCATGCTCCAGTTATGACCATCGGCGCTTACTTCCGCATCTACATAAAAGTTATCGAGTAATGCAAACTCATTGACGATCCTGTGCTGGTTAGGTGTGATACGCTCACCAAATAATGTCAGGCTCGTGTCGCCATTTCCTCCCTTCACATCGCCCAGTACCTGATCATATGTGCGGTTTTCCTTGATGATGTAGAACACATATCTGATGGGAGAGGGATCGCCAACCTTCATCGGAATGGGATTGCCAGCCTCGCCACCCGGGTTCAGCTCTTTTTCTTTTGAATACGGGGTATTATGATAAACAGCCTGCGAATACACCGAAAGCTGCTGGTCTGTTGGTTCGGCTATCGTGCTCAGGGTGCCGCGAAATAAACCGGCGATGTATTGCACTTTCGCAGGCTTTGTAGTGTCGCCAACATGTCTTCCTACTGTTTGACGAACACCGGTCGGATCAGGGCCATCCGGATTCGCAGAAGAGGATAATCCTTTTCCGTTAGTGACGTATATATTTTTTCCGACCACCTTCACATTGGTGGGATACCATCCCACCGGGATAAAGCCTTTCGACTTGCTTTTACCTGTTTTTGAAATATCAAATACTGCCACGCAATTATTATCCGCATTTGCAACATATAATGTTTTCTCATTTTCACTTAATGCAAGTCCATTACTGGTAGAACCACTCGGCGCATCAGGGTAAAGTGCTGCATTCAGCGTTTCGATCACCTTTTTTGTTTTGGTATCGATGATCACTACAGCGTTGTCGTTGGCAACAGCAACAAAAAGATAAGCGCCGTTTTTACTCAGCACCATTTCATTTGGATGACTGCCGGCCGGAATACTGTCAGTGATCTTTTTTGAAGCAGTATTATAGATCAGCACCTTTGCACCACCCCAGCTACTGATATACAATTCTTTTTTATCAGGAGAAAGTTTGCAGGTATAACCTTCAGCTCCGATGGGGATCTTGTCAGTGATCGTTTTTGTTGCGAGGTCAAATACATAAAGACTGTTGTCTTCCCTTGTGACCACATACAATTGATTGCGTTTTTTTTCATCAATAGCAAAACCAGCGGGGCCAATTTTCACCGGCCATTTCTTTCCGAGGATCAGGGAATCGGTAAGCCTTAATGAACCACCTTTTATGCTGTATTTGTTGATGCGGTTATCATGCCCGCCGCCTGCGTACAGGAACTGATCGTCTTTGCTGAATGCAAGCCCGTACCATGATTTTGCGATCACAATGCTATCGATCCTCTTGCCCGATCTGATATCGATCAGGTCGATACTTTGTGTGCTCTGACCATTGTTGGTAACGGCCAGCCATTTTTTATTATTGCTTACAACAAGATTAAGTGGAAGATCTCCCAGCGTGATATTTTTACCAACAGGAGTAAGGGCCCATCCGTTTGGTAAACCAACGCGATGTTGCTCCAGTTGCGCGAGTGCTTGCGCCTGACAGAGATAACCGGATACGCAAACAAGTATTGCTGTGAATAGACTACGTGTTCTCATTGCGCAAATATCCATTACTTTAAAAAAAGCAATAGCTACTGCAAAATGATAATGATATCATAACCCAATCGATCGTTCCGATCGCTTATGAATTGGGAACGGAATGGTGATTCATTCAGCCGGTAAAAAAGCAAAGGTGGAATAACGAGTGCGGCTGCGACTAACGGTTTTCCTGTACATAAAATGGATTTAAAAACGGGGAGTCCGCATTCTTTAAACATGCACAGTTGCAATATAAGCAGAGTTGACATGGTTATGAACCTGCCATATTCCGTGCAGTATGAACGAGATCACGGGACCTCTAATCTTTGTCGGCAAAATGAACCTGTACAGGCGGTTGAAAACGATAGCGTTGCAACATCAAAAATGCCAGGGCGGGCGGGAGGCCGTAAGTATTTACGCTTAGCTAATTATTTGACAATCCGCAAACTAAATTTTGTCACACTCTGTAAATGATGATCGATACGGCTCACACTTCATTGGACGAGATCTTTTTTCTGACACGGCTCAGTGTCTCCAGTGCAAGGCCAAGATATGACGCAATATAGCGGAGCGGAATGCGATTGGCCAGATGGGGTTGTGTTTCGAGAAAATGCCGGTAGCGTTGATCCGCTTTTGGAATACGGGTAATGAACGCCCGGTTCTCTGCATCATGATAATACCGCTGGAGCAGTTTGCGGATGACGATGTTGAATTCAGGATGCAGTTCATACAGTTTTTCAAGAGCATCATAACTCATCTCCAGCAGCTCACAGGGTTCAAGTGCCTGGATGAATTCTTTTGAAGGTTGCTGGACGTTCAAACCGGCGATCGATGTGACCAGTTCGTTCTCCACCGTGATCCAGGTGGTGATCTCCTTATCGCCGTCTTTCATAAAAGCGCGCAGGGCGCCTTTGCGGATAAAGTAAACGTGCCGGCAGACCGTTCCCACTTTCAGCAACAGCTTTTTTCTGGGTAATGATAATGGTACGATATGCTCTGCAAAAAAAGCCGCAACGGGCTTACTGATAGGGTCGATCTGACTTAACGCACGCACAAGATCTGCGACATCGGTCCTGCTGGCGGGCGACTGTGATAAAGGGCTCTTCATTTTGTTCGTGGTGGTGGACGAAGGCATTATGGGGTGATATCATTCAAAATTAATGGATAATACCTATGGAAACCTTTCTTCTTATACCCTCAGTCTTAATAAATTATTAAAATAAATCTGTATGCATTGAAGGCTAACATATTCACACCTGTGGGAAAACTTATGTTTGACTTTTGTCAAATAAACAAGGCTGAAATAAGTGGAAAGCCTTAGCTCTTTATATCTTGGTAGTCAAATCGACATGAACAATGTGGAGAAAACTTCTTTCCAACCAGGACATAGATTCGATCAGTGAAGGTAACATCATTATCAAATACCCGATCGACGGCGAGCCTCAGCCCGAAATAGATCTTTCGTCTGAGGAGATATTTATGCTTTACGAGGTTTTCCAGGTTTCCGGTGGCGAGGTATTGCTACAGGTTCCAGCCGAAGACCTGCGGGCCGACCCTGGATTCTCTTACGTTTCACCGGCAGGATTGCAGAAGGCTGTATGTCTTTCCAAAAGCGACCTGGTGCAGCAAAGGGTGTGGTGGATCAAGTAAAGACAGTATACTAATATAGCTTGTATACTTTCGTAAAACAACGCAAAGAGTGTATGCCAAGCGTATCTCTCCAGTAACTAACGACTGACCATTTCTCAGAAACGCGCGCGAACCCCGCGATCTCAGTCCAATGCGCTTCCGGCAAGCGCCTCCTGGCGTTTGCCGTGCCAGCTGCGATCTTAGCTCCCGGCAGAGATAACAAGACAGCTCCGCCATTTTCCCCCGCTACTGCTCCTGTTCAGACCTCATGTTATGTAACAGCTTTAGCTCTTGCTTCCCGTCTTCCCGCCTTACCGGTTTATTTTTTACCGGTAAGGCGGGAAGACGGGAAGAAAGTATACGTGTAAGCAACCTCCGTTGATATTTTGAAGCCAATGTCGTTTAGTTAAGGCTTCAACGCTTTGTCATCCCGGCCGGGCGACCTAATGTTTGATGCAAATTTGAAGCTGCCAG
>QFQQ01000246.1 GCA_003243445.1 Citrobacter freundii
CCCTCCCATTACTGGGGATCCCTCAGTAATAGGTGGTCTTTCGTCTCCGCTTCCTTGGTATATGCAAACTTGATACGGGCACGATGAGCTATCAACATACTCGTGAGGTAGTATTGGTGATTTTTTAGCTATCACCATAGACCCGTGAAGCAATCTGTACGAAAAACAGGCTTAGCGTAGGATATTTTCCGTTTTCCAAGCGGACCCCTACATGTCGGGTAAAACTCACCCATCATCATGTACAGCAACTCCAGACTCCCCACTGGCAGCAGTACTTGCGGATATCTTGTCAAGAAAAATGCGAATGACTCACACACCCGGAATAAAGAAACGATATTTTTTGCATGTCAAAACAATTATCAGATTAAAAATAAATCCAACAAGTAAAAAAGAGACAATCAATCCTTTCAGAAACGGAAAGTCAATAAATGAAACAGTAAGACTTGCTGGCGCATCAAGCATTAAAGCTATTCGAACATGTAAATTTACTGATTGATAATTTAAAGAAGCCACAGCCCTGCATGAGCTGTGGCTGTACATCCTGAAAATTCAGTAGCGATACAATCTATTCTTTTTCCTTACGAAAATAAACTTGTTTAATATAACGCCCCCGACCATCTCCATGGCCCAGGTCCATTGAAACTAATGCCTCGGATTCATCGCGACTCATTCCATTTTTAATATGGTGATTTACAGCATCGCGGGAGTAAGCGTAACGTAAACTGTGCGGCGCATTTTTACCATTCATTCCGGCCTCTCTTACAATATTACGGTAGCGATCAATAGCGGTATGCAGAGAGGGTTTATCAATCAGTTTTCCGTTATGTTCACTGACATAACTAATTGCCTTGTCAAGAATTGATAAAACTTTTTCGCGATTAAAAACTGTCGTTTCCCTTGGACGTCCGCCTTTAGTCCCGAAAACAACACGGACACGCTCATGATTATTAATCAGTGCCTGCCTCCATGTCTTTAAAGACTTTGCAGACTGAACGGTTTCTTCTGTTCTCAATCCAAGATATCGGGAAAGTTGCACAGCAAGAGCAACGCCCTCGTCTTTTCTTTGGGCAAAACTGACCACAGCATTAAGTTTTTCGTCTGTAATGGGAAGTTTAGTTCCATCCCGGTTAGCACCAGAAATCCCGAGCGCCTGATTACTCAGGTTAATGTGACTGGGATCGGCCAGTTTATTTCTTCCTGCTGATAATAAAACAGAACGGATAGCAGACATCTCATTCTGTAACGTCCTGAGAGATAAACTATCTGCCTTCCTGCTCTCAATATACTTTTCAATATGGGAAGTTTTGATATGTTTTACGTCCCTGATCTGAATATTCAGTTCAGACAGTCGTTCAGAAAAACGTTCTGCGATTCTTGAACGGTCAGCCACCGTTTTATAACTTCCCCGCCCCTGACGGGCAAGCGTGACGAGTTGTTTGCACAGCTGTTTACTGAATCTGGACATTTCACTCTCTCCAAAGGCATACACGTCCCTCTGCTTGTAAAGAAGCAGACGGATCTGTAGACCAGCAATTCATTCCCCGACGACACGGTTGCTGTTGCGCTTCCTGCGTCTCGACTGGTATCTGTGCATCGGGGCGGCGAATTGTTGAGTTCTTGCGAGGCACCCCAGATCTCTGATCTGTTTGCTGCTTAT
>QFQQ01000247.1 GCA_003243445.1 Citrobacter freundii
CGAGCTTGATGAGCACGGCATGGAAGGCCTGGCTGCGCGGCTGGGCATCACCGACCGGCACCTGCGCCGCGTGTTCGCCGACGCCTTCGGCGTCAGCCCCATCGACTACGCCCAGACCCAGCGCCTGCTGATGGCCAAACGCCTGCTGGCCGACACCTCATTGCCCGTGACCGAAGTGGCCCTGGCCGCCGGCTTCGGCAGCCTGCGCCGCTTCAACACCCTGTTCCAGGAACGCTACGGCCTGGCGCCCACCCAGCTGCGCCGCAACATGCGGGTCTCTCACGCCCCAGCCAATGACAAGGCCGGCCGCAACGACATGGCCACCGTGGCCGATGCCACCAGCAGCCTGCGTTTCGAGCTGGGCTACCGCCCGCCGCTGGATTGGCCGCGCCTGCTGGCCTTTTTGAGCAAACGCTGTATCGCCGGCGTGGAGCAGGTCGATGGGCTGGCCTACCGACGCACGGTGCGCGTGGGCCAAGGCCCGCAGGCATCCACGGGCTGGCTGGAGGTCACGCAGGCCGATGGGCGCGATGCGCTGGCCGTGCGCGCGTCCGCCGGGCTGCTGCGCGCCCTGCCTGCCGTGCTGGCCGGCATGCGGCGCCTGTTCGATCTGGATTGCGATCCGCAGGCCGTGGGCGCCGTGCTGGGTGAACTGGCCGACGATGCACCTGGCCTGCGCGTGCCCGGCGCCTTCGATGGCTTCGAGATGTCGGTTAGGGCCGTGCTGGGCCAGCAGGTCACGGTGCGCGCAGCGCACACGCTGGCCGGCCGCCTGGCCGCCGCACTGGGCGAGCCAATGCCTACGCCGTTTGCAGCACTCACCCACCTCTTCCCCACTGCCAGGCGTGTGGCCGATGCGTCAGCTGAAGAGATCGGTTTGCTGGGCATCGTGCGCCAGCGCGTTGGGGCCATCCAGGCGCTGGCCCGCGAGGTGGCCGACGGCCGGCTGGACCTGGGGCCCGCGGCCGATGTCGAGGCCACCATGGCCCAGCTGGAAGCGCTGCCCGGCATCGGCCGCTGGACGGCCCGCTACATCGCGCTGCGCGCCCTGGGCTGGCCCGATGCCTGGCCCAGCGGCGACATCGCCTTGCACAAGGCCCTGGGCGTGAGCAAGGCCGCCCAGGCCGATGCCATCGCCGAGGCGTGGAGCCCCTGGCGAGGCTACGCCACCCTGCACCTCTGGCGCCGCCTGAGCGAAGGCCTGCCAAACCCACCATCACCATCGACACCGCCCGCGACAGGAGCACGATCATGAGCAGCACACCCCACGCCTGGACCACCCATGCCACGCCCCTGGGCCCGATGATCCTGGCCGCGAACGGTGCCGGTCTGCTGGGCACCTGGTTCGAAGGACAGCGGCATTTCAGCGGGCCGCAAAGCCATTGGCTCAACGATCCGGCCCACGCGCTGCTGCGCCAGGCTGGTGAGCAACTCGATGCCTGGTTCGCCCGCGAACTCACACACTTCGAGCTGCCGCTGGCGCCGGTGGGCACAGCCTTCCAGCAGGCCGTGTGGCAGGCCCTGGCCCGCATCGACTTCGGTGTGACGCAGGCCTATGGGCAGGTGGCCCAGGCCCTCGGGCGGCCATCGGCCTCCCGCGCGGTGGGCGCGGCCACGGGGCGCAACCCCTGGTCCATCATCGTG
>QFQQ01000248.1 GCA_003243445.1 Citrobacter freundii
GTGGCGCGCAACTCACCGGGCGTCATTTTGTAATCGTTCATTCCCACCTCTGTATTAATTTCGCGCCTAGTGTAAAGCGGGGAAGGAATGGGGTAAACCTCTACGATATGTGGAATTGTGTAGCGCGGAAACTTAAATAGTTACAGTTGCAACTAATTTACTTGCGATAATTACAGGTGTAGTCTTTTTGTGGTTATTTCTAATGGAAAGAGGGAAAAGGAAAATGGCGATTCCAGGCAATATGTGGATTTATGACGATGGTGGCGCGCTGATTAAGGGCGGGTGTGACGTAAAGGGAAGAGAATACAGTATTGAATTTAAAGGTTTTCATCACAATCTCTCTATTCCAACTGATAATGCAACGGGTAAACCAACAGGCACACGCCAACATTCACCGATGATGATCGTCAAAGAGTTTGACTACTCGAGTCCCTATTTATACAAAGCGGTCGCTTCTGGTCAGAATCTTAAGTCTGCAGAGATTCGTTGGTACAAAATCAATGATGCCGGTCAGGAAGTGGAGTATTTCAACATGCTGCTCGAGGGCGTGCGGATTGTCTCGGTCTCTCCGACGATGGCTGGGCCAGAAGACAAAAACAACAATCACCTTGAAACCATAGAGTTACGCTACGAAAAAATCACATGGAAGCATTGCGACGGGAACATTATCTATACCGACGCATGGAATGACCGGCAGACGGCATAATGGGTGATTGAATGGACACAACTGAAGAAGCGAATGGAACCTATTGGTATCATGGTCACGCTAACGTAACGTCGGGTGAACTGTTTGATTTGATATTCATCGAGCAGTTGGCCGATTCCTTAGGTATCACCACGGAAGCTGTTACGCTGGTTTTGATCGGCCAACCATTTATTCCTGTCAAAGGAAAACTATCAGCAGCCACAAACACCCCAGGCACTAGTATTGCATCAATTCTATGTAGAAAACTTCTGAAAGGGGCTCGGTTCCCGTTTGGTTTAAGACTACACGCTCCTATGGGGAAGTTTTCCAAATTAAAGATGGTTCCAACAAACCAAATAGCAACTTACTTAGGCCGTTGGGTTCCTTTTATCGGGCATGCTCAGTTAATCGTGCTTTTGTTCGCGGTGACAAAACATACCCGCGATAAATACAACCTCATCGCGCGACCCAAAGATCGCATACAGTGGACATCTTTCTGATGAGAAATTATGAAGCTGAAGTTATTGAGTACATCATGAAGAATTACCCAATCAGGGAACGCTGGTTTAGACCTGGTCTTAGGCAGGTTACTAAAGAATGGACTCTGGAGGATGATTTTCAGTTTGTTCCGGAAGATGCATATGATTTTTTAGCTGATTTATTTGAACATTTTGATATTGAATATTCGAATTTTGATGGGAGGAATTATATTGAACAAGAATACCCTTTCTGGAAAAAAGAGCCTCCCGATATTGAGTTAAAACCTCTGACAGTTGGGATGATTATTGAGTCAGCAAAGGCCGGGAAATGGCTATATGATTGAATAGCTTTCTTGCCAATAAAAAGGGTGCCGAAGCACCCTTTTCGTATCAGCAGATTTTACCAGACGTAAGTCAGCAGGTTCTGCGAGTTTGGCACCATAAAGTCGACGGACATCATCACGGAAAGCGCGGTAATG
>QFQQ01000249.1 GCA_003243445.1 Citrobacter freundii
GCGCCCACAGCGACTGCTCCAGCAGCGCAATCGGCGCCCAGGCCAGCAGCAGTATCACCAGCGCGCCCAGGCTGGTGCGCTGCGCGAGACCCTGGTCGGCCCAGTGCCCGGCACGGGCTGCTGCCAGTGCGCCCACCACGCCGGCCAGGCCAAAGGCGCCGATGGCCGTGAGCGACAGGCTGTAGGGCGGTGCACTCAGCGGCAGGACCAGGGCGCTCCAGAAGATGTTGAAGGTGGCAAACATCAGCAGGGCCAGCATGCCACGTGTGCGCAGCATGCGGTCCTGGCGCAGCAGCTGGAGCATGGAGGCGAGCAGCTGCGTGTAGCTGGGTGCACGCAAGGGCACCGCCAGCCGGGGCAGTTGCCACCACAGGGGCCAGGCCAGGGCCAGCATCAACAGGGCCGAGCAGGCATAGACGCCACGCCAGCCAGCCACGTCACCCACGGCGCCGGCAAACACGCGCGCCAAAAGCAGGCCGATGAAAACCCCGCCCTGGGCCGCGCCCACCACGCGCCCGCGCTCATGCGCCTGGCTGGCGCTGGCCGCATAGGCGATCAGCCCCTGCGTCATGGCCGTGCCCAGCAGGCCCACGGCCAGCATGCTCGCCAGCAGCAGAACGGCCGAACGGGCGGTGCTGACGGCCGCCAGGGCCAGCACCAGGCCCAGCAACTGCAAAAGCATGAGCCGCCGCCGCTCCAGCCGGTCGCCCAGCGGCACCAGCAGCACCAGCGCCAGCGCGCAGCCGGCCTGCGTGGCGGTGACCACGCCGCCCACGGCCGCATGGCTGATGCCGAAGTCGGCCGCCAGCGCCTCCAGCAGCGGCTGGGCGTAATAGACATTGGCCACGCTCAGGCCGCTGGCAGCGGCGAACAGCAGCACCAGGCTGCGCGGCATGCGGACCGTGTCCGGGGCAGGGAAGGCGTTCATGGGTTGAATCCAGTTTCAAAACAAAACTGGTTTGATGCTAGTTGAACCAGTTTTGAAATGCAACCAAAATAGCGCCATGAAAGAAGACATCCGTCCTGACACACCGCAGCCCTGTCCGGTGGCCCGCTCCCTGGATGTGATCGGCGACCGCTGGTCGCTGCTCATCGTGCGCGATGCCTTCGACGGCATCAGCCGATTTGGCGATTTCCAGCGCAGCCTGGGCGCGGCCCGCAATATCCTGGCCGACCGGCTGCGCCGGCTGGTGGAGGCCGGCATCCTCGAAACCCGCCCGGCCGCAGAAGGCTCGGCTTACCTGGAATACGTGCTCACGGCCCAGGGCCTTGAGCTGTTCCCGGTGATCGTGGCGTTGCGGCAATGGGGCGAAGGCCATCTGTTCGCGCCGGGCGAGGCGCATTCGCTGCTGCTGGACCGCCAGACAGGTCAGCCTGTCGCGCCCATGCTGCCGCGCGGTGGTGATGGCCGGGCCTTGCTGCCGGGCCAGACCGTGGTTCAGAAAATCGATTGATGGATATCCATGCTCTCTGCCTTCCTACCACTCATCTACGTACAGATTTCTCCCGAGCGCCTGACGCTGAAGGATCCGAAGACCGGGCAGACCATCTCGGAGGTTCCCGAGCTGGCCCTGAGTCCGCCGCCCCGGCGCCGGATTCTCGCGGCCGGCCCGCAGGCCAGGATCGCGGCTGCATCGGAGCCT
>QFQQ01000250.1 GCA_003243445.1 Citrobacter freundii
ATTTAGATGGAGAAATTAATGATGTGATAGGGATAAACACCGTCCCATTTATGCACGACGAATCAACGAGTCTACTTTTAATAGGGAGCGGAACACCAGACATATACCAATCATACCTGGACACAGAACTAACACGTCCTGTAAGCAATATTATAGAACACGTCGCAAACGCACTTGGCTTTATGAACAGAGCAAATGCGGCGCAGTATCATAATAATTTTGGATTCAACAACGGATGGGGAGGAGGATTAGAAATAATAGTACGAACACCTAACGGGTTCACCAAAATAGGCAATTGCCTAATGAGGACTTGGACTTACGACAGTGAAACAAAAGAATTTTCGATTAACGACAAATCATATTTAATGCATTATATTGGTGAATATTTATTTTTCATATCTATAAAATATGGAAATAATCCTGAAATTTGCAGAATATCAATGCCAAACTCTATTTTGAAAAGCAAGTTTATTAAAAGAAAAATGTATTTTCATATTGAGACCACTATAGATACAATTTTTAATAAAAATAATAGAAAATTTATGACACTTGTAGACAGAAATACAAAAGGAATTTATAATTTTTCTGTAGAAAAAAATGGAGATTACACAATGAACTGTAGGAATCCTTTTTACGCAATTTCTGAAAATCTAAAAAATGATATAGACGATTTCATAAGAGATGAATAAATTAAAATTCAACAGTGAAATTGTAATTTCAAATCAATTTTTCTGATTTATCAATCTTTAAGATGAGTACACAAAACCTGATCTGAATTAAACTAATCAGCCTCCGACGATTGGCCTCGTCCCATCAATCTGATATACTGCCCTCGATGACCAAGCTCACGCCCATCGAGTCCGAATTTGCGACGACCGAGGAGGCCGCCGCCTATGACGCGTGGCTCAAGGCGGAGGTGGAAGCGAGCCTGGCCGATCCCCGGCCGGGTGTGCCGCACGATCTGGTGATGACCGAATTGCGCGCGATCATCGACGCCAAGAAGGCCCAGCGGGGCTGATGCCGCACGTCATCTGGCGCGAGAGAGCGCGGGAGGACGTACGCACTATCATCGACTATATTTCTGATCGTAATCCGACGGCTGCGCTGCGCCTGACCGACCTGTTCGCCCATGTCGCCGAACAACTGGTCTATCATCCCCATATGCACCGCAGCGGGCGCATTCCCGACACGCGCGAAGCGATCGTCACGCCCAACTATATTCTCGTCTACCGGGTCGGCCCCGAAGCGATCGAAATCCTGAACGTCAAGCACACCCGCCAGCAATATCCCTGATCCCGCGAACAACCGCCACGCAGGAATTGGTCTCCAGGGCGTCCAGACGGAGCCGGAGTCGAAGACGACCGCAGGGCAAAAGTGTGATCTTTCGAGTACCTCGAACCGAGACACGGGTCTCGGTTCGACGCAGCGTACTTCAAGTACGTGAGCACCGGAACGCAGAAAGGCGCGCTTTGCAGGCCCGGATGGGCGCATTGGTGGCCAATTCCTATTCCGCTGTCCTACACCCCGCCTTTCTGCCTACCCTTCCGGCAACGCGTCCTCTTTCCCTGAAAGGGCCTTGCCATGTCCTGCGCATTTCCGCCGATCACGCCGCCCCTGCCGGACA
>QFQQ01000251.1 GCA_003243445.1 Citrobacter freundii
CGGCACGGCGCTGTTAATGGCTGAGTTGATTTTCTGGTGTGGCGAAGGGAATGCTGGTGCCACATGGGATGAATGAAGATGGGAGATGCAGAGAGAGCAGGCTTTACGGTCTGCTTCTGGTCTTAAGGAGAAAGATTGCCGTTGGGGAAAAGTTCACAGAAATAATATGTGTTTCAGACGTATATAATTACATGTGATAAGGGCAAAGAGCGTGCTTTGCTAAAATTTGACATGTTGAAGTCCACTCTTTTTAACGATGTCGTTATGGACGAGATGGCGAGTCTTGCTTAGATAATTAATCAAAATACTGTGACTTTGGACCCACGTTTACCACATTTCGAGCACTTGAGCCGAGTTTTAAGGTCTTCTAGAGTTACTCCCATTGCAACATACTGCTTAAGGTCGTTCAAAGTAAGGATTGTGGGGAGACGACAAAAAAATCCAGAGGCGCAACATACCAGCATCTCCGAGCCGTTTTTTAACCAGTCCTCAAGATTATCGTGCGATCTCGTTAGTCGTTCGATATCCGCTCTCCACTGCTGGATTTCATTACCGTTCCAGTCGATATTTAGCTCGATTTGTTTGGCAACGAACCGGTGTTTACCTCTGTTAACTGTGGGTTCATAGTCCTTACGTTGATCTTTGATGAGATCAGCCTCATAGAGGAAATCATCGTTTTTGTTGTCGGTATAATCAAAAATTACCTTAATTAAATCAATATCAACGTTTTGTTTTTTGATGAATAAACCCTGTGTTCCGCTTCCGTTCAAGTCCCGGCTAAAGTTAATGTTGAGATGGCGGCGGAGTGAGAAGAAATAGCTGTGACCGTGCATAGTCAATGCAAGTCTGGCTATGTCATTGCAGTTGTAGGGTGTATGTGTATCTATGATGTTACCTTTAATTCATATTCGGTCGAGAGCGCCAGGAAACTAACCTAATATACCTTTTTTCTACACCAGTATTTGGATCAATTTTCATCCCTTTGGCCTGCTTCTTGTTGATTCGCTCTCAGCGATGTTTGAAATAGGCCATCAGTGGTCAGAATCATTTTTTACTTCCACTTTTTGCTCAGATTTGACCCTAAGGTCTAAGTTCCAATACGTTTCGCTCAATTACTATCACCCCTGATAAATTATTCTATGATTACGTGGAGGGCGGGGGATTCAGGCAATGTTAAGAAATGAAAGGTTTAAATGCGAATATTACAGGTGGAGGAGATGGTGGATACCCCCGACTGACAAGGGGAGTTGATGGCGCTGAGTTCACCCCCTTGCCTGAAGAGGAGTCTCCCCGGTCTTCCCCCGGGGATGATGGCAGGTAATTTGTTGTTAAATAAAGTAAATTATGAAATCCCCCATTTCCCCCGTATTCTCTGCTTCATTATGAATAATCTTAGAGAAAGGAACCGTAAAGGACCGTAGAAAGACCGTAGCTGTGAGGTGAGGGAAGGCACATCAGAGGGTGTTGAGGTGTCTAAAAGTAACGAACATCTGCGAAAATGGCGAGAAATCCAGCAAACAAATAACGTGTTGCAACGACCAGAAATCTACCGTAGCCAGAAAAGGAAAAAGCCCCGCTTTGCAGCGAGGCCTTATGAATATTGGTGCCCG
>QFQQ01000252.1 GCA_003243445.1 Citrobacter freundii
TCAACGCCAAGGGCATGAAGGCCGCCGGCATCGAGAAGTTCGAGGCCAACGATGTGGACGTGGTGCCGCAGCTCACGCGCCTGAAGGCAGCGGGCGCCGACACCCTGTTCCTGGTGGGCAACGTGGGCCCGTCGGCGCAGGTGGTGAAGTCGCTGGACCGCATGGGCTGGGAGGTGCCGGTGGTCTCGCACTGGGGCCCGGCCGGTGGCCGCTTCACCGAGCTGGCCGGCCCGAACGCCAAGAACGTGCACTTCGTGCAGACCTACAGCTTCTTCGGCAAGCAGTCACCCGTGGGCGAGAAGGTGATCGCCTCACTCAAGGCCAAGTACCCTGCCATCAAGGATGTGGGTGACATCACCCCTGCCGTGGGCGTGGCCAATGCCTACGACGCGCTGCACCTGGCGGCTCAAGCCATCACCAAGGCTGGCAGCACCGAGGGCGATGCCGTGCGCCAGGGCTTCTACAAGATCGACCGCTACGAAGGCCTGATCAAGACCTACGTGAAGCCCTTCAGCGCCGACGTGCACGACGCGCTCAACGAGAACGACTACGTGTGGGCGCAGTTCATCGGCGACGAGATCCTGCCGGTGGGCCTGGCCAAGTAAACGCTGAACGCACGGATCGGATCACACGATGCTTTTGCTATCCGCCTTGATCAGCGGCCTGGGCCTGGGCAGCATGTACGGCCTGATGGCCCTGGGCTTTCACGTCACGCATGCGGTGTCGGGCACCGTCAACTTCGCGCAGGGCAGCTCGATGATGCTGGGCGCGGTGCTGACCTTCAGCCTGGCCCAGACGCTGGGCTGGCCGATGCCCCTGGCCATCGCGGCGGCGCTGGCGCTGTGCGCGCTGTATGGCCTGCTGGTCGAGGCGGTAGCGGTGCGGCCCTTCGTGGTGCGCGGGTCTGACGCCTGGCTGATGGCCACGGTGGCGCTGGGCATCGTGCTCGACAACGCCGTGATGTTCGGCTTCGGCAAGGAGCCGCGCAGCCTGCCTTCGCCGCTGGCGCAGACGCCGGTGGACATCGGCGGGCTAGGCCTGGGCGTGTACCCGCTGCAGCTGCTGATCCCCGTGATCGGCCTGCTGCTGGCGGCCGCGCTGCACCTGGTGGCGCGCCGCACGCGCTGGGGCACGGCCATGCTGGCGGTGGTGCAGAACCGTGATGCCGCGCGCTTGATGGGCATCCCGATTCGCCGTGTGGTGGCGGGCGCCTTTGCGGTGTCCACGCTGCTGGCGGGTATTGCCGGCGTGCTGATCGCGCCGCTGTTCAATGTGCAGGCCGACATGGGCACGCTGTTCGGGCTCAAGGCCTTTGCGGTGGCGATCCTGGGCGGCATCAGCAGTGCCTGGGGCGTGATGGTGGCCGGCCTGCTGTTCGGTGTGGTCGAGGCCCTGGTCACGGCCACGCTGGGCTCGGGCTACACGCAGATCCTCACGTTCTCGCTGGTGATTGCCGTGCTGGCGATGCGGCCTGATGGGCTCTTTGGCCGCGCGATGGTGCGCATCCGCTTCGGGCCGATCATGTCGGAGAGCCGCACATTGTAATGCTCCGCCACCTTGCGCTGGATCTCCTCGATGGTGACCTTGCGGTCCGAGGCG
>QFQQ01000253.1 GCA_003243445.1 Citrobacter freundii
GGCTCATGATGTCCCTCTGGGATGCGCTCCGGATGAATATGATGATCTCATATCAGGAACTTGTTCGCACCTTCCATAGCAGAGCTTACTTTTTCAGAGTAATACGTGTACCTATCAGACTCGGAATCATAAAGCGTTCGAAAAACTGAAAAGCCGGTGGTTACAACTACAAGGGCGAAGAACAATTCGATATTGAAACCATCACCTTTAATCAGTGACCATGCAATTGCAAACATGGTTATCAATGATGTTATTACACTGGCGTATAGAGCCATGTCGGAACCAAGTGATTCAAAGATATCTGAAGTAACCACACCAAATCCATTAGCACTCAGAACCTTACTAATATCAGTTGAAACCTGGGCAACCTGTCCATCTATAGAAATATCCGTTGGAATACAAAACCACAATATGAGCAATATAACGGCAAAGAGTAAGGATAAAGCTATCGAAAGATAAATAATTCTATCGCGCTTACATCTTATTACCCTTTCTACCTCATCAAATGGATTGCTTTGCCTGATTTTTGCCATAGAACCTCCTACAAATTTGTAGTCATTATTTAGAAGACAGTTCCTGCGCAATCATAAAACGTTTCTCCTTCCATTGCGCTGCGCGTGTTTCAAGCTGGACATGTTGTGTTTTGGCACGGTCGTGGATTTTTTTAATTTCTCGTCCGGCCTCATTGATCTGATTTGATATGTAATCAATTGTCTCAACATCATACACTGTACGATTAGCTGTTTTTGCTACACGGATACTACTCTCTTTTACCAACAAAGCTTGACGTCTGGCTTGTTGATTTACAGAATCACCAATTGCCTGAATCAGTAATGAGCTTTTGTCACTTCTTTCGGCCTGGTCAATTATAAGATGGCTACGTTTAGAAGATGGTATCGTTACTTTAATAATAGTTTCAAACTGGTCTACCATCGAAAGGTTATTGAACTTCATCATTTTCATCATCTTCAGGTCTTCAAATGCTTTTTGTTGTTCTGTGATCATGTCATTTCGACGTTTGGTTATGAGGGCGATTTGATGTTCGATATTCATTGCTTCCATGCTCAGCATGGTATTATCAGGTTGAGTTTTTAGTTCCTTACGAATAGAAACCTGAACTGTTTGTAACTTCTCCAGAAGGTAATAAGCAGCTACAATGTTAACCCCTGTACTTTTTACACTCGTTAAGGCTTGCTCATACATTCCATCAATATTTTTATTCATTTCAAACAACCCTTCAGATATGCTTTCTATATCCGAAGTTAAAATATCGATTTGTCCTTTAACTGAATCAAATCTTGACATTGCACTAAAATGAATGCCGATGGCTTTCATTATGAAAGGCCCAACATACGGTATCCGTGACAGTTTCTTTTGAAGATAACTTGGTTCGACTGCATTACTGACTTCACGAGCCAGTGCAACAATCTCATTCAGAGTCTCACCCTTCTTGCCCTGAGATGATGAGCTGACGCTGAGAAGGAGGTTATCAAGATAATTAATATCAGTAGTGTCCTCCAATCGTCCAAAGTTATGCGCGGCATCAATATCACCAATCTGGAAAGATCTGACTGCATCTTTTATTGATGATTCCAT
>QFQQ01000254.1 GCA_003243445.1 Citrobacter freundii
GCTCATGATGTCCCTCTGGGATGCGCTCCGGATGAATATGATGATCTCATATCAGGAACTTGTTCGCACCTTCCCTAGCTTAACGAGACGAGTTGAAGATCGCCTTAAATGCGCACTTATCCTCGGCTACCTCAAGCCCGGTGATAAGGTGGTAACAAAAAACATCGCCGATGCTATGAAAATGAGCGTCACGCCCGTCCGTGAAAGCCTGATACGTTTGTCTGCCAGTAGTGCTCTTGCTTTGACCCCATCACATGCCTTTTTCGTGCCCGTCATCACCAGTGAGCAGTTCAACGAATACATGAGAATGAGGCGATTGATTGAGCCAGAACTGGCAGAAAAGGCCGTACTGAATATGGATGACAAGAGCTTTGAAGAATGCCTATCTATGTGCCAAAAGCTGCGTTCAGCATATGATCGAAGGGATGTTTATCTGGCACACCAGCTCAACCTCACTCTACGGCTGAAGCTTTACATACACGCCGATCTGCCTGAATTTTTCAAAATCGTCACCCAACTTTGGATTAACCTGGGGCCAACTCTGAGTTACACGTTCGAATCTGACTCGGAGGAGAAATGGCCAATATTTTTCTCGTCGCTTGAACTCGCACTTTCAAACAGGGATGCAGGGGCAGCAGCAGATGCCATTAGAGAGTCACTGGATAAGGGGTTGCGGATCTACCTGAGCCTGTTAACCGAGCAAGGTGAGTAAACCGGCTACTAGTAGCCGGTTCTGATTCAACGTTTGAGGTTTTGCATCATCAGGGAGGGTTTAGGAATTTGTTCTTTCTGCTCAGCAGGCTTATCCGAATCAATGGTGGTTGCTGCTCGGATACCTGTGGCCTGGGTTTCCACTGATGAAGAATTCCGTTCAACGGCTATGCCCAGCGTTTGCGACAGGATGTTGCTCAGCGTTTCGGCATTAAACGATGTCGTAGTTTGCGCTGCCAGCAAATTAATTAACCGAGGGTCGAGCTCATGCAAGGCAGAGGCTATTACCAGTGCCTTACGGTAAAATTCCCCCCGGGAGCGTCGGGGTAAGCGCTCCATAATATCAAGAGCTTTACCGTCTTCTGGATTATTGCCGGGCCGGAGCCAGACGAGTAAACGTTTATCTTCTTCCATCACATGACCTCGTTTAGACGCTTGCCATAGCTTTGACGAGCGCGAGCTGCGCGTCAGGCGCTTTGATGACATCCAGCTTAGGGAATAGCTCGACAATATGAGAATGGATGAGCTCAGCACCGCCACCGGCCAGGATGATTTTGTGGACGCTATTCTGACGACGGATATCAGCTGCAACAGCTTCGGCCAGATTTTTCGACTCAGAATCGATAACAGCAATGATGGCATCGATTTTAGAGTGATCATTGACCGCAGAAGCAATCAGATCTCTATCATGACGGTTTTTAATGATGATATCTGCAATGGCATAACTGCTTGGAGACTGGGCATCCTGGAGCGCTGCCATAACAGCTTTCGTCACTCGTGAAACGCCAACATCGCTGTTGCCAAAGATATCGGATATGCCCTCCATTGCCCCCTGAATGATGGCCAGGTCTAGGGTTGTCCCCCCCAGATC
>QFQQ01000002.1 GCA_003243445.1 Citrobacter freundii
ATACAGATGTACGATTTAAAAAACAATTGCCTTGTGTCGGAAAGCAAAGTCTCCCCTGAAGGGGGAGATTTAGAGGGGGGCCTACGCCAGTCAATTCAGGCAGGTTTTGCTAACTAAACGACATTGAATTTTAATTGTGGGTGAAGTGCGCGATTTACCGGCAGTTGAGAGCATTTTCCCAATAGTCTGCTGCTGGAATTCACCGAATACAATATGCACTTCTTCTAAAACCGGATGTATTCCCGCTCTGCGGCTTAACTATTTTATTTAATTTGAGCCATACAAAAACTAACTGTTATGGCTCGGATCTTTTTTCTATTCCTGGCATTATTGCCCCTTATCACCAATGCACAGTCGCTTCCGTCAGTAGAAGACAAAACAAAAAATCTGAAGAAATATGAAGGCTATCTGAATTATTACTGGGATGAAAATACCGGTAAGATCTGGCTGGAAATAGATAAGCTGGATTCCGAAATTCTCTATATCACATCACTGCCGGCAGGGCTTGGTTCGAATGATATCGGGCTTGACCGCGGGCTGCTCGGCGATTCAAGGATCGTGCGCTTTAACCGGACCGGCAGGAAGCTGCTGATGACGCAGCCGAACTATGATTATCGTGCACTCACCAATGATAAAGCCGAACGCAGGGCAGTGGAACAATCATTTGCGCAATCTGTTCTATGGGGATTTACAATTGAAGCAGAAAGCAACGGGCATGTATTGGTTGATGCCACCGATTTTGTTTTCCGTGATGCGATGAAAGTCGCCAACAGGATCCGCGGTATGCGCCAGGGAAATTATACACTGGATAAAACACGTTCGGCGTTTTATCTTCCGCAAAGCAAAAATTTTCCGCAGAATACAGAGCTTGAAGCAACGCTCACCTTCATCAATAATGATGGCGAAGCGGGTAACTACGTTCAGTCGGTTACACCTTCATCAGAAGCAATCACTTTAAGGCTTCATCATTCGTTCGTACAGTTGCCGGATAACAATTATAAACCTCGTGTATTCGATCCGCGCAGCAGTTTTATCAATATGTCTTTTTTCGATTACAGCACACCCGTAACAGAACCGATCGAAAAGCATTTTGCGATCCGCCACCGGCTTGAAAAGAAAGATCCGACCGCCGCTAAAAGCGAAGCGGTGAAACCGATCGTTTATTACATTGACAATGGCACGCCTGAACCGATCCGCAGCGCATTACTTGAAGGCGCACAATGGTGGAACCAGGCTTTTGAAGCGGCTGGCTATATCAACGCCTTTCAGGTGAAATTACTCCCTGAAGATGCAGACCCGATGGATATCCGTTACAACATGGTCAACTGGGTTCATCGCTCCACCCGCGGATGGTCTTATGGTTATTCTGTAACTGATCCGAGAACGGGCGAGATCATCAAGGGAAATGTAACGCTTGGTTCATTGCGCGTAAGACAGGATTACCTGATCGCAAGCGCATTGCTGGCTCCATTTGAGAACGGTTTGCCGGCGGATAATAAAATGCTGAAAATGGCACTCAACCGTTTAAAACAATTATCCGCACATGAGATCGGTCATACACTAGGCCTGATGCACAACTATGCAGCGAGTGTGGTGAATCGTTCAAGCGTGATGGACTATCCACCACCAGCAGTAACACTCGATGCGAATGGCGATATAGATCTCAGCCAGGCCTATGCTGATGGTATTGGCGAATGGGATAAACTCAGCATCACCTGGGGCTACCAGGATTTTGCAAGGGGTACCAACGAGCAGCAGGCTTTGGATAAGATCCTTGCAGATGGTTACAAAAAAGGAATGCAATTTATCAGCGACCGGGACGCGCGCGCGCCCGGTGGGCTTCATCCAACAGCGCATTTATGGGATAACGGAAAAAATGCAACGGATGAATTAAAACTTGTAATGAAAGTGCGGGAAAAAGCATTGAGCAAGTTCGGCGAAAACACTATCCGCCCCGGCACGCCGATGGCCTTCCTCGAAGATGCACTCGTTCCCGTATATCTCTACCATCGTTACCAGGCAGAAGCCGTTACCAAACTCGTTGGTGGCATTGATTACAGGTATGCATTGCGCGGCGATGGTCAGCTCATCACACAACCATTGAGCAAAGAAGAGCAGACGGCTGCGCTGCAGGCTGTGCTCACCACTATCGATCCTTCTGCGCTTGCACTCCCTGATCGCATAGTAAAACTGATCCCGCCACGCCCGGCTGGTTACAACACTACACGCGAACTGTTCAGGAAAAGATCAGGCATGTCATTCGATGCGTTAAGTCCCGCTGAAACTGCGGCCGATCTCCCCTTGTCATTCCTGTTCAACAGTGAACGGCTGAATCGCCTTTCCGGAAATACAGCGCAGGCTAATACGCTTAGCCTGTCTGAAATGCTGACCACGCTGATCAATGCGACATGGAAAGCTCCCCGGCGCAAAGGTCTCGAAGGGTTGATCCAGCAACAGACCGAACAGATCCTGCTTACCTATCTGCTCTCATCCAGCATCAGCGACAACAACTCATTTATCACCCGCTCCATCCTTCTTCAATCTCTCTCCGATCTCAAAGCATTCATCGAGACCAAAAAGAAAACCGGCACCGATCCGGGCTACAATGGTCATCTCCTGCTCGCGCTCGAAAGAATAAAAGCCCCTGCCGACGCAAAACCCACTGTTCATGCTGTGGCACCTCCGGGAGCGCCGATCGGGTGTGAGGAAGATGTTCGATGATGGTAGAGCGATATTCGATGATCGATATTCGATGGTCGATGGTCGAGGTTCGCAAATTGTTAAACCCCGGATATTAGGGGTTTCGTTTCCATTCGTAGTCCAATCTCCAAACTCCGGCCATCGACCATCGATCATCGATCATCGAACATCGAACATAAACTCCTATATCCTATCTTTGCACCCATTCAATATAAACGCATGAATACCAATTTCAATCCGGATAAACAACATACGCTGAAAGCCGAAATAAGCATCTCGGGAACAGGCCTGCATACGGGCATTATGGCTGATCTTACGCTGAAGCCGGCCATGCCTGGTTTTGGGTTCCAGTTCCAGCGCGTTGATCTTCCGAATAAACCAGTAATCAAAGCTGATTGTGACCTTGTAACAGATACGAGCCGCGGAACGACCCTACAAAGCAATGGTGCTTCTGTAAGCACCGTCGAACACGTGCTGGCCGCGCTGGTGGGTATGGGTGTTGACAACTGTTTGATCGAGATCAATGGACCTGAAATGCCGATCATGGATGGAAGCTCTGAGCCATTTGTGGAACTGATCGAGGAAGCAGGCATCCAGGAACAGGATGCCGCAAAAGTCTGGTATACGATCGATGAGAATATCTACCATTCTGATGAAGTAAAACGCGTGGAAATGGTCGTAATGCCTGCGCCGGAATACCAGATCACCACGCTGATCGATTTCAATTCGCCTGTGCTGGGAACCCAACATGCCGATCTGAAAAAGATGGCCGATTTCAAAGAAAAAATTGCTCCCTGCCGGACCTTCTGCTTCCTTCATGAACTGGAAATGCTGCTCGATCATAACCTGATCAAAGGCGGTGATGTGAACAACGCAATCGTGATCGTCGACAAACCCGTTGACGAAAAAGAAATGGCGCGTTTGCAAACCATCTTCAAAAAAGATAATATCGAAGTAAACAGCCAGGGTTACCTGAACAACCTTGAGCTGCGCTTCCCCAATGAACCTGCACGCCATAAACTGCTCGATATCGTTGGTGATCTGGCACTGATCGGCTATCCGATCAAGGGTCGCGTGATCGCAAACCGCCCGGGCCACAGCACCAATGTTGAGTTTGCAAAGAAGATCAAACAATACATCAAGAAAAATAAACATACGCGTGATGTACCGGTTTATAACCCCACGCAACAACCCGTGTATGATCTTCAGTTCATTGAGAAGACCCTTCCGCACCGTTTTCCTTTCCTGCTGGTAGATAAGATCATTGAACTGACCGATACCAAGATCGTGGGTGTGAAGAACGTTACCTTCAACGAATGGTTTTTCCAGGGGCATTTCCCGGGCAATCCTGTTATGCCGGGCGTATTGCAGATAGAAGCTCTTGCGCAATGCGGCGGGATCCTTGCCATCAATCTCGCAGGCGAAGGCCAGTATGACACTTACTTCCTGAAGATCGACAACTGTAAGTTCAAACAGATGGTAAGACCCGGCGACACGATGATCCTCAAAATGGAATTATCCGCTCCTATCAGAAGAGGCATTTGCGAGATGAAGGGAACGGTATATGTGGGAAATAAGGTGGCGACGGAGGCGGATCTGGTGGCGCAGATCGTCAAACGTCAACGCTGATCTTAAAACGCGGATTACGCGAAATAGTAAACTATTCTGGTTAGTTATTTTACGATATCGTTAGAGGCGGTTTTATTAAATAAAACCGCCTCTTTTTTGTTCGAACCGGTGACGGAATTGATCTATTGAAGGAAGCAATTCGCGTAATATGCGCCAGAAATCAGCGTTAGTTGTTTGTGCATAAATCATCTCCGGTTTTTAACCTATAATTCGCGTAATTCGCGCTATACGCAAGGCTTTCAGAAGCTGTAATTCGTGTATTTTTCGGTACATTTGTAAGTATTTTAATTCCCCCATTTTAACAGAGGTTACAAAGCTTATATGAGCACAGAAACAACAGAGCAAATACCGGCAGCGTCCAGTGGTTATGGTGCTGACAGTATACAGGTATTGGAAGGTTTGGAAGCGGTTCGTAAGCGTCCCGCGATGTATATCGGAGATATCGGTGTGAAGGGTTTGCACCACCTCGTGTATGAGGTTGTGGACAACTCCATTGATGAGGCACTGGCGGGCTATTGTAAGAACATTGACGTGAAGATCCATGAGGATAACTCCATCTCTGTTCAGGATGATGGACGTGGTATCCCTACCGGTATCAATACAAAAGAGAAAAAATCGGCACTGGAGATCGTGATGACCGTCCTGCACGCAGGTGGTAAGTTCGATAAAGACACTTATAAAGTTTCCGGCGGTCTGCATGGTGTGGGTGTGAGTTGCGTGAACGCACTTTCCACCAGGCTTCATGTAACTGTTCAGCGTGAAGGAAAGATCTTCGAACAGGAATATCATATCGGCGTTCCTCAATACAGCGTTCGTGAGATCGGCGTAACAGATATCACCGGCACGCGTGTACACTTCTGGCCTGATGGCAGCATCTTTACCACTACTGTTTACAATAAAGACATTCTTGAAGGCCGCTTGCGCGAGTTGGCTTTCCTGAACCGCGGAGTAAGGATCAACCTGACCGATCTCCGTGAGAAGAACGAAGACGGTACAGACTACAGCAAGAGTTTTTTCAGTGAAGGCGGTATCGTTGAATTCGTCGAAATGCTTGACTCTAATGCCGGCCGGACCACACTGATCCCAAAAGTGATCTCTGTTGAAGGCCATGACGAAAGAACAAACGTAGCCGTAGAAGTAGCGCTGAGCTATAACGATAGCTATAGTGAACACATCTACTCTTACGTGAATAATATCAACACCATTGAAGGTGGTACACACGTATCCGGTTTCCGCCGCGCATTAACGCGTGTATTCAAAAGCTATGGTGACAAGAACGGTTTGTTTGAAAAAGCAAAAGTAGAGATCGAGGGTGATGACTTCCGTGAAGGCCTGAGCGCGATCATCTCTGTGAAAGTTCCTGAACCACAGTTTGAAGGTCAGACAAAAACAAAACTGGGTAACAATGAAGTTACCGGTGTTGTTGATTCGACTGTTTCAAGAGTACTTGAAGCCTACCTGGAAGAAAATCCAAAAGAAGCAAAGAATATCGTTGCCAAAGTGATCCTCGCGGCACAGGCAAGAGCCGCCGCGCGTAAAGCAAGAGAACTGGTACAACGTAAAACGGTCCTGACCGGTGGAGGCCTGCCCGGTAAACTGGCCGACTGCTCTGATCGTAACCCGGACCGCTGCGAGTTATTCCTTGTCGAAGGAGACTCGGCGGGTGGAACTGCGAAGCAAGGCCGCGACCGTAGCTTCCAGGCGATCCTGCCGCTGAGAGGTAAGATCCTGAACGTGGAAAAAGCAATGGAACATAAGATCTACGAGAACGAAGAGATCAGGAACATGTATACCGCTCTTGGTGTAACAGTTGGAACGCCTGAAGATCCCAAAGCACTCAATCTCGCCAAACTTCGTTATCACAAGATGATCATCATGACGGATGCCGACGTGGATGGTTCGCACATCGCAACACTGATCCTGACATTCGTTTACCGTTATATGAAAGAACTGGTAGAACAGGGATATGTATATATCGCGCAGCCACCACTCTATCTCGTTAAAAAAGGAAAAGAACAGGCTTACGCGTATAATGAAACCCAACGTAAGGCACTCGTTGAACGGATTGGTGGAGGTAAGGAAGACAGCGTGAATATCCAGCGATATAAAGGTCTTGGTGAAATGAACGCTGATCAGCTCTGGGATACGACAATGAACCCTGATACGCGCACACTGAAAAAGGTAACGATTGAAAGTGCAGCAGAGGCAGATCGCGTTTTCAGCATGCTCATGGGCGATGAAGTGGCTCCGCGCCGCGAATTCATCGAAAGCCATGCGAAATATGCAAAGCTGGACGTATAAAAATGTATGATTATTTTTCTCAATAAAGGAATGCCCCGGACTTCAATCCGGGGCATTCTTTTATACAGGCCTTAGATGCAACGGTTGAGGAAAATGCGGTGTCAGGTTGCAAAAATGATATCTATATGATCAGATTTGTGGCAGCAGCAGCGCTTCTATTATCTCTCGCTTCCTGTATGAAAGGTTCCTCAATCGACACTCCGGATAACCAGCCCTATGTACCCATTCAACGCGATACTGTGCGAACCGGCGGCCAGTTATGGGGTATTAATGTAGGATCAACCGCGGAAGATGTATATGAAACGATACAGAGCATCCGCGCAGATAAGCAGATCTCCTATCTTGGCATAGTTGGTAATGTATATAACGATCTTTCTGCTTTGCAAAACAAGATCCCGTTATATAACAGCATTTTCATGGATGAAACAACAACTTCCCCGACAGGAATACAGGTAGGATTTGAAACAGGTAAGATCAAAGTGATCTACATGAACAACGGAACTCCTTTAGCAAAATGGCCAAGCATTACAGAATATGCAAACGGGCTGGCTATTGGCGACACTGTCACAACGATCTATGATAAACTCGTGGGAATAAAAAGCCTATCGATCTATGGCAACAAATTACAAAAGATTTCTTTATTTGATAAGAACCTTTCCACTGACTATGACCCTGCTATTGCTAATTCAGCACAATGGCAGATCGTTACATCAACAGTGAACAAGCGCTGGCAGTTGCTTGAACTGAACTTCTCGCTTGGATCACTTACATCTATTTACTATACACTTAATGAGTATAAATAGATTCGTACACTATTATGAAAATCCCGCCTCTGCTCAGGAATGTGCACTGGCGGGATTTGTTATTTTACCTTCTTTATATCCCTGGTTGATCGCTCTTCAAGATAAACATTGATGTATTCGAAGATCCGCATTTCATCCGCCGTAGCGGGATGTTTTCTTTTTATGAGAAATTGCTTGTAATAAGCAGCTGCTTTTGTTGGATTATTCAGATACTTATCATACAAACGACCTGCATAATAAAGATCAAGCGGCATCTGAAAAATATAGTAGGACGTATCATGGTAACTGGCGGCCTTCCGGTACTGTTTCATTTCTTCATAGTTATCAGATTTCGCATGGAAGTATTGTGTGGCTTCTTTCAGAATGCTTAGCTCAAGACATTTATCCAGGTATTCATTACTCTTTACATAATCTTTCTTTTTCGCATAAGCCAGTGCTGCGCAATAGAGCACGGGAGGAATAGCTCTGTTTTTCGAGATCAGCCATTCGCATACATAAATACTGCGATCGATGCTGTCTGAATTCAGATAACTATATGCAAGGCTGATAAAAGGAAGGGTAAGGTCTACCGAATCCCGCAGCAATTTTGCACCCCAGTATATGACCTGCTTATGGTCTGGCTTTTTCGCCACCAGGTCGATCTTTTTTGCGATCACATCCCGGCTGCTTGAATCGCGCAACAAAAAAGCGGAGATAACCGAATCTGCCCGTTCCGATTTTTTCATTCTTACCAACGCATTTGCATATTGAACAGCGAGTACGGGAGAACCGGGGTTAGAAACAAATCCCTTTTGCACGGAAAGCAGTGCCGAATCATACAGGGCCATATCCGTATATAGTTGTGTGGTCTTTTGCCAGTAACGGAAATTCCGCGGAGCCAGGCGATTGAGTTGCTGGTAATAATACAGCGCACTGTCCGGGCGCTCCAGCTCTTCATTGGCGCGGGCGAGGTACAGATTGGCTTTCAGATTGCCGGGCTCGCGGCCGATGACCGGGAAAAAGGCTGTTTTGGATTGCTCATAGTTACCATTCATGAAAAGGGCATAACCCAGATCAGCCTGATATTGCAGATTGCCGGTAAGGCTTTCCAAAGAATTTAACCACGCGATAGCACCTTCATAATCATCGCTTTGAAAAAGATCGGTGAGACGGCTGCGGTCATACGACTGTTGAGAAAAACCAGAAACAGCGGTGAATACAACAAGACTGACCGTTAAAAACAGGGATTTCGCGGAGATCATAAGCGGTTTTGTGATAATAGCATTGACACTAAATAACTGAAAATCCACACATGATGGGTATAAAAAACAAAAAAGCTCCTCTATTGATTTTCAATACCTTAATTACAAGCGGCAGGCTTTTTGTGTTAGCAGCAACAGTGTCTGGCCGGTCAACCGGGCCAAAAGGCGTAATTTCAACTTTTCTAATACTAAAAAGTAACCATCATGTCTGAAGTAACACTTACAGCGTACAATGTTAAAACAAAAGAAAAAGGTGTTCCTATCCAGGATGCCGTGATCACAAAAACCGCCAAAGGAGCATATATGGCGCAGGGTAATGATGGTAAAGGAAACAAGCTTACTACATTGCTTGGTGAAGAGAAAGCGTTGGCGGCTATCAAAGCCGGTATTGCAAAACAAGGTTGGTAAGATCAACCATTGTGTAAATAGATAAACGGCTGTCTTTAACGGGGCGGCCGTTGTTTTTTTCAGGATTTGCGATGCCAGGCCGGAAGTTTAGCGTAGCAGGGTGAATGTGCCCTTGCGTACAAAAGTTTGCTTCAGAATAAAGTCATAGAATTCTGAGTAATAAACATAAGCACCGACAGGTTGCTGTTTCCCCCTGAAAAATCCGTCCCAACCGGCTGAGGGGTCTTTTGTACTGAAGACTGTTTCTCCGTTACGATTATATATCAACAGCTTGTATTCAGGCACGGGGCAAAAGCAGGCGGCTTTGTATTTGTCGTTCTTACCGTCGTTATTGGGAGTGAATGCGGTTGGAAATTGAACACAGCGGTCTTCACATTCCACGGCCATTACGGTGTCCCGGCTGCTGCCGCACATATTTTCCGCATACAAACTATAGGTTCCGCGACCGGGCGCGAGCATGGAAGGTCCCTCAATACCGTTGTTCCAGATATAATCAGTTCCCGGCTCGGGCACCACTTGCAGCGTAATACCCGCTGCCCCGCATGGAATGATGAAAGCTTCCCCAAGATCAAATTTTGGTTTATCTATCACTTTTACTTCTACTGGAATACGTGGACTTTCGCAACCGCGGATCGTTTGAGAAAACCAGTAAATGGCCCGTCCGGTGTCGACAGTGGAAAGATGAGGCGTTCCGGGATTAGGCGTTCCTCCAACCGGATCCGTATACCATAAGACATTCTGCCCGTCTACATTCATGGGCAAGGGCGGCTGTCCTTTACAAAGCGTAAGATTGCCAATTACGGGAGATAATAAAAATGAATTGAACAGAACAACGACTGTATCTGAGCGGGTGCATCCACCGACCGTGATATCCAACCAGTATTTTCCATTAAAACTCACCGTCAGCGGATTGGAAGCCTCTGTTGTTGACCAGGAATAAGTTGCTCCGGGTACAACGGGTGCGTTTAATTGGAATGTACTGCCTTGGCAGACAACAATAGTATCGTCCGCAAAGAAGGAATCAGGTATAGCACATGGCTGAGTCCTTGCTGCTCCGAAAAGGAATAGCATGGAGATCAGCACGCTGGTGGTTCTCTTCATGGTATTGGAAAGGTGTTTCAGGTCGCAACGGCTGTCCGTTAATAACAATAATCTTACCAAAAGACAAAAAGCGATCAATTATCCCGGATAATAAGAAGAAATACTTCGGAACTCTTCCGGGCATTTATGAAAACATCCCTCCCGCTGGCGCATGCAAGCATCTTTCAGTACTTTGTAGGCTGAGACACACCACCAACATGAAACAACAATTTACCGAACGTCACCAGAACCTTTGTACATATACCGGCGTCTTTGGCGCCTTGATCGCCGCCACATCTTTGATCCAACTGCTGAAGTATACCAACAGTCATTGGATGGCATATGTACTCTTATCCGTTTATTCGTTTGGCGTTGCCGCTTTCATTTTATTGGCTGTGCAAAAAACATATTCACCGGTACTGATCATCATCAGCACTGCGCTGTCAATGATCACAGTCGCATTCATCACCATCACAGGCTTCTATTCTCCGATACTGATCCTTCACTTTCTCTATGGCGTAGCAATATGCGTTGTATTGTACATGGAGAATATACCCCGGTTTTTAAAAACCCAGGCATTGCTGAAAAGAGAGGAGGCGATGGAGTGGAGGGATAAACTGTAAGTAAAGATTGTACGGAGAGAGGTTCCAGGGGTTCAAGAAGTTCCAGAAGTTCCATAGGTTGCTCCGCGGACTGAAGGGCGTATCACTTCAGGAAGAACCTCTGGAACCTCTGGAACTTCTTGAACCTATGGAACCCCTGGAACCTTTGGAACCCCTCTGCCCCTATTCAAAACTAAGCGTCTCACCCTCCGGTTTAGCCTCGGGCTTAACATTCTGCCTGTTCCTGATCACCACGCTTATGCGGTATACAAAGATCACACACACCAGTATGGCCACGCTTACAACAATGCCCAACACGGGATAATGCTGGAGTGGCGCCGCTTTGGTTGGTTGCGATACGATGAAACCGGCGGCAATAGCTGCAATACCACCCGCCATCTGCTGCAACGATCCGTTGATGCTCATGAAAGCCCCACGATCACGCATTTCAGGAATACTTGTAGTAAGCGCCATTGCCGGAATGATACGGCTCATGATACCCATGAAGAGGATCATGTTGATCACAATGATCTCCCATAATGGGATCGGGGGAAGATTTGTGTAGACAATGATCATAATGATCGCCAGTATAGAACCGCCCGCAAATAGCTTGAATTTATCGATCCTATCAGCCAGTCTTCCCACCATCGGCATGATCACGATCGAAGCAATACCTGTACATAAAAAGATCATCGGCAATTGCTCCTGCGGAATATGCAGGTTGTTCACCAAATAAGCGCTGCCAAAAGGCATCAGCATAAAACCGCCGACAGACAGTAATGCAGTCGCGGTAAATCCGATCCTGTATGTGCGGTTTGCCAGTGTATGCCAGAAATGCATCAATACGGATTTTTCCGATTGCAATTTCAGGTGTGCTGTTACCGGGCGCATTTTTAAAATGATCACGATCAGGATGATTGCCGCCAGTGCAACGATCATCAGAAACGCAGCGTGCCAGTCCCACAATGTGGCAAAATATAAGCCGGCGGGAATACCCAATACCTGACTGGCTGCAAAACCCATCTGTACAGTACCCATCACACGGCCGCGTTGCGCCGGTTCAAAAATATCAGTGATGATCGCCATTGAGATCGCACCGATCACGCCGCCAAATAAACCGGTAATGATGCGTGCAATCAGCAATGCATGATAAGTATTGGCCATCGCACAGGCAAATGTGCCGGCAATAAATCCGATATAGAAAAACACCAGCAATTTTTTACGGTCAAATTTATCAGCAAAACCAGCAGCGATAATACCGGAAGTACCCGCACTGAATGCATAAGCTGATACGACTGTACCGAATTGAGAAGGTGTAATATCAAGTCCTTTCATCAGGATATCACCTAATGGAGAAAGAACCATGAAGTCGAGCACGACGGTGAATTGCAATAAGGCAAGCAGTGCCATTACCAGTACCTGGTAAGGGCTAAGGGAAATGGTTTGTTTTTTCATTTGTCAGAGTTGATTCGTTCAATATTTCTCAGAAGTGCAAACGTCTTTAAGTATGTCACTTCCATCAATTATCTTCCGGTGAATGCGCATTATTTTCTGGTCAGTGCCATAAGCACCCGGTCAAAGGTTTCCCATAATATCTTCCAGGAAAAAGCAAAAGGGCGGCCTCCGATACTTCGTCCTTCATGACTGAAGCGAAGCAGCGTATAAAGCGGTCCATAAGCAATACTCCAGAATACTTCCACGGGCATCGGGTCGATCTCTTTATTCTTTACAGCGTTCTTCATAAAGCTGCCCATAGCATCTGACAAAACTTTTGTCGCTGAAGGAAAGATATCTCCATGATACGTTGAGCTGCGAAGCTGTTCAAAAAAAAGCGATACTTCCGGATGAGCAAGTACATAAGATGCACGATTCTTCCATTGCGTGCGCAAACCTTCCGCAAATGACATGGAAGGATCAAAACCTTTCAGTATTGCCTCATTCATCTTGGCCATCTGTTCAATGGCAATTGCCACGATCAGATCATCCTTATCCTTATAATAGATATAAAGGGTGGCAACGGAAATATCACAGGCTTTAGCAAGCTTGTTCATACTAAAACCTTCAAAGCCCTCCTTACCGAGGACCATGATAGCACGCTTTTTTACCAGCTCTTCTTTTGAGACGTCGCGGATACGCATGCCGCAAAGATAAGTGAATGTTCATTCATTTATGATTTTTTTCCTGTTGAAGTTTTGGTTCCAGGAGTTCCAGAGGTTCCAGGGGTTCCAGAAGTTGCTCCGCAGTTAGCAAGGTATAACAGTCCGGAAGAAGCTCTGGAACCTTTGGAACTCTTGGAACTCCTGGAACCCTTTACCCCCCTTACTTGATCCCACTGATGAACACCATACTCCCTACAGAGTAATGCTGAATCCTTCCCGTGTGCAGTTGAAAGAGTGCAATGATCTCGCGGCTGCTCATGGCTGCGGCGAATTCATTCTTTTTTTGAAGAAGCCGTATGTATGCTTTACTAAGCGGACGGTCATTGGTAAGTACCGAAATATGAAAGCTGCCGCCTTTCTTTAAGATCCGAAGAAATTCCTGGATAAAGGCATGCTTATTATCAAACAAATGAAGCATACCGAAACTGACTACATTATCTACCGCACCATCAAGAAATGGAAGCCTGAATGCATCTGCCTGCAGGAGCGTGAGATGATCGGATAATTTTTCCCGGTGCTGCATCAGCCGGTACTTGCCTATCCGCAACATCTCCAGCGATATATCTGCCAGCACAGTGTATTGCCTGCGTGATGCATATAAGCCCGATGTTTGAACCAATCCTCCACAACCCACATCAACCACCGTACCTTCACAAGTTGCAAGCACTTCTCTTGCATAATGTATATAGTCCGCAGGTCGTGTTCCCCACATGATCTTATTGTAAAAATAATTACCGACAAGGAACTCATATAGCCGTGCTTTCCGGTTATAGGAAGTTTTAGGCGGATTATCGAGACTGGAGTAAATATTTGATTCAATCTTTCGCACAGGTGAGTTCACCAGGTATTGTATCATCCCTTCCTTATTAAATTAATCAGAGCTCCCGTAAAAAGCGGGATATGGTCACATTTGCGGATTGAAATTAAAAATGGCCGGATGATTATCCGGCCATAAGGTGAACGTATTGTTAAAAGAAGATGATGAACCGGCATTCGATCCCGCCGGATCAAAAGAACCTAAGTGTTTTCATTTACACCACTTATTATCAGTTAGCAAAACCCGGCCATTTATTATCGGCCATCAATGAACACCATAGCATCCATCTATAGCTTGATCAGGCGGAAACTGCTTTTCTTATTACCGGCAGAGACTTCCAACAGATATACGCCCTGTGCAAAGCGTGTTTCCGTAAGGTTAAGCGGGATCTTCTGCACAAAACCCGTTGCCTGCTGTTGCATTCTGCTCACCTGTCGTCCATTCACATCATGGATGCGTATATCGATCGATTCACCCAATGCAGCCTGGCAAACAAGATTGAACATTCCTTTTGAAGGGTTAGGATATAATTGCCAGCTGATCTCCTCGTTGAATACAACCGGGCGAACAGCGGAATATTTGAACGTCCCGTTCTGATCAACCATTTTCAACCTGTAATATCTGACACCAGTCTTATTACTTTCTTTATCCACGAAATTATACCGCGCTCCATTGGGTTGGTTTTCACTTGCCACCCTGGCCAAAGGCGAAAATGCCTGTTGAGACAATGCAATATTTCCCTTGGCAAGTTCAACATCATAATATGCTGAATTGATCTCGCTTGCTGTTGTCCAGTCAAGCCTCACATCGTTGCCGGCTTTCACCGCAGTAAAGTTTGTCAACTCAACCGGTAATGCCTGGTTATTATCCGGACCTCCGTTGCTCAACCAGAATTCGGAAAAATCTTTCACCCTGAACTCTGCATAATACCCATCGCCATATGGCACTTTTACCGCGTTCGCGATAAATTCCCAATTTCCACTCACATCATCAGTCAGGCTACCGTTCTCCAGCGTTTTATTCGGATCATCATATTTCGAAACACCGAGCTCGTACGCTGATGCTGGTTTTGAACAAAGGCCACAACCCGTAGCATTCAGCAATTGTTCTGTTTCAAGATCGGTAAAAAAGAAGCGGATAATTGCAGAATCAGGCAGCGTGGTTTGTGTTGGCTTGATCGTGATATTCCGGTTGTGATAGTACTGATTATTTGCATTACGGACAGCGCTGGTATTGATGAATGCCTGTGCAACTGTATTACCAAGATTCTGTCCCGCGGGGTTTATTGATGCGATCACTTTTCCGCCATCGGTGAAATGGATCCAATTGTTGCCGCTCACACCCGGCTGCGTAACTGCATTGCTCGAAGGTGTACTGTCGAAAATATCAAACTGTTTGTCATAGATATGGATATCATCCACCGCAATACCTTCCCTGCTCGTATAAGGATCTGCCTGCATTACAAAACGAAGCCGCAGCCGGTTCAATCCGGTTGGTAATGGTATCGTTGCCACATGCCATCTTGTATAATTCTGAACGTTCCAAACCTGTGTACCGCCATAATTTTTATTATACCAGTTTGTTCCCTGACCTGCCGCACCAAGTTTTGTCCATGTCTGACCGTCTGCGGAATACTCTACATAAGCAGCGTCGCAAAGTGTACCACCGCAATCTTCAAGATCAAGCGCGATACTTAAACTCAATGTAGGATTCGTCATGCCTGTAATATCAAAACATGGCGAGTAGAGATAAGATAACTCCCCATCATTATAATTACCATATAAACTCGTCTTCCAGGCTTTTGTACCACTTGCCGCTTTGGCGATACGGGTAGAGATTGGTGTTCCATACTGCCATGTGCTTCTTGTGCCTGATCCATACCAGTAACCTTCATCTGTTTCAAAATTCTGGAGATATGGGAACGAGGCGATGATCGGTGAATTGATGAGATCAACGGTTGCCGTATCGTTGAGTTTATAAGAATCGGACGGAAGCGCGATCCATGTTTTCAGCGTATGACTTCCCGGATTTGCCAGGTTAGCGGTTGCGGCAAACGTATAGGTGATCGTTGTATTTCCCGGAATGGTAGTGATCGTTTCATTGATCACCGTACCACCATCTATCTGCATGCGAACCGGAATATTGTTGATAGCAGCGGCAGCACTGTTTCTTACGATCACTTTCACCGGCACATTTCCGTTAAGCCCGCAACTTGCCGCAACCGGCGTATCAACCATCACCAATTGGATATCATTATTCACCTGGTAAAGATGAATGTCATCAAACGTATATCCCGCCGCAGATTCATTGTCCGCTGTAAGGACCTGTCCCCACTGCCCCCAACGGACCTGTGTACTTGATGAAAAATTCTGACTGTTGGCTGCCAGCAATGTACGAAGCTCAATGCTGGATGATTGTTTGAAAATACCGGCCGCTTCCTGATTTGCATACAGATCATATGCTTCTATCCAGTTGTCTGTATCACTTCCGCGGATCCAGACCTTATTAGCTGGATGCGGCAGCTGACCATGTTGCTTGAATTGAAAATCAAGACGGATATCATCTGTTGCTGCATTGTATGATTGCAGATTAAAAGTCGCCGTGAGTGAATCAGCCGTACCTGCCGGAATATACCTGTCCGCATCAAGCGTGATCGCGCGGTTGCCTGAATAAGCGATGCCGCTATTTACAAATGTTCTGATACGGCTGTAAACAGATGATCCCTGAAAATCGTATCTGTCCAACCCGATCAACCCTGTCTGTGCAGTCGTATAACTCTGAACAGGTGCGGTCTCCATATTATCCAGGAAATCCGTTGCAAGGTTGATCGCCACGTTATCCAGTTGCTTATATGTAGCGACCAATGTATCATTTGCCGAAACCGGATCGCCCGGATAGGAAACATTTACGGTGAGCGGATAAGTGCCGACAGCAGACATATCTGCCGTTGCGGCAAATGTGTATGAATAAGTTCCGCCTGCCGCAATGTTCGGGCTGATAATTGTTTCATTGACTGCAGGTGATGCCCCTATCTTATATCTTACGGGAATATCACCGGTAGTAGGCGCATCATCCAGGTTCTTGATACTGATCGTAATATTTACCGCAGATGAAAGCGCTGTGCTGGTAAATCTTCTTCCTGAACTTGCAGGAGAAACGATCGCATCTATCTTCAGGTCATTATCACTGATCGTACCCGCACAGGTACCTGAATTAGGCTGGCGGCTGATCGCTCCGGAGCGCCAGCCGGGAGCGCCATTGATCCTTGCACGCACAGCCACCCAGTATGTTGAGTCTTTTGACAGACCATTTATGGAATAAGAGGTACCCGCAGTAACAGCAACAGGAACCATTTCATCCCCGCGGAGCATCATCACTTCATAGTCCGTTGCATCTGTAATGGCCGGCCATGTGAGGGCGATATATCCTTCGCATTGCACGGATGAAAGCGAAACAGCAGGAGTTCCCAATACAACAAAATTATTGCTGTTGCTTTGCAGACCTGTACCATTACGCGTTAAACGGACCCTCGCCTGGCTGGTAGAACCGGCTGGAACAAACCATTTATATTGACGTTGGTTAGCGGGAACATTGCTGGCAATGGTAACAGGCCATGTAGCTCCGCCATCAGTAGAATATTGCAGGGAAAAATCATTGGCAGGATTGCCATACGCTTCCCAGTTGATGTAGATCGAATCACCAGCGGAGAAATGCTCACCGCCCATCGGGTAAGTCAGTGTTGCGGAAACCGGCAATGTATCATACACCAGGAAATAATTATATCCACCACCCAATGGGATGGTCGTTCCTTTCACGGTAAATGTGTAGTTACCCGGCACCGGGTTATTGATCACAACCTGCTCTATGTTGTTAATATGATCAACACCCGGCGTTGCGTTATTACCAACATTTGCAGGGATTGTATCCAGTGTCAAAGGAAGAACGGTCGTTCCGCCCGGAGTGCTCACTTCAAGATCGAGATCATTTACCAGTGTTTGTGACGCAATCATGGCAGCAGGTGCATCATTCCAGTATAGCATCACTTTCAGTTGAGCGATACTGGAACCGGCAGGAATATTAAGCGTATGTGTGGTTGTGGCAGCTGCATTCACGGACGACTGGAAGTAGTTGTTATTTTCTAGCATTGTCACGGAGCGCAGCAGGTTCATCTGACCAAAGCCGTAAAAGTAATCGGGGCCGGGATTGCCGATATCTGTGGCACCGTTGCAAAGCAATGCTTTCATCAATGCATTGGATGGATCAGCATTGGCATGCAGCTGCCTGTATCGTTGATACAATAACCCCAATCCACCCGCAACAGCAGGAGAAGCCATGCTTGTGCCTGTATTGAATCCATAAAGATTAACGGGATAAGTAGACACCACTGATACACCTTGCGCAACGATCTCCGGTTTGATGCGGCCATCAGCAACAGGCCCACGGCTGGAGCTCGAGTGAAGAACGCTCAGCTCAGATTCAGAGCCGACACTGATTACATTCTTTGCACTTTGATAAGCCCCCAATACTGTTTTATAAGTAGACGGATAAGGAGCACAGTTATACGCACCACTGTTGCCAGCGGCAAATACGTTCTGGAGATTCGGTAGCAGGAAAGATATTTCATCCATGATCCTCGAATACAGATCGTATACGCCAAAGGTGGCACAATCATCCACGACATTCCCATAAGAGTTATTGGTGATCACCATTCCGTAATCCTGTACATACGCCGGTGAATAAGCAAGGATACCAGAGAATTTCTGACTGACCACCCTGCCTTTAGGAAGATAGCCCGCATATTTCTCCTGTATAAGCCCGCCGCCGGCCATTGTACCCGCGACATGCGTGCCATGGTATTGCCACTCATCTCCCATGCGGTCAATCAGGCGGCCGGTGAAATCGAGATGATATAAAAGACTTGAATTATCGCCAACACCGATCGTTACGCCTTCACCACGCAGATTTCTCCCCCCGGCCGATGATGACTGAAGCACATTCGCGCGGGATAGTACCGTGCTTTTATTATTGAGTTCAACATCTGCTCCCGGTGCGGCCTGCACATATTCGATAAAATTAAGACCAGCAAGCTCAGTCAGTCTTTCTTTAGGAATACGAACGGATAATATGCGGTAACGAGAATAAGGTGTAGGAATGATCTCTATGCCCCGTGAAGTCAATTCTTTCGAAACTTCCTGTTCGTTAATGGTCCCGGGATAACTGATCCACAGTTCCAGCTTGCCCGGAGTCTTCATCGCACTCAACGGATAATTTCCGGTGAGCAGTTGCGGAGTCATTTTTTGTTCAGGCTTCAATTCAACAAGTGCCCGCACTTTCACGCGTTCGAGAAAATCACTGTTGATATTGCCTGAGATCGTGGCTGTGTAAGTATTGTTAGGCACATATTCCAGCAGATGGATCCCCGCGCTGGTAAGTGCGAGCTTCACCGCATCGTCGGGCAGTTCTTCAAACTGGATCAATACATATTTCGGGACATTGCTGCGTGAAGTCAGTTGGTTAAATTTCCCGACACGCTCCGGGGATATATCCTTCGCGGGAATAAAATTTCCCGACCGCAAAGCAATCGTAAACGATGGTTTATCCTGGGCAAAAGAAACGCTGGCAAGCAATAAAGCCGCGAGAAGGGCAGTTGGATTTAGTCTCATAAGAGCTATTGAGAAACTAAGTTAATAAATTGTCTTGATCGGAGCGGTCATTTGAGTGGTTCGATGTTCGATGATCGATGGCCGAATCGTGTCAGACAGAAGTATTTTTCCTATTGACAGATACCAATTACCCGGTAATATGGTTTCGATCATCGGACATTGATCATCGAACGCCAAAACAGAACCGGTGCATCCCCTGCAAAAATCTGTACATATCCTCCATTCCCTTTACCGGCTGCGCGATCAGCAGGAAGAGTTTGCCGGTTTGTTTGAGGCGGGCTTTGTTGGTGCCGGTCTGCAGGTATTGAATGATCTTATTGAAGAGTTCCGATTCAAAGTAGGGTGAATCGGGGCGATTGATGAAATGGCAGCGAAGCACTTCATCTTTGAGTGACATTTTCTCGAAACCAAGATCCACGGCAAGTTTGCGGCAACGGACAGTAATAAACAGATCTTCCACCTGTGGCGGAATCGGACCAAAGCGGTCGGCCAGTTCATCGCGCATATCGAGGAGTTCCTGCTCGTTTTCGGAATTATCAAGACGCTGATAAAGCGAAAGTCTTTCGGTGATACTTTCAACGTATTCATCAGGGATAAGGATCTCAAGATCCGTATCGATCGTACAATCCTGAACAAAATCATCCTGTCTGGCGATCTCTTCTTTGAACAGTTCCTTGAAGTCGGTCCGTTTCAGCTCCTTTATCGCTTCTTCCAACACCTTTTGATACATTTCAAAACCGATCTCGGCCATAAAACCACTTTGCTCACCGCCAAGCAGGTTTCCCGCACCGCGGATATCCAGGTCACGCATGGCGATCTGGAAACCACTTCCCAGCTCACTATGCTGCTCGAGTGTTTGCAGACGTTTTCTTGAATCCGCCGGCAATGTGCTCATCGGCGGTGCCAGCAGGTAACAGAATGCTTTTTTATTGCTGCGGCCCACACGTCCGCGAAGCTGGTGAAGATCGCTTAAGCCGAACTGGTGTGCGTTGTTGACGATGATCGTATTTACATTCGGTATATCCACACCGCTTTCAACAATATTGGTACAAACCAATACATCATAGCGGCGATCGATAAAGTCGAGGATCTTTTCCTCCAGCTCATGCCCTTCCATCTGTCCATGTGCGAAGCCAATGCTGAGATCAGGACAAAGCCCCTGGATGATCGCAGCCATTTCAGACAGGCCGGATATCCTGTTATAAATAAAGAATACCTGGCCACCGCGTTCCGTTTCATAATAGATCGCATCGCGGATAAAATCCTGGTTGTATACCTGTACTTCGGTCTGTATCGGCTGACGGTTCGGTGGCGGCGTATTGATGATGCTGAGATCGCGTGCGCCCATCAGCGAAAACTGAAGTGTCCTTGGGATAGGAGTTGCCGTAAGCGTTAAGCAATCTACCGTCGTACGGATACTCTTGATCTTTTCTTTATGCGCCACGCCGAATTTTTGTTCTTCATCCACCACCAGCAAACCAAGGTCCTTGAACTTTACTTCTTTTCCAAGAATACCATGTGTACCAACCAGTATATCGATCTTCCCTTCGGCCAGTCTTTTCAATGTTTCCTTTTTTTCTTTGGCAGATTTGAAACGGTTGATGTAGTCAACCGTCACAGGGAAATCTTTCAGGCGTTCGCTGAATGTTTTGTAATGCTGGAATGCAAGAATGGTTGTCGGTACCAGAACCGCTGCCTGCTTACCATCCACGCATGTTTTGAATGCGGCACGGATGGCCACTTCTGTTTTTCCAAAACCCACATCACCGCAAACAAGACGGTCCATTGGCGAGGGGGCTTCCATATCTTTTTTTACATCGCTGATCGCTTTGCTCTGATCAGGAGTGTCTTCATAGATAAACGAAGCTTCCAGTTCCGTTTGCATATAGTTATCCGGCGCATGCGCAAATCCTTCCTGGGCTTTTCGCTGTGCATACAATTTGATCAGGTCAAACGCGATCTCTTTGACCTTGACCTTTGTTTTCTCCTTCAGTTTTGACCATACATCGGTGCCAAGCTTGTTCACTTTTGGAACACTTCCTTCTTTACCGGTATACTTCGCTATTTTATGAAGTGAGTTGATATTTACATAAAGGATATCATTATTCTTATACAACAGCCGCACCGCTTCCTGCAGGCGGCCATTCACTTCCAGCTTTTGCAATCCGCTGTATACCCCCACTCCATGATCGATGTGCGTAACATAATCACCTGGCTGTAACTCACGCAATGTGCGAAGTGTAAGCGCTTTGCTTTTGTTATATGCCTGTTTTACCTTGTATTTATGGTAACGCTGAAACACCTGGTGATCGGTATAGCAAACGATCTTCAGGTCTTCATCTATATAACCCGCATGAATGGAGGTGGCGACCGGGTTGAACACGAGCGAAGCATTCAGATCATCAAAGATCGTTTGCAGGCGTTCGAGCTGTTTGGGATTTTCTGCAAAGAGATATAGCTGAAAACCTTTTGCCTCCCAGCTTTTCAGGTCATTGATCAGGAGATCAAACTGACGGTTGAAAGCCGGTTGTTCTTTTGTTTTGAAGTCTATTTCAAATGTACTGTAAGACGCGGGGAATGTATCAGAGTAACCAAATCCAACGACGTGACGTGTTGCAATTTTTTCTTCAAAGATACTTGCGGAAATAAAATCATCTTCCACCACTTCTTTTTTCACCAGCTTATCTTCTTCTTCACCCTGTTGCTTTTTTCCGCCACTGGGCCATGTATGTTCTTCATGCCCCTTGATGAAAGCACTAAGGTCATCCTCGCTTTCAGCTAGTTTTTCCTTGCAGATCTCGTAATCCTGGATCCAGACGATCGTGTTTTCCGGAAGGAAATCAAACAATGAAACTCTTTCTTCGGTATCAAACTGTGTGTCAACGTTAGGAATGATGCTGACCTGCAATAATTTCCTTTCACTCAATTGCGTTTCGGGATCGACGATACGTATTGAATCAATTTCATTACCGAATAGTTCAATACGATAAGGCTTTTCATTGCCGAATGAATAGATATCAAGAATACCGCCACGCAGCGCGAACTGCCCGGGCTCGTATACAAAATCCGTGCGTTCAAAACCATAATCCGCCAGTTGCAACAGCAACTGCTCAAGATTCAGCGAATCCCCGGCCTTGATATAAATGATATTGGAGGAAAGTGTGCCCGGCACAACTACTTTTTCAAATAAGGCCTCGGGGTAAGTGACAAGCACTTTCTTATTTCCACCGGCAGCGATCTTCGTCAAAGACTCTGTTCTCAACATCACGTGCGAAGAATTCAGCAAGCGATAATTCTTTCTGTTCTTAAATGAGGAGGGGAAATAAAATATATCCAACGCACCGGTCAGGTTTTCCAGTGTATTATGAAAATACGCTGCTTCCTCCGCATCATTCAGAATGATAAGATGGTTCAGCTGCGAACAGGATGGATGCAGAAATGCCGCTGCCGTCACAAATTCCGGCGCACTGCCCCTGAGTCCTGCTAGATATATCTTTTGAGTTTGGGAAAAAGAAAGCCTGTCCGCCAATTGGAAAAGGCGGGGGGTGTTCTGATACTGCTGCAACAATTCCTGGATCATAACGCGGTGCAAAGGTAGGGAAAGGAGGGGAATGTGGACCACGGACGGCGGACGGCGGACCGCCGACGGTCGTTTAGGTGTGTAAGGTCTATCAGGTCCGGGAAACACTTTAATATCCACGGGCCTACTTTCTAAAACGACCGCGGACCGCAGACCGCAGACCGCCGACGGTCGTTTAGGTGTGTAAGGTCTATCAGGTCCGGGAAAGACTTTAATATCCACGGGCCCACTTTCTAAAACGACCGCGGACCGCAGACCGCCGACGGTCGTTTATGGGTGCATAATCTCTCAGTTTTGAGCAACAGTTCAATATCCGCGGAAGCTACTCTCCAAAACGACCGTCGGCGGTCCGCGGTCGGCGGTCGGCGGTCAAACCCCAACCAAATAAGAGTTACCACCTACAACTTAACCGTACTTTCTCTTATTTTTTTCACCTTTTTCGGGCATTTCACACAATAAACCATCGAAAACGGCATTTAAGAAGTCCACCATATCATTTTGCCGGCGATCTCCGTAGCCGGAAGGGTACTGATTCCGTGCAAAATGGTATACCAACTATCTGCAAATGAACAAAAATCCCTATCCTGGGCGATGCGCGTATGCGCATCGTTCATCCACCAACCTGTTTGTCGGACTGTTCGTGGCATGCCTGCCCTTCATCGGAAAAACCCAGGGCGTAACCGGTATCATCACCGATTATGGAGGTTACTGGAAAACGACCCAGGCATCCGTCAACCCGGTCAAACCGGATAACAGCCACAACCTTCTTGCCTTCACCTGGAACGGCGTTCAATATGCAACCGGTGCAAATAACAGTATATTATCCGCTCACGGCCAGACTTTTACAGCTGCCGATTGGTGGGCAATGAACATATATTCCTATACCGGGTCCGTGAGTGGGGCACTGGTAGCCCTGGGCCAGATGTATGACGGGGTGAACAATGGCGCAAGCTCTCCGCCGCCTTCCAATGCAAATTTCACAGATTACCTGCGTGATGGGATCAAAGGTCTTGATCTTGGAACAGGAATTTCAAACCTCCCGGCCGGCAACTCCTTTACTTTCTATGCGCATAGTTTGAATGTGGCCAAGATCGGTGACGGTGTACCTGACCTGCTCATTACACAGATCGCACAGCCCGGTACTGAAACCTATGAATTCCTGGATGCATCCGGTGTGCGGGTGGGAAACCAGGTCAGCGTGAATTTCAACAGTATTTCCAAACTCGGCGACTGGACCATCGACTTTTATAATGTAGGCGTTACACCAATGACGCTTTCATCTACCTATACAAAAACTGACCGTGAATTGCGCCTTTGGGCAGCTGATCTCAGCCTTTTTGGTATCACTACCGCAAATGCGCCAAATGTTGCGCGGTTCAGGATCAACATGTCCGGCAGCAGTGATTTTGCATTTTCTGCATATAATAATCAATCCATAGTAATCTCCAATACACTTCCGGTAACGCTCGGTTATTTTAAAGCAAGACCTGTTGAACATAAAGTTGAATTGAAATGGAATACCCTTTCCGAAACAGGGTCGCGCTGTTTTGTGATCGAGAAAAGCAGGGGCACGGGATTCCAGGCGATCGACAGCGTGATTGCAACAGGGCAATCGACCGTGGAAAAAGAATATACAGGATATGATTATGCTCCGTCTTCCGGCACATCTTATTATCGTCTGCGGATTGTTGACAGAAACGGCGCAACACGATACAGCCAGACCGTGCAGGTATTTTTTGAAAAGACAGCATCCTTCTCGATCTATCCAAACCCCGCTTCAGGCATCATAACAGTATTGCATTCCTCTGGCCTGACCGGCGATAAGATATCACTGTTTGACACCGCCGGCAGACAAGTGACTGCGGTTGACATTCAAAAGGGAAAGACTTTTACGCAACTGGATCTTCAGACCTTGCCGAAGGGAATTTATCGTGTGACACTCAGGAATAATGGCCTGGTGAAAACGGAGCAACTGGTCCTACAGTAACAATTAGTTCAAGGTTAGGTGGTTTACAGAGCCTTCCGGAGACGGGAGGCTCATTTTTTTGGTTGATCGTTTACGGTTGTCCGGTCACCGGGTAACGCTCCCTCAATAGACCGCATCATAATCCGCCTTGAATTCAACTTCCGTCATTTGCCCATTCACTACTTCCACCGGGTAGATATTATTATTTCCGTCGAACAGGTTGGCGTAGAAATTATCACCCTTCTTTACAAAAAGCGAATAGGATCCGGGGGGCAGCTTGGCAGTGAAAGCCCCGTCGGCGTCTGTCTTGACCGTGGCGATCAGCGGAGTGTTGATCTGACTGTAAAAAGCGGTGTTTTCTACCCGGGTCACCTGGCTCATATTGGTTAATGCATAGATATACAGATCAGTCTGCATACCACGCGGGGCAGATGGAGCCTTACCGGGAGAAGGCATCTGGTTGCCCGTAATGAGATAGACATGACCTTTAATGCCTGAGCGTGAGCAACCTGCATCACCGGAAGTGGTTAATACCATCAATCCAAGTGTCAGTACGGGCATCGCCCAAAAATTGTAGGTTTTCATATTCTAAAGCGTTTGCAATTAGTGTAATTTAGAATGTCGTTTCAGGTTCTTAATCGACCACCTAAACAGAAATCAAATATGCGATTTTTTCCAGTACGCTTGCTGCTTGTTCTGATCATTGCAGGCAGTTATAGCAAATCCTTTGCCCAACAGGAAACAGGTAACGCAGCCAAAGCCGCAATGAGACAGGCTGCGCATGCTAAACTGATGTCACTTGCGAAAGAAAAAAATTGGGATACCCTGATCACCCGCCCGGATGGATACATTGCCAGGCTTACCGGTGTTGATCAGACAGGCGCTCCCATTTATCTCGAAACGCATAATAACATAGTCGCAGCGGCTACTATTGGAACAAATCAACTCTGGAGCGGCGGCTCACTTGGTTTGACACTCTCCGGTTCCAGTACAGTTGTTTCCGGGAAACTCGCTATCTGGGACGGTGGCAAGGTAAGAAGTACGCACGTTGAATTGAATAACCGCGTAACGCAGGTGGACAATGCGACAAGCAACAACGATCACGCTACGCACGTTGCCGGCACAATGATCGCAACAGGTGTTAATCCACTTGCCAAAGGCATGAGCTTTGGCTATACCAATCTCAGAGCTTACGATTTCGATAATGATGACGACGAAATGAAAGATGCAGCACCTAACCTGCTTGTGTCCAATCACTCTTATGGAACTGTCGCAGGTTGGAACTTTAATTCCGACCAGAACCGATGGGAGTTTTTTGGAAGACCGCTCGCAACTGAAGATTATAAATTCGGCTATTACTCAAACGACACACGGATCTGGGATTCCATGGCCTACAGGAATCCTAACTACCTTATTGTAAAATCTGCAGGTAACTCAAGAAACCAGAACGGACCGGCCGTAGGAGAAAATTACTGGCGCTATAACGAATCCAACGTTATGGTCAATGCGGGTGCAAGGCCGGAGGGGATCAGCAGCAATAACGGCTACGATATCCTTCCAACAAACGCTGTTGCAAAAAACATACTGACCATTGGTGCAGTAAACCCGATCCCCGGTGGTTATACCAACTCAACAGATGTGGTGATGTCAGCCTTCAGCAGCTGGGGCCCGACTGATGATGGCCGTATTAAACCGGACCTTGTTGCGGATGGTGTAAACCTCTTATCATCGCTTGGCAGTTCCAATAATGCATACGGATCATTGAGCGGCACTTCCATGTCGAGCCCAACCATAGCAGGCTCTGCATTACTACTGCAGGAATATTATGCGCAACTGCATTCCAATGCATTTATGCGTTCTGCTACATTAAAGGGATTGCTGATCCATACGGCAGACGAAGCAGGCCCAGCTCCCGGTCCGGATTATCAGTTCGGCTGGGGCCTGGCCAATATCAAGAAGGCCGCAGAAGTAATTAAAGCCAATAACACCGGGCATCTTATCCAGGAGAATACGCTGACCAATGGTCAGAAATTCACGCTGCCCGTGATCGCGTCCGGGGATGGTGTGTTACGTGCAACGCTTAGCTGGACGGATCCCGAAGCGACCGTTGAACCCATTGCCACTGCGCTGGATAATCCAACAGTGAAACTGGTGAATGATCTTGATATCGTTATTAAGAAAGGAGCTACTACTTATCAGCCCTGGACACTCCCCCCCTCTGCACCGGATGCAGCCGCAACAAGAGGAAACAATACATTGGACAACGTTGAAAAAATAGAATTGACAGATGTTGTTCCCGGTGATACTTACACCATCGAGATCACGCATAAAGGCACACTGCAAAAGGCACCGCAGGCTTATTCATTGCTTGTGAGCGGTGTTGGCACCGCATCCTATTGCGCATCTGCTGCATCCTCCTCAGCGGGGGCAAGGATCGATAGTGTATCTTTTGGTAATATCAGGCAGCGTAATGCCGGTAATTGTACAACCTACACCAGCTACCTGAATCAGACTGGTAACGTTGAACAGGGTCAGACCCTGCCGTTCTTCATCCACCTGAACAGCTGCGATGCAGGCACAGCGAATAAGATCGTTAAAGTATTCATCGATGCGAATAATGACGGAGACTTTGATGATGCCGGTGAAAACATTGCCACAAGCAGCGCTATCAATGGTGATGGAGATTTCGCAACAACCGTAACGATTCCTTCATCACTGGCTGCAGGCCGCTATACCGTAATGCGTATTGTAATGGAGGAAACAAGTACTGCAAGCGACGTTACTCCATGCGGCAGTTATGCACGTGGCGAAACGCAGGATTATCGTTTGCTGATCACCGCTCCTTCAACAGATATTGGCGTAACCTCACTTGCAACACCTGATGCTGCCAATTGCGGCGGAGCCGGTCAATACATTTCAACAAAGATCAGAAACTATGGTACCGCATCTAAAACCAACTTTGCTATATCCGCAGTGGTGAAACAAGGTGCAACGACTGTTGCAACGATCAATGAAACTGTAAAAGAATCAGTGGGTGCACAGTCTGAAGCACTTCATACTTTCCAGACGCCGGTATCATTCACTTCCGGACAAAGCTATACGATCACTATCACGACTACGCTTGCGCAGGATCAGAACACAAGCAACAATACGGCTACGTTCCCGGTTGTTTCCCGTGCACAGACGGCGGCACCGACTGGCACAGCATCGATCTGTAATAATGTCGCACAACTGATAGTCACTTCAGATGCATCGCGTGCACCGTATAACTGGTATTCATCCGCAACAGCGCCAACTCCGCTGGCTACAGGAACAATTGCAACCACGACGACGCAACAGTCTAGTTATTTCTTAAGCAGTGGGGAAGTTGGCAAACTCGGTCCTGCAAACAAAATGGTATTCACACAGGGAGAATATTTATCGGGTTCAGGAAGCGGAAATAAGTTCACCGTTACCACTCCGTTCACGCTGAAGACAGCACGCTTATATATCAAATCAGGAGGAAAGCTGACGTTTGAATTGAGACGCATTGCGTCTGAATCAGCGACAGGTTATTCGTACTATGTACCGGCGGTATCATCAACCGTGGTGGATGTATACGATACCTCACCAACAACGGATCCGACGGGCAACGACCCATCCGATGAAGGTGCTGTTTATGCGCTGAACATCAATTTCCCGGAAGCGGGTGATTACTACCTTGCCGTATTGCCAAGCGGAGGCGCATCTATTTTCCGTAATATCAATATACCCACCACTTCATATCCATACACCATCCCCGGAGTGGTATCCATTACAAGAGCAAGTGCAAATACCACCAATGATCCTGAAGCCGGATTGAAACTTTATAATTACTATTATGATATGCAGGTTGAAATGGCAACCTGTCCATCACCAAGGGCAGAGATCGTTGCAACGACCAATCCTGTTCCCGTGATCTCAGCAAATGGCAATGTACTCACCAGCTCCATCGCAACAGGTAATCAATGGTACCTGGACGGATCAACCATTCCAGGTGCAACAGCTAACACATATACGGCGACGGCGAATGGTGTATATACAGTGGTGGTAACTGCCAATAACTGTTCAAGTACATCCAACAGCATTACGGTCACTACCACAGCAGTGCCCAATGTTGATCCCGCAGAGATCGGTATGAAAGTAATGCCAAACCCTGCCCCCGGCGGAAGATTCACCTTGCAGATGCAAACGATCACGCGTAGCGATCTTGACATCAAACTCGTGAATGTGGCGGGACAGCAGGTATATAAAACACGGATACCCGGCTTCTCCGGCAGTCTTACAAAACAGATCGATCCGGGCAAGCTGGCACCGGGAGTTTATTATTTGCAGGTAATACATGATAAGAAGTCTTATATTAAGAAGATCGTAGTGCTGGAGTAGAAAGAAGTTCCAGGGGTTCCAGAAGTTTCAAGGGTTCCAGAAGTTTCAAGGGTTCCAGAGGTTAGCGTGCTAACTTCTGGAACCCTTGAAACTTTTTTAGAAGTTGTCACAAACAAAAGGGCTCCGGAAATTCCGGAGCCCTCGTCTTTTGAACCGTCCAAGCTCAATATGTTGTTACTGCTGTAATACTACTTCACCGATGTCTACCGGTTGATCTTTTACTTCGACGTTGTCAAATGTAACGTCCTTGTAAGGGTCCTTTGCATCAACGATCACTTTATAGGTACCGCCTTTTACTGCCAGTGAAAACGTACCGGAGGTAACCGTACCTTTTGCTGAATCGGAGCCAGAGATCGCCCAAACGGCTTCTGCTCCATCAGCAGGTGTCACTTTACCAGTGATTGTGCCTTGTTGAGGCTCAGTAAATGCAAGAACGCCTGCAGCAACGGCTGCTATAATTCCACATGATAGAATACTTCTTTTCATGATGATTCGATTTTAGGTTATAAAAAGAAATTTACTCTTCTGTGGTTTTCCGTATGTTAAAATCTGTGTAGAGAATTTCAACTACTATGCCAAACAGATAGTATTGTGGATAAGTAGAGAAAAGACCGGCGGCGAGTGTGTTGCGTTACATGTGCAAGAGAGAAATGACCGCGGACCACAGACCGCAGACCGCGGACGATCTTTATAACTGTAGTTAACTTTTACATCGGTATAGTTAAGAGGAAATACCTAACTGCATCCCGAAATATTGTGTGATTACACTCTTCGTTTACATAAATGAAGGCATCAACATAATCCAAACTTCTCGTGAATACTCGCCGGTAGTATGCGATCGGCGGCCGGCAGTCATCTCCCACCAATGCATGTATCCAACATAATCGTAACCTTCTCATGAATACTCGTCCGCGGTCCGCGGTCAGCGGTCGGCGGTCTGTCATCAGCGGTCGGCAGTCCTTCATCTGCGGTCCTTTTCGTATCTTACTTCAAATTGATCCACAATGGCTGTTCAACCCTGGCGAACAGGTAAGGTCATCCGCATTGAGCAGGAAACCTATAATACCCGCCGCTATTGGATAGAAGTGCCGGAACTGCAAAGTTTTGAATTCACACCCGGGCAGTTCGTAACGCTTGACTTGCCTATCCACGAAAAGCCGGCTAAACGCTGGCGCAGTTATTCCATCGCGAGCTGGCCCGATGGAACAAATGTGTTTGAACTGGTGATCGTGCTGCTCGATGGCGGCGCCGGTACCACCTACCTTTTCAATGAGATCAACGTCGGATCAGAACTGATCCTGCGGGGACCACAGGGCGTCTTCACCCTGCATGAAGAACAACTCAACAAAAACCTGTTCCTGATCTGTACCGGCACCGGAATAGCGCCTTTTCGAAGCATGGTACATCATATCTACAGGAATAATATTCCACACAAGGATATTTATATCATTTTCGGCGTCCGCACTAAAAACGACCTTTTGTATCATGACGAAATGAATACACTGGAGCTGGACCACTTTCATTACATCCCCACATTATCGAGACAGGAATGGGAGGGTAAGACGGGCTATGTGCACAGCATTTACGAAGAACATTGTAACGGAAAACCTGACGCAGCTTTTCTGTTATGCGGATGGAAAAATATGATCGATGAAGCAAAGCAACGGATCGTTGCAATGGGGTATGATAAGAGGGATATTCATCAGGAGTTGTACGGGTGAGAATTAAAAAGTCAAAAGTAAAAAGTAAAAAACCTTCATAGCATTGTATATTTTGATGCTATGAAGGTTTTTACTTTTTACCTTTTAATTAGTTCTCCATCGCTGTCAGCACGAGATTTTTAATCTCGCTGATCGCGATCCTGGTTTGTTCCATGCTGTCCCTGTAACGAACGGTTACGGTATTATCTTCTTTTGTCTGATGATCGACAGTTACACAGAAGGGAGTTCCCAGTGCGTCCATGCGGCGGTAGCGTTTTCCGATAGAATCTTTTTCTTCGTAGAAACTGCGGAAGTGAGGGCGGCATTCGTCCATAATGCTTTTGGCGATTTCCGGCAAACCATCTTTCTTGGTCAGCGGAAGAACAGCGAGTTTGATAGGCGCAAGCTTCGCCGGGAATTTAAGAACAACACGGCTATCGGGTTTTTCAGGTGTTCCCAGGTCTTGCTCCTCGTAAGCTTGACTCATTACCAATAAGAACATACGATCCAGACCAATTGACGTCTCTATCACATAAGGAATATAATTGCCATAAGGCTTTCCGGTCGAGTCGTCAATATCGTTATCGAAGTACTGCATCTTCTTTTTGCTATACTCCTGGTGTTGTGTAAGATCAAAATCACCACGTGAGTGAATACCTTCAACTTCCTTGAATCCGATAGGGAAATTAAATTCGATATCACAGGCTTCTTTTGCGTAATGTGCAAGCTTCACGTGATCATGATAACGATAGTTGTCCGGAGATATACCCAGGCTCAGGTGCCATTCCAGTCTTTTTTCTTTCCAGTACTTATACCACTCACCTTCTGTGCCGGGGCGGACAAAAAACTGCATTTCCATTTGTTCAAATTCGCGCATGCGGAATATGAATTGCCTTGCTACAATTTCATTACGAAATGCTTTACCAATCTGCGCAATCCCGAAAGGCACTTTCATCCTGCCTGTTTTTTGCACGTTCAGGAAGTTAACAAAGATCCCCTGCGCTGTTTCCGGGCGGAGATATACGGTGTTATCCTCTCCCTCTTCCGCTGCAACTGCACCGAATTCTGTTGCAAACATCAGGTTGAACTGGCGGATATCCGTCCAGTTGGCTGTGCCGCTTGTATAGCAGGTAATATTATGACGGATGATAAGTTCTTTTAATCCGGCAAAATCATCTTTTGCCAGCAAGCGTTCCATTTCGTCCAGCAATGCGCGGGCCTCATCGATGCGGCCATCTCTCTCCATCAGCTCGGCGTGCGCTTCGATGAGATGGTCTACACGGTAACGTTTTTTGCTATCCTTGTTATCGATCATCGGATCGTTGAAATTATCAACGTGGCCGCTTGCCTTCCAGGTGGTCGGGTGCATAAAGATCGCCGCATCGATGCCTACGATATTGTCGTGCATCTGCGTCATACTTTTCCACCAGTAATCGCGGATATTCTTTTTTAACTCGCTACCCATCTGGCCGTAATCATAAACGGCTTGCAGACCATCATATATTTCGCTGCTCGGAAAAATGAACCCGTACTCTTTACAATGCGATATGATCGCCTGGAATTTATTCGAATCGTTTGCCATAATCTTATAATGACGCTGCTTTAACGTGATACGGCCTTCGGCCGCCGAAGCCCGGCGTAGGCGGCAAAAATAAGCTAAGAGGGGGAAAGGGGAAAAAGAGGGATAAAGGAATATTGGAGGTTTTTAATGAACTCAACTTGCTGGCGAAGCATTAAACTGATGAGATGAAAGACTTTTTGACTGAGGGGCCAGATCAGCCATCGAACTACTTAAAGTCAGACCCGGTCAGTAAACCAGTCACGGATTGGCGCCGGTATCGACATTGCTTTTTTGGGTTTCGCAGTCGGCTGCGGCTTGCTGGATATCTTTTTCGGACTGCACTTCCACCTGTTCAACCCAAACCGCGTAGTTATTCGGGTAGATCTTCGATCCGGATTCAACAGCATAGGCGCGGGTAAAGGCTGCCCCAAAGTACAGGATAGCGGCAGAATAATATACCCACAATAACACGATAATGATCGAGCCGGCTGCCCCGTAGGCGGAAGACATTTTGCTCGTGCCCAGGTAATACGCTATCAGAAAGCGGCCGATCATGAATAGTGCTGCCGTTGTGAATGCTCCGGCACGCACATGCTTCCACTGGATCCGCGCGTCGGGTAATACTTTAAAGATGAGCCCGAACAGGAAAGAAGTGATCCCAAACGTAAGCAGCATATTCATCACATACACGATCACCACTTCGGTCTGCGGGAAAGCCTGCGTCAACCGGTCTATCAGCAGATCCAGTACGCCATTCACGATCAGTGAGACCAGTAAAAGAAAACCAAGCGTGACAATAATGGAAAATGAAAGTAAGCGGTTGATGACCATTTTCAGCAAACCCTTGCCCTTCTTGGGTTTCGCCTTCAGGTGCCAGATCTCGTTGATCGAATCCTGGATCTCGCCAAACACACTGGTTGCACCGACCACCAACGTGATAATACCGACCACCGTGGCAAAACCGCTGTCTGTTGAAAGCGCTGCATTCCGGATCGTTTCCTGGATCTGCAAAGCGGCATCCGGGCCAACAAATGACGCGATCTGCTTATATACCGTCCCCCTCACCGCATCCGCTCCCCAAAAAATATCACTCACCCAGATAATAATGATCAACAGACCCGGCAGCGAAAACACCGTATAATACGCCAGCGCCGCACTTAATTTCAACACCTTGTTGCTGAAAAAATCGGAAAATGCCATTTTGATGCTATTCCAGACTCGTTTTGCCATGGAAAGAGAAGAAAAAAAATAATGCCAAAGATGGATGTTCGTTGATCGATGGTCGATGGTCGAATCTTCTTTCGAATGGATTTTCCTTAATCGGTTAGCTATCTGTCAGAGCCTTCTAACAAATAACAAAGGCTGCTGCGATACACGAGCCGACCATCGAACATCCAACATCGAACCTACAACTTCGTATTCTCCTTATGCCTCCTCCCATCCCTCCCCGTCTTCTTTTCCATATTCTTCTCCCAGGCTTTTTCAAGATCCACGCCGGTTTGATTGGCGAGGCAGATGAGCACCCAAAGAACATCGGCCATTTCATCGCCGAGGTCGCGGTTCTTGTCGGATTCCTTGAACGACTGATCGCCGTACTGACGGGCCATCAGACGCGCCAGCTCACCAACTTCTTCTGTAAGGATCGCCATATTGGTCAGTTCACTGAAGTAACGGACACCAATGGTTTTTATCCAATGATCAACGTCGAGTTGCGCTTGCTGTATAGTCATAACAAAATTTTTAGAAGTCTTTTGCAATATAGCATGATTCTTGCCGTTTTACCCACCCCTTACCATTGCTTGCTGCTAACTCTAACCCCAAAAAACATCGCTATGCTAACCCTATTACGGCGTTTATTACCGCTGATGGCTTTGATGCTTTCAACGCTGATGATGGAAGCACAACCAAACTTTACCGCAGCAGCAGAAACAAACAAACCAGCAAAGCCTTATCGCATTCAAACATCCGGCAAACAGATCACGATCAAAAGCACCAAAGATATCAGGAATGTGATGGTATGGTCAGCTGGCGGAAACCGGATCGTTGAACAGAAGGACATCAATGCTGATAGCTATACCTTCAGATTGACGGTGAATGAAAAGATCTTGTTCATCAGAATACAACTTACGGATGGCAAGGTATATTCAGAACGTCTTGGCATACGCTAATGGAACACGAATCAGCACGAATGCCGCGAATAGATACTCTCAGATTTGCGGATTTCAAGAACTGCCCGCCCCTCTTTACCAACGTCAGGTGTTTTTGCTTAAACTTTTCCGATCAATACCTTTCAGTCAGATAGTTCAATATTCGCGATCATCCGTGATCATTCGCGAACGATTCGCGTTTATTCGCGGTGTTGAGTGTCCATAAGGATCGTTACAGGCCCGTCATTCAACAACTCCACTTTCATGTCTGCGCCAAAACTTCCCGTTCCGATCTCTTTGCCGAGGTCAGCGGTCAACTGGCGGATCATGGATTCATACAGCGGAATCGCATGATCAGGCTTGCTGGCCCTGATATAAGAAGGGCGATTGCCTTTTTTGGTGGAAGCATGCAACGTAAACTGGCTGATGAGTAGTATCTCCCCATTGATCTCCTTTACAGAACGGTTCATTACACCATTCTCATCGTTAAAGATCCTCAGATTAACCATTTTGGCACTCAGCCATTGGACATCTTCTTCCGTATCGGCGTCTTCTACACCAAGCAATATGAGTAAACCATCGCGGATGGATGATTTTTGAACTCCGTTAATTGTAACTCCGGCTTTTGTTACTCGTTGAATAACTGCGCGCATGTACTTTTTTGTTAAAGTCAATTAAATTGTAAGGGCTTTATAAAGGTTCCAGGAGTTCCAGGGGTTCCAGAGGTTCCAGAGGTTCCAGAGGTTCCAGAGGTTAAAGACGCTGCAAATTGAAGAAACCTCTGGAACTTATGAAACCTCTGGAACCTCTGGACCCCCTGAACCCTATGGACCTATGGAACTTACGAGACCTCTGGCTCCCAAACCAAACTTCGTTTATCTTTACCCTTCAAAAATACACTCACTTCAGTGACCATGATCGATCTTAAAAACGAAATTTCTTTTCAGACCACGCGTAGCGGAGGTAAGGGCGGGCAGAATGTGAACAAAGTAGAGACCGCTGTGATCGCTTCGTGGCAGGTAAGCGCGTCGTCATTGCTAAGTGATGAGCAGAAGGAGATCGTTTTGCAAAAACTATCGAACCGCATCACCGGTGATGGCTTTTTGCAGGTGAAAGCACAAACACACCGCACACAACTTTCGAATAAAGAAGAAGCCGTAGAAAAGATCAATGAGCTGGTGAAACAGGCGCTCACTAAAAAGAAAGCACGTATCGCCACCAAAGTGAGCAAGGCCGCGAAAGAGAGAAGAATTGAGTCTAAAAAAAGAAAAGCGGAGATAAAATCAGGAAGACAAAAGTTCAGAGATTTTTGATCGCGGGGTATCGATGGTCGATGTTCGATGTTCGACCTCACATCAGAAATATTCTAAGTAGACTGTGCGTTCCGGACTATAATATCTTTAGAGGTTTCGATCATCGACCATCCAACATCGATCATCCTCTTCTCAAATGACAAAATTTTGAAGAAAACCGTATCAGCCATATTATTGATCAGCACTGCCGTTGTACTGCTTTCGTATGCGCTGGGGTCGTGTAAGAAGAATGATAATCCGAATAACCTCAGCTTTCTTCAGCAAGAGATTCCGTCCGGTTTTCCTGAGCCTGTTTACCGTTTTGCAGATAATCCACTCACAAAGGAAGGTTTTAAACTCGGAAGAAAATTGTTTTATGACGGCCGGCTCTCGGTGGATGGCCTGCATCCATGCGCGTCATGTCATCAGCAGATCGCGGGATTTGGCACGTATGAACATGACCGGAGTCACGGTGTTTACAGTTCGCATACGCTGCGTAATGCACCTGTGCTGTTCAATCTTGCCTGGCAGCAAACATTTCATTGGGATGGCGAATTCAGCACGTTGTTTGCCGAAGCTGCGCAGCCCATTAACGGACATATTGAAATGGGTGAGACGTTCAACGGCGTGATCGGTAAACTGCAGAAAGATCCTGAATACCGGGCAATGTTCCGTAAGGTCTTCCGCACCGATTTTATCAATGCAGAAGATATGCTAAAAGCATTGGCGCAGTTCACCGGCTTTATGGTATCGGCAGATTCAAAATATGACCGGGTAAAAAGAGGTACTGATAATTTCACCGCGGCGGAGCAGGATGGCTACACCCTATTCCAGGCACATTGTGCCAGTTGCCACCCGGAACCGATGTTCACCGATTACAGTTTCCGTAATATTGGCCTGCCCATCGATCCAATGCTGAACGACTACGGTCGCATGCGGATCACCCGCCTTTCAGAAGATTCCCTCAAGTTCAAAGTGCCGACCCTCCGTAACGTTTACATTTCCTCCAACTATATGCACGACGGGCGCTTTGCTACTTTAGCCCAATGCATCAATCACTACCGGACCAATGTGCAGCAAAGCCCCAGCCTCGATCCTTTGCTGAAAAACGGCATCACGCTTACCAATACGGAAGCGACCAATATCGGGCTGTTCCTCCGCACACTCACTGACTCATCGTTTCTCAAAGATCCGCGGTTCGCACAGCCGTAACAAGTTTCAGAGGTTTCAGAGGTTTAATAGGTTTCAGGGGTTCCAGAAGTTCCAGAGGTTCCAGAGGCTGCTACCGCGGTTTGCTTAGCCTGATATGATAGGATGGCTCAAAACATTTTACCTTTAAGTCAACGTGCTACTACGAGATGCTTTTCAAACTGCGGTAGCAGCCTCTGGAACTTCTGAAACCCCTGAAACCTCTGAAACTCCTGAAACCTTTGGAACCTCTGACTGGAACCTTTGAAACCTTTCCCTCCCCCACTCAATAATTCCCAAAATTCCCCGTTACTTTGTTCTTTCGTACAACTAAATCAATCTTTTGAGCGGCATTAAAAAACTGGCAGGGCAAACTCTTTGGTATGGCATTCCGACGATCGCCAGTCGTTTTCTCGGCTACCTGATGAACCTGTCATTGCCGCTGCTGTTTGCGCAGCCGGCCAGTACTGCTGATCTGACCCAGGTATATGCGATCATTCCTTTCCTGAATATTCTTTTTACTTATGGACTGGAAACAGCTTATTTCCGTTTCTCCCAGGAAGGTGATCAGAAGAAATTGTACAATACCCTTTCGGTTTCGCTGATCGTATCGACCATTCTTTTCACGATCATACTGTTGCTCTTCCGTGATACGATCGCCGGTTGGGCCAACCTGGAAAAACATCCGGAGTATATCACCTGGATGGCTGCCATTATCTTTTTTGATGCGATCTCAACACTTGCTTTTGCCCGTCTCCGCCAGGAGAACAGACCTAAACGCTATGCTTTTGCCCGTATCGCAGGTGTGGTGATGAATATTGCAGTGGTGGTGCTTTTCCTGGGTATCATTCCAAAATATGTGCAACAGAACCAACACAGTTTTCTCGGCACATTCTATAATAAGAACATTGGGATCGGTTATTACCTGATCGGCAATCTCTGCGGAAGCATTCTCACTTTCTTGGTATTAAGAAAAGAATTTGCACAGATCCGTTTCAACTTTGATGCGGCACTCTGGAAAAAAGTGATGCATTACTCCTACCCGCTGGTGATCGTGGGTATGGGAGGTATGGTAAATGATATGCTGAGCCGCCTGATCTACCAGCACGTGGTTGATCTGCCGGAGCATGAAGCAAAAACACAGCTTGGTATTTTCGGAAATATCTATCGCCTTGCGGTGCTGATCACGATCATGATCCAGGCATTCCGGATGGCAGCCGAGCCCTTTTTCTTCAGCCGCGCAAAAGAAGAAAATCCGCAACGGGTTTACGCACGCGTAATGAAATTCTTCGTGATCGCCTGCTGCTTTATGTTCTTATTCATCAGCCTGTATATCGATGTGTTCGCCTGGTTCTTCGAAGCCATTCATAAACCAGCCTGGATCGAGGGACTGAATATTGTTCCATTGCTTGCATTGGGTAATATTTTCCTGGGGATCTATTATAACCTGAGTATCTGGTACAAACTTTCCAACAAGAACATGAGCGGAGCGGCCATCACCCTTGCCGGCGCGGTATTGACGATCATTCTCAATATCCTGCTTATTCCGCGTTTTCACTATCTCGGTGCCGCGATCGCCACTTTCAGCTGTTACCTGTTCATGATGATCGTCAGCTATGTAATGGGACAAAAACACTACCCCGTTCCTTACACGCGCAAAAAACTGATCGCCTATATCGTGATCGTGGTACTGATCTATCTCCTCCATATCGGCCTTACCGCACTCTGGCCGAACCGCTGGTTCAATCTCGGAACCGCCACCTTGTTATTCGCGGCCTTTACCTGGTTTATTTCAAGAGTGGAGCAGAAGGAACTGAGGAATTTGCCGGTGGTTGGGAAGTTGCTTTACAGATGAGTTTGGGTCGTTGTTCGTTGTCGGTTGACCGTTGTCCGGGGATGGCAAATTTCGGTGGCTTGGATTTTCTTTAATTGGAAGCGCTGCCTGAACGGGGATTTATTGGATTATTGGGATCAGGAGGATCAGCGTCCGATAAATCAAGCAAGTCATTTTTTTAATCGACCATATCTCAAAAATCCACTTTCCCTAAAAACGAAAAGTGGATTTTTGAGATAAACCCTTCTTTGAAACCGCACCAACTTCACCTATTGGACACTAATCCTCCTGATCCCAATAATCCAATAAATCCCCGTTCAGGCAGCGTCACGATTAAAAAAAAATCCAATTCACTGCACTTTGCCATCCCCGGACAACGGACAACGCTCCCGCTTAAAACATCTTCACAAACGGATTATTCATCTTTTCCAGCCCTATCGTCGTCACCGGGCCATGCCCTGAATACACTTTTGTATCGTCGGGCAGCGTGAAGAATTTGGTCTGGATGCTGTTGATCAGCGTGGCAAAATCTCCGCCCGGGAGATCGGTGCGGCCGATACTGCCGTTGAAAAGCACGTCGCCGCCGATAATAAAATTACCTGCCTCATAGTAATAGGCGAGGCTGCCGGGGGAATGCCCCGGAACAAAAAAGGTATCGAGCCGCTCTTCGCCGATAAAAATGGGTCGATCTTCGGGGATAAAACGGTATTCTCCTTCGTAATGATCAAACGGTACCCCCCAGCGTTCGGCAGACTGGGGCACGCGCTCAAGCACCGGCTTCTCCTTTTCGTGAATATGCGGGATCAGTCCCCAGGTTTCAAATATGAATTTGTTGCCGAATACGTGATCAAGATGACCATGTGTATTGAGCAGCAAAACCGGTCTTAACCCCAGTTCCGTAATTACTTTTTTCAATATCTCCCGCTCCTCCGGAAAATAACATCCCGGATCTATAATGCAGCAGTCGAGCGATGCGTTATACAGGAGGTAGGTATTTTCCTGGAGGGGGCTAAAAGTGAATGTCTTAACAGTTAACATGATCGGTTTTTCGTATTTTTAAAAATGGGGCTGAATCCGGTAAATTTGTAACCTGACGGCCACAATAAAAACGCAAAGGTAAAACACCGGGTTTTAAGATCTGAATGTGCATTTACTTTTGATCCGCATCCGCACCGGGCAACATGCCGCAGGAAAACAGCGATTAAAGAATAAGAAATAACAGAAACGATATGCACCCATTCGAATTCCGGCATCACCGCAATAACTCAACCAAGGAAAACCGGGAGAAGACGAATATCGGAGGCTTTTTAAAAAATAAACATTCCCTGATGAATAGCAAAATGAAGGCTTTGGTAACCTGCATCCTCGTATGTGCAGGCGTGGCATCTTACGCGCAGGTAGGTACAGTAGAATTTGGCAAAAACCGCGTCCAATACCAGAAATTCAAATGGAGATATTATCAGACAACCAATTTTAACACTTATTTCAGCCAGGACGGTCTGGGCCTTGGAAAATATGTCGCACAGATCGCGGAAACAGAATTGCCACAACTTGAAGAGTTCGTTGAATACGGATTGCAACGCCGTACCAACGTGGTGGTGTATAACAATTTCGACGAAATGCAGCAGTCCAATATCGGTCTCGGTATCGACTGGCAGAATACGGGCGGCGTGACAAAACTGGTCAATAACAAAATGATCGTTTTTTTCGATGGAAATCATGATAATCTCCGCCGCCAGATCAGACAGGGAATAGCGCGTGTGCTCGTAGAGAATATCCTGTTTGGAGACGATCTCGGTGAGATGGCCGCCAATCAGGCACTTCTGGATCTCCCTAAATGGCTCACTGATGGTTATATCGAATACGCCGCCGAGAACTGGAGCCCTGCCCTGGATGATGATCTCCGCTCTACCATGCTCGCCGGCAAATACACCAGTTTTTATCATTTTGCATTTGAAAAACCAAATCTCGCCGGACACTCCTTCTGGAAATACCTGGCTGACAGATACGGCAAGAACAAAGTCACCTATTTTCTTTACCTCAGCCGGATCTATCGCAACCTGAACAACGCTTCAGAAAAAGTAACCAAAAAGAAATTCAAAGACCTGCTGAAAGACTTTATGGTAGAAGTGCCACAGCAGTATTACAAAGACATACGCAGCAGGAAAAACGCTCCCAAAGGTCAGCTTGGCGTGAGTGAAATCGTTGGTAAAAAAGATTATATCCGTTTCAACGCCAACCCAAATCCAAAAAGTTTTACTTACGGAGTAGTTGAATATAAACAAGGCGTTTATACGGTTGTACTGAATGAGAACTTTGTGAACCGCCGCGTTCTTCTTCGTTTTGGTCATCGCTCAAGAGAAGATGAGAAAAACCCTAACTATCCGATCCTGGCATGGGATGGAAAAGGCACCAGGCTGCTGGTGATCTACAGCCAGTATGGCAAACCAAAGATGTTTGTGTATGACGCGTTGAACAGGATCAAGCTGTTCAAACAGGACCTGCCGATGTTCAACCAGATCCAGGATGCGAAGTTCATGCTGGACAATAACACGCTCTTATTAAGCGCTACCCGCAGCGGTCAGACAGATATTTACACCTACAAGATCGATAAGCAATCGTATGACCAGATCACCAATGATGTTTGGGATGATCTCGATCCTTCGTTTGTCGCATTCCCGAATAAAACCGGTATCATCTATGCAAGTAACCGGCCTTCGGCAAGTGCTGTATCGCATGATGATTCTTTACCGGCTAAGCACTACAATATCTTCCTTGTTGACAACTGGAATAAATCTGATTTCAAACAGATTTCACAACTGACAGCGCTGAAGTTTGGAAACGCGCGTTTCCCTTCTCAATACAATACTTCCCACTTCACATTCGTAAGTGATGAGAATGGTATCAATAACCGTTATGCAGGCTTCTTCCGCACGGAGCGCGCCGGATTGGATACGCTTGTATTCATCGGCGATGAAGTTGTCCGCAACCCTTCGTTAAAAGATGTGGACAGCCTGCTGAAAGAATGGGATAAGACTGATATCGACTCAGTTGGTTTTGTATCGATCACCAACGATTCATCGTACGTATTCCCGCTCACTAACTATCAGAGCAGCCTGCTCGAAACCAGGACAGCCGGAGATGCACAGCAGATCAGTGAAGTAGTGAAACTGGGTGATGCGAAATTGCTCTATCGCCTTCGCGTGGATGAAAATGCATTGCGCCGCCGCAATGTGAGAGCACAGCCGACAGAGTATATGAAGCAGATCATGGATGAGGATAAGCGGCTGAAGAACAAAACTGCTCCATCCCAGGCAAAGCCGCAGGACAATGAGCAAAAGCAAATGGACTTCTTTCAAAGCGAATTTGACAACGAGAAAAAAGATACCACACAACTGGGCAAAGTGATCGAAGCTGCGCCGGTTGCACAACCTACTGTTCTTGGTAAAGCAAGATTGTTTGAATACAGGCCAAGGAAATTCTTCGCTGATTACGCGGTTGTTGGTTTCAACAACTCTGTACTTCCGATCAACAAATTCCAGCCATACCAATATGGAGCGGGGCCGATCAATCTTTCCAACGGAAACGACTTCAATGGTCTGATCCGGCTGGGGACATCTGATCTGATGGAAGACATAAAATTCACCGGAGGTCTCCGTATTGCGCCAAACCTGCGCGACAATGATGTACTGTTTGAATTCTATAACATGCGCCGACGCCTGGACTGGGGACTGACCTATTACCGCAGTTCCGCAACCGGTATTGTAATATCCAATGAAGGACAGGCGGATCCAAGGCAGCTGATGGCTTATGATGGTAAAAACTTCTCTAACTATTACCTGTTGCGTCTCCGCTATCCGTTTGATAAAACAAAGAGTCTTCGTGCAACGATCGGTCCACGCTTCGACCGCGGTGTGATCTATGCAATTGACCCGACCACATCAAAACTCGGCGATGTAAAATCAACTTATGGACAGTTAAGCCTTGAATATATCTATGATGATGCAGTAACCCCTGCAACGAATATCTGGCATGGACTGCGCTACCGGATCTATGGAGATTGGTTTATGCAGATGAGCAAGCAGACTGCTTTGCAGTTACAACAGGATCAGGGTAAGACAATGTTCAACGTGGGATTTGATGCCCGTCATTACCTGCCGTTGTACCGAAACCTGATCTGGGCTGTCCGTGCAGCCGGTGATTTCTCTTTCGGAGATCAGCAGGTGGTATATTATCTCGGCGGTGTTGACAACTGGTTCAGTCCGAAGTTCACCGAAAATAATACACCAACGAAGAATTACACTTATCAGTCACTCGCTGTTAACATGCGCGGTTTCCGTCAGAACATTGCGAACGGCAACAACGCCGTTGTGATGAACAGCGAGATCCGTCTGCCGGTATTCACTACTTTCTTTAATAAACCGATCAACAATGCGTTCCTCCGCAACTTCCAGCTTGTACAGTTTATCGACTTTGGTACAGCCTGGGAAGGAAGTGTAAGCAATATCAAAAGACCGCAGAATCTTTATTCAGATCCTAACAATGCAAATGCACCAATGGTCCGCTTCAAAGCGGGCGGTGTCGGTCCATTCGCCGGTGGCTATGGTTTTGGCGCACGCAGCACATTGCTTGGCTATTTCCTCCGCGTAGATGCGGCATGGGAGATGAATGGAGTGTTTAGGAATAAACCGATGTGGTATTTTGCGATGGGGGTGGATTTCTAGCGAGAAGAAGTTGATGTTCCAAAGGCTCCAGGGGTTCAAGAAGTTTCAGAGGTTAGGGGCGTGCTTCATTAAAAAAATGATATTTTTTATGGCACCAATTAATAGATTTGAAGATATTGTTTCCTGGAAGGAAGCACGAGAACTAAACAAATTGCTGGGGAGGATCATTGACTCAGGAAAAATGAAAAGTAACTACCGCCTGATGAATCAGATCGAGGGTTCAGCCGGTTCGATTATGGACAATATTGCAGAAGGTTTTGAACGCGGGGGAAATAAGGAGTTGACTCAATTCTTATTCATAGCAAAGGCCTCCTGTGGCGAACTGAGATCGCAACTTTATCGCGCATTAGACAGACATTATATTACGCAAAGCGAGTTCAATTAGCTCATAACCCGAGCCACACGGATCAGTTTCCTGATCCAACAATTTATTAATTACCTGAACAACTCAACGTTTAAAGGCTTAAAATATAAATAACAGCTTCAGATTAAAGAACCCCTGGAACATCTGGAACCGCTGGAACATCTGGAACTTCCGAAATTTCTCAAACACCTCTCTAACTAAAAGGTCCCCCGCCAACACGGAGGACCTTTTCATTTTCAAAGGGAGTAAGATTGGGTGGTTGGGTGGCGGCTAAAAGAAATAATACGTGTTAAATGGTCCGCCGGAACGGATCATTGTCATTTCAAAGGAAAAGTAAAGGTTTATGGTTGGTTTGATCTGAAATAATATCATGTATATATGTTAAATAAAAGAGCTACCAGGCTTTGTTTTCATAGCGTTTACTGTTCTCATTAATCATGGAATCTGTAGCCGGTATGTATCGCACCCTGATACATATTCACCGGCCGGGTAAGGATGGCCTGGTAACTCTTTTAAAACATCAAATGGTTTTTCAGATAAAGGATGAGGAATAATCAAAATTTCATAAGGAACGGACGGCTTTTTTTACCGCTCAAATTCGAGTTGCTTTTTCACAGGATGGGATATATAATTCTCGGCTTCAAAATAAACCGTTAATGTATCCCGCAGGAACCGGCCTAATGAATACCCTCCGCGCGACAATACTCTGTGATGATAAACCCAAACCACAAGTATTGTTCCGTTCATCAGGATCAACTGCCAGCTTGAACGAAAGAATCTTGAGACCACTGACTGCTTTTGTTGAAACTGTTTCAGCGCATCACACTGAAACCGGATATGCTGGTCTTCATCCTGTAAGATCTGTGTGCAGATCTCCTTTAATAGCTCCGATGAAGTGGCTTTGTACAAAGCCCGGTAATAGATCTTCGCAATGATCTCCGCGATCAATAACACCCGCACAGTATTTTCAATACCGGATAGCTTACGCAGTTTTCTGAAAACATTATCCACCCAGTGATTACGCAGTAAAGGGATTCCATGCTTTTTCATATAGGCACTCAATACCATCGCATGCCGCTGCTCTTCGGGAATAAATAACCTGATACAATCCATATAGTCAAGGTCGCCATGCTTTGCGGCAAACGAATACAGATGCTTCCCCTCAGAATGTTCACCGCGCTGAAACTGCTGCAGTGACGAGCTGATCACTCTTTTTTCTTCACTGGTCAATACATCCGGACGGTCAATATCGATATGCGTAAAATGTCCGCGGTTCTCTTGGAAATACGCCTTCCATTGATTGAATTCCATATAAGTCATTTTTAATTTACCATTGAATTTTTCTGCAGAAATGCATGATAACGGCAAGCGTGGCAAACAATCCTATACTTCCAAGCAATAATGAATAATCCTGTAATTGAAGTATGGTGAATACATATCCGTACAACAATCCGAGCAACGCCGATAACAGCCAGCTCAATCTACCGGATGATAATATCCCTTTTGCAAACCAACCAATCAGTCCTACAGTCGCAACGGTTGCAACCAGGTATGCCAGGTTAAATCCGGTGTATTCTGAAAAAGAAAGCAGCAGTGTATAGAATAGTATTAATGCAACGCCGACAAGCGCATATTGAATCGGGTGAACCGATTTCCCGTTCACCATTTCAATAATAAAGAACGCGGCAAACGTAAGCACGATACAAAGGATCGCATATTTAACCGAACGCATCGTTTTCTGGTAACCATTTACAGGAATAAAAAGCGCAGCACCAAATGATGCGCTGCTAAGATCATAGGAACCATTCTTCCATGCCTGCGGAAAATTTCTTGTATGGGAAAGGCTTTTCCAGGTTGCGGTAAATCCTGCTTCACCCGCTTTATATTCCGGCAACATACCACCGGTAAAGCTGGGTTCTTTCCATGACGAGCCAAGCACAACTGTTGTTTCGCGGCCAACCGGAGTAAAAAGCAATTCACGTGAGCCGTTAAAGCGTATCGTTGAAGAAAAGGAGACCGGGCCATCCGGTGTTACGGTCACCAGCGCGGTGAATGCATTTTTCATCAGGGCATTATCCGTTGTACCAGGATTAAGCGTCAAGGTAGAATCATTCCATTTCAATCGCATCTCTTCTTTCAATCCACGTGCATCACGAAGATCGACTGCAATGTAAGCTTCATTCCACAAGACATTCGCTGGATCGATCCTCAATTGTTTCAGCGGAATAGCATTGAACTGACCTTTTATATTCAATGCAGTGGAATATAACATCACCTGGTAAATACCGCGATGCCTTTCTTCCGGCGTCATCTCTCCTTCGATCGTCAGCTTGTCCGGCAGCACATAGGCCAGCTGTCTGGTACTGCTTTGTACACCATTGAGGCCTGTGCTGATTTCGTTGTATGGCAACACCAATACCGGTCCGGTGATATTTTGCGCGCCAGCCCATTTACTGCTCACTTCATCAAACGCCTCTTTCTGCCGCTCTTCTCTTTCCTTGATAAGATTTTGCACGAAATATGCTGGGATCATCAGCAGGAGTACTAAACCGCCGATCAGTAAGGCTTTAAAAAATATCCTGCTTTTCTGGATTGCATCTGCAACAACTTTTTCCATAAGGTTTATTTAGAGGTTTGGTGGAATTGAGAAGACATCTTCTTGATCGTTACGTATAACACCGTCATGAAAATGGCATACACGAAGATCATTCCCCACTCCATCCTGTAACGGAACGGATGAACAGTAATATCAAGCAACTCACGGAACAGGGAAAATGGTTGTGAAATAATGTCCCATGTATTGTACCGCAGATAACGGCCGATATACACACCGAATGCATTCAGCCACATCACTGCAAACACTACCAGCAGTGAGAAAGAGCGGCCGACCACTGCAAGCATGATCGTCTCGATCTTCCTGACGGAAAGCAGGCCAAACAGCAACCCGTTCCAGGCAAATGAAAGGATCAGCAGCAGATCAAACCAGCGCGGCACGTTGTTCAGATCATATAAATGAAAAAGATCCGTCAGTATATAAAATGAGTTAGGGATAAAAACCAGCCATGTGATCAGTACGGTTAACAATGCAATTTTGTTCTCCATTACTTGCACGCGGGTACTCAGCCATTCACTGATGGCATAAGGAACAAAGGCGAGGAAGAGGTTCCAGATCAGGAACGAGAAAGATGTTTCACCAGTGATCAGTACGCGCGCTGCCACCAACAGGCAACTGAATCCACAGGAAATGAGCAGCCATTGTTTTAAGCCCATTGATGGTATATCCATTCTTTTTACAAGTGATCTATACTGCATGATCAAGTATTTTAGGAATGAAAATGATCAGGCCGGTGATCAGCGCTGTGATCGATAAGACAAGCACCGCACCCGCCGACAGGTCTTTGATCAGACCTGCTTTTGGATGAAAGCCGGGAGAGATAAAGTCGACCAGCTGTTCGATTGCTGTATTCATGATCTCTGCCGCCCAGACGAGACCGGTTACGATCAATAGTGCGATCAGTTCCATCCCGGTGATATGATAATAACAAATGCCTGCTACCACTGCTACGGTCGCCGCGAGATGGATCCTTGCATTCGCTTCTTCTTTAAAAAAACGTGCGATGCCTTTCGCTGCGAAACGGAAACTGAGCAGCCTTGCTCTTAAGGTTAATGAATTCTGTTTCATACTGCCGCATGCTTTTTATAATGATCGATCAATTGTCCGAACTGACGATACCGTATCAGCACGGCAAACAGCGCCGCGAACATACCGGGCACGCAGGCTGATAAAGTAAAAGCCGTAGCGTCTTTCAACAACATAAAGCCAAGCATTCCTTCTGACAGAACGATACAGGGGCATACGATCAGCCACACCAGGAACAATGTTCTTTTAGGCAGTAATCCCCTTGCTATGATATTGAGACTGAAATAAGCCAGCATCAGGCAGGGCAGTGAAGCCGCAAGGATGATCATTGCAACTAACAGCATGATCCAGATATGACTGAGATCAAACGGTTGCCAGAAAATGATCAATAATATGATGAGATGGAGACCATTGGCAAGCAACCATGTATCCGCCACGTGGGTGGTAATGTCGGGGTTGTTTTTTGAAAAGAAGCTCATATCAACGTCTTTTAGAATTAATACTGATGATTATCGCCCTCTGCAGATACATTGTTCTCTTCATCCGGAACGGCTGCTGTTCTCCAGGAAGAGAACAGCGCTTCGAATTGCTTTGTCCTTATCAGTATTGCAACCAAGCAGGCAACCAAAGCAGGGAGCTCGAACACGAAAGCCTCCTCCAAAACGCCTCCGAAAAAGATCAGGCAACAGATCATGACCGATCCGAGTGCAAACAGTAACCAGGTGATCATTGCAATACCGGGCTTTTCAATGGAACTATTAAGGATCATCCATAAAACCAGCATAAGGAAAACGAGAGCAGGAAGAGAAAAGATCACTCCAAATACAAATGCTAATAGAGCCATGTCAAGTCCGCCGCTCCCGCCCATAACCAGGGCAAAAAAAAGAAACAGGAAAGGATGAAACAGGTGTGCAACAAGCCAGGTATTTAAAACGTGTAATCCAATGCTTTTTTTCATATTGTCTTTTTAAAGAGATTAATACGCATTATTCGTTCGGTAAACTGTCATTGCCGTCTGGCCCGGACTGCGGCTGAAAAGCAATTCTCCTGTTAAGCGAAAAAAATATTTTATAAAACTGCTGCCACCTGATCAAGGCAGCGATCACACCTGCAACTGCGCCGGGTATTGCCAGAGCATAAACAGCCGGATCAACATCCCATAACACCAGTGCAAAAGGCGCAGCCACCTCAATGCAAACGGCCCCAATGATTGCGGCACACCATAACGCCAACGCAGCACCCGGCCTCTGTATCGACGAAAGAACAATCAACCGGAAAAGGATCATCGAAATAAAAAGAGCAGGAATCCCCAACACGAAAAACAATATTATGGATAATGCGATCTGTCCCCATGCATCATTACTCAAGACCGGTTCTTCCCTCACCAACAATGTAATGACAATGATCTGATTGACCAGTAATCCCAACAGCCATGTATTGACAACGTGTTTATAAATATTGAATCTCATAATGTCCCTAATTCATATTAATACTGATCGGCCCTGATCATTATCCGTTTTTCATTCACCCCCTGCACCATTCTTATGAATTGTTTATACCGGATCAGGATAGCCGCAACAGCAGCGATCATTCCCGGAATGAAAATGTTCAAAAACGAAAAATTGAAGAAGCCCATGAACATTATCAGCATAAAGTAGGCACCGATATTGATCGCCAGCAGAACAGAAAGGATCCAGGCAGTGATGGCAACGGCTGGGCGGTGTGCCGCGAATAAGATAATCCGCAGAGAAATTACAGATATCACTAACGCGGGCATGGAAACAACAATACCCAGACAGGTAAATGACATCAGGCTTTTCAAATGATCCCAGCCAAAGAACAATTGATCATTCTCAACGATCGAACAACAGATGCCGAAGAATACCGGATGAAGGGCATGCGCAAGCATCCAGGTAAAAAAAAGATGTTTGTATATGGTCTGTTTCATAAATATTTTTTTATTGCCTGCTCACGCAGGAGCTTGTTATATCAATAGTTGTTTTTGCGACTGATGCTCCTTTTCTATCGCTTCGATCTTCCTGTAGCAGATCATGAGAGGAACTAATCCCAATAAACCGAAAGAACAATCGATCAGTCTCCATCCCAAAGGTATCTGGCGGAAATGCCCGGCGATCAATGCAAGAGGGAATACCATATAGCAGGCGATCATTCCAAACTCAACGATCCATTTGTTTCTTACAGGATCACGATAAACACCGATGAACAGTATTGCCAGCATAAAATGTGCGAACGCCAGCCAGTCATAGCCATATGCGAGAAAGGGCGCTTTGGCATTTGTCTCCACCAATGCGTTATATACCTTATGCAACCAGAAACCAAATGCATGATCAGCTGAGATAGATTGCACCAGGAAGCCCAATTCAGTTTCCGCAGGCATGGCAGTGAGTCCGCTAAGGAAGAGCGACACCATGAAGAACACGATCCATCTGCGTATGATTTTTATATTCCTTTCCATAAAAAGCACTTTGTATTTCAAAGTAAAGGGGCAAAAAAAATTATTTAAATCCTTTGATCATGTTTTCAAGCGCAGTGATATGATCGGAGAATGCTTTCTCGCCCATTTTTGTTACTGAATAAGTTGTATTTGTTTTTCTACCGATAAAGCCTTTGTGTACTTTGATATAGCCGTTCTCTTCCAGGCTTACAAGGTGTGTAGCCAGGTTTCCATCCGTTACTTCCAGCATCTGCTTCAGATCATTGAAGCTGACTTCTTCATTTACTGCGAGCACGCTCATCACGCCAAGCCGGATACGGTTGTCAAAAATTTTATTTAAACCTGTTATCGGATTCTTCATAACCTGATTATCTCAAACGGTTTTACTATGCCTTTGCCCTTTCATACTTCCACCACATGATCACTCCGTAAATAATATGCAGCACGCCAAAACCGATCACCCAAAAATAAAAGCCTTTGCGGACAAACTGCATATTGATCAGCGCCAGCAGGATCTCACAATATCCGAGATATTTGATGTCTGCAACGGTATACTTCCCCGCATTGACTAATGATAGTCCATAAAATAACAAGCATGCAGGTGCCACAAAACGCCATTCGTTATAATCCAGCATCCCATAAGTGAAAATGGCGCCAGCGGCCAACGGAATAGCCATGCTCCAGAACACTTTCCGCGATACGTGATTACCGAGCTTTTCACCTTGCCTGGCCGCCTTACGCCATGTAAAAAATGACGCACCCGATAAAGCCGCAACAAATGTCGCGCCTGCTATCAACAAAAGCTGTATCTCAAACTGACGGAACGCGCCGTCTGAATAAACCCATTCCCCTATCGCATCACCTGCGTAATAACCTCTGATCACTTTATAAGCAAACCATGCACCCGCAAGCGCACACAATCCGGCTGCTACAAAACTCAACCCGCTCAGCGAAGTAAACCGGCTTGACCGTTCCATCATCTTGCGGATATCCCTTACATCCTGTAAACTATCTAATGACTGGTTGTGAGAGGTCATAAAAAGCACTTTGAAATACAAAGTAAGTGAAGGGAAAGGGGATTTCCAAATTTTGAAAGAAACATTTTGTTGGACTACTGCAGACCACAGACCGCGGACCGCGGTATCAATCTTTCGTAATGCAATGACCTGTTTGTTTTGAGTGCATTCAATCCACACAGAATAGGTATTTTTTCCGGCATCATCAGAGCCATCCACCCTAAAACGACCGTCCGTGGTCCGCGGTCCGTGGTCCGTGGTCGGTCGGCGGCGGTCGGCCGTCGGCCGTCCATCCTAAAAAAATCCCTACCTTAAAGCTTCAAACCCCATTGCATGCCTTCTACTTACATCCTTTCCCTTGATCAGGGCACAACCAGCAGCCGCAGTATGTTATTTGACCAGCAGGGCAATATTGTCAGTATGGCGCAGAAGGAATTCAAACAGCATTTTCCACACCCTGGCTGGGTTGAACATGACGCTGAAGAGATCTGGAGCACGCAATATGGTACACTCGCCGAAACAGTTGCCAAGGCAAACATCACCATGCGCCAGGTCGTTGGCATCGGCATCACCAATCAGCGGGAAACCACCGTTGTATGGGACCGCGCGACCGGTAAACCGGTCTGCCCCGCTATTGTGTGGCAGGACAGGCGGACCGCAGCCTATTGCGATGAACTGAAAGCTGCAGGTCTTTCCTCCGTTATCCGTGAAAAAACCGGGCTCGTGATCGACGCCTATTTCTCTGCAACAAAACTGAAATGGATCCTGGACAATATCCCCGGCGCAAGAGAAAAAGCAGAAAAAGGGCAGCTTGCTTTCGGCACCATTGATACATGGCTGGTTTGGAAACTTTCCGGTGGTGAGTTGCACGTAACAGATGTTTCCAATGCATCACGTACGTTGTTACTGAATATCCATACGGGTGAGTGGGATGATGACCTGCTTCGCTTATTCAACATCCCACGAAATCTTTTACCGGAAGTAAAGCCTTCGAGCAAGATATATGGCGTAACCGGAAGTTTCATTCCCGATTCAAGAATTCCCATTGCTGGCATCGCCGGTGATCAGCAGGCTGCTTTGTTTGGTCAGCAATGTACCACGCCCGGCATGGTAAAGAATACGTATGGCACCGGATGTTTTATGCTGATGAATACGGGCGAGAAAGCCATTACTTCCAATAACAATCTGCTGACCACCATTGCCTGGAAAATTAATGATAAGACAACTTATGCCCTGGAAGGAAGTGTGTTTATTGCAGGAGCTGTTGTACAGTGGTTGCGGGACGAATTGCGTATCATCAGGAGATCGTCGGAAGTGGAGGCATTGGCAGCACAGGTGAACGATTCCAACGGTGTATATATCGTTCCCGCGTTTGCCGGGCTCGGCGCACCATACTGGAATGCGTATGCAAAGGGATCGATCTTTGGGCTGACACGCGGGAGCAATAAATCACATGTTGCAAGGGCGGCGCTCGACAGTATCGCTTACCAAACTTATGACGTACTGAAAGCAATGGAAGCCGATGCAGGCATACGCATCGCGGAATTGCGGGTGGATGGCGGCGCAACTGTGAACAACAAACTGATGCAGTTTCAAAGCGATATTCTTGACACCAATGTAATACGACCTGTCATCACAGAAACAACAGCACTCGGCGCCGCATATCTCGCAGGGCTTGCCGTTGGATACTGGAAGAGTACAGCCGAGATCCAGCAACAATGGAAAGCAGATAAAGTATTCAATCCCGCAATCGACAATAATAAAAGAGATGAACTGGTGAAAGGATGGCTGAGAGCGGTGAAGGCATCCGTTGCCTGGGCTGACAACCGGTAGGCAGGAGTTAAGAGCTATATAAGTAATCGTTTTGTAAGATCAGCTTCTGGAATTCGGACATCGATCATCGGACATCAACATCGAACAGGCACAATCAATAACTTCGAACATGAACAGATCGCGGCAATTGCAGCAACTCGAGCAGGACACAAAATGGGATATTGCTATCATTGGTGGCGGTGCGACCGGTCTTGGCGCAGCCGTGGATGCAGCATCGAGAGGGTTCAGGACGATCCTGTTTGAACAGCATGATTTTGCCAGCGGCACTTCATCGCGCAGCACAAAACTGGTACATGGCGGTGTGAGATATCTTCAGCAGGGAAATATCAAACTGGTGATGGAAGCATTGAAGGAACGCGGATTGCTATTAAAAAATGCGCCACACCTGGTGCATAACCAGGTTTTTCTTTTGCCCAGTTATAAATGGTGGGAAACGCCTTTCTATGGGCTGGGTTTGAAGATCTATGATTGGATGGCCGGGAAACTGGGGCTTGGCCCATCGCGCTTTCTCTCCAGAGAAGATACGCTCGAACTCGCTCCCACTCTTGACCCGGAAGATCTTCGCGGTGCCATTCTTTATCATGACGGACAATTTGATGATGCAAGACTGGCGATCGATCTTGCTAAAACTGCTTCAAGACATGGAGGTGTTCTGTTCAATTACTTCCCCGTCACCAGCCTGATCAAAACAAATGAACGGGTATCAGGCCTGACGGCACAGGATTCCCTGACCGGCAAACAATACAATATCCGCTGTAAAGCACTGATCAATGCAACAGGCGTATTCACCGATAGCATATTACATTTGGATGATCCGCAGCATGAAAGTATCATCTCTCCAAGCCAGGGTATTCATCTTGTAGTTGATAAAGATTTCTTACCTGGTAATACCGCCGTACTTATTCCAAGAACGGATGATGGCCGTGTGCTCTTCGCTGTTCCCTGGCATGACAAAGTGGTGCTTGGTACAACTGATACACCGGTAGATACAGTATCGGCCGAACCCAGGCCACAGGAGGAAGAGATCGAATTTATACTCAAGCACTCCGCGCTTTATTTATCACGTGATCCGCAACGAAGCGATGTGAGGAGCATGTTCGCCGGTCTTCGTCCACTGGTGAAAGTAAAGAACAAGAAAACAGCCGCGCTCTCCCGTGATCACCTGATCATGGTAAGTGATTCAAAGATGATCACGATCACGGGCGGCAAATGGACCACCTACCGCAAGATGGCCGAAGACGTGATCGATACAGCGATCAGGGAAAATGCGCTGGAACAAAAAGCCTGTATCACAAAAGATCTTCTGCTATATGAAAAAGATCAGCGGATGATCGACCCGGTGTCTGTATCCTCTGAGGACATACAATACTGTATTAAGCACGAAATGTGTGTAACTGTTGAAGATTACCTGAGCCGCCGTACAAGGCATTTGTTACTCGATGCGCGGTCCGCTGTCAATGCTGCAGCATCGGTGGCAAAAACGATGGCTGATCTTTCAGAAAAAGACGAGCAGTGGATCACTCAACAGATCAATCACTTCACTGATCTTGCCAAACAATATATTCCTGCTTGAATATTTTACACAAGAAAAACTAACGATTATGTCTCCATTCATCGGTGAATTGACCGGCAGCTTTCTGCTGATGCTTCTTGGTTCCGGCGTAGTGGCTAATGTAGTGCTCGAGAAAACAAAAGGCCAGTCATCCGGCTGGATCGTCATCACATTCGGCTGGGCGATGGCCGTGTTTGTTGGCGTATATGCATCCAACTCACTTGGAGGAAGCGGTCATCTTAATCCTGCTGTAAGCATTGCCCTCGCCGTCTTTGGTGATTTTGATAAAAGTCTTTTGCTCCCATATATCGGCGCACAAATGCTCGGCACATTCACCGGTTCAATCATAGCATGGCTTTCTTACAAACAACATTTTGACGCAACCTCCAACCCTGACCTGAAAATGGCTGTGTTCTGTACATCTCCAGCCATCCGCAATCCCGTTTACAATATCATCACAGAAATTGCCGGAACATTCGCACTTGTACTCGGAGCGCTGGCCTTGTCAAAACCGGCCACCACCATGGGCTCGCTTGATGCATTACCGGTTTCTCTTCTTGTACTGGGCATAGGGCTCTCACTGGGTGGACCCACCGGTTATGCCATCAATCCCGCGCGTGATCTCGGGCCGCGTATCGCGCATGCAATACTTCCTATCAAACAAAAAAGAGATAGCGATTGGAGTTATGCCTGGATCCCGGTCCTCGGGCCTGTGGTCGGCGGACTTGTGGCGGCATGGGTCTACAGCGTTATAAAAGCGGGATGAGGCGTTGAAAGGTTCCAGAGGTTTTAAGAAGTTCCAGAGGTTCCAGGGGTTCCAGAAGTTCCAAAGGTTGCTGCCGCGGATCGCAGGTTGTAATATTGTTGGCAGGCATTGCCTGTTGAAGAACTTATGGAACCTCTGGAACTTATGGAACCCCTGGAACCTCTACCCCCCCCTGAAACCTCCTACAACCTATATCGCAGAGACGATCACCTCACAAGCCCTGGTAATCTCCTCTTCACTGATCATAAGTGGCGGTGAGATCCGCAGACTATCCGCTGCGAACAGAAACCAATCAGTCAGCACACCTTTTTCAATGCACTTATCGATCACACGTTTGTTGGTTTCGAATGAATCAAATCTGACCGCAAGCCATAGCCCGTAAGAATTGATCTGCCGGATCTCCGGATGGATCAGTAATGACCTGAATAGTGCTTCTTTTTTCTTTACATCATCCATCATCTTTTCATTGATCAGCACCTGCATAGCGGCCATTCCGGCGGCGCAGCTTACAGGATGTCCGCCAAACGTGGTGATATGCCCAAGCACGGGCGTTTCGGCGAGCGAAAACATCTTTTCCCGGCTGCTAATGAACGCGCCCAGCGGCATGCCGCCGCCAAGTGCTTTTCCCAGCAACAGTATATCCGGAACGATCCCGAAATTTTCAAACCCCCAGAGCTTACCGGTCCTTCCAAAACCTGCCTGTATCTCATCCAGCACCAGCAATGTACCGGTCTCATCACATCGTTTGCGGAGCGCTTTCATCCATTCTGCTGAAGGAGGCTTCACGCCTCCTTCAGCCTGTACGGTCTCAGCGATCACGCAAGCTGTGTCAGTATTGATCCTGTCAAGCATTTCAAACGAATCATACTGTTCATGCGAGATGCCTGGCAATAATGGCCTGAATGCATTCCGCCAGTATTCATCACCAATAATGCTGAGTGCGCCCTGCGTCGATCCATGGTAAGAATGGTTGAACGCGATGATATGCGGACGGTTGGTAACGCGTTTTGCAAGTTTCATCGCGCCCTCCACTGCCTCCGCACCGGAATTGGTGAAGTAAACCGAATCAAGCGAAGACGGAAGATAGCTTGCCAGTAATTGTGCATATTTTACCTGTGGCGTTTCCACAAACTCACCATACACCATTATATGCAGATATGCATCCAGTTGAGCTTGTATTGCTTTCAGCACGGCAGGATGCCTGTGACCGGTATTCGCCACACTGATACCGCCGATCAGATCGATATATTCCTTCCCTCCTGCATCCAGCAGTTTCGTGCCTTCTGCCTTAACGATCTCCAGCGCAAGCGGCGCCGGCGATGTTTGCGCCACATGCTTCAAAAAAATTTCACGCTGATTCATTGGTGCAAAGGACGGGAAGAAAGGGGAAGGCGGCAAGAAATTGTATAATTTCGATGCTCGATGCGGGATGATCGATGGTCGGTGGACTCCCTGGCAATCAGCCGGTTTTACGAACATCGACCATCCCGCATCGAACATCGAAACACATATTGTAAACTCACAAACTTAAGCGAACATGCCCCTCATCCTCCCCGTTCTATCCAAACATCCTCAATTCGGAAACGACTGCTTCATTGCGCCTAATGCCACCATTGTGGGAGATGTGCAGATGGGTGATGAATGCAGCGTTTGGTTCAACGCGGTGGTAAGAGGGGATGTGAATTTTATAAAGATGGGAAACAAGGTGAATATCCAGGATGGCGCATGTATCCATTGCACTTACCAGAAGTATGGAACAACGATCGGCAATAATGTATCTGTCGGGCATCATGCGATCGTACATGGATGTACCCTGCACGATAATGTGCTGATCGGTATGGGCGCGATCGTGATGGACAACGCGGTGGTACACAGCAATACGATCATTGCAGCCGGTGCCGTGGTACTGGAAAATACAATCTGCGAACCCGGATCGATCTATGCAGGCGTGCCAGCCAAAAAAGTAAAGGATATTTCAGAAGAACTGATCAATGGAGAGATCAACCGGATAGCAAATAATTATGTGAAATATGCGAGCTGGTTTAAGGAAGAGGATGTTCGATGATCGATGGTCGATGGTCGATGGTCAATAGCGATTGAATTATTATACACTTCGATACAACCAACCAGTGAGCGGAATTCTGCTATAATGATACCATCCACCATCGACCATCGAACATCGAACATCCTGGACAGTTTTCAATTAAATTATTATTTCCGGAACCCACAATTGCCTAGTTATCAATACTACGTTTCAAAATCAGTATTTTTACTATACCGCAACCCAGCGATATGAATTATTTTCGTACCGTCACTTCAATGATACGCATGAAAAACCTGATCGCCATATTCGCCCTTGCTTGTGTAATGACTATGACTGTCTCCTGTAGCCTGTTCAGATCAAATAAAACAGGTTGCCCAAGTAACGGAAAGAACATTGGTGCGGAAAAACTGGCCGCCGGTGATCCTGAAGCAGAGAAAGCTGCAAGGAAGGCCAAAAAATTTAGAAGTTAATATTCGCATAGCGCAGCGCTTTCGCTGTAATCCAGGTCTTATAGTAAAACCATTAAACCTTCAAACTTTTACTATGAGCGTTACCCTAAGAACTGATCTTGGCTGCACCGAAGCAGTTATCGCCGATGATGGCACTCTCAGCCTGTTCTACCAGGCAGCAGGAATCCTTAACCAGGACCTTCGCATTAAATTCCTTAACAAAGAAGACGAATTCGATTCCATCAACTGGGATTTCAAATTCAAACGTTCTACCCTTACGCTGCATTACAGCATTTATAACGGCATCTCCGTTTTCCCAACTAAAACAACCGGCGCCGGCGATCGTGAAAATGACGCAGCTGTTGAGCTGGCGAGAATACTGGCGGGAAAGCTGCTGAAGCCGGTAGCTTAACAAAGTAAAAAGTCAAAATTAAAAAGTAAAAAATTGGTCGCCTTGACTTAGAATATTCCTTTCAAAAACGACCAGTTTTTTACTTTTTACTTTTTACTTTATCAATAGTTCTTTTCTTCTATCGAGTCAAGTATCGATCTGTAACTAACATATCTGTCTTCTGAAATAATTCCTTCGATCGCGGCCTGCTTGATGGCGCAGCCGGGCTCGTTTACGTGCAGGCAATTGTTGAACTGGCAACCTGTGAGACGGTCACGCATTTCCGGGAAATAATGGGATAGTTCCTGGCGGCTGATATCCACCAGACCAAACTCACGCATGCCGGGTGTGTCGATGATACGGCCACCGTCCGGCAGATCGAACATTTCGGCAAAAGTGGTGGTGTGCATCCCCTTGCCGCTCCAGTTGCTGACTTCCTGGGTTTTCAATCCGAGATCAGGAAGAATGGAATTAAGAAGTGTTGATTTGCCTACACCGCTATGACCACTGATCAGGCTGGTCTTGTTTTGCAACGCATCGCGCAGCGCTTCAATCCCCATCTTTTCTTTGGTGCTGGTCAGAAAAACATTGTACCCGATCGCGGAATACATTTCCTCGAAATGGTTGAACTGTTCCTGCTCCTTTGTCTTATACAGATCGGCTTTATTAAAAACGATCAACGGCTTTACATGATACATTTCCGACGCAACAAGAAAACGATCGATAAAGCCCTGTGAAGTCCTGGGCTCTCTTAATGTAGCCACCAGCAACGACTGATCCAGGTTGGCTGCAATAATATGATGCTGATGTTTAAGGCGGGGAGACTGACGGTTGATATAATTCCTCCTGGGCTTTATATCAACGATCATCGCGGTATTTTCTTTTTCATCTTCCAGCTCGATATCTACTTCATCACCCACAGAAACAGGGTTGGTACTGGTAATGCCATCTATCTTGAATACACCCTTGATACGGGCATTATGCCACTTGCCGGATTCGTCTTTCACTGTATACCAGCTGCCTGTTGATTTATACACTAATGCTTTCATGCACCACGAATTTCAGCAATCTCCTGTTATCAGGGAAACTTTTTCAGCCATGTGAGTCTTAATATTATTTCCAGCAGAAGAAATCCCAGTGCCGCCAGCATAAAAGGAAGAAATAATTCGCGGAAACGTTTATAGGAAGTGAGCTCTACTTTTGAACGCTCAAGCTGGTCGATCTGCTTGTAAATATTTTGCAAAGCTTCTTTGTCTTTTGCGCGGAAATATCGCCCACCGGTTTCGTTGGCAATACGGCGCAACAGATCCTCGTCGATGAAATCCATCGCGGGGTTTCGCGCAGGCGCTTCACCATTGCCGGTGATCTCCACGATATTCGAGGCGATAGCACCCATACCGATCGAATATACTTTGACCTGGTGTGCTTTGGCAATTTCCAACGCCGTCAGCGGATCGATCAGGCGTGTATCAGGCGCATCCTCCTTTCCGTCTGTCAGCAGGATGATCACACGGCTTTTCGCTTTGCTTTCGGTGAGACGTCCAACCGCGGTAGCAAGCCCTTCGCCGATCACCGTTCCATCCTTCAGAAAACGGCGGCTTTCCAGCGTCTGTATCTGCCGGATCAGCGTATTGCGGTCAGTAGTGATCGGGCATTGCGTGAAGCTTTCCCCGGAAAAGATCACCAGGCCGATACGGTCAACCGGCCGGCTTCTCACAAATTCTTCGGCCACTTCTTTTGCAGCTTCCATGCGGGATGGTTGTATATCACGTGAGCCCATACTGCCGCTCACATCCATACACAATACGATATCGATCCCCTCACCTACTGTCTGTTGCTGATCATTTCTCTTTTGCGGTCTCGCCAGCGCCATGATCAATGCACATACGGCCAGCAGACGCAAAATAAAAGGCACATGCCGCAGATATACCTTTAGGGATGACGCACGGAACGCTTCCGCTGTCGACATACGGACAGCCCCCTGACGGCTATCGAACTTTTTCCTGTACCACCAGATCATCAATGGCACCAATGCGAAAAAGGCGAACACCCAGGGATGGGCAAAATCAATATTTTTTAACCAGTCGTAAAACATCGGCCTTTATCTTTCTGCAATCAGGTGGCTGGCTGCTGTGCAGCCGGCTTTATTGATTGCTCGATATGTTCAATTGTTTTTTTGATCGTATTCAATGCACGCACATCGTCTGCATTGGTTGTTTCGTATTTGGCAAATTTTACAAAATCGCTCAACTGCAATATCTCCGCCAGCTCACCGTATAGTGACGGCTCTATACCGATCGATTTCAGTTGTTGTACTAAATCTCCGGTCGTTTGCTGCAATGAGTGTATTCCCTTTCTTTTCTGCACATAAGTCCGGAATACATCGGTCATCCCCGAATAATACGCTTTTGGCGTGAGCTTTTCTTTGCGGAGTTTTTCCAATTGTTCCATTGCCTGTTTATATGGATCGATTGGCGCCGCAACAGGTTTAACTACCGGCTTTTTCGGTCTGCGCAAAACAAAAAACAATATAACCGCAAGCAACACGCCTACCCCGATAAACCACCAGAGCTTACCCTGTTTTTTTTCTTCCACTGGTTTTACTTCCATCACATCTTTTACATCATGATAGGGCTGTTGCGGATCAAATGGAGAAAAGCCAACGTCCACCGGAATGGAATCCGTCATGATCGTTTCATCAAAACCCAACGGCAATGCCGGTAATACCCAGTGGCCGGAATCAAAACTGGTGATATAGATCGTTTGCGACAAAGACGTGCCACTTCCGGCATTTGCCGTATCGATCTTACCGGGATTGATGATCTCAAAATGCGGAATGGAATCAAGCTGAAAAAAACGGATAGGCTGATTTTCCGGAATATCAGCTTCAAGCTTTAGTTGTATACGCTCCCCTATCACTATCTGCGACCGGTCTACAGAGGCCCTGACGACCGTCTTATTCTGAGCAGTCACCCAGCCGGACATGAACAATGCAATAATGCCAAATATGGTTCTATAAACAAAAATCCTCGTCATTCAAAATGGTGGTTCACTTGTTTCGGCTTAAGAAAAACCGTTGCAACACTTTTACATAGTCGTCGCCGGTTTGCAAATGCAGCAGATCGCTGCCTGCTTTCTTAAATGTTTGTGTACTGTATTCGGTGATCCTGAAAAACTCCTGCTGATAACTTTCTCTCACAAATTCGCTGCTGCTATCGATCCATTTCATCTTTCCGGTCTCTGCATCCTGGATCTGTATCAATCCCGCATCCGGCAGTTTCATATCCATGCGGTCATATACTTTGATGCCGACAACATCATGTTTTTTTGCAGCAATGCGCAATGCATCATCATAATTTGCGTCGATGAAGTCGCTTAATATGAACGCGATGCTTTTTTGCTTGGTGCAATTATTAAAATATCGCAAAGCTGCCGTCAATTGTGTTCCATTTCCCTTTGGCTCCTTACTCAGCAATTGCCGCACAATGAACAATGCCTGGTCCCGTCCTTTCTTTGGTGGCAGGTATGCTTCCACCTTATCGCTGTAAAATATCACCCCAACCTTGTCTCCATTATTGACCGCAGAAAAACTCAGCACTGCTCCCAGTTCCGTAATAATATCCCTCTTCGTCGCATGCACCGTCCCAAACTTCGAGCTCGCACTGATATCCACCAGCAACATCACCGTCAACTCCCGCTCCTCCTCAAACACCTTACTGAACGGATGCCCAAACCTCGCCGACACATTCCAGTCAATAAACCTGATATCATCCCCCGCCGAATACTCCCTCACCTCCTTAAACGACATCCCCTTTCCCTTAAACGCACTATGGTACTCCCCGGTAAACAGATCGGAAGCAAGTTTCTTGCTTTTGATCTCGAGGGTGCGAACCTTTTTTATTATTTCTGAAGTGGACAACATATGTGTCGATGGCCGATGACCGATGGCCGTTGGCCGATTATCAATCTTTAAAGCGGTTAATTAATAATTTTACCGATTATCTTAAATCAGCTTTCTCGTACCGGGTTATTAACCCATTAACCAATCGCTGACCGTCCTTGATCAATTCGAAAATCTTCGGCAAAGCTTCAGCTTTTGACATTCCCAGCATTTCACTGATATGTACCAATGTTTCCAACTCGTATAAAGAGCCTCTTGATATATACAGAAACTGAATTGTATCCTTTTTATAATTCCTTCCTAATCCTTCTGCAATATTTGCCGGAACCGAAACTGCTGCACGTTTCATCTGGGAACTGAGACCAAACATCTCCTCTTTCGGAAAAAAACTTACCAGCTAATAAACTTCTTTCACTAACAACATAGCCTTTTTCCAGGCATCGAGATTTCTATAATTAGACATGTTTAACATTTTTGTTGTTCGTTAAATAAAAGCACCGTAAATAATTTAACTCTTCGCCTCGGCCAACTGTCATCTGTCATCGGCCATCGAACAACTATGGTACATTCACCTTCTTAAGTATCTCCTCAATCACCTCCTCCACTCCCACATTCTCCGCCTCTGCCTCATAGGTCAATCCAATACGGTGCCGCAATACATCGTTGCAGATGCTGCGGATGTCTTCGGGGATGACGAAGCCGCGTTTGTTGAGGAAGGCCTGGGCCTTGCCGGCGAGGGCGAGGTTGATCGAGGCGCGGGGTGAACCGCCGTAGGAGATCAGGGGTTTTAATTTTTCGAGCTGGTATTTTTCGGGCGTGCGCGTGGCAAAGACGATATCGAGAATATATTGCTCGATCTTTTCATCCATGTAGATCTGGCGCGTCAGCTCTTTTGCATTTTTTACCTCCTGGATAGACACAACCTGTTTGACGGGTTGTGTGCTCAGTCCCTGCACATTCTGACGGATGATCATTTGCTCCTCGTGCATTTTTGGATAACCAACGATCACTTTCATGATAAAGCGATCGACCTGCGCTTCCGGAAGCGGATATGTTCCTTCCTGTTCCAGTGGATTTTGGGTAGCAAGAACGAGGAAAGGATCATCAAGTTTATAGGTCGTATCTCCGATCGTTACCTGTCTCTCCTGCATCGCTTCGAGCAATGCGGACTGCACTTTTGCGGGAGCACGGTTGATCTCGTCGGCCAGAAGAAAATTGGTGAAGATAGGACCCTTGCGAACAACGAATTCATTCTTCTGCTGGTTATAGATCAACGTTCCGATCACGTCAGCAGGTAAAAGATCGGGGGTAAATTGTATACGGCTGAAATTGGCGTGGATCGCCTGCGAAAGAGATTTGATCGTAAGCGTTTTTGCCAGCCCGGGAACACCCTCCAGCAACACGTGGCCATTACTCAGCAAACCGATCAGCAAACGATCAAGCATATGGCTCTGACCAACGATTACATGGCCAACTTCTTCTCTCAGTTTATCAGTGAATTGCCCCGCCTGGTTGATCTTTTCATTCAGCAGACGGATATCTTCTGCGGTTTTTAACATTGGCTTGATTTATGGTGACACAAAATACGAATTCGAAAGATGCAAATTATTTGCCGATATGACTCACAATCGTAAATACTTTGCTTTTTTTTAGTATTTCTACCTTGCAGCAGCATCCCCTGCAGGTTATTTTTACCATTATAACCAAAGTATATGAAAAAACACCTCCTGTCATTCGTGGTCCTGGCCACGCTTTTTACAACAGTATTATCCGGTTGTAGCAAAGATGACGATAACAATGATCCAGGTGAGACGAAAACCCAGTTGCTGATCAAATCAAACTGGAAACTCGAAAAGGTTGAAGCCAGCATCATCGGCGATGTTACCTCCCAATTCGAAGCGTGTGAAAAAGACAATACCATCACTTTTGCCGCCACTTCCAATGATGCCACATCCGGCAGCGGTACACTGGATGAAGGTCCGACCAAATGCGACAACAGTGATCCTCAATCCGCTTCTTTCACCTGGGAACTGATCACCAATGGTACAGTCCTTCGCACTTCCCAGGCCCTGATCGACGGAGGCTCAACCGACTTTACTATCGTTTCACTCAACGGCACCAATCTCGTACTGTCACAGCAAATGACAATTGCGCCGTTTGGAGCGACGACGATTACGCTTACGCTGAAACACTAAGTTAGTACGTTTACTGTGATTGTTTGATGGTCGATGCTCGATGTTGGACTGTGTCCGCCGAAGCGGTAGCTTAGGAGGATGGTCGAATAATTAGCATTCTAAAAATATAAAGGGAAACCCTCCAAGATCGGAGGGTTTCCCTTTATAAAAACGCTTCAACGCAAATTCGATCATCGAACATCGACCATCCAACATCGAAGAAATCGAAGATATCCCCTTAGGCCAGATACTTTCCAACAATCGGCACCCTCCGACCCACACCAAATGCCTTCGTACTGATCCTGATGATAGGACAGAACTGGTTGCGCTTGTATTCATTGGTGTTGACGAGGCGGAGAATGCGCGCAACGAGGACGGGATCATAACCTTTCTTGACGATCTCTTTGGGACCATTACGCAGCTCGATATATTCGTAAAGCACACGATCGAGAATATCATATTCGGGAAGACTATCGCTATCCTTCTGATTGGGACGAAGTTCAGCCGATGGTGGTTTGGTAATAATGTTGGAAGGAATGATCTCTTTATCACGGTTGATGAACCGGGCTAATGCAAAGACCTGCATTTTATAGAGGTCACCCAACACACCAAGACCGCCGGCCATGTCGCCATACAAAGTTCCATAGCCGGTTGCCAACTCGCTTTTGTTGGAAGTATTGAGTAAGATATAACCAAACTTGTTGGAGATCGCCATCAGCAGATTCCCTCTTGAACGGCTCTGTATATTCTCTTCCGCAATACCAAATGGTGAATCCTTGAAAATAGGTGAAAGTGTGGAAAGAAAACTGTCATACACCTCTTTGATCGGAACGATATCATATTCATTACCGAGATTTTCACTCAGCAGTTTCGCGTCCTGCACAGAATGTGTTGATGAAAATGTAGAAGGCATCAGCACTGCACGCACATTTTCTTTTCCCAGTGCAGCAACGGCAAGCGCCTGTACCACCGCACTGTCTATACCACCGGATGCGCCGAGTATTGCTTTGGTGAAGCCCATTTTTCTGAAGTAATCACGGATACCGAGAATTAGCGCGTGATAGATCTCCTCCATGTTCTTCTCGTTGGTCAGATACCGGATAATATCTTCACCTGTGCCAACATCTGTAGAGGAAAAATAAACAGGCTCGTCCGGAGCTGGCCCTTTTGCCGCTGCATTGGCGGCGATCGCTTCCACATCAAAAACCTGGTAATCTTCTTCAAAATACTTCATCTCCGCGATCTTGTTCCCCGCGGCATCATATACAAGACTGCCACCATCAAACACGATCTCTGTTTGTGATCCAACGGTATTACAATAGAACATCGGGATACCGTACTTCACGGTATGTGCTTTTACCAGGCTGTTCCGGACAACATCAGCCGCGTAATTATAAGGAGACGCGGAAAGATTGATCATCATATCAGGGCCATCCGGCGCCAGCATTTCCATGGGGGTAACACGATAGAGCGGATTGCTGCCCATGTTCCAGATATCTTCACAAATTGTTACGGCCAGCTTCTTTCCTTTGAAGGAAACCAGCTTCCATTCAAACGCGGGTTCAAAGTACCTGTATTCATCAAAGATGTCGTAATTCGGCAACAGCGTTTTATGTATCTCCGCAACGATCTTTTTTTCATAAAGAAAGAATGCTGAATTAAAAAGATCCTTTCCTTCCACGCGTGGATTACGCGCCGGACCTCCGATCAATACACCGATCGTATCTGCATGCTCCCTGATCTGATCCACGGCTGCGTAACATTTATTAATAAAATCATCAAACTCCAGGAAATCCCTCGGAGGATAACCGCAAACACTCAATTCAGAAAACACCACCAGGTCTGCACCTTCTTTTTTCGCCCAATCGATTCCTTCAATGATCTTGCGCGTATTCTCTTCAAAATTTCCTATGTGATAGTTTTGTTGTGCGAGAGCAATTTTCATGGGGCAAATTTACGGAAAGGAGGGGAATAAGGAGGACCGCCGACGGCCGACCGCTGACCGCAGACGATTCGTGATAGAAGAAAGTGGGCTATTGGACCGCAACAACAAAGAGACGACGGACCACGGACCGCAGACCGCGGACGGTTCGTTATAGAAGAAAGTGGACTACAGGTCTGCAGCAACAAGTGCAAAAAAAACAGAAGCATCTTTTCTTATTGAATCGTCTGCGGTCCGCGGTCCGTCGTCTGTGGTCTTCGCTATCGCTACAAATCGATAAGCCACCCTCTTCTATAACGAATCGTCTGCGGTCCGCGGTCGGCCGTCGGCGGTCTTTCCTTACATTTGCCACAACATTTCACCACCCCCAACGTTTACGCTTTCTATGAAGAAACTCTATCTCCCGCTTCTCATTGGCATTTTGTTAACAGCTTGTGGTGATAAAAGGAAATTACCGGATGTATCGGGTATTAAGGTTGACCTGAAAGTGGACCGATTTGATGAAGCGTTCTTTGCGGTGGATACGCTGCAGATGGATCAGGGCCTGAATAAAGTGCATCAGCAGTACCCGACTTTTTTATCTTTATTTCTTCAGAATATTATTGGTATTACAGATCCGGCCGAAGTAAGAATGTTTTACCGCTATTACAGGCCGTTATTTGATTCATCGCAGAAATTGTATAAGAACTTTGAACCGGTGAAAGCGGATATTGAAAAGGCATTCCGCTATGTGAAGTATTATTTCCCTCAGTATAAAACACCCACACAGTTGATCCCTGTGATCGGCAGGCTCGATTCAAGACAGGATCTTGCGCGCATGGCGAACGGCGAATACACACCTGATTTTATCGGGCCCGATCTTGCAGGCATCAGTTTGCAATTCTATCTGGGCCGGAATTTCTCCTGGTACCAGGATCAGAACTTTGTCAACAATGTAGCGCCGTTGTTCCGCAGCCGCCGCTTCTCCCGCGAGTATATCACCGTGGATCTGATGAAGCTGATCGCCGATGATATTTTTCCTGACAAAAGCGCGGGCCGGCCGCTAATCGAACAAATGATCGAGAAGGGAAAACAGTGGTGGTTGCTCGACAAATTCATGCCGGAGGCCCCGGATTCGATCCGCACGGGTTACACACAAAAACAGCTCGACTGGGTCAACGCCAACGAAGGCCTTGTATGGACCTATATCGCCAAAAACGAAGATCTCTATGCCATCGATCCTGCGACGCTCCAGACTTATATCGGCGAAGGCCCTTTTACCCAGGGCTTTGACCAGGAACTTTCTCCCGGCAATATCGGCCCCTGGATCGGTCGCCAGATCGTCCGCAAATTCGAAGCAAACAACCCGGAGATGAGCATTCAGCAATTGATGGAGGCGGGAGCGAAGGTGATTTTGGAGGGGGCGAAGTATAAGCCTAAGTGAGTGGGAGTCTGATCGTTGTTCGATGGTCGATGTTCGATGATCGATGTTCGGGCTCCGCAGTTTGATAAGAAACTAAAAAAAAGAAGCCTTCCGATACCGGAAGGCTTCTTTTTTATTTATCCTTTTCGGCTCGCGGAGCCCGAACATCGATCATCGAACATCGAACAAACAGGAAGTATCTTCCACTCTCAGTTATTCTTCATCGGCACGATCATCTCAAACGACGGAATATCTACCGTAAACATCTGTTTACTATTCAGATTTTCCATTTGATAGGTGCCTTTCATTTTGCCCATTTCTGTGCGGAGATTGCAACCACTTACATACTGGTAACTTTCGCCCGGCTGGATCGTGGGCTGAACGCCGACAACTCCTTCGCCTTCCACTTCACGATGACTGCCATTGCTGTCGAAGATCTGCCAGTTGCGGCGGTGCAGTTTTACGGGAAAAGCATTATGATTTTCGAGGGTGATACGGTATGCAAACATGAACTCTGACTGCACCGGATTACTGTAGTCAGGCTGGTAAAAGGTTTCCACGCTTACCTGCACACCTTCGGAGATAATGCTGTTCATACCAATCAGTTTCAGTAAAAGTAATGAAAAAGCCCGGAAATCGATGCCCGATGTTCGATGATCGATGGTCGAAAAACCGGTTTCCGACGGTGAAACACGTAGTTTTTCGCGCTGCCGAAATCAGAACGTTAAGAAATACTGCAAAATCGGTTCGGCCCATCGATCATCGAAGATCGTACATCGAATTTCCCGTAAATTTGCGCCTTCACTCATCCTTAATTTTCCCTTTATGAAGATAGCAGTAGCCAAAGGTGACGGTATCGGTCCGGAAATAATGGACGCCGTCCTCAGGATTTTTCAAGCCAATAAGACACCACTGGAATACGAGTTTGTAGACATGGGTAAATGGGTGTTTGACAAGGGCTTCAATAATGGTATGACGCCTGAAGCAAAATTGACCATTGAATCGCTTGGCCTTTTGTTCAAAGGGCCAATGGAAACACCAAAAGGAAAAGGTGTAAAAAGTATCAACGTGACCGCCCGTAAAACCTGGAACACTTATGCCAACAAAAGAGCATTCCAGAGCCTGCACGGTGTGGATACCGTTTTCAGCAAAGCCGGCATTCCGATCGACGTGACGGTGGTCCGCGAGAATATTGAAGATACATATGGCGGAATCGAACATATGCTTACACATGATGTTGCGCTGAGCCGCCGTTTTATCACCCGCCCGGGTAGCATGCAGGTGATCCGTTACGCATTTGAAATGGCCCGCCAGAAAAATGCAAAACGTATTACATGCGGCCATAAAGCCAATATCATGAAACTGACCGATGGCCTGTTCCTCGATTGTTTCTATGAAGTGGCAAAAGAATTTCCTGAACTGAAAGCGGATGATATCATCGTGGATGATCTCTGCATGAAGCTTGTTACACGCCCTGACAACTTTGATGTTGTGGTGTTAACAAACCTGCAGGGTGATATCGTGAGCGATCTTTGCGCTGGTCTTGTTGGTGGATTGGGCTTTGCTCCTTCGGCAAATATCGGTGATCATATTTCGATCTTTGAAGCGGTACATGGCACAGCTCCAGATATCGCAGGAAAGAATATTGCAAATCCAACAGCGCTCCTGCTCAGCGGTCTTGCGATGCTTCGCCACGTTGGATTGACTGAAAATGCAGCGGTGATTGAAAATGCATTGCTTTATACACTGGAAGCAGGCGTTCATACAGGCGATTTTGGTGATAAATCAAAACCTTCCGTGAATACAACAGAATTTGCAGAGGCGATCATTTCCAATTTTGGCAAACAACCACAGGTTGGTGCAAAACCGATCATTCCAAATAAACCTGGTACACCTGCGCCATTCAAACTTGCACAGAACTCTATGATGGTTTCCAAAGAAACGGAGAACGAAGAGATCGTTGGAGTGGATCTGTTCATCGAAAGCGCTGAACAACCGGAAGCAATTGCGCACAAATGCCAGCGTCACGCAGGTGTGAAATTCAACCTGATCAATATCAGCAACCGCGGTACACAGGTATGGCCAACAGGTTCTGTGTATACAAACCTTGTTAACCAATATAACGTACGCTTCGAAAGCATCGATGGTTCTCCGTTGAATCAGCAGGATGTGATCGGATTGTATGTAAGCCTGAGCGGTAATTTCAAGGTCTGCTCACTGGAACTGCTCAATATGTGGGGTGGAAAGAAAGCTTACAGTCTTGCACAGGGACAATAATAAAAAGTATAATCATTATGCAAAGCCTCCGCAGTTGCGGGGGCTTTCTTATTTTGTTCTAATGATCGCTCCCGGCGGATGGCATGAATTTGGAACCTGTACGCCACAAGTTCCTTCCAGTCATCCAAACCAACTAATATGAAGATTTTTTTACCCACCTTACTGCAGGTTTTTTTGCTGTTGTGGTGTTTACCGGCGTCCTCACAAACGCACACGCCCCGTTACCTATCCATGATCTCTAACAGTAACGGCTATTATGAATATCTTCCTGCCGGATATAATTCAAGTAACTTTCAAACCTATCCGCTGATCATTTTCATTCATGGATATGGGCAGCTTGGTGATGGGTCCAGCAGCGAATTATCTAAAGTGCTTTGGTTTGGACTGCCGCAGGTGATTGACCAGGGGCGCTTTCCCGGATCATTTACCGTAAATGAGCAAACATACCGCACGATCGTGATCTCGCCTCAATTTAAAAGCTGGCCAACACCAGCGGATATCAGCGGGGTGCTCAATTATGTTATTCAGCACTACAAGGTCAATCAGAACAAGATCTATCTCACCGGTATGAGCATGGGGGGAGGAACCACATGGGACTATGCCGGCAGCAGCAGCACCGCAGCAGGAAAATTAGCAGCCATCATTCCCGTGTGTGGAGCTTCCACCCCAAGTAATAACACGGCGAACGTAATGGCAAACGCAAAATTACCCGTATGGGCCACACACAACAACGGAGATCCTACCGTGCCTGTTTCCAACACCAACCTTTTTGTTCAATATATCAACACACCGAACCCTCCCACACCCGCAGCAAAGAAAACGATCTTCGACAAGAACATTCATGATGCCTGGACTCAGACATACGACCCGTCCTGGACGGAGGACGGATTGAATATTTATCAATGGATGCTGCAATACTCCCGCGGTCAAATAGCCTTGCCTGTATTGCTGACAAGCTACAATGTATCAGTGAGAAACACGGCAACGGCCTCGGTAGCGGTTACATGGACGACCGCTCAGGAAGATCAGAACAAACACTTTACGATCGAGCGTAGCACAAATGGAACAGATTTTACAATACTGGCAGAGGTCAGGTCAACAAACAATCCATCCGGCGGTACATACGAATATATCGATCAGGCACCAGTTCCGGGCATCAACTACTATCGCCTTTCACAGACCGATTTCAGCGGCAACCGGGAGTTGTTTGATGTAAAGCAGGTGAATCTGACCAATATAGTTGCAGGCAAATTCTATTTATTCCCGAACCCGGCGGTGAATAACCTGACGGTCAGACTTAACGATAATTATTCGGGCAAACTTCAACTCCGCATTGTATCTACCGGCGGTCAGCTGATGAAAACACTTGAGTTAACAAAAAACGCAGGCTTATTGCAACAGGATATCACGATCGGTAGCCTGCCTGCAGGAAATTATATATTGCAGGTGCACGGAGACGGTATTTCACATTCAACTACTTTCCTGAAACATTAAGTTGTTAGTTTGACTGGCGTACAGGATACGCTGGTCAAACTAAACATGCCCATTTTCTTCCAGCAGTCTGAAGGACGCCAGGCTTATGAGTACAACGCCCATCGCCATTACAATTACAGCCCATTTCACCGAACGTCCTTCTTCAAAAATATTCCGGAAGAAAAAAAAGATCCCCGAGACGCAAAAGACCATTCCTGCGAAAAGAACCATCCACGGGTTAATCATATACAATCCGTTTGTGAAGTCAGATTTTTCTTGCAAGTTTGTACTCCTGCCTGATCAGCCATTGGAGCACTTTATCCCGCTGATCGCCCTGTACAATGATCTCTCCTTCTTTTGCCGAACCACCTGTGCCACAGAATGCCTTCAGTTTTTTACCAAGATCCTGCAGATCATCCTCGCTGCCTGTAAATCCTTCGACGAGTGTAACAGCTTTGCCTCCACGTTGTTTTGTGTCGAGCCGGATACGCAGTTTCTGCTGGGCCGGAGGCAGGGTTTCTGCCTGTTCTGCACTCTCATCGAATTTGAAGTCCGGATCTGTGCTATACACGAACCCGTTATTATCGGCTTTATTTTTCTTACTCATGTTGATCAGTTTGATAGTTAAACAAAACTCTTTCAGGCAATCACTGCTTTTAAACTCAGGTCCAGGCTTCTTGCCTGGTGTATCAGTGCGCCTACGCTTACGTAGTCAACACCTGTCCTGGCAAAATTTTCTATATTATCCAGGTTGATGCCGCCGCTGGCTTCTGTTTCAAACTCTTCTCCGATCAGTTTAACTGCTTCTGTGATCTGATCAGGAGTGAAATTATCCAGCATGATCCGGAACACTTTACCCTTTCCAACGCTGATAACTTTCTTTACGTCTTCAATACTTCTTGTCTCCACTTCGATCTTCAACCCGGGCTTTTGCTCTGCCACATAGCGGCTTGCCTTATCGATCGCCTTTTCGATGCCTCCGCAATAATCGATATGATTATCCTTCAGCATGATCATATCGAACAATCCGAAGCGGTGATTTACGCCACCGCCGATCTTTACCGCTTCTTTTTCCAGTAAACGGAAATTCGGCGTTGTTTTACGGGTATCCAGCACGCGTGTTTTGTAGCCTTTCAGTTTATCAGTGTATTGCTTAGTGAGCGTTGCGATGCCGCTCATCCGTTGCATACAATTCAGTACGAGACGTTCGCACGAAAGGATCGTGTGCACACGTGCGGTCACTTCAAATGCCGCTTCACCAAACACCATTTTTTCACCGTCCTTTTTATGGATGGTGAATACAGCGGAAGGTTCTTTGTGATGAAAGATCTTCTGCGCAACGTCCACACCCGCGAGAATCCCGTCCTGCTTGATCTTGAGCACGGCTTTCCCTGTTGCATCCGGAGGAATACAGGAAAGGGTGGAATGATCGCCATCTCCAATATCTTCTTTTAAAGCCTCGTCCACGAGGTGGGCCAGTTGTTGGTCAAAGTTCATGGTGCAAAAATAAAAAAGCCTTCCCGAAGTTGAACCGGGAAGGCTGATCATTAAAAAGTATTTTGATTATTCAATGGATGAGAAACGGATCTCTTTGACGACCTCTTTGTTTCCTTTTGTTTTCAGGAAGATATGTCCCCGGAAATTTCCGGACTTTGTCTGCAGCGTTCCGATGCAATAATGACCGCCGGGCGAATCGCCTTTATGCTTCAGTTCGAAATTTTTCACGCCGCCATTGTTCGCAAAAAAATCGCGCAGCACCACCTGGGCCTGGGCCTTGCTGTAGCTATCGCTTTTTACGGGTAATGTAAGCTCCACGTTGTCGTCAAAATATTTTGACAACTCCGGGGCATTTCCTGATTTCAACGCAGTGATCACACCATCGATCGTTGATGGCTGATCAAACGAAGAAAACAGCAGAACAGCAGTAAGTAAGAAAGAAGTAAATATCGCTTTCATAATAATTTTGCTTTTCACAGGTGTTTCTAACATAGAAAAACGTGCCATAGCGTACGAACGAACAGAGTACTAAAATAATAAAAACCAGTAGTTTTATAGCTATTCTGTCGAAATAGATGAATCATCTGTAGATTTACAACGCATTCTTACCGGGTTTTTACTGAATTAATACTAACTAAACAATAATTATCTGATGGCACAAAAAAAAGTAATCCTGATCATAATGGACGGCTGGGGATTAGGAAAAGTTGCATCGGCGGACGCAATACAGCACGCAAATGCGCCATTTACAAAGTCTTTATACTCAACATACCCGAATTCGACGCTTGTAACCTGCGGTGAAGCAGTGGGTTTGCCGGACGGCCAGATGGGGAATTCTGAAGTAGGTCACCTGAACCTTGGGGCAGGGCGCATTGTGTACCAGGAACTGCAACGGATCAACGTGGCGATCCGCGAAGGCGCTTTTGCGAAAAACGAACAACTGTTAAGGTCGATCCGTGCCGCAAAAGATAATAACAAACCTTTACACCTTCTCGGCCTTGTAAGCAATGGCGGCGTTCACTCGCATATCAATCACCTGAAAGCGATCATTGACACCTGTCAGGCAGAAGGCTTGTCCAATGTATTTGTACATGCTTTTACGGATGGCCGTGACTGCGACCCGAAAAGCGGGCTCGGTTTTATCACAGACCTGCAGCAACACCTGAACCAGCGTGTGGGTAAGATCGCAACAGTAAGTGGCCGCTATTATGCAATGGACCGTGACAAACGCTGGGAGCGCGTGAAGCTTGCTTATGATGCGATGGTAAAAGGCGAAGGACAAAAAGCGACGGATGCGATCGCCGCTGTTGAGCAATCTTACAGGCAGGATATCACTGATGAGTTCATTAAACCAACCGTCATCGTGAATGAAGCGCAGGAGCCGCTGGCGACGATCAGCAATGATGATGTAGTGCTGTGTTTCAATTTCCGTACTGACCGTTGCCGTGAGATCACCGAAGTGCTTACGCAAAATGACTTTCCCGAATTCAACATGTACCGTCTGCATCTTGATTATACAACCATGACGCAGTATGATCATAGTTTCAACAACGTGCACGTGATCTTTGAAAATGATGATCTCAAAAATACACTTGGTGAAGTGCTGCAGCAAAATGGCCTGAAACAGATCCGTATTGCGGAAACCGAAAAATATCCGCACGTGTCGTTCTTCTTCAGCGGTGGCCGTGAGGTTCCGTTTGAAGGCGAAGAGCGCATCATGATCCCTTCACCCAAAGTAGCAACCTACGATCTGAAACCGGAGATGAGTGCTTATGAACTGACCGATGCGCTGATCCCCAAGATCGAAGAAAAAGCTGCCGATTTTATCTGCCTCAATTTTGCCAATGCAGACATGGTTGGTCATACCGGCGTATTCTCTGCCGCGGTAAAAGCCGTAGAAACCGTCGACAAATGCGTGGAAAGAGTGGTAACGGCTGCGCTGAACAACGGCTATACCGTTTTTCTGACAGCGGATCACGGCAATTCAGACTACATGATCAATGAAGACGGATCTCCGAATACCGCCCACACGCTCAACCTCGTGCCGCTCTTCCTGATCGACAAAGAATGGAAAGGCCAGCTGCAATCCGGCAAGCTCGGCGATATAGCCCCTACTATTCTGACGCTGATGGGATTGCCCATACCGGCGGAAATGACGGGCAAGGTGCTGATCTGATGAATGTTCCATATTCGATGGTCGTGCTCCGCATACGAACTAATGGTAATACCGAAGCCTTCCTGTTTCAGGAAGGCTTCGGTATTATATCCATTAAGGAACTCAGGAATCTTTTCATTGGACCTCTGTTCTCTCAGTTGCACTAAAGTGCAGGGATATGTCGAACAAGCCTTAACCAGCTGGATTTATTCTAAAAAAGAACGTTCATAATCTCCGATCCAACGTCGGCAATCTACCATCGAACATGGACCATCAACCATCGATCCACCCAATTTACCGACCATCCATCACGGAATTTCTCCACCCATGCAGCATTTGTATTTGAAAATTGTCTAAATTACAGGCAACCAAACGGGATATATGACCGAGGAAGCCATTTTAAAAGGCTGTTTGAATAATGATGCTACCGCCCAGCGAGAGCTGTATAATAAATACAGTGCTAAGATGCTGGCAGTATGTTATCGATACGCACACAACCGCGAAGATGCCGAGGATATGCTCCAGGAAGGCTTTATCAAAGTCTTTTCCCAGGTGCATACTTTCGAGAACCGTGGAGCTTTTGAAGGTTGGATACGCCGTATCATCGTTCATACCTGCATCAACATCCTGAAGAAAAATAAGAAGTTCAACGAAAGTGTGGATATCATCCATGCCACCGGTGTACAGATCAGGGAAGACAGCGTCCCTGCAATTGTTCAGGCCAAACAGGTGGTGGAGTGTATCCGGCTGTTGCCGATCGGGTACAGAACGGTGTTGAACCTTTACGCAGTGGAAGGTTACAGCCATCGTGAAATAGCGGTGATGCTGGATATAGAAGAAAGTACAAGCCGGAGTCAATATACAAGAGCTAAATCGATGCTTGAAGACATATTGATCCGGAAGAGGATCATACAAAAACCAAAACAAGACTTTGAGTGGTTCGCGGCAGTTAGTCGGCGGTAGAGTCCGTGCCTAAATATTATAACTGGTTATGGAGAGTAACTACAGCAACAGGGATTTCGAGCAATTTGTAAAACAAAATGCTGACGAATACCGGATGTTTCCATCCGAAAAGGTTTGGAGCGGGATAAACAATTCCCTGCACACACGCCGCAGATGGACCGGTTTCGGACTGGCTTTCCTGTTGTTGCTTACCGGCGGAGCAGTGAGTTGGGTGATGACGATGTATCCTGCTTCAAAAAAATCACAGGATATAGCCTCTGTGAAACCTACGGCTCCCGGTAATGATCTTTCTTCCGGCAGCAATGAATCAGCAACTACAGCTCAGGCACAACAGAAAAAGCAATCGCGCAAGCTGCATGGTCTGTTGCCTTTTAATAAAGAATCAGATCAACCAACAACAATAAAGAATCAGTCTGCTCCAATTGTTATACAAGATGCATTATCGGAGCAACTGAGACAGAATATCGCTGAACAGCTTCCCGCCCCCTCAGTTCCGGCCCATACAGAGCTGATCGAAAGGGTGGAGAAGATCGGTACGCCAGCTCATGCAACAAGGATCAAACATGCTGCAGACCCGGCAAGTACACCGGCGATCAGCATAGCAACTGCTGAAACACTTTCAAGCCCTGCGATCGCTGTACCCGTTGCGGCTAAGGATAATGCACCGTTGCAGAAACAAAACCTGCAGGAACCTCCGCTTACGATCGAAAGCGTAGTAAATTCTTATAAGCGCGAAAAGGTGCACAAAAAGCTCAGTTGGCAATTGTTCATTACACCGACGATCAGTTACAGAAAACTTGGTGTGAATAAAGCCTATAATAATACAGCGGCTACAGGGTATCCTTTGTCTCCTGCATTAACAGATGTGAACCAGGCGGTGACACACAAACCTGATATTGGTCTTCAACTTGGTTTTGCAGCAAGATATCCTTTGACAAATGCATTGAAATTAAGAGCAGGTCTCCAGTTCAATGTAAACCGTTACGACATCAAAGCATTCAGCTATTCCGGAGAAATGGCAACGATCGGTCTTAATCCCGGAAGCAGTTCTGTATCGGCTTATACACGTTACCGCAATTACAGCGGCTACAGAGCTGACTGGTTAAAGAACTTCTATTATACAGTATCGGTACCGATCGGTGCAGAGCTGAAAGTGCTCGGCAATGAAAAAACCAGTTTTGGTGTTGCCGGTACTATCCAGCCGACCTATGTGATCAGTGATGGAGCTTATCTCCTCTCAACGGATTATAAGAACTATGCTAAAGTTCCCTGGCTCACGCGTAATTTCAACCTGAGCACCGGCTTTGAAGCATTTATCAATTACACCAGCGGCAAGACCCAGTGGCAGATCGGTCCGCAGGTACGTTATCAATTACTTTCAAGTTTCGAAAACAAATATCCGGTTAAAGAAAATCTTTTTGATTTTGGTGTGAAGATCGGCGTGACGTTGAACCAGTAGAAATGTGTTGTTGGTTGTTGCGTTGTCCATCTTTAACAGGGCTGATTTGTTTGCCGGAAATATCTATTTCAGAATAACTGCATTTTCTATATACAACATAACGGTTGCCTGACTGGTTTTCCGGTATATGCCGGATGATCATTTGTTCCCTTTAAAGACTGTTTGCTTTTCGGATAACTACCCTTTACGTTTTACATTATGATTGCGTGCCTGATGATCCGGTATTTGGGCAATGGATTGGTTGTGCCCTGTAGAAAATGTTTGCTTTAGAATAACTGCATTTCATTCATTTATTGTCAAGATCACGTGCCTGAAAAAATCTGGTATTCAACCGGAAGGGAAATCGTATGCCCGGAAGAAACGATCATCAATACGCGATGATCGTTTGAACAGAAAAAGCATTTTTTAACGATAAAAACATATTCAGTTCAACAGCTATCGACCATCGAACATCAACATCAATCGTCGATCATCGATAAATAAGGATTTTCATTCTCTAATATCAAAACCACATGCACATGAGAAAACTTGCAATTGCGATGCTCGCAATGTGCGCCGTTTTTATGTCGGCCACTGCGCAGCAAAAAAAGGTCACCGGAAAGATCCTCGATGGTGACAACCATGCGATTCCCGGAGCTTCGGTCATTATCAAGGGTTCATCTTCAGGAACCGTAACCGATGCCGAGGGCGCATTTTCCATCAATGCCAACACAGGCGCTACCCTTGTAGTTTCTGCCGTAGGATTTACCACTTCTGAGATCAAAGTAGGCAGCAGTTCCAACTATTCTTTAAACCTTAGCTCTGAAAGTCAAACATTGTCCGATGTAGTTATTACCGGCGTTGCAGGTTCTACCTCCAAAAAGAAACTGACTGTTTCTGTTACCAAAGTGAACGAAGCGCAGCTGAAAGCTGTGCCCGGCCTGTCTATTTCTTCCGCATTGACAGGAAAGGTTGCTGGCCTGAGAACTTCTTCTGTTGGCGGCGCTCCCGGTCAACAGGTTGATCTGCTGCTCAGAGGCGATAACGTACTTAACGTTAGTGCATCGCCACTTATCCTGTTGGATGGTATTATCATGACTGGTAGTCTTGCTGATATTAACGTGGATGACGTCGAATCAATGGAAGTGGTAAAAGGTGCTGCCGCAGCAGCATTATATGGCTCACGCGCGGGTAATGGCGTGATCGCTATCACTACGAAAAGAGGTAAAGACGGAGCATCCGGAAAACCGCAGGTGATCATCAGAAATGAAGTGGGTTTTCAAAACCTCCAGCATTATTATGAAACATCCAAATCGCATTTTTACAATCTCGCTTCCGACTGGGAATCAGCCAAAGGACTCTTTACAAAATACGCAGGGGTAACCTACCCGGCCGGATATGAAGGCGGATATGTTCCCAACTCCGGTGCAGGCGCTATCCAGGGAACACCAACCATCAAAACTGATGGTTATATGGATAATCCCTATGGCACGTACCGTTTCGATCCAGGTGATGTTTTTAAAACAGGTCTTTCCTATACAAACTATGTTGGTGTATCAAACAGATCTGAAAGAAACAATATCTTCCTCTCATTTGAGAATAACGAACAACAGGGCGTTGTAAAATACCGTGATGGATATTCAAGACAGAACTTCCGTTTTAATATCGATCAACAGGTCACACCATGGTTGAAGGTAAGCGCAACAAACCTGTTCATCAAACGCAGCGTACAAGCGCCTTCAGGCGTTTTCTACAACGTGGCACGTATGAAACCGGATGCAAATCTGTTTGCAAAAAACCCCGACGGAACTGATTACAACTTCCGGATCGACCCTTTCAACGGTGAGATCACCAACCCGCTGTATAGCCTGTATAATACAAAGGCATATAATCAATCCCGCAGATGGATGGGTAACTACACAGCTAATCTGCGTTTCACCAGCTGGGCAAATCTGGACGTAACGCAAACAATAGAGATCGAGAACTACAGATCAGAATCGATCACGCCAAAGAATACCTACAATGCCAACTACGTGTACACTGGTGGCGGTCTTAGCCAATCCAGCAGCGAAACAAGTACGCAGAATACACAGCTGACCCTGAATCTTACCAAACAGTTTGGTGAGCTTGGTGTAAGAGGTAAACTTTCTTACCTGTATGAAGACCGCCATTACGAAAGCACCGGCGTAAGCGGCTCACAATTCTCTTATATAGGTATTGAAAACTTCGATAACCTGCTTACTCAAAACGGCGGTAATTCAACAAAGACAAATGAAAGAGCGCAAAACTATTTCGCGATCTTAGGACTGGATTATAAAGACAGATACCTTTTTGATGGTATGTTCCGTTATGACGGATCATCTCTCTTCGGACCTGAATCACGCTGGAATTCTTATTACAGGTTGTCTGGTGCTTATCGTATCTCCAAAGATGTACAGATAAAGGGCATCGACGAATTGAAGATCCGCGCTGCTTATGGTACTGCGGGTATCCGTCCTGACTTCTCCTGGCAGTATGAGATCTTCACTTGGAATGCACGTGGTGCAGCCTCACCCAGTCAGACAGGTAATGCGAAACTGAAACCTTCCAATACCGCTGAAACAGAAGTTGGCTTGAACGTCGACTTCCTGAGAAAATTCAGCTTTGAAGGCACTTATGCACGTTCAATTACTACCGACCAGTTCCTTAACGTAGCGCTGATCCCATTCCTGAGCGGTGGTTTCAATAACCAGTGGCAGAACGCCGGTAAAGTTGAGTCTAAAACACTCGAATTTACTTTAGGTGCAAACTGGGTGAACAAAAGAAACTTCTCCTGGAATTCAAACATCGTATTCTCAAGGGTTCGTCAGAAGATCACTGAATTACCTATCCCTGCATACTGGTTAAGCCCTCAAAGCGGCGACGTGAATGCATTCCGCGTAGAGGCAAATGAAGTGTATGGTGCGATCTACGGTCACAGAATGGTACGCTCACTTGATGAAATGGGCAAACAATTACCAACAGGCGGCGTGATCACTGACTACGTAGTGAACCGCGATGGATATGTAATCCTGAAAGGAACAGAAGGAACAGTTAATGAAAGACCGATCCTTTACCAGGAAAATGGCTCAACATGGTTAGGCAAAATCGGCGATGGTAATGCCAAGTTCAACATGGGCGTGGCAAATACATTGACGTGGAAAGGAATTTCACTCTATTTCCTGCTTGACTGGAAAAACGGTGGAGATATTTATAATAGTAATGGCCAGCGTATGGCGTTCAACAATATCAGCAAATTGCAGGATATGGCGGGCGTGCCTGATGGTCAGAAGAAAGCAGCTTCCTACTGGAGCGTAGGTATGTACGATGCTAACTTTGCGAATGCATATTGGGTAGAAGATGGCAGCTATCTTAAATTGAGAGAAGTTGCGCTGGGTTATACTATCTCTGCAAAATCGCTTAGCGGGTTCCTGAATGGTACACTTAAAGGCATTACACTGAAAGCGGTTGGCCGTAACCTTCACACCTTTACCGGCTATTCCGGATATGATCCTGAAGTGGGCACAGTTCGTCAGCCTATTGACGGTATCGGCGCTAACCCGATCTATCGTACCATCTCATTCTCCCTGGGAATTAATTTGTAAAATGAAAAAGCTTTAGAAAATGAAAAAGATCAATAAGTTTTTGCTAACCGCTATCGCTGCTTCAGGGCTGTTGTTGGGATGTAAGAAAATGGACGTCCCCAATGAAAATAACCCCAATTTTGCGATAGTTTATAACACCGGTGCCGATGTTGAAAGTGTGGCTTCGGCAATGTTCAACACTATTTTTTCCGGACAGCATTCTGCAAGTGGAGTAGAAGCAATGCTTGCCACGGCTGCAGACCATGCAACCTGTTCATGGGGTAACTTTGGTATGCGTGATCTTTCTTTTGAGCCGCGTGATAATGCCTGGAACAACTCCCCAGCCTATGCAAATGCCGGGCAGTTGAAATATACCTATGACCGTTACTACTCTGCTATCGTGACCGCGTCGAACGTACTGAAAGCACTCAGCTCCGGAGTTACGATCGGAGGTTCTGGTGATGCGCGTGCAAAGGCCTTCGCCAAATTTGCACTTGGCCTTGCTTATGGCAATATGGCCATGCTGTTCGACAGAGTACATGTGGTTGACGACACAAAAACCGCAGAAGGCACGCTCGCGGCAACCACTCCTTACAAAGATGTTGCAACAGCAGCGCTGGGCTATCTTACTGAAGCGATCACATTGACTGACGGTAGCTTCTCACTTCCCGCCGCATGGCTTGGAACACCCGGCGATATATCAGGTGCCGACTTCAAGAAGATCATCAATACCTGCGCCGCAAGACTACTCTCCTATCTGCCAAGAAATAAAACGGAACTGGCGGCTGTAGATTGGGCAAAAGTAAAAACCTATGCCGATGCCGGCATGACCTCCTCCTGGATCATCCAGATGGACGGCACAAACAAATGGTATATGGAAGCAGGTGATTACCTGACTTATCCCGGCTGGGCGCGTACAGATATGCGTGTCGTGCATATGATGGAACCTTCTCTTCCTGAACATTGGGATGACAGTCCAAGTTTCCCGCATCCCGACGAGCCTGCTACATCGCTTGATGCGCGTTTAAAGACAGACTTCGAGTATCTGGCATCCAACGATTTCCTTGCAGCCCGCGGCTACTATCATTTCTCCTGCTACAGGTGCAAAAGATATGATGATGTTTATACCAGCGCGATCGGTCCAAAACCAACGATCATGAAAGTGGAGAACGACATGCTCAGGGCTGAAGCAAGAGCGTATACAGGCGACCTTGCTGGTGCCGCAGCAATCATTAATGCAAGCACACGCATCACAAGAGGCAACATGGCTCCGGTAGCTGCAGATCTCACAGCTATCGTAAATGCAATCCACCATGAAAGACAGGTTGAAATGTATACAACCGGCTGTGGGATCCAATTCTTCGAAATGAGAAAGCTGGACCTTTTGCAAAAAGGAACACCTTTGCATTTCCCGATCCCCGGCGCTACACTGCAGCTGTTTGGTGAAACAACGTTCTATACGTTCGGAACCGTAGCGAAGGCTGATGGTGTCGGCACCTCAAATAAAGGTTGGAGATAAACAACTGAAATTTATTGAAATGTTGAAAACGCCCCACATCGCGGGGCGTTTTCATTTTTAGGAGAGGCAGAAGATGATAAACCATGATGCCTGACACCTTCAATGCCGGTTAAAATTAATTAGCCTGATTTAACCCATCAATAGCGGCGTCATCCCGGTAAGCACGGGATAACGTTCTGCTGTCGGGGGAACCGGAGTTGGGCCGGTTCCTTTTGTGCCATTGGGTGGACAAATTCCGCAGATTTTGCAGATGATCCGGGTAATCTGCGATGCGGATGAACAAAGATCTTCTGCAAGCAGGCCATTTCAACCACTATGAGTTTGAAATCTGCGTTACAGCGGCGGTTCAAGCCAATCGATCAAAAGATCCAACTGCGCCTGCCACACATTCCGGCACCGATCTTTCATCCGGCCCAAAGCCCTAATTTTGCACCAGAAAGAATCAATCGATGAAAAAATCAAGTTTCGTATTTCTCGCCTCCCTGGCATTATTCGTTTCATGCGGCTCATCTGAGAATAAAGAAAAAAAGGAAGATTTCTTCCCGGTTGACGCTTTCCTGAAAAGCCAGCTCGCACAAGTGGATACCACCCTTAATACGATCCGCCAGTTTGTATATATTGACAGCACCAGGACTGACACGATCTATATCAAGCGTGAAGATTTCAGAGCCGTTGCAAAAGATTTTATCGGTTTGCCGGATATCAGTTCATCCAAATACAGTGACAGGTATACGGAAACAAAACAGTTTGATGAATCGCTCAACCGCGTCTTGCTTGTATACACACCTGTAAAACCGGAGAAAGAACTGATCCAGCGCCAGGAAGTCCTGATCCAGCCGGATCCGGCCGCCGGTGATAAGATCAAAACGATCATTATTAATACATCAATCAATACAAAAGACAGTGCCGTGCAAAAAAGGATGTTGTGGCAGGTTGACAAAAGTTTCCAGGTAGTTACCATGAGACAATTGCCGGGTCAGCCTGAAACCACCACTACGACCAAAGTTGTATGGAATGAGGACTAGACATGACAGCAGCAGAATTTCAGCAAATAGCCCCCGGCATTCCACTGCAACCGGGGATCTACAAATACTATGATTCTTCAAATACCCTTATCTATGTTGGCAAAGCTAAAAGCATACGGAAAAGGGTAAGTTCCTATTTTAACAAAACCGTCAACAGTTATAAAACCCATGAACTGGTAAGACGGATACATCACATTGAGTTCACGATCGTAAATTCCGAACAGGACGCTTTTCTGCTGGAGAATTCGCTGATCAAGGAGTTTCAGCCGATCTTCAACATCAATCTGAAAGACGATAAGACCTATCCGTTCATTGTGATCAAGAACGAACCCTTTCCCAGAGTTTTTCTCACGCGTAAAAAAATCCCCGATGGATCAGAATACCTGGGTCCTTATACTTCGGTGAAAAAGGTGCGGGAGCTTATTGAGTTCACCAGGCATACGATCCCGTTGCGCAACTGCTCATTGAATCTTACAGAGAAAAATATCAGGGAAAAGAAGTTCAAGGTTTGCCTTGAATTTCACCTTGGCAACTGTAAAGGTCCCTGTGAAGGGCATCAGACAGAGGAAGGTTACCGCGAGAACATTGATCAGCTAAAGAATCTGTTGAAAGGAAATCTTACCCCAGTGCTGAGGCATTTCCGGGAGGAAATGAAAAAATTCGCCGCCGATCTTTCTTTTGAAAGGGCAGAGATCACGCGAAAGAAGATCGAGTTCCTGGAGAATTACCAGGCGCGCTCGGTGGTTGTGAGCACCAGGACCGGTGATATGGATGTGTTCTCATTGGTAAAAGATAAAGATGTTGCGTTTGTAAACTTCCTGATGGTGCGCAATGGCGCGATCGTTCAAACACAAACCACGAAAGTGGAGACACATCTTGATGAAACGCCGGAGGAGATCCTGAGTTTTTCCGTGGCACAATTGCGGGACACCTTCAATAGTGACGCTACCGAGATCGTTGTTCCTTTTGAGATAGAATACCCGCAAGATCAGCTCACAGTGACCATCCCAAAAGCTGGTGATAAAAAGAAACTGCTGGAACTTTCTGAAAAGAATGCAGATTATTTTATTGAGGAGATCAAAAATAAAGAGCGGCTTAAACTTTCCAGGAATACAGATAAGATCAAAATACTGGAACAATTACAGGAGAACCTGCAATTGCCAACGCTACCGTTGCATATCGAGTGTTTCGATAACTCCAACTTCCAGGGAAGTTATCCGGTATCAGCCATGGTCTGTTTCAAGAACGGTGAACCAAGTAAAAAAGATTACCGGCATTTTAACGTGAAAACAGTCGAAGGCATCAACGACTTTGCCTCGATGAAAGAAGCTGTTTACAGGCGTTATAAGCGTCTCAGAGACGAACAGCAGAGCTTTCCTCAGCTCGTGATCATAGACGGCGGAAAAGGCCAGTTAGGGGCAGCACTGGATGCGATACGGGAATTAGGACTAACAGGTCAGCTGACCCTGGTTGGTTTGGCAAAGAATGAAGAAGAGATCTTTTTTGCGGGAGACCAGGAATCATTGAAGTTGCCCTATAATAGCGAAAGCCTGAAACTGGTCCGCCGCATCCGTGATGAGGTGCATCGGTTTGGTATTACTTTCCACCGTCAGAAACGCAGCAAAGGGACATTCAAAAATGAACTGGAGGATATCAATGGCATTGGTAAATCAACAGCGGACCTGTTGCTGAAAGAATTTCGTTCTGTGAAAAATATACGTGATAAAACGCTGGATGAGATCGCGGCGGTGGTAGGGAAAGCGAAGGCAGTGATCATACACAAGTATTTCAATGGTGAAGATGAGGATGTCAGATGATCGATGGCCGAGGGTCGAATTTCATAAACTGAAAGATTTCTATAAAAGGACCGACCCCTTCCAATATTGGAAGGGGTCGGTCCTTTATTTTATTGATTTGTACGTGCCGAACATCGATCATCGAATATCGCGCATCGAATCAAGTCGCGTTAATTTCAATTAAAAGGAAAAAAAATGGGGCCAGGATAGAAATCCAGCCCCGTTTTTAAAATCCAATATCCTATGAAAAACCGAGACGAAAATACAACATTTTCCTTATTTTCCTAGAGGAGTTTTACGATTTTTAAAACTTTTTTTAAATAATTATAAATGAAACTTTTGAATATTAAAAAAGCCCCTATAACGGGGCTTTTTTAGATAGATATTAAAGTCTTTTACTAATATGTGTTAGTATGACCAGAGGTCCTGCTCGTAGTTAAAGATCTTGTCTTTAATGGCATCACCTTCCAGCAGCGCCAGGATCGGATCTTTGATATACGTCCTGATATTGCGGTTAGCAGAGTTATCCAGGGTAGATTTTACAATGTAGCTGGAGAACATGCGGCTTTCAAACAACTCTTCCCATGTCATACGGCTGTTACCCATGTTTTTAGGGTTGTACACCTCATATTTGGTCAGGATCGGACGCAGGTCGGGATAATAAACCCAGAACATGGTTGTTGAACCTGGTCTTTCCTGTCCATTAGGGAAGTACTGTGTCTTAAGCGGAGCCACGCCGAGGATACGGCAGAACATCCGGCTTGATTCGCGGTCGAACACCCATTCTTCCTTGATACGAAGTTTCAGTACCGTCTTTGGATCAAAAGAAGTGCGTGTTACAACATAACGGATCACTTTGCTTGGATCATTAGGATCTACCTGTGGAACTGTGTCCATAGATCCCGCGTTAGCATTCATGATCGCGTCAGCACCGATCGGAGTTGTAAAGCGGTCATCTTCAAACGCGGTAACCTGGCCGGAATTCACTGCTTTCAGCAGGATATTAATGAACATCTGGCTGCCATTATCGCTTTCTGCCTCGTAACGGAAGGTCTGGTTCATCTTCTCGCGAAGATCCAGCTCTCTCCATACTTTCTCAGCAAATAACGCGTCATCAGCTCTCAGGTGCTCATATTCCAGCGGAGTACGTGCATTCAAACTGCTTTTGTCATATGCGTTCTCATTGCGGAGCGATTTTTTCACCGCTGTATCACTTTTGAGACTTGCAGAATCCACTACAATAGGAATATTCCCGTAAGGATTATAGTTTGAAGGCGGAGCAGTGTTATTGTTCTGCTGCTGTGTCTCCTGTTGTTGGTTGGCAGGGGGATTGCCCGTTCTGCGGCGTCCTGAGCGTTGTGCATCAGCATCCACCACTACCAGAGCTCCCAGCGCCAGTAACAAACAACTCTTTACAACAATGCTTTTCATCTTCGTTTATTTATTTGATATAGTACACCAATGAAGGCAGTTTCTGACTTCTTCCGTCCGGACCAACGGCACGGATATTATCGATCGTTACAGTTCTGCCGCTTCCAAGCTTGCGAAGGATACCCTGAGCGCGTGCGTCGAATAGGTTACCTGTACAGTTTGCTTCTTCGATATCGCCTTCTGCGTTATCTGCCGTCATTGAGAAGCTTGTTACAGCATATTTCAGGTTCAGCGGGAAATCTTTGATGTAAGCACCTACACCAGTCTGAGCTTTAAATGCACCGGCAGGAACGTTATCACCAGAAGCGTAACCACCTACAGTACCAATTGGCTGAGGGATAGTGCGAACACGGAATTTAGTGCTTGCTGCTGGTTTACCATCAACAGATACGTTTACCGTACAATCATCGGTTACACTATTCACTTTAGCGATATAATGACCACCGCCCTGTTTGGTGATAGAACCGCCTCCACCACTGATAGAGACGCTCACTTTATCGTCGCCACCACCGCTTGCCGCGATAGTAACTTTGTTATCATAACCGATATAGAGCACGTTCATTTCATCAAGCGCAATAGATGCTGTAGACTGACCAACTGTATAAGTGATCTCTTTTTTGATAACCTGAGGCTTTCCGTCCTGATCAACATAGTTGATGGTTACAGGAACAGATTGCTGACCCATGCCACCTGCTGTAAGCGTAGTACGCGCCGCACCGTCTTCACCGATCGCAATTTGTTTACCACCGATCACGATGTTAGGTTGAGCTTGCTTACTGAACGCTCCAACACCAGCTGTTACTTCTACCTGCTGACCAGGCATTACATAGTTAGAGCTCTGACCAACGATCGCTGCATAAGTATCGAACCTTACGGTTACTTTACCTACCTGCTCGTGGCAATAAGCAACCACTTTATTCTCAGAAGTTCTTACGTCGTTCTGGAATTTACTAAGGATTGTAAGAGCAGCAACTGTAGGAACCATGCGGAAATAAGCCGCTTCCCATGAGTTGTTACCTTTTGCTTCAGTCTGAGGTTTGCTGAGATCGATCTGCAGTGTTTTTTCAAATTCTGTTTTGATCAACGGGTCAACACCCAGTACATCAGTTTTATACTTTGCCAGCATGTCGTAGAGTTCTTTTCCTTTTCCTTTCTCTACCATCAGGTGCGTAGCAATATCGAGGTTATCTTCTTTGTATTTCTTCTCAGGATGAGCGGCATCATATCCTGCGTCTTTCAGGATCTGATCTTTTAACCCCTGGATGAAACTGTATAAATTATTCGAATAGGTTTCCACCTGCTGTGCCTTTGGTAACCATACTTTGGCTTTTTCAGCAGTAGGACCCTCTGTAGACTTCTCTTTCAACGAAGCCATGATAGTCTCCGTTGAGTTGTGAACAGTATTATTTGTATTCTGCAAACTATTGTTCACTGTCTTGAAGGCGTTGAGGATCTCAGATGACACGTTGAGGGCCAGAAGGGCCGTCAACACGAGGTACATCATGTTGATCATTCGCTGCCTGGGCTCCTTAGGTATAGACATGACAATTCTTGGTTTTAAAATTAGATAAGGTGACTATCAAAAATCAAGGGATACGGATTTTCTATGATTTAAACGAAACCCTTTTGTTAGTTTAGCTGCGACCCTGCATAGCACTGAGCATATTGCCGTAAACATTGTTCAGGCGGCCCAGGTTATTAGCCAGCAATGCGATCTGATCTTTAGCTTTCTGAGCATCTTCTACGCTGCTCTGCATAGCTTTGGAAGCTTCTGTCAGGTTCGAATAGAATTTGTTCATTGCTTTCAGGTGATTGTTGGTATCCTGCAGTTCCAGTTCGTAGATCGTGTTCAGGGAAGACAGATTTTTTGTCAGTACCTGTACCTGCTCGTGGAATTGTTTTGTACCATCAGCAGCCTGGTTGAAGTGCTGGATGCTGCTTGCAGCGCCGAGGTAAGCATCTTTCATCGTACCCAGTGCAGTTGCAGCTTCTTTTGTTTTCTTGGTATAGTCACCGGTAGCGGCTACCACGTCAGTGATGTCAGCCATTTTATCTACAGTACCACCGAATTTTTTAAAGTTTTCTCCGAGGCGACCCAGGTTAGCCGGAGTGATGTCTGCGTCACGCAGCATATCTTCCAGTTTGTTCAGTGCAGGGTTACCAGAAGCGCTACCACCACCGATTGCAAGCGGAGTAGGTTTGAAGTTTGGATCCAGATCAGGGTGAGTGGTGATACCAGGGAAGTATCTTTCCCAGTGTGGTTCTTCAGGTGGTTCAACACCGAATGCCATGATAAGGAATACTACTGCTTCCGCGATAAGACCAGTCATAATCGCGTAGTCTGATCCGGGCCAGTGAAGGATTTTCATCATCGCAGCGATAATTACCACAGCTGCAAAGAACGAGAACAGAAAATTAAGTACTTCCTGACCTTTTTTGGTTTTAAAGAAGCGACGCATAGAGGGTTCGTTTTTTTGGATTATTAAATTTTAAAAGAGAAAAACGGATTAGTAAAAGATTAAACGTCTCGTAAGCAGTAAAATTGTGCAGGGTAAAAAGGGGTCGCAGATGACCCTGAGAAATGTTATCTGCGACGACCTTTTTGCGGAGCGGCTGGCAGGTCAATAACACTGCGGAAGCCGATATAAGATTTAGCTGAATCCTGGTATTCGTAGGTGCTGGTACCGGTCTGCAGGTAATAACCCACATCTTTCCAGCTACCGCCACGAATGATCTTGCGTTTCATCAGCGGAGGATCATCATCTTTTGCATTCCAGCGAACATCCGGGTTCATATCATGCTGGAAGTTGTTACGTCCTTCGTAGAAGATAGAAGAAGTCCATTCTGCTACGTTTCCTGACATGCAATAAAGACCGTAATCATTAGGCCAGTAAGCATCGGCACGTACAGTGTAGAAACCACCATCTTCAGGATAGTTACCACGGCCAGGTTTGAAGTTGGCCATCAGACATCCTTTCTTGTTACGGAGGTAATAGTTACCCCATGGGAACATTGATTGAGAACGGCCACCGCGTGCTGCATATTCCCACTGTGCCTCTGTAGGCAGGCGGAAATCAGATTCCTGTACTCTTTTCTTGCTGTCAAGCCATGAGTTCAGGTAGTGTGTTCTCCATTCGCAGAAAGCAGTTGCCTGTTTCCAGTTTACACCTACCACAGGGTAGTTGCCGAATGCGGGGTGAGAGAAATAGCGTTTGGTCATTGGCTCGTTGTAAGAATACGAGAAGTCACGTATCCAAACCAATGTATCAGGATAGATAGGAACATCTTTCTTTACGATGAACTTAGAGCGTGGGCGTCCCTGGTTCTCTCTTTTCGCTGCTTCTTTCAGATCAAATGTTTCAGAATGGAAGATCAGCTTGGAAGCGTCGATCTCTTTCTTTCCGAACACGCGGTCTTCAGGAGCGAGGATCAGGTCGGCCATTGACTCCACCGTTTTTGGGTCATCCCATTTAACGGTGCGCATAGCAGCCCAGTCCACATATTCATTACCGTCGGCGCCGGACTTCACTTTACCCATTTTGCGGGCAGCTACGGAGTCACGGACCCAGTAAACGAACTGACGATACTCATTGTTGGTGATTTCAGTTGCATCCATCCAGAATCCACTGATGGAAACCGAACGGTTACGGGCACTGAAAGCATAAGCAGGATCCTCATCACTTGGACCCATGTGGAACGTACCCTGCGGTATGTACACCATGCCTGGAGGCTTTGGAAGAACATAACGGTTGCCAGGTGCTATACCATGCAACTGGCCATCAGCCGGTAACGCGCTCCCACTGCTTTTCTTTCCGCCAATTATTCCGCAACTTGCCAGCATAGAAACGCTGACAATAGCGAGGATTGCTTGGTTGAGGTTTTTCATTTTCATACACTTAAAGGGTATTGGGCAAATATAATATTTTGGTTTGTTCGTAAGCACAACGTTACAATTTTATTTTATATAGCCAAAACGGATTTTACGACGTAATTATTCAAACGAAACACGACATGTTTTTATTGCTTTAACATGAAATTAATTCACGTTTGCAGCACTGTTTATCAGCGACATAAACGCTTCGAATGATGTAACTGGTTGTAAACAAGCAAAGTCTTTACAAACAAAAATTTCGAACGGCGCGGACGCCCTTTTTCCGTCCAATAAGGGGAAGGGAGAATCACCTCCGGCGAAACTCATCAGCACCTTGTGTGGGGTAAAAACACGTAGTATCTGATCGTAAATTTCCCTTCTGTCCTCCCCTACGATCGCCAGTTCTAAAGTACCCGCTGTGCGTTCCAGCAGTTGCCCTGCCCAATATCCAAACGAAGTCGGGTGCCGAACTATTGCGTTACCCAGCGATGTTATCATCCGGTCACTCCTTTCCCGCCAGTCCCGGCGGTCGAGCAGGATACCCAACCGGTGAAGATTGGCAGCCATGACCGCATTTCCTGAAGGCGTTGCGCCGTCGTACACCTCTTTTTTCCGGACGATCACATCGTTTTGCTGCTTACCCGTATAAAAAAAGAACCCTGTTGCGCGTTCATCAATGTGCTCACCGAAATGTTCTATCGCATATTCTGTCACCCGCGTTGCTTCCGTCAGCCATTTAGTTTCACCGCTTACTTCCTGCAGGTGCAGCAAAGCATCGGCCAGAAACGCATAGTCGTCAAGGAAGGCCGGGTACCTGGCCTGACCGTTCTTCCAGGTATGGAATAAGCCGCCTGAAGCGCCTGCAAACTTCGATAACAGGAAATCCATGTTTTTTTCGGCCAAGTGTCTGTATTCCTTTTCGCCTGTTGCTGCAAATGCCTTGCTACAGGCTTTATTCATCAAAGCATTCCATCCGAGAATGATCTTGTCATCAAGCGCCGGGCGGATCCTTTTGCCTCTTTCATCCAGTAATTTTTTTTTGCAGCGGCTGATCAGTTGCCAAAAATCCTCTTCGCTCAAGCCATATTTTGTGGCAATCTCTTCCCATGATACCAGGATCCGGAGGATATTCTTTGGTTCCGCAGCCCCATGCCCGGAGCCCGGCTCCAACCAGTTACCTTTCCCGGAAATATCATAATAACTGCGAAAGACTTCCGCATCTTCTCCCAGCAGCCGCTCCACCTCATCTTTCTGCCAGACATAGAACTTCCCCTCCTCTCCTTCACTATCTGCATCCAGTGCAGCATAGAACGCATGATCTTCATTCATCAGTTCCCGTTGCACAAAGCCAATAGTTTCCGCGATCACTTCCGCATAACGTTGTTTACCTGTAAGCTGATAGGCTTCAGCCAGGGTATCTACCAGCAGGGCATTATCATACAGCATTTTTTCGAAATGCGGGGCGAGCCATTCGGTGTCCGTCGAATACCGCGCAAAACCACCTCCCAGCTGATCATATATTCCGCCTTCGATCATTTTATCGAGACTTAGCAACGCCTGTTTATATCCCTGTTCAGCTGATTCCGCAGCGTGATATTCATTGCCATTCTTTTTCACATGGTAATAGCGGAGCAGGTAGCGGATCGTAAATGTCTGCGGGAACTTTGGCGCTCTCCCAAATCCACCCCATTCTGTATCCGCCTGTTTGAGACAATTTTCTGCTACCTGATCGGCATTGATCATGGTAAAAAACTCTTCCGTCTCACCGGGTGCCTGCAATCCAAAGCTATTGGCGTTTACAAGATGGGCGGTCAGGTTATTCGCCTGTGATTCGATCTCTTCCCTTTTTTCGTAGAATGCGTTTGCCACGCCCGTCAGCACTTCTTTCCAGGACGCCCGGTTGAAGGCCCGAACGGGCGGATAATATGTCCCGCCATAAAACGGCCTGGTATCGGGTGTAAGGAACACATTCAGTGGCCAGCCGCCGCTGCCGGTCATAGCCTGGACTGCATCCATATAAATATGATCAAGATCGGGCCGCTCTTCCCGGTCGATCTTGATATTGATGAAATGCTCGTTCATCAGATCTGCCGTGCTTTGATCTTCAAAGCTTTCACGCTCCATCACATGGCACCAGTGACAGGCCGCATAGCCTATACTGACGAGGATAGGCTTGTCCTCAGCTTTTGCTCTCTGCAGCGCTTCCTCGCCCCAGGGATACCAGTTGACGGGGTTATGCGCGTGCTGAAGCAGGTAGGGACTTGTTTCGTGAATGAGATGATTTGTATGTTGATGCATTTATTCAGTTATTAATTTGTAAGGTAGGTATTATCCCAAAAAACGCACCGGGGGAGAGTCGATGTTGGATGATCGATTGTCGATGACCTCTTGCCGGTATATTTTATTGCAAAGCAACAGATAGGTGGGTGAAGTACAAGGAGGTTTTGACGTTTGGAAAATGTTTTTTCATCATAAATGTCCTTTTATACCGGGCGGACAAATCGAACCAGTGGCTGGAAAAAAACGGACGAAGCGCTTAAAACAGGATGTGACAAGTATTTAAAGAGGTGGCGTTCGGTAATTTCTCCCCGGATCCTCCTCATTGCCTCCTCTTTGCTTCCTCGAAACCTCCTCTGTTCGTCCCCGGAAGCCCGGGAGGCAAAGAGGAGGCAATAAGGAGGCAAAAGGAGTAAAAAATGGAAGAGGCTACCCTTTGCTCACAGCAATATTGAACGTTGAATCCTGACCGAAAGCCGGATCGAAAGAGAATGATGTCCCGTACTTCCAGAAATGAAAAAGGTTCAGAAGATCAAACTTCTGAACCTTTAACTATGAGGTATTTATTACTTATTTCTTTTTTGCTCCTGCCAGGAATTTATCCAATGCAGATACCATGCTTGGCGCCTGTGGTTGTGGCGCAATGATCTCCAGTTTCAGGCCGGCATCTTCGGCGGCTTTGGAAGTATTGCTGCCAAATGCACCGATGACCGTACCGTTCTGTTTGTATTTGGGAAGATTATCGAACAGGCTTTTGATACCGCTTGGCGTAAAGAAGCAGATAACATCGTAGTTATTCTGGCTCAGCAACTCGGCAACATCATTGCTTTGTGTGCGGTACATGAATGCAAGAGCGAATTCGCAGTTATTCGACTTGAGCCAGTTCACGATCTCATTATCCTGCTGGTTTTCTGAACATACATAGAGGAATTTCTCATTGCCTTTATGTTTGTTGATGACGTCGAACATGCTTTTATTGCTGCCGTCCGCGCCATAAAAAACCTTGCGTTTGCGGTAAAGGATGAATTTCTGGAGATACAGTGCGACAGCTTCCGTGATACAGAAATATTTTGTGTCCTGCGATACGCTTACTTTCATTTCTTCGCAGGTGCGGAAGAAGTGATCAATTGCGTTGCGACTCGTAAAGATGACGCCAGTAAAATTAGGGATCTCTATTTTCTGTTTCCGGAATTCGCGTGCAGGGATGCCTTCCAGCCTGATGAATGGCTGAAAATCCAATTGAAGACCATATTTCCTCGCCAGTTCAAAGTACGGAGACTTGTCGCTTTCGGGCCTGGGTTGGGTAATAAGGATCTTTTGTATGTCCTTGGCCAGCGTATCGGCCTTTTTCACACCATTTGTTGACATGTTGCGGTTCGGCTAAATTGGCTGCAAAGTTAAGCCTTTCTATTTAAAAAAGAATAGTAAAAGCCTGTAAATCAGCAAAAGCGGTGCTACTTCGAATGCCACGATGTACAAAAGGAAGTGAAAAAGGTTGAACCTGACCTCATTACGAACGGCCCCAAACCCTAAAATAAATCTGTACAGGAACAGCAAGCCGATGCCGCACCATGAGACTGTAAGGGCGATTGACCGTACCGGCTCATCAGAAAATGCCAGCAAAGCGAGGAATGGCAGCAGGAAAATGCCAATAACCTTATTAATAATGAAAACGATAAAAATATAGGAATCCGCCGCCTGCCTTACATTGAACATCCAGCCGCAGAACTTCAGCGCCACAAATTTGCCGGCATAGATCCCCGTAAGGGCAAGACAGCAATAAAAATAGAGTACCCAAAAGTTATCGACCGGTTTGAAGCCGTAATGAAACAACAGGAAATCAACATAGAGCCCGGCGCTGGCGACAAAAAACAGGTTGAAACCCAATGAAGGCACCGGTGTTTGCATCAATTGTTCACGGATCTGCCGCTGCTTCATGGTGGTACGGAAAAACACCCGGAAAAGGTCATTGAAGTATTTGGAAAACGCAAGCTTGAGCAAGGCAAACGCCAGCACCAGCCCCGCTATCACATAAAAAAAGGTCTCTTTTCCTTTGAACACTTTGATGTTTGAAGGAACGATAAATGGCCTCACTTTGAAATTGAAAAAGGGATGTTCATACATCACCTGCACTGAAAACGGGATGGCAGGGTTCACCTCCCAGGCCGGAATCCTGAGAAGCGGACGCTCTGCAACGCTGACTGCCGGTGGCACCGAAGACACCGCAACCATCGTATCAGCCACTGGCGCTACCGAAGGTCGCACAATCGTATCCTGCTGCACAGTCACGCGCCTCGTTGCCGCCGCAGGTTTCAGGCTGTCAGGAGACGGACGAAGCGTGTCCGAAGCTGTTGTCTGAGCTGAAACAATTTGCAGGGAAAACTGAAAAAGCAGGAATAAGATAGATAAGCGGTGCAAGAAGTTTTGTGTTTTGAGAATCAAAAATAAGCTAAGAGTTTAAAAGAGAGAAAGAGATAAAAGGAATGTTGATGAGTTATTGTGTTTAGTTGTTTTCAGTACTGTTGCGTATCTACGATTTTTCAACTTTTCCCGTCAGAAGAAGTTTACAAACCCAAAGTGCACTTTTGATTGGCGCAGACTGAATGGTATGTCGCTTCGTCTTCCAACGGCCCAGGCAAGATTAAAGATGCCGAGTTTTGTTTCGAAAGCGAGACCAAGACCCGTACCCATGTAATTATAATCAACGTCGGTACGCTGGGAATTATTTCGTCCCCAACCACCGTCAAGAAATCCGTAGAAGTAAGAGTTCTGACCGATCAGGTAGCGGTATTCAAGTGTACCGATCGCGAATTGTGAAAGGTACTGGCTCTCTTCATCAAAACCGCGCAGCAGTTTGTAGCCGCCGATCTGAAAGAGTTCGTTACGGAAAACATTTCCGCTCTGAAAAAAGCCGCCATTCAAACCAACCTTGAAGGTACTCTGACGGCCCACCGGGAAATAATGCGCCGCTACCACCCTTGCTCGGAACTGATACGTGTTTAATTTCACTGTATCATATAATGATCCGAAATCAAATGCAGGATTACCCGGATCTTTCAGCTCTAATACTTCATTATTACGCTTTATCTTTTTTGTACCGGCTGAAGTAATGATGCGAAACTCATTTCCCGTAGTCGGATTCATACGGTAGTTCGTGCTGTTGTACTCGTAATCGATCCCTACATTGGTTGAACTCACATCTGCGTCCTCCGGCAAGCGGTAACTCTGCCGGATGGCATTGGTATCCGCATTGGTAACGATCGTCTGGATCCGCTGAATAAACAACTTACCCGATTGCCTCGCATCAAGCACATACTGTGCACCAAGCTGAAAATTCACATTCAGAAATGAGCTGTCTTTACGGAACATATCAAAAGAAAAATCAAGACCAACGGGTGTATTAAAAAGATAAGGATGACGGTAGATGATATTCAACCGCGGCGATTTCACCTGTAATTGCTGCCAGTTCAGCCCAATCGTTTCCCCCGAACCGAGTGCGTTGCGGAGAAGAAGATTTGCTTCGCCTGTCACCAGCAGTTTTTTTGAAGAAAGCTGATCGTTATTAGGAAGAAATCCTACAAGCACATTCACCTGGCTGCTTTGCTTCTGTTTAAGATACATTTCCAGGTAAGACCCCGAATTCAGCCATACCAGTTTGGCCGGGCGTTGCTCCTCCACATAAGAAAGTTCACGCATCTTGCGACTGACGTTCTGCAGCTTCTGCTTGTTGAAGGAACTGCCATTCCTGATATCGAGGAACCGTTGAAGAAATTCGGGAGAGATCTTCGCATCGCCGATCACACGGATGCTGTCGATCCTGTAAGCCGGCCCGGATTCCACGTTGAGACGGGCCCAGACCTTTTCCTGTTCAAGACGAAAACTATCGATATACACTTTTCCAAAGGGATGGCCATTATTCTCCAGGTAAGAAATGATCTTTTCCTGCCAGTCCTGCACCTGGGCAAAATCCATGGGTTTGTCTATAAAAGTCCGCTCCCTCCACCCTATTGCCGTAAGAATTTCCGGATCAACCTGGCTTGCATCAAGTTTGCCCCATTCATAGCGATCGCCGAGATAGATGACCATTCTCGCATCGGCGGAATCGAAGAGGATCGTATCAATAGATGCGGTAACATATCCTTTTAATTGCAGAAGGGATGGCAGCCTGTTCACATAGACAATGCAATCATTCCTTGTTTCAAACATCGTTTGTATCCCCATGGATGAGATAAGAAATGCCGAATCCCGGTCGATGCCGTTTATATGCAAAGGATAACCACTCTGTGCTTTTGCGTAAAAGCCAGTGAATAAAATGAAGAGTGGGAACAAACGGCGTACTAACTTTGTCATATTCTATCTGATCCACGATGAGCTGCCGGCGCAGGCATCCTTAATTGTTTTAATATAAGGAATAGCTGCTGAGAGCTTATCATAAACAAATCTACTTGTCTGGCATTTATATTCATATTCCTTTTTGCAAACAGGCCTGTCATTACTGCAATTTTCATTTCAGCACTTCATTGCGCTACAAAAACGAATTAATTGCCGCTTTATTGAAAGAAATTGAGCTGGTGGATGATTTCTTTCCGGCGGCAAAGCAGGATGCGGGGCCGGTTGAGACGATCTATTTTGGCGGCGGCACCCCCAGTCTTTGCTCAACTGACGAGATCCGCTCGATCCTTCAGCAGCTCAGCACACATTTTACAGTATTGCCCGGCGCTGAAATAACGCTGGAAGCAAATCCTGATGATATTACAGCGGAGAAATTGCAGGAATGGAAGCTTGCGGGTATCACACGGCTGTCCATCGGCATTCAAAGTTTTTTTGAAGAAGATCTTGTATGGATGAACCGTGCGCACAACAGCGAACAGGCCTGGAACAGCCTTTTGCTGGCAACGGAATATTTCGACAATATCACGATCGACCTTATTTATGGAACGCCTGGCCTGACAGATGAAAAATGGAAACAGAATGTGGACAGGGTGATCAACCTTGGTATCTCCCATATTTCCTGTTATGCATTAACAGTTGAGCCCAAAACGCCGTTACAGAAATTGATCCGGGAGCATAAGGCCGCCGATGTGGACCCGGACCATCAATCAGAGCAGTTCCTCCTGCTGATGAAATGGCTGGAGGAAGCGGGCTTTGAGCATTATGAGATCTCCAATTTCGCGAAACCGGGCTTTCGCAGCAGGCATAATTCTTCTTACTGGCAGGGCAAACCGTATTTTGGCTTTGGTCCTTCCGCTCATTCGTTTGATGGCGTATCGAGATGGTGGAATATTGCAAACAATTCCTCCTATATCCGTTCTATTGAAGATGGTAAAATCCCGTTTGAGAAAGAAGAGTTGACACCGGTGCAGCAGGTAAATGAAATGATCATGATCTCCTTGCGGACGATGGAGGGATTGAATACGGATCGATTGATCCATGAGATCAAAGGAATCGGAGAAGATGAAGTAATGCGGATGAAACAGACGATCCTGGAAACGAGTGCGGGGTATATAAAGAAGGGATTGATGGTAAGAGAAGGGAATTGGCTGAAACTAACAAAAGAAGGAAGGTTGCTGGCGGATGGCATCGCGGCGGAAATGTTTTTTTAGGGAGACAGCGGACCACAGACGGCTGATTAATTTGATAGAACAAAAACAGCATGTTTATTCATAATAAAACAAGGCAACGCCATGGCGATGCCTTGCAGATGAGCTGGCAAATATCAATTACCAACCGCTGGCTTCGAGATTAAATTTTGTCATAAAATATTATTTAAAAATATTAATTGCCGGAATAATACACTTCACTTTAAATGGCCGGCGTTTCGCCATTTGCCTGCAAGCGAAGTGAACTCTATCCACATGTTAGGATTATTATATTTCTTTCGTCGAAATAATATGTAGAACTCAAAATCATTAAGGTAAGATACAAAAATGCCCCTAAAGAAGCCGTACATGAATTCCTCATCATGGATACCTTCACTAATGCCTAATGACACGCACTCCATGTAGTTAAACATTGAAAGTAGTGCAGCCCTTGCCTCCTCATCATTATCCAGGAGTTCAGAAAATTGACTCGATTTATTCTCATGGATCAGATGCTCATGCTTCTCGTAAAGTTTTTTTGTCAACTTTAAATTTCGAACGATAGAATCTTTATGCCACTCTGAGGCTATTTGAAAAGATGCTTGTTTGCGCGCGAAAACTTTATCTTTCTTATACTTGTAATAGTTTATCTCATAATTCAAAATGGCATAGAATATTCCTATAACGATCGATCCTCCGGTTAAGACCGAAGCAACATTTTTTATCCGGTCAACATACAAAGAATTATTCCAGGCGATGAAAGAAAAAACAGCAATTACCCCGACTGCCATTAACACCAAAATTATTCTGTAGAAGAAAAACCATTGCACGATCGCATTAATAGACTTTTCGAAGCCTATTAACGAATATGAATTGTCTTTTTTCGAAGTGTATGACATAGATAACCGGAAATCGCATTATCTATACAATGTAGTTAAGATGTATCACATAGTCATCAAACAAGTACAAGAAAATTAATCAACACTTTTGCAATTTGACAATAGTTGAATCATTTGAGAAAATGGTCTACTAAATCATCACCTGCTCAATCCGCTTGAATCCCTGCCCCGGATTTACATGCTCCCATAAAATACGATAGATCGTTTCAGCAAGCGTCATTGGCGCTTTGATGGATTGATTGATGTTGAAGATGCATTTAGCGGCATTATATCCTTCCGCCACCATATTCATTTCAAGCTGGGCTGTTTTTACTGAATAACCTTTGCCGATCATATTACCGAATGTACGGTTGCGGCTGTAGGGAGAATAGCAGGTCACCAGCAGATCACCAAGATAAACCGATGCGGCATAGTTAGGTGTTTTACGATTAGTGAAGGGATCTTCTTCGCGGGCATGCTCACCAACAACGATATGCTCCGCGCCGAATCTTCTCAGGAACTCCGCCATTTCATCCGCTGCATTGGCAATATATACGCTAAGAAAATTATCTCCATATTCCAGTCCGTGTGCAATGCCTGCGCCAACAGCATAGATATTTTTTAATACCGCTGCATACTGCACACCGAGTATATCATGATTTACGATCGTATTGATATAATCATTGGAAAAATTTGCCGCGATGGTCGAAGCCATCGTAATATCCGTTCCGGAGAAAGTAAGATAGGAAAGCTTTTCAGCAGCCACTTCTTCCGCATGACAGGGGCCGAGGACCGCAAAATAATGTTCGAGGGGAACGTTGAATTGTTTTTGCAGATAATAATTTACCAGTATATCCTGTTGCGGCAATAAACCTTTTACAGCAGAAACCACACGTTTATCCTGCCAGTCAGCCGGTTCAAGATGACCGATGCTCTGTTCCAGGAACGAAGACGGAATAGCAATCACAATGATATCTGATTCGCGCACTATGGTTCTTACATCCGGCGACATGTTCAACAATGCCGGATCAAAATTTACAGAAGAGAGATAAGATGGGTTGTGACGCCTTTCCGCAATATGCCTGATATGGTTTTCATTTCTTACCCACCAGTTCACCTTCTGCTTTTTATCCGTCAGGATCTTGGTCAACGCCGTTGCCCAGCTTCCGCTTCCGATAATACCGAATTTCTGCCCCATGTGTTGTTGAATAAAGTGAGAGTACAAAGATCGTGGGAAAAGGGTTAGGAAGGCTCCAGAAGTTCCAAAGGTTTCGGCGGTTTCAGAGGTTTCACAGGTTTCAGAAGTTTAATAAGTTTAATAGGTTTCACAGGTTGGCAGTCATTGGACCGAAGGGTCTGTTCCTGAAACATCTAACACCTTAAACTGCGGAGCAACCTATTAAACCTATTAAACTTCTGAAACCTCTGAAACCTTCAAAACTTATTTCTTCTCAAAAAGCTGATCCTTCGACACAACTTTCACCTTCATCCCGTCCTTCAGTGTCTTGCTGATGGCCGTATAAGGTCCTGTAACCACTTTTTCGTCGCCTTTTAATCCGCTCAGGATCTCGATAAAGCTCATGTCCTGGATACCGGACTTTACTGCAACTTTTTTGACGGTACCGTCGGCCTGTACAACGAACACGACTTCTTCCACATCAGAACTGATCGATGGTGTTTCGGCAGATGACTGATCTCCGCCCTTGGCATCTTCAGCTTCTTTCTTTTTATCGGCCACACTCTGATCACTGCCTTTTATCCTTGCATTCACAGAAGTAATAGGAACGGACCAGACGCTTTCATGACGTTTTGTTTTGATGTCCGCACTGGCATTCATGCCGGGACGGAAAGGGAATTTCTTTGGCTTTGCAGGATCGACCAGGTCTTTGTATGAATCATAAACAAGCCTGATCCTTACCTGGTAATTGGTAACGTCATTTGTTGCCGCGGCGGAGCCGGCTGCCGCCGATTTTACGCTGCTGGCAATTTGGGTGACCACCCCTTTGAACTTGCGGTTATTATACGCATCTACTTCAATATCCGCAGAGTCACCGATATTTACTTTTACGATATCATTCTCTCCAACATCAACACGTGCTTCGAGTACGCTCATGTCTGCGACGGTCATCATTTCTGTACCTACGTTGAAACTGTTACCGGCAACCCTCTCCCCTTTCTTGATCTGTAACGATGAGATCACACCGCTCATTGGCGCCACAAGTGTTGTCCTGCCAAGATCTTTATTCGCTCTTGTCAACCCGGCCTGTGCGGTTTGAACACCGGCTTTAAGACTGAGGATATTCTGTTTCGCTGCATTATAATTTGCCTGCGCGGAACGCCAGGTCGTTTCGTATTGTTCAAACTCCGACTGTGAAATCACTTTCTGATCGAAGAGTGATTTGTTTCTTTCATACGCCTGTTTTGCCTGGTTAAGCGTTGCTTCAAGCGACAATAATGCCGCTTCGTTATTGGCAACAGTTGCCTGCGACTGGCTAACCTGCGAAGAAGCCTCATCACGCTGCAACGCGTAAATGTCGGCAAAGATGCGTGCGAGCACATCACCTTTCTTTACACTATCTCCTTCCTGTACATTCAGCTCAACCACCTCGCCGGAAATATCCGGGCTGATCTTTACTTCCACTTCAGGATAGATCTGGCCAGGCGCCGTTACGGTCTCAACGATCGTTCTTTTCGCAACCTGTTCGGCTGTGACCTTTTCCAGTCCGTCATCGTCACTGCCAAATACCTTGAAAGCAATGATGGCAACGAGCAGTATTCCAACAATAATCAGTATCCATTTTAGTGTCTTGCTCATAAACGCGACCCGGGGCGGGTGTTTGATTTAGTAATGTTTTTTCAGTTGGCTTTGCCAAGTTTGAAAGGTTTCATAGGTTCCATAGGTTTCATAGGCTGAAGAACCGCTGGAACCTATAGAACTCCTGGAACGTCTGGAACTTTTCCATCTCTACAATTTGAGACCAAGTCCCTTATAAAATTCCAGCAATTTCATCTTAAACACATAATCATACTGTGCTGAAACAAAATTGATCTTTGCTCTGAACAGGTTGTTTTGTGTTGTGATAAGATCGATGGTATTCAGCAGACCGACATCATATCTTTTCTTTGCAAAATCATATGCTTTCTGTGATGTCTCTACTCCTTTTTTCTGGGCGTTGAATTTCTGAAGAGCGGCAACTGCGTTAGTATGTGCCTGGTAAATATCCTGTTTCAAGGTCTGGGCATCAGCTTCTTTCTGAAGTTCCACATTGGTGACATTCAGCTGAGCTTTTTTCCAGTTGGTACGGGCGGAAGCGCCATTGAAAATAGGTATGCTCAGCCCCATCCCTATAGATTGCCCGAAGTTATTATTAAGCTGTGTAAAAAAAGGTCTCTTTGCAAATACGGCATCAAATACCACCGGTGTTGCTGTAATGACCGGGTAAGCAGTTCCATTCACCACTACGCCTCCGATCACATCAGTGCCCGGCCTCGTCTTGAAATCACGTATGATCTGGTCTTGTGTAGAATACCGGCTATCGAGACTCCCGAACAAGGTAAGCGAAGGATACATCCGCCCTTTTACAGCAGCTACATTTTTGATGGCGGCTTTAAGATTCAGATCATTGATCTTTTGCTGGGGAAGATTTGCAAGAGCCTGCGCATAAACAACCGCCGGATCAAGATCAGATAAGGTCTCAAGGGGTATTTGTTCCACCGGGGGAATTTGGACTTCAAAAACCTGGTCTGCCGAGATATTTAAAACTGCCTTCAATTGCAATAAAGAAAGCGTATAATTTGCTTTTGCAGTTATAAGAGTCGAGCTGTCATTGGCCAGTTGAGCTTCCAATTCGGCCTGATTCAGTTCCGGCAGCGCACCAGCATCAACCTGCTTTTTGGTAAGATTCAATTGCTCTATACTCTGTTTTACCTGTACATCACTGATATTTATCTGTTCCGCACTCAGCAATATCTGGAGATAGGCATTGGCAACATTTAGCGCGACATCGTTTCGTGCCTTTTCGGCACCTGCAACGTATGCCTCGGCCTGGAATTTATTGGCTGCGACTGTATTCTTCTTGCTAAACCAATTGAAAACATCAAGCCCCAAGTTTAGCGACTGACTGGTAGCAAAGATCCTTGCTGAAGTAAAGTTATTGGTGGCGGGGTCAATTGACCGTCCGAACTGATACCCACCGTTGGTCTGGAAATTGGCCGATGGCAGCTGCGACAGCTTCGCCTGCTCATAGGTCAACGCATAGATCCTGGCCTGAACATCGGCCTGGCGAACGGAAATATTGTTTTTTAATGCGTAGTCCACGCATTGTTGCAGATCCCATTTATCCTGGGCATAGCAGGTAGTGATGGTAAATAAGCAGATTACCAGTTGAAAGCAGCGGGTCATCATAAAACAAAAATAACGGAAAACTGCGGCGGCGGGAGGGAATTTTGGTAAATGGCGGTTAATTTTTGGTATGACGATGGACGGAAGAGTGAGGACCACGGACCGCAGACCGCCGACCGCAGACGAAACTTTAAGGTCGGATATTCATAATTATACCGAACGACGAGCAACTGACCGTTGCACTTAATTCTGACGATTGACCTGTCAGCTGTAATGATATGAAAGAGTACCACCTCCCTTTGCCTTACTAGTCGATCTCTAACCTAACGTCTGTGGTCCGCGGTCCGTGGTCTGTGGTCCTATCCGCGGTCGGCGGTCATCCTATTCCCCCAAGCGCCTGCTCCAAATCCCGGATCAGGTATTCGGGTTCTTCAAGTCCGACATAAAGCCGCACGTACCTGTGTTCGCGGTTGGCGGGATCGAAAGCGGCAGCGGGAATACCGGCGCATTTGGGAATGATGAGGGACTCGTGTCCACCCCAGCTGACAGCCATCAGGATATGCCTGAGCCCTTCGCAGAAATTGACGATCGACTGGCGGTTACTGGTCTTTAACACGAGGGTCATCAATCCGAAAGCGTCTTTCATTTGCCTGCGGGCAAGCGCTTGCTGAGGGAAGCTTTCATCAAAAGGAAAGATGACCGACTCAATAGCTGGATGTTGCTTCAGAAAGGCAAGTACCTGCTGTGTGGTCCGGCTCACACGTTCGAGCCGGGCCTGCAAGGTCCGCAGCCCACGGATCAGCAACCAGGCATTGAAAGGCTGGATGCCGCTGCCGATGTTCAGGTATTCACTATCGAAGATCTTTTTCATCATCGCGTGCGAACCACATAGCACACCACCCAGCGTATCACTGTGGCCGCCTATATATTTTGTAGCTGTTTGCATAGCCAGATCGATGCCCATTGGAATCACGGGCTGATAGATCGGAGTTGCATAACTGTTGTCGATCATGGTGATGATCTTCCGGGATCTTGCAAAATCCGCCACTCCCTGCAATGGCTGCAGCGCGAAATCCCAGCTATTGGGCGACTCCAGGTAAAAGAAAGTCGTATTGCTCTGCGTGGCAGTCTGCCAGTTCTCCAGTTCCGTTCCGTCTATATAAGTGGTATGAACGCCGAACCTTGGCAATACAATATCAAACATCCGTTGCGCCCAGCTATAGGGATTTTTTACAGATACGATATGGTCACCGCTTTTTACATTCGCCAGCACACCGGCAAATATAGCCGCAGCACCGCTATTGAAGACGAGGCAATCTTCCGCCTGATCCAATGCTGCCAGCTTTTTGCGAAGGATATCGACAGTGGGATTCAATCCTCGGCTGTAAAGATATCCGCCCATTTCATCTTCAAATGCTTTCGAAAGCGAATCAACCGTTTTAAAAGCAAAATTGCTCGCCTGCATGATAGGCGGAGCGATCGCATTGAAATAATGTTCGCGGTCTTCACCCAGTTCATTCAATATATAGGAGATATCCATCTTATTGCAGTCTTTTCTTTTTGTAATTAATGATCAGGAAATAAATCAGCAGGAATGACACAAACACAGCGGTACCCGTTGCGGCCAGGGCTGGTGTATTCACAACGATGGAACTACCCACAAAAACATAGGCCGCAATAAAAATTATGGGTAATAACGGATAGAATTTCATTTTATAGATACCTGTTCCATCCAGGTGTTTCGTTCTTTTACGTAAAATAAACAATGCTGCTGCTGAGCTTGCCATGCCAATTGAATCAAGAAATATACTAAAGGCCAGGATATTCTCTATTGATTTTGCAAAGAACAATACGATGATGCCGATCGCTGCAAAAGCTGTTAGCCCAACGGTCAGCACATCCCTCTTTTCGTTTTTCTTTTCAAATGCAGGCGGGAGAATCCCATCTTTACTCATCGCATACATCACCCGCGGATTGCTGAGAAGTAAAACATTGACATAAGCGAGCACTGCAACAAACAATAAAACCGAAGCAACTGTTCTGCCGGTAGGACCAAACATTTTCTCTACCACTATTGCTGCGATGCCTTTTGAATCTTTCAGCGCCTGAAATCCGATCGCATTATAATAAGCATAGCTTACCGCAAGGTAAAGGCTGATGATAAGCAATATACCTATGAAGATACCCCGCGGGATCGTCTTTTTAGCGTCCTTTACGTCTTCTCCAAAATTGATCGTTTGCTGATAGCCGCCATAGGTAAATGAAACAGCGATCAGCGCTACACCAAATGAACTGATATAATCCATCGAACTGAAATTGTTCGCGATCACGCTTTGTGTGGCTGCATTGGCATTGTCGACAAAAAAAACAGAACCGATCAGCAAGACCAGCATGCCGATCTTGACGATCATCAGTACGTTTTGCGCGGAAGAGCTGAGACGAAGCCCCAGCAGGTTCAATCCATAAAAAACAAGAATGGGCACTGTTGCAATAACAGCCTGCATGGTGGGGCTGGGAAATTCATCAAACAACACCTGTGAGATATATTCACTGCCCATCAATGCAACTACGGCCATGGAAGCTGCATTGGAAACAAGGATGATACAGTTAATGGAAAACGCAATGGAAGGATGATAACATTCTGCAAATACTTTATAATAACCACCGGTCACGGGCAGGCGCGAACCGATCTCAGCATAGGTCAGCGCACCACAAAGCGCCACGATGCCACCTGCAAGCCAGGCGGAAAAGAATACAGCAGGTGTGATAGCGGCTTTGGCGGCATCTGCGGATGTACGGAAGATGCCCATGCCGATCACCAGGCCAACGACGATCATGGTGAGGTCGAAGAGACCCAGTTTGGTTTTTGTCATAACGCCAATATACACAATGAACGCGAATAGATGCAAATAGCCGATAAAAGAAAAAGACGATATCCATATTGAGTTATATGCCTGAATTGGATGAGAGAACTGGTTCGGGAACTGATGCCAATGGCCGGCTTCGCAATCTGGAACATTATTAAAACAAGGAAGCCTTCCAATTACGGAAAGCTTCTTTGTTTTAATTTATTATCAACTTAAGATGCGACCATCGAACATCGACCATCCAACACCGAACCATCGCGTTAATAGTTTATCCTGCGCGGGCAATCCAACGGATCCATCTTACCAAACCGGAAGATCACATTCAATGTATGGCTGTAATAAGAATCGCCCTGGCGTGGATTTCCCACGCGGCTGAATCCATCGAGATAGTCGGTGGAAGTACGGCGGTAATTCGTTTCAAGCCCAATACCAACCTTGTCCGTAACAAAATAACGTACTCCGGCAAAGATGGGAATGACTACCTGACCGCCGGGCAGACTATGCTGAATATCTTCGCTGAGGCCGGTAGAAGTTTCACTGTTTCCCGCGAAATAGGCCGTGTTATACCGGCTATAATCCCTTTCTATTTTTAACAGCGTATAACCGATACCAACACCGATATAGGGTGCGATTTTTCTGACGGAATAATTTCTGTTGAGAATATTCCACTCGATCATCGCGCTTCCTTCCGTAATGGGTGTGTTGAAATTAAGTGCGCGCTGACGGCGGTATTCAGGTTGATCATATACCGCATCATCGCCTTTCAGAGAACCGAGACCAATATTGAAACGCCAGCCAAAGCCCGCACTGACAAGCTTGCCGCCAAAAAGCTGGATCGCCGGCCGAAGTGTTTTATAAGAACCGGCTTTCTCCTGTGATAAATCACCCTGGTATACAAATACTCCTCCGCCTACACCAAATTGCCAGCGGGGCACGTTCTCAAAGACCTGCGCCTGTCCTGCATAACCTATCACTAATAGCAATAAAAGGGCTGTACTGTGTTTACAGTAATTCATACAATACAAGTTTTCCTTGATGGTAGTTAAAGCAGTTTTGGCTGGGTGTCCGGGGATGAGAGGTATGCTTGTTCTTAACGAAAAAAACGCCCTTTCATTTTTCGCCGTTTGTTAAAGTCAAGCAATAAATACAAACTCTACGCCAAGCTGAGAGGAAAAAGAGGGAAAGGAGAAAAAAGAGGCAATGTTGATTGAAATCAAGACCGGTTTTCGATGTTAGATGTCGATGTTCGATGATCGATTGCTAGTCTGAGAACAGAAGACTGCCCGGTAGGTGACCTGGAATCACTAATCCGTTTGATCGATCATCGACCATCTAACATCTAACATCTAACATCGAAAAAAGCTCTTACTTCTTCGTCCAGCTTCTGATAAAATCAGTATAACTATCACTTACCGGCAGCTCGGTTTTTGATTGCAGCATTACTTTTTTGTGCTGGATGGATTCAACTTTGGCGGTAGCGACGACATAGCTGCGGTGGATGCGGCTGAACCGGGCTGGCGGAAGTTTTTCAAGGACGGCTTTGAGCGTCATCAGTGTAAGGATGGGTTTGGCTCCGGTGAGGTGAATGCGAATATAGTCTTCGAGGCTTTCGATGTATTCGATATCGGAAAGACGGATCCTGATCATACGGTATTCCGAATAAACGAAGAGGTATTCATCTTCTGTTTGGGCCGGTTTGTTTTTGTATTCCTGGTACTCGATGGCTTTGCCGAGGGCTTTGGAGAACCGGTCGAAGCTGATCGGTTTCAGCAAATAATCGATAGCATCGAGCTCGAAGCCTTCGAATGCAAATTTTTTATAGGCAGTTGTAAAGATTATCATGGGTTTGGCCTGCAGTGAACGCGCAAGATCCAGCCCGGTGATATCGGGCATATTGATATCAAGAAAAAGCAGATCCACGGCCGTATTCCGCAGGTATTCCGCACCGGACACGGCATCGTCAAATGTCTGTATCAGCTGCGCCTTCGGAAACCGCGAGAGATACTCACGGATAACGTCGAGTGCAGGAGGTTCGTCGTCTATGGCGATACATTTCAGCATAATTGAAAATAGTTTGTACTGGTTCGATGGCCGATGTTCGATGGCCGATGGCCGAATGCGTGTTATTAGAAAATATCTTAAGAATAGAAATATTCTGAAAACAGAGGGTTTGTATGTTACGTATGTATCCTAACAGCACGCGCTCGGCCATCGGCCATCGAACATCGGCCATCGTCATAAAGTTACACCTGCAACGTCAGTTGCACCGTATAAAACCCATTCTCCTTATTTATATTCAAAAAATGACGGTCCGGGTACAGGCGCTGCAGGCGTTGGCGGGTGTTCAGGATGCCGATGCCGACACGGGAAGTGGATGGTTTCGGGTCGAAGAGTTTGTTGCGGCAGAAGAAGTGGATGTTATTGTCCTGGATGGAAAGACGGATCTCAATAGTGGATGGTTCGTGGCTGCTGATCCCGTACTTGAACACGTTCTCGATAAAGTTCATCAGGATCAGCGGAGCGATCCTTTTGCCGGCAGTGTTGCCTTCCACTGCAAATCCGACGGTCATTTTCTTGCCAAGACGTAGTTTTTGCAGATCGATATAGTCACGCAGGCATTCGATCTCACTTTCGAGGGAAACAAAATCTTCCGTTACATCATCCGTCACATAGCGCATGATGTTGGATAATTTCAGGATGCTTTCCGCGGTATGTTCATTTTTAGTGATCGCAAGCGAGTAAATATTGTTCAGTGTATTGAACAGAAAATGCGGATTGATCTGAGCTTTGAGAAAAGAAAGTTCGGCATTTGCCTTATCTGCTTCCGCCTGTATGGCGCGGCTCTCAGTGCGGCGCCATTCGCGGATCACCCTGATGGCTGTGCTCAGGGACCAAACGGTGACAAAAAGGATGATACTCATTATATCGGTGGAGCGCCGGCGTTCAGGCATGTGCGGGCGGCGGTCCCGGACAGATCCGGGCATGGGCATCGGCCGTCCACCATCTTCAAAGCGCGGCATATTCACCGGATGGCGTTGTTGTTCACGCGAAGCAAGACCTTTGATGACTCCTTCAAAGGGTCTTACGGTATAAACAGCGGTGAACAGTACGAGGATTATCACTACATAAGTGAAATATTTCTTCCGCAGATAGAGTTTTGGAAAAAGTAAGAAGTAATTGCTGTAGAAAAGAACCAGGAAAATGGATGAAAAGATCAGGAATGGCAGTGACAAAACGCTACTGGCCGTGGGTTCGGAGCTGGGCATCCGGAAAACAAAACCGAGCACCAGGCTAAAAAACAATAACCAGGCAGCAACATGTGCAATAATGGGCGTGATCTTCTGCTTCATTTCCGGCAAAGAAAGGTAAGTTTTCTAACGGGAGAAGGATGTGTCGGTGGATGAGGGGGTTGAGACGATCAGTGGAAGAGAGAGTTTGACAGGGTTTAGGTGAGGTCCCAGGGGTTCCAGATTAAGTTCCAGAGGTTCCAGAGGTTTCATAAGTTTCATAGGTTGACCCTGAAAGTTGAAAGAGTTTATAGAATCAGAAAACTTTCCGACCTTGAGAAACCTATCAAACCATATGGAACCTCTGGAACCTCTGGAACCTCTGGAACCTCTGGAACCTCTGGAACCTCTGAAACCTCTGGAACCTCTGGAACCTCTGGAACCTCTGAAACCTCTGAAACCTATGAAACCTATGAAACCCCTGAAACCCTTCATTCACCATACCGTCACAAACCCCTACGACCATGTGTAACCACGAAACCCGCAAATGTCCCCGCTGTGGCAATGGATTTTCCTGCAAGCCGGGAAATATTACGCAATGCCAGTGTTTTGGGATCCTGATAGCGGAAGAACAGCGGTCGTTTATGGATAAGCGGTATACAGATTGCCTTTGCAGGGATTGCCTGATCTATCTGCAGTCGGAAGTAAACCGGTTTGTGGAAACACATGTAAAGCGCTGATGTTTCTTTGATAATGTAACGCTATCTTATCGCCTGAAACATTTTTATCTTTGCATAAATCTATTTCATGAAAATTGTACCGGCAGATCTGCTTACCGTCACTTTTACGCTTTTCGCGGTCATCGATATCGTTGGCTCCGTGCCGATCCTGATATCATTGAAGCAAAAGATGGGCGGCATGAAAGAGTTGCGGGCCACACTCATATCCGGCGCACTGATGATCCTGTTCCTGTATGTAGGCGAAGCATTTCTGAATGTACTGGGATTGGATGTGAAATCATTTGCAGTAGGCGGCTCGATCGTGATCTTTATTCTTGGTCTTGAAATGGTACTGGGCATCGAATTTTTCAAAGGAGATGCCGATGTCAAGACAGCCACGGTCGTTCCGATCGCATTTCCACTGATCGCCGGCTCCGGAACACTTACAACGATCATGTCACTGAAAGCGAATTACGGGGCCGTCACCCTGCTGATCGCCATACTGATCAATCTTATTATTATCTACGCTGTGCTCAAATCCCTTGGCTATATCGCAAAACTTCTTGGCGGCAGCGGACTGGTGGCCATACGGAAATTCTTTGGCGTGATCCTGCTGGCGATCGCGGTGAAGATCTTTGCGACGAATGCGCATGGGTTGATCAAGTAGGAAGAAGAGAAGGTTTCATAGGTTCCAGAAGTTCCAGGGGTTCCAGAGGTTGCTGCCGCGGAGTGAAGAGTATAATTTTTCTGGCAGCAAGGTTTCAGAAGTTTTATGAGTTATAATTTCTTCTGATCATTACTTATTGCAAAAATATAAGTCTCCGCTTTCCGCGGCAGCAACCTCTGGAACCCCTGGAACCTATGGAACTTTACTTCCAAAACCCTACTGCACTTAAATCTTTTGTACCTTAATAGATCTGAAAAGAAAATTTATGAAAATTTCTGCGCGGGTTCAGAATACATTCGATCAGCATCAGGTGATAGTGTCAACGAATGACAGGGAACAGAGTGTTGCTATTGCAGCAAAAAAAGAGGGATTGGGCTCTTCGGTAAATGGCGGGGAGTTATTGCTGTTATCGCTGGCTACGTGTTTTTGTAATGATGTATACCGGGAAGCGGCGAGAAGAAAGATGAACGTCGCGTTGGTGGAAGTGACGGTAAACGGAGAATTTGATAAAGAAGGAGAACCGGGATATAATATCGTATATAGTACCCGGGTGGAAGCGCCAGGAAGTTCCGATGTTGAAATAGAGGAGTTGATAGAATATGTTGACCGGATTGCGGAGATACATAATACGCTGAGGAAGGGAGTGGAGGTCAGGAGGATTTTGAGAGATGAGGCCGTTTAGCTGACACCATTATCGGCTGGACAGGTGAGCACATCTATTTATCGATCGGCGTAAGTTCCCGCAGATTATAAGACATTGGTCTCTATGTAGAACAAGTTGCTAACATAGGACTTCCTCAAAACGATTGGATATTTTCTCTTCAGGCTTGTTGTTAGATGGAATTCCGCAGAAATTCATGGTATTTGAAATCGTATGCCTGCAGGCGATTTCATTCGTTCGCATCGCAGATGACACGGATCACTTGCTTATATCGCAAGTTTATCTGCGAAATCCCTTGCCGGATCAATTATATAGCTGAAGAAATGAACAACAACCTCCCTGGAAAGGACAGGCAAAATCTGCGCGATCTGCGGGAACTTGCACCGATCGATCAAAAGACGTGTCAACACATGGCAGTCTGAATCAAACTCCCGCTTGATCGCCTTTATAATCCCGTCTTCCCTTCCGCCCAATACGCCTGCGAAAAAATATTCTTCGCCGGCACATTCATTTCCTTCAGCTCGCGGCGCACCAAACGCATTGTTTCTGCATTGCCTGCGATATAAAAACCTGTGGTATCAAGACGCGCACCAGCGTCTTCGTTTTGCTGAAAAATAAATTGTCTTATGCGGCCAGCCTTGTTCAATGTTTCTTTTGTAAGTACGTGTCCATACAATCCAAGCTCTTCCAATATGCAGCGATCGTCCAGCTCAAAAATAGTATTGCATGAATGACCATGTATGGTCGCTTCATTGCGGATGGCCAATGCAAGACCCAATGTTGTTTCATCACCGATCACCACGTGATGCGACAGGTTGGCGCGGTATACCGTTCTTCCTCTTGGCGATAAGATCCGCGTCACCTCCCCTACGCTCATCCCGCGCATGAACTCACTGCCGGGGCCATTACCATGCAAATGAAATAGTATTTCACAAATCCCTTCTTTGGCATCAAGCATGAATGGCGTATAGTTCCGATAAGCGGTGTCACTTACACGAAATGCTACAGCATAACCGGGCTCAAATGCAAACCCGTTGAAATCTCCCTGGAACTGAATTTTTCTCAGTGAAGAGGAATAGTCTTCTATTTGCGTTGCAACAACCGGGCGGAAGTGGGATTTGAGTAAACCTTCCATCGCGTCGTTGATCCATTTTGGTAAAGTCGGCATAGTGTGTTATTTAAAACACAAAGCTCTTCTCAAAAGGGTTTTGCTTTGATAGCCGATCCGCGGAAATGATTGGACTATTCGCGGTTTGACACAACATTATACCCGGCTCTTCTGACGGAACAATGCGGGGGAACTGCCCGCAACTTTACCAAATAAACGTGTGAAGTATGTATGATCATCATAGCCCAATGTGAAGGCGATTTCCTTCACTGTAGCATCAGTATAATACAGCATGCGTTTTGCCTCCAGTATGATCTCCTGGTGTATCCAGAAACTTACGGGCATGCCGGTAGACTTCTTCACCACTTCATTGAGATAAGCGGGCGATACATTTAATAGTGATGCGTAAGCTGCGGGGCTTTTGACAGTTTTGTATTGCTTTTGCAACAACACTTTGAACTTACGTGTGAGCTCTGCTGCACGGCCTTCCTGCAGATCAGCTTTTCTTTCCTGTTCATGATAGATCGCGGCAAACATGGAAAGAACAGAACCTGTGGTTGATTTCACCAGCTGAAACGGATCTTCAGGATACATCGGATCATCAAAATGCAGCTGTAATAACGAAAGGCCCGTTTTTAATTTCACCGCCCATTCATCATTCACGGAAGCAGGTTGAAGAGGTGCCAGTAATTGGTCGAAGAATGCACGCACATGCGCCGGGACTAGCTCAGTTGCAATCGCAATAAACCACGCATCTATATCATTCAGGTTGGCAACCTGGTGAACCTGCCCCGGCAATAAACAAAAAATCATCCTGCCACGCGCTTTTATCTTTTTAAAATCAACAATCAGTTGATTATTGCCAGATTGCTGGTAGATGAATGCATAATGATCATCCCGGTGCGGGATACGCACTTCATGCGGAGGATCAAACTGCGCGTCCTTTGTATAACGGATCATCAGGCCATGTGGAGAATGACTGTCCATCCGGTGTTGAGGAATATGTGGTTTCTTCCGCGGCATTGTGTAAAGATACTGGCTCCTCGTAGTTTTTACATAATGATGGATTACCCGATCGTCATTTATCGGCCATATTCCAAAGCGTATAAAAAACCAGCTGGGTTTGCCTTGTTAGCAGTGGATAATTGATCCTGTCAGGTGTATCTGTTGTTTTATGATAATCGATACAAAAACCGCAATCAAGCCTTACAAAGGGGATACCTTTCAGGTAGAATGGATACTGATCCGAACCTCCCACCCGGCGGGCGGAAAATTTTGGGTCTTCATAATATGTATCCAGCTTAAGTTTTACCTGCTTATTGGCCTGGTATAAACTGTTGCGCAATCCACGATTGAGCGAATCTTTGATGACCAGGTACACATAATTGCTATCGGGTTTTCGTCCGCTGTAAAATGTATCAACCCTGCCAAGCATATCAACATTCAACACCGCATGGGTTTTCGAGAGCGGGATCAACGGATGGTCAACATACCACGATGATCCGAGCAGGCCCCGCTCCTCACCCGTAACGGAAGCCAGTACGATCGTGCGTTTTGGCCGCAGCCCTTTTTTGGCTGCTTTATTCATCAGGGTAGCCAGTTCCATGATCACAGCAGTACCACTTCCGTTATCAACTGCACCATAGTAGATCTTATTTCCATCAACACCATCATGATCATGATGCGCGGTAACTACAATACAGGATAAGGACGTATCCGTTCCGGGGATCACACCGATCACATTGGGCGCGGTCACGGTTTCTTTTCTGAACTCACAGAACACAGATACTGTTTGTTTCAATACAAACGGATAAGTGTGGCCATCATCCGGTAATGCAGACTGATCGTCCGCAGTTAAATTATCTTTTGCGAGCAATTCATTCAACCTGTCACGGGTGATGGCAATCTCAGGAAAGCCAGTCATCTCCCTGAATTTCCTGAAGCTGTTATCGTACAGATCAACACGGGCATATTCGTTCATCGATTGCAGTTGTTTGCTTACCGAAGGCCCGCTCCATAAAATGCCGAGGCAGCCTTTACGCTGCAAGGTATGTTCAACACTATCGATGCGATCCGTATCAAAAAGCCTGAGCATGATCTTTCCGTTCAACAGCAGCAGTTTCCCGCTCACATCCAGTTCATGCATTTCCTTCAGCAACTCGTCTGACGATGCAAATTTCACTGCAAGCACAGGAACATTTTTCAGATCCAGCCGCATGGCAGGATACAAAGACCAGTCATCATATAATACCGAAGTTTTCTCCCCGATCGTAAGACGTGTGATCTGGCGGTTCCTGACGGCAGTCACTTCCTGAAAATAACCATGATCCTGGTAGGGCGCCAATACATCGTTTGCCTTGAAGCAGGCGGCAACAAATTCCGAAACAAGCGTATCCCCGCGGGAGCCAAACATTCTCCCTTCCATTGTCTCACTGGCGATATGGTAAAGATTTGTCTTTAATCTTTGCAAAGAAACCTGTTTGCCAATAGCAGTAACAGCACCGGGCTGAGCAATTGAATAAGCCGGCAGGAACAGTAACAGCAGAAATTTATACATAGGCAGTGTTGGGAACAAAAGATAGACATTTTCCCGTACAGTTGCGAACAGTTATTGTATCAAAACCGGACAGATGCATGCCGGATAAGCTACTAATATCCTGATTTATAACAAGCATTGAAACGGCATAATTGCTGTTGATCATGCGAATAATACTGCTTTATGTTTAAAAACTATTTCCTGACCGCGTTCAGAAGCATCCGTAAAGGCAAAACTTACAGCCTGCTCAATTTCTTTGGTCTTGCCATTGGCGTGGCCTGCGCTGGGCTGATCTTTTTGTGGGTGGAAGATGAGCTTGGTTATGATAAACAGTATCAAAACCATGATCAGCTTGCACAAGTCTTCACCAACCAGACTTATGATGGCGTCACACGGACATTCCGCTCAACGCCGGGCAAGCTTGGACCTGCACTGATCAGTGAAGTTCCGGGTATTGCCAATGCAAGCCGGTCTGCAGGAGACAAACCGCTTTTTACGGTGGGTGAAAAAGCGATCTATGAGACAGGAATGTATGTGGACAGTAATTTCTTTTCCATGTTCACGCCAACATTCAAAGAAGGCAACAGCAAAGATGCTTTCCGGAATATACATTCTGTGGTGATCTCTGAACGGATGGCGAAGCAGTTCTTCGATCAAACCACCAATGTTACCGGCAAAACGATACGCGTTAATAATGACCAGGAGTTTACTGTTTCAGGCGTGTTTGAAACACTGCCATCCAATTCCACGCTGCAGTTCGACTGGCTTTCTCCCTGGGATATTTTTGCGGCAAAGAATGACTGGCTGAAATACTGGTGCGAATGGTCCGCAGACATACGTTCAGCTCGCTCCGAATAAAACGGTAGCGGACATGAACAAAGTGATCGCAGGCTTTATACACAGCAAAGATGAAAACATCTCCACACAACCGGTGATGCTCGGAATGAAAGACTGGCATTTGCGGAACAATTTTGTATCGGGTAAGCAAAGTGGAGGAAGAATTGAATTTGTACGGTTGTTCGGCATCATTGCCTGGATCATTCTGATCATCGCCTGTATCAACTTCATGAACCTGGCAACAGCGCGAAGCGCAAAACGCTCTAAAGAAGTGGGCGTGCGAAAAGTATTGGGAGCTGGTAAGAATTCGCTGGTCACGCAATTCATGGGTGAAGCGATGCTGATGGCATTTATTTCTGTGGTGTTCGGCGTGATCCTTATACAGATCGCATTGCCATCTTTTAATGCGATGCTCGATACACAGATCTCATTAGGGCTTGATCAGCCGATGCACTGGCTGGCAGCGTTCAGCCTTGCAATATTCTGCGGATTGGTGGCGGGCAGTTACCCTGCACTTTATCTTTCGTCCTTCAATCCTATCTATGTTTTCAAGGGACTGAAATTAAAAACAGGCGGCGCGTCGATCGTACGCAAATCGCTTGTCGGCTTTCAGTTTACAATCTCTATTGCACTGATCATTTGTACGATCCTGGTATATCAACAGGTACAGCACATCAAGAACCGTGATCTTGGTTATAACAAAACCCGGTTACTTGAATTACCAATGACCGGTGAAATGCGTGCACACTTTGGTGTGATCCGCCAGGAGTTGCTTGCTTCCGGACAGGTGATGAATGTGGCCGCCTGCAGCAGTCAGCCTCTTTATACTTCTAACAACAGCTCCAATTTCAGCTGGGAAGGCAAAGATCCATCCAGCTCGATCCTGATCTCCATGCGCAGCATTACACCGGATTATTTTGAAACGATGGGCATGCAGCTGAAGGAAGGCCGAAAATTTCAACAGGATATAAAGGCAGATAGTGGAAAGATCATCATCACGGAAACACTGGCGCATTTGCTGGGAAGTGGTTCAGCCATCGGGAAGATCATCCGTTCAGGTGATAATGCGTATACTGTATCCGGGGTCATCAAAGATTATGTATATGGCGATATGTACGGCAAACCAGACCCTGTGATCTTCTTTCCGAATCCGGACAACGCAGAATTCTTATATGTGAGTTATAAACCTTCTACGGATCTGAAGGCCGCGCTCGCAAGCACGAGTGACATCGTTAAAAAGAATAACCCGGCCTACCCGGTAGAATATCATTTTGTAGATGATCAGTTTGCCAGGATCTTCAAAAGTGAAACGCTGATCGAAAATCTTTCAAAGGTTTTTGCGGCGCTGGCATTGATCATTTCCTGTCTTGGCTTATTCGGTCTATCCGCTTTCACGGCAGAACAACGCACCCGGGAGATCGGGATCCGCAAAGTGCTTGGCGCAAATATCAGCGGTATTGTAACAATGCTTTCGAAAGATTTCCTCCGTATTGTGTTCGTAGCTATCATACTGGCGACGCCGCTTTCATTTTATTTCATGCAGCGCTGGCTCCAGGACTTTGCCTATCGTATTTCCATCAGCGGGTGGGTGTTTGTCTTCGGCGGGCTGGCGGCAATTGCGATCGCTTTATTCACCGTCAGTTTCCAGGCCATCAAAGTGGCGGTAATGAACCCGGTGAAGAGTCTACGGTCGGAATAAGGCCCCAATAATGCTCCGGGTTTGACATAAATTACTGCAAGAGCTTTTTTTGCCTTAATTTCGCAGGCCATTACCGTACGCCCAGACTGGAGCAAGTTGATTTTCTGGGCTTTACGGGCGGTAATGATGGCCCTGTAGTACAATGGATAGTATAAGAGTTTCCGAAGCTCCAGATACAGGTTCGATTCCTGTCGGGGCTACCTTGCCGCACTTTCTGATCTTTGAGGAATGTGCGGCTTTTATTTTTCCTTTAATTGCCTCGGAATAACCTGTAATAACAGAGGCATATTTCCCTGAATAATCTATTGCATTAACTTATAGCCTTTCCCCCGGAAGTTCAATACCGCAACAGCGGGATCGTTGCCCAGGTATTTCCGTAATTTGGTAATAAAAACATCCAAACTCCTTCCGGTAAAATAATCGTCCTTTCCCCAGTGTTTCAACAGTAATTCCTGGCGTGTAAGTAACTGCCCTGACCGGCAAACCAGGGTATAAAGTATCTCTGCTTCCCGGAATGTAAGTTGCTTCGGACTACCCTGATACACAAGAAGACCCTGCGGATAATAGAACTCGTATTCTCCTATCTGAATAATCTGTTTGGAAGACTTTTTAAGTGTCGCCTCATTATTTACAAGGCCAAGTAGTGATTTTATGCGGATATGCAGCTCTTCCATACTGAAAGGCTTCTTCAGGTAGTCATTTGCTCCGCTCTCGAACCCCAATACGACATCAGAAGGCAGTGAACGGGAGGTAAGAAAAATAGCCGGGGACAAACAGCCAGCATGGCGAATTTTTTTCAGGAAGGAAAATCCATCGCCATCCGGCAGTTTTACATCCAGTATAAAGATATCCGGGCTGGTCACAACATATTTCTTCAACGCTTCGCTGATAGTGGTAAAGTGATACACACAAAATCCCTGCATGATGAGTGACTCCTGAACAATTTCTGCCAGAACGGTTTCATCCTCCAGAAAAAAAATACTCTTCATAGCGGCCATCCAAGTTTAATAGTAGTACCCTGATTAATCTCAATTTTGCACCAGCCCCCATGCAATTCCATGATCTGTTTTACATAATATAGACCGAGCCCAAAACCTTCGACCGTTGATTGATTGCCTTTATTCGACCTGAAAAATTTATCAAACACAAACGGAATGTCCCCGGCGGCTATGCCAGGTCCGTTATCCCGGATACTCGTGACAAAATATCGATTTTCGATAGCACAATTGATCCTGATACAGACTTCCCCGCCGCCATACTTGACCGAGTTGTCTATAACGTTCGATAACGCATGAGCAAACTGTGCTTTATCAGCTGTCAGATATATTACATCCGTATCAGATGACAATTGAAAAGACACCTTTTTACCGGTCAATGCTTTGATATCTATAATCTCCCTGATCTGGTCTGCGACTTTGATCCTTTCTTTTTTTAAGAGACTATTGCTGTTTTCATATAATGAGATATGCAGGATTTTATTTGTCAGCGAACTAATCTGCTGTAGTTCTTTTTTTGCATGTTGGACATAACGGGTAACCTTTGGCTTATTGTCCAATATAGCCGGATCTGCAAGGGCTTCAACCGCGAGTAGTGCAGTTGAGATCGGCGTTTTAAATTCATGGGTAATGTTACTGATAAAATCATTTTTGATCAGCAATAATTTCTTCTCCTGATGCAATCTCTTTAAGAGAATATAAAGGCAACAGCCGATTGCACAAACCAGTATTCCTGAAGAAAGCAGGATCAGCCACATGGCTGATAATATATAAAGTTTCGGGTCTTCAAAAGACGCACAGATATACTGCTGACCCGGACTTGACCGGTAGGTAGGTAATGAGCGGGTTGTAACCGGAAATTTTCTTCTTAGTTCTGCATGAACAGGCAATATATCAGCAGCCTTAGAAGCAGTCAGAAATACATAAGGGACATGGATGTTTTGCTCACGAAGGATATTGTCTAACACTGGCCGTAACCGCATTGTATCAAACTGCTGCGCTGTAGTGGCTTTCAATATAAACCGGCCAAGTTCCTGTGTACGATAGTAGATGACATGGTTTTCGAGGTCGTCATTCCGTAGATTGTGAGCAATGATACTTGCAAGCTGATGGCGTAGCATCCCCTGGTCACCCATCAGAGCTTCTGCCGGAAATTTGTTAAGGGTAGCGCTAAAATGATCGCCGGAATCTGTTCGGGAAGTTATTGTATAAGTTAACTTGTTCAGTACTGTGTCCGGTTTCATGGAAAGGATAAAGCTGGAAGTATCGGCCAGTTTTTGGGCAATAACAATTTCAATAGAATCACTACGCTGGGCAAACTCTTTTCTTACGGCCGATTCGAAAGATGATGTGGCTTGTTGCCTGAAATCATTATAGGTGATCCGGTAATATTTGCTGATCCAGAATGCCTGCAGAATCAGCAAGCCGATCATTGCCGCCACACAATAGATAATATAGATTGCAAATTTCCTGCGCATAATTAAAATTAGCGATTAAAGGTCTGGACTCATTTTATTTAACATAGTATAACATAGTATAACCGGATGATAACCATCTACAACAACCAAAATCAGGAGTTTTACGGCTCATCAATAATGAAACTATGAAACGGGGTCTTTTTGTTCTTGCAGTATTGTTTTCCAGGTATTTGTCGGCACAGGGCTTTACGCTGAAAGCGGGAGATATTTTACCGCCCCTGAACGTCACGACTCTTCTTAACGCGCCTGTAAAAAGTATGAATTTGCTCACCGAAGGTGAACATAAGTTTTATATCATAAATTTTTGGGGCAGTTGGTGTGCCCCCTGTATTCCTGAAATGGAAGAGTTATCTAAATTGCAAAAAAAGAACAGTGATCAATTACAGGTCATAGCAATTTCCGATGAACCTGTCACCCGGTTAAAAAATTACCTGAAAAAACGGCCGACCACCGTTTGGCTGGGGAGCGATACCACTTCGTTCTTATACCAGTTATTCAACCTTTCCTCAGTCGGCTATAGTGCATTAATAGACAGGGAAAGGAAAATTATAGCCGTGGTGAAAACAAGTTCGATTGATCAGCAGATGCTGGATGCGCTGTACCATGGTAAAGAGATAAAGTCTACAGCAATAGTAAATGAGCCGCCAGCGCAGGTGAACGGAGACGTGTTTGGAGTGGACACTACCATGTCATTTAGTTTCTCCGTACGGGGCTACATGAACGGCCACGAGCAGGGCGGCAGGATTTATGGAGGGAAAAGTTTTTTTGCCGGCCGACGGATATCCTATATGAACACAGGCATGACCACGCTTTATAAATCTGCCTACGGCATCACTTCTCAAAAACAGGTCATTTATGAAGCGAATGAAAAAGCAATCAATAATTATCAGGATAAATCAGTCAAATACTGTATAGATCTTCTCGTTCCCCCTGATCAGTCTGATAGTTTATATTCAATTTTCCAGCAACGCTTAAATAGCGTTTTACCCGTTAAAGCCAGGATCGAATACAAAGAGATGCCTGTCTATGTAATGACCAGTAAATCTTTTTCGTTAAAACAAAGCGATGCCGCTTTTACTTATAGCTTTAGCGGCCGTGGATTCAACGGCTCAGGGGTTACATTGGATCATTTTGCGAACGCTTACCTGAGTAATGAACTGGATCTGCCGGTGGTAAATGAAACAGGCTTACAGGGGAAATTCGATATCAATACAAATATGGACATGAGAACAATGGAAAATGTGATCAGGTCTGTTGAAGAACTGGGCCTGAGCCTGAAAAAAGAAACAAGAAAAATAAAGATACTTGTCCTTTTCTGATAGAGCTGGATGGAAAATGACCAACGAAAAACTAAAAGGTAATACGGAGCAACATAAAACCAGGAACATACTTTAAAAAAGTGCGTTATCGGTATCAACTAACTGGCGATAGGCGACCGGGCATGGGTGGGTCGAAAATCATTGTGCCGTTAAGGAGATATCTGACCCCGGAATATCGCAAAAAAGCTAAGACCATTCCCTTAAAACCGCTTCCAACCGTTGCGCCTCCACCCTCGGAAAGCGATGATCATTTTCGAAAACGAATTCGACATCGGGACCCGGATCCAGTTTATTTTTCAACTCGTCCCATTTACCGGACCAAACAGTGTAATGCTCAATGATCGCCTCCGCATCTTTTCTGAATGCCGGCGGTATGACGGCCATGTTTTCTGAGAGCAGTTTTCTGACCGCCGTGTTATGCAGCTTCAGTACCTCGGCAAAACGAAATACTTTTCCATTGTTCATGTAATCCGCATACGCTTTTGCAGATTGCTGCCAGTGCAATGTCACGGATTCAAGCAACCGGCGGAATTCATCGTTCTTCATGCAAGGGATTTTGACAAAAGTAAGGGGAAACGCGCGCTGGTCATCAAACTGTTCTTAGCTGAAAAGAATACCGTTCATCTCCAATTGATAGTTATCTGCACTATTTTTTTCCATACAACAGCAATCGCTTGAACGCATAGATTGCAGGAAAATTCCTGAACGCATCCCTGATCCTGCTTTTATACGCCTCAATAAACTCCTCCTCTTCCTCCTCTTTCATTCTTTCCAGATAGGGTATCAGCGCAGAACCCGAGATAAAGTCAAACAGCTTTTCTTCGCTGTCGGCAATGATCGGATACACTTTCTGAATGAGCTGGATATCACTCAGGCCATGTTCAAACATGATCTGTGCATACTGATCGATACTTAATAAAGGAGATTCCCGTTTCCAGCCTTTGAGATAATCAACAAAAGGCCTTTCGCCTGCAAGATCTGTCAATAGTCTGTTCAGCACGTTTTCTTTCTGCACCGGCATCTGAATAGCAAGTTGACCTTCATCACTCAATAAGCCGATCAATTGCGGAAACAATTTTTCATGATCATTTGACCACTGAAGGGCAGCATTACTGAAAATAAGATCCCAGCGCTGGGCTTTACGGGAAGAAATAAAATCCTCTACAGTTGCCTGTTCAAAACGCAGGTTGCTGCTTTCGAATTCCCGGCTTTTTGCCAGCATTTCAGGTGAAGGATCGATGCCAAGAAAGCTGGCATCGGGAAATCTTTCCGAAAGGATCTTTGTTTGCTCGCCGGTACCGCATCCTATATCCACACAGTTTTCAAGGCCGCCGGGAGTGATCAGGTCAGCAAGATCAAAAAATGGCTTGTAACGGATATTTTTGAACTGATTGTATTTATCGGGATCCCAGGGCATGTCGTTTTATTTTTGATTATCGGTTTAATTGAGCCAGCAATTCGGTGGGCGCATAACCAAATTGTTTCTTGAATGCGAAAGAAAAATGAGACAGGTTTTCGAACCCTGTTTCGTAGCAAACATCGATCGGTTTCTTTTTCTTCTCTACAAACTGATAATGCGCAAGCTCCAGTCTTTTCTTCGTAAGCCAGCGTTGTGGTGTTGTACTGAATGCTTTTTTAAAATCGCGCTTGAAGGTGGTCAGACTTCTTCCCGTAAGGTAGCCGAATTTTTCCATCGGGAGATTGAACATAAAATTCTTCTCCATGTAATCGACAAGATCGATCTTACCGGGTTCTTCAAAATTTGCCAGGACCGTATCGATCTCTTTATCCAGGGTCCGGAGAATGCTGATCGCTTCTGTGATCTTAAGAGAAGCAATATCAGCAGGAATATCTTTCATATCGAAATACGGGATCAGTGAAGCAAGGCAACTCTCCAGTAAAGGGTGATTGTTGAAGCTATAGATCTTCGACGCTTTCATTGCACCCGGTTTTACATTGCGTTTTATATAGAATTCCCTGAGCCGCTCCACTGACAAATGCATCACTACGGTCTTATGGGGCTGCCCGTCTTTGGGGTAATTAATGATCGTTGCCAGTTGATTTCTGGGGATCAGAAAGATGTCGCCTTTTTTGAAGAGATAAGTTGCGTCTGCCTGTATGATCTTTGTTTCGCCGGAAATGAACCATATCAGCATATGGTGTTCAAACATGATGTCTGATTTGAAAAAGCTGTCATCATAGCTGGACAGCTTTATATCTTCCGTTATATACTTGGCTTTATATTCCATGATCCGTTTTTTGATGTTTCTTAAAAAGGAATATATAAATACAAAAATAGAAAGTATCATAGATTTTGAAGGATAGGTTTCAAATCGATTGGCCGCCGTCGACAAGAAAATTGGCCCCGGTGATAAATCCGGCTCCGTCGTCTGAAAGGAATACCACCATTTCCGCCACTTCTTCCGGCCTGCCTAAACGGGAGAGCGGGATGCTGTTCACCAGTTGTGCTTCCAGTTTATCATCGAGGCCGATCTTGTGCATGATCTCCGTGGCGATCGGGCCCGGGCTGATCGTGTTAACGCGGATCTGGCGGTGAGCCAGTTCGAGCGCTGCTATCTTTACCATGGCATTGACGGCAGCCTTGCTTGCGGCGTATACCGATGCACTTTGCGGCGAGATAGTAGCGGATGTAGAGGAAAGGATGATCACCGAAGCCCGGTCATTCAGGGCCGGAACGAACTTGCTCAGCGTAAAATAAGCACCTTTGAAATTCACGTTCATCACCTCATCAAACACCGTTTCCTGCATTGCTTCAATAGTTCCAAACCTGGTAATGCCCGCATTGATCAGCAATACATCCACTTTGCCAAACCTGATGGCTACCGCTGAAACAAGATCTTCAATGTCAGACAGGCGGGATTGATCGGCGATCAGACCCGTCACCTGCAGTTCTGAAGCGGCTTTGTCCACCGCTTCTTTTCTTCTTCCCGTGATGATCACTGTAGCGCCTGCTTCTTTTAGTTTTTTTGCAGCTGCGTATCCGATGCCGCTGTTACCACCTGTGATAACAGCGACTTTATCTTTGAGATTATACATTGTTTGTGGTTTTACCGATCAGTTGATATTAAAAGTCATACCGGTCATTTTTTCGCTCAACTCCCATAGTCTTTTTGCATTTGTTTCATCTACCGAGTAAGCTTTTACACCCTCCGACATTTGCGCATCGGAGGCCATGCTGGTTATATCACAGTCGCTGCAATACACTCCACCGATCCCGTTCAGCTGCGGACTTGTTGCACACCAGACGGTGGTTGCTGCTCCCTGTGGGATAGTTTTTAAAGACGCGGCGACCTCAGGAAGGATATTGCCGGCTTCATCACAATAACCCAGTTTGATGAACAGGTCAAGCGGTGCCTCCCTGCCTAATTCAGTGCCACCGATAGAGCCGGGGTGCAGCGAGTATGCACGTACGTTGGATGATCTTCCGCGAACATCCAGTTCGAGTGAAAAAAGGTTTACGGCGGTCTTCGATTGACCATATCCCTGCAGTGTCTCATATTCACGGTGCAGGAAATTCGGATCATCAAAATCGAACGGGGCGAACTGATAGCCGTGCGAGGAAACATTCACCACCCTTGCCCCATCAGCACTCTTCAACGCGGGCCATAACCTGGCAGTAAGCTGAAAGACGGCGAGGTAATTTATAGCCAGCTGAGATTCTATTCCGCGTGCATCGCGGCGCAGAGGCACCCACATGATGCCGGCATTATTGATGAGTAAATGCAGCGGACGTCCTGACGCAAGGAATCTGGAAGCGAACTCATCCACAGATGCGGGATCGATCAAATCCATTGATTCAATTTCCACGTTTGAGATCCCTTGCAGATTTCTCTTTGCTTTTTCCACGTCCCTTGCGGGAACGATCACCGTTGCACCTGCGGCGGCAAGAACCCTGGTTGTTTCCAGCCCGATACCGGTATTTCCGCCTGTCACGATAGCAACTTTTCCTGTAAGATCTATGCCTTTTATAACATCATTTGCTGTTGATTTCGCACTGAAACCAGTGTTGAGGGGCTGTTGCAATGCTCCGTTGTAGTTGTTCTGTTTCATTCTTTGTTTGTTTTGTTGAAACAAAAGTAGAATGGAAGGGAGCGGGAGGCTTTGTTTAGAAGGCGGGATTTGCTTTGTTAAGAGGACCTGGGTTAATTGGCCTCAAAGTAAGATGAAGTATTAAAAATATTGAGGTTCAAAGCACTAACTCGCTCCGGTTGAATAGTCTGCAACTATCCATTAAGCAACTTAGTCAGAATAATCAGCTTCTAAGAATCGCTTTTAAAAGTTAAATTTGTAGAAAACGCACAATTTATGGATGCAGCAAAGTCATTAGATCAGGAGATTGTGAGCTATTTGCCTCAACTAAATGTGAAACAGAAAAAAACTGTGCTCACCGTGGTAAAAACCTTTATGGAAGAGCAGAGAGACTGGTGGTCCGAAATAAGTCAGGAACAACAGCAGGCAATAGATCAATCTCTTACCGAAGTTAAGACAGGCAAGATTACGGGTCATGAGGAAATATTGAAAAAATATAAGAAATGGCAGAAGAAGTGATCGAGGTGTTCTGGACGGAAAGTGCAAAATCAACATTCGATCAAATTATTAAATACCTGCAACGGGAATGGTCAGATAAAGAGGTTGAAAAATTTGTAGGGAGAACCTTTGAGTTGATAAGAATGCTCAGACAATATCCCGAAATGTGCCGCCCATCCGTAAAAAGAAAGAATGTACATATCGGCATACTTGATAAACACACTCAGCTGATCTATCAATATCGTTCTAGAAAAAGCGTATAGATGTTTTGCTATTTTGGAATATGAAAAGAGATCCGGCCAAACTGAAATATTAAATTATTCCAAAGCTCCCTTGTGTGGAGCTTTTTTATTTTCGGTTCCATAAGCCTTAGCATGCAAAGCAATGATGCAGGTAGCATTGCCAACAGTCCTAGTTCAACTGGTGATTTTCTCACAATAACTCAGTAGAGGTTGATGGATTTCGCTGATCGCAATGCTGTTTTGGTCTCTATTAAAAACCTATCTATAAGGATGGTACGGTTCTACATATTCATCACAGAATATTTCCTGTTTAATATCGGGCATTTGATTGAGTGTCATTCAACACCAGCACTTTTGAATTATGCTACTCATGCCATACTTAAACTTTATAAAAGATCAACCCGTTTCATAAAATAAAAAAACATCGGCCTGCTCACTTCAAATCCAATCCGCTTGTATAAAGCAATCGCCCGTTCATTATCCGCCCGTACATGCAAAAAAGCTTTCCGGCCTTGCGATTGAATAAGTTTTACCTGCTGCGTTAACAACGCAGCAGCAAAACCCTTCCCCAGATGATCGGGATGTGTGCAGACCGCACTAAGCTCACTAAAGTTTCCTGCATGAAGCCGCTGACCGGTCATGGCCGCCAGCTGCCCGTTTTCAAAAATGCCATAGTAGTACCCGAACTCGATTGTCCGCGGCCCAAACGGGCCCGGTTTGGTCAGCTGCGCAAGTTGTATCATTTCCTGAACATGATCGTTATTCAATAGAGCAGGAATAATGGCAGGTTCCTGCAATCGATTCTTTTCATTAAAAATAAACTGAAGGCCTTCGATCGAAGCTATTATTTGCCAGCCTTCCGGCTGTTCTATCGGATCAGGCTTTGCATACAAGATCTTTCGGCCGGCAGGTAATACTTTATGAAGATCAGTAAATCCTTTTGCGTAACCGGTGGGAAACCCGGCAAAAGGAGATATAGCTTCGTCAAAAAATCTCACCTCACCAGCGGATGAACCAAGATGTGCATCGTGATACAACAAGGCATTGTAAACGGGATTATACAGCAAGTCTTCCATTTTCCAAAAATAAGGGGTTCAGCATCGAAGCAGACCACAAACCTGATGAACGATAGGTTTACCTTACTGACATGCACCATCAATTAAAGATTTATCACCGTTCACTATTTATTAACCTGTCAATCTACTTCCGCGGCAGACCGCGGTAAATGGACAAAGAGCCGCCAACTTTCCTTTATCATAAACACGATCATTGTATCTTTTGTCGTAAATTTTCACGGTCCAACGACTACACCAAACTACCCGTTTAATGCACAGTATTTTACCTTTTTTGCTGGCGATGATCGCGGCCATTGTATTGCTGGAGATGTGGGCCGCCAAATTGCGGATCGCTTACCCGATCCTGTTGGTGGTAGCAGGTCTGCTGGTGAGCTTTATCCCGGGTTTGCCCGTAGTAAAGATCAATCCTGACCTGATCTTCTTTATCTTTCTTCCGCCTTTGCTTTTTGAAGCGGCCTGGTCGGTATCATTTAAGGAAATGAAAAAATGGTACCGGATCATCGGAAGTTTTGCATTCCTGGTTGTATTCTTTACCGCTTTGTCAGTGGCGGTCTTCGCCAATTATTTTATTCCTGGCTTTACACTTGCGCTTGGCTTTCTATTAGGCGGTATTGTATCGCCGCCTGATGCGGTAAGCACGGGTGCCATTACAAAATTTGTAAAGATCCCAAAATCCACCACAGCCATCCTGGAGGGAGAAAGCCTGTTGAACGATGCCTCATCACTGATCATCTTCCGTTTTGCATTGGTGGCTGTCGGTACCGGCCAGTTCATCTGGCAGGAGGCGGCAGTAAATTTTTTGTGGATGGTACTCGGCGGTGTTGGCATCGGGCTGGCACTTGGATGGATCTTTGTGCAGGTGCAAAAACGTTTGCCCACAGATGCACCATCTGATATCGCGCTCACATTGATCGAACCATATTTTATGTATTGGGCAGCGGAACAACTGCACAGCTCAGGTGTGCTTGCGGTTGTATCGGGCGGTCTGCTGATGTCGTCCAAACGATTGATCTTTCTGAACAGTGCCAGCAGGATCAAGGGTTATAGCGTTTGGGAAAGTTTTGTTTTTATATTGAACGGCATTGTATTCCTGATCATCGGCCTTGAACTTCCGGAGATCGTGGACGGGTTAAGGTCCAAAGGAATTGCGCTGCGCACTGCCATTGAATATGGTGTGCTGGTCACAGTAGTACTGATCGTAGCAAGAATGATCAGTTCATATGCTGCATTGATCGCAACACTGATCTTCCGGCCAAATGTTGCTCCGCGCTCCACTTCCAACAGAAGACGCTGGCTGATGCCCATGCTTCTCGGCTGGACTGGCATGCGTGGCGTGGTATCACTGGCCGCTGCTCTCGCCATTCCTGTCACACTGGATGACGGCACGGATTTTCCCTACAGGAACCTGATCCTCTTCATCACGTTTGTAGTCATATTGCTGACCTTGCTTGTCCAGGGCTTAACACTTCCCTATATTATCCGCCGCAGCGGCCTGTTCAACATGATGGCGGAAACCGAATCGGAAGAAGAAATGAGGCAAAAAATGAAGCGTGGATTGAAAGAACACGTTTATCAGTTCCTCCGGAAAAAATATGACAACGAACCCAATGGTCATGCCGGCATGGAAAAACTGCTGAAGCATTGGGAAGAACGGTCAAAAGCAACAGACGACAGCTGGATGAACGACAAAACAAAAGTCATTTTCATTGAAATGCTGGAAGTGCAACGCGCTTATCTCACAGAATTAAACAAAGACCCAAAGGTCAATGAGGATATTATCCGGCAGCAGTTGTATCAGATAGATTTGGAGGAGGAGAGGTTGAAGTTGATCTGAGGAGAGACGATGTTAGATGTCCGATGGTCGATGGTCGACATCCTTCGGGGATATCTGATAAAAAAAGAAACCTTCCGTTTAAAGAAGGTTTCTTTTTATCTGATAGTATCAATCGAAAGCCGAACATCGACCATCGAACATCCAACATCGATCTCATTGCGGAGATTAACTATTCAAGCGAAGCAGCCCATCCCCCATTCCTCACCATCTTTATCTCCACCTTATCCCCTGCCTTCACCTGCATGGTTTTCTTTCGGTAATCCATTGCCTGGCGGCCGGCATTGATGCCGTCTTCGAAATAGGTCATTGTATAGGTCTTCCCCTGTTCGAGGAAATCGAAATTTAAAGAGATGGAGCGGTCAGGTTGTTTACTGTTGGTGATGCCTCCGATGAACCATTTACTGCCTTTCCGTTTTGCAACGACTGCTACTTCACCGACGGTGGCAGCGAGCGCCCTGGTTTCATCCCAGGTGGTAGGCACGCTGGCGATGAAAGCCGTACAATCCGGATTGCGGTAGTAAAGTGTCGGGTTATCGGCCAGCATTTGAATGCCGCTTTCAAATAAGACATACATCGCCAGCTGGGCAGTTCTTGTTCCCATGCCTGCGGAATTGGGGCGTTCTGATCTGTACACTTCGGGTTGCATATTGATCATGGCGCCGGGAGTGAAATCCATCGGGCCGACTGCGTTGCGCATGAAAGGAAGATAAATGCTGTTATCGGGAGGACAATATTGCATCTGCTCCAATCCTCTCACACCTTCATAAGACAAGAGGTTGGGATATTTGTATTCGAGACCAGCCGGTTTGAACGCACCGTGGAAATCGACGATGATCTGATATTTTGCTGCTTCTTTTATTACATTCTCGTAATAATTCACCATCCACTGATCACTGCGGTCCATGAAGTCGATCTTCACACCTTTGATACCCCATTCCTGGAAGGTTTTGAATAAACCCATATTATTGTGCACCGTCAGCCAGGTGAGCCAGAGAATGATATCAACGTTCTTTGTTTTGCCATAACGGATCAGCTCCTTCACGTCTACTTTTGGATTCGGCTTATAAGGGTCAGTTGTTGTTTCTGCCCAGCCTTCATCCATTACGATATAACGTATGCCGTACCTGGAGGCAAAGTCGATATAATATTTATAGGTATCGAGGTTATAACCTGCCACGAAATTTACATCGGGACCATAAGGCGATGCATCGTTCCACCATTCCCAGCTTGCCTGGCCGGGTTTGATCCAGGAAGGATCGGCGATCAGGCTGGGTGATGAGAGTTTCAACGTCATCGTATTTTCCAGGATCTGTTTGTCGTCTTTGGTGATCACGAAATAGCGCCAGGGAAAAGAACGGCTCCCCGAAGTTGCAGCGATATAATCCGCAGTTTTCAGGATCTTCTGGCTGCGGTCACCATCAGGGCCGAACTCAAGCGGTACAGGAGGAAAGACTGCAGTCATTCCTTTATAGCCGGTGCTTTTCAGGAACATGGCGGGATAATCTGAAAGATCCGCTTCGCTGATCAGGATTTTATACTCATTTTTTGTATCGATCAATGCAGGAAGATCGGCCATTTTATCGGTGGGTTTCCAGGCTGATGATTCCAGGTGAGTGTACATCTCCTCATACGAGGTTTTGAAACTGCCGTTCTGCTGAAGATGCAACAAATAATCATTCGGAAAATTGATCCCGTATTCTTCGTTGATCACCTCGATCGAATCTTTGAGGCTTGTAATAAAGCGGTAAGCGATGCCGTCATCAAAAGCGCGGAACTCCACCGCGAAGCTGTTCTTAAAGGTCAGTATCAGCCCGTTGTAGTCGTTTTTAACGGACGAAAATTTCAGCGAAACATAAGGCTTGATCAGGTTGCCGCCTTTTGTTTTCTTAACAGCAGCAAGTTTTGGATTTTCCCCAAGTGTTTCATTTTTTAAACGCAACGCCAGATAATTCTTAGAAAGTAACTCTCTGTTTCCGGCTGACACTGTATAATATATTTTATCGCCCAACTCGATGGACACTCTCAGCTCTCCGTTGGGAGACAGAAGATCGACCGGCTTTTTCTGTGCCAGCAGTGATGCGAACGGGACCATGAACAATGCGAGGCTCATGAAAAAAGACTTGATCATTATGACTAGCTTTGGTTGCAATGAAATTATGAAACAAAGTGGATTATAACAGCATCTGGCATATTTTAGCAGGTTTAGCACTAAAAAAAGTGTCAGCCGGAACCTGATTTTATGTATTGTATGAATCCGATAGGTCTGTTGAGCATAGTATTCTTTCCTTCGCGGATCATTAATTATATGCTAGATTTATCGGGTTTAACCAAACGAATCAATTTATATTCATAACCGGTGATCAATACAATGAGATACGCCCTCCCTTCCTTTTTTAGCTGCCTGCTTCTTGCTCAAACGATCTTCGCACAGCAGGGATCCACTGCTCTTCAATGCGAGCATCTTACAAGGCCAATGGGTGTTGATACCTACCAGCCGCGACTGGCGTGGCAGTCGGCAAACACGCGCCCCGGCGCAAAACAAACGGCCTACCAGTTATGGCTCTCCACTGATTCAGTAAGCCTGGCAAATGATAAGAACATCTACTGGACTTCCGGAAAGATCGCGTCCGCAAAAAACCTTATTATCTACTCAGGTAAAAAACTTGAACCGTTCACCCGGTATTACTGGAAAGTGAAAACATGGGACGGAAATGCTCAATCCACCGGCTCCGCCCCCATCAGCTGGTTTGAAACCGGTATGATGAGCAGATCTAACTGGCAGGGAAGCTGGATCAGTGATCGCGGCAATATTCAAACACTGCCTGCCCCTTACTTCAGGAAAAAGATCAGCCTTCCGAAAAAGATCAAACAGGCAAGAGCCTATATAGCCGCGGCCGGTTTATACGAACTGTATATAAATGGAGAAAAGACCGGCGATCACCGGCTTGACCCGGTATACACCAGATTTGACAGGCGGAACCTTTACGTGACATACGATATCACGCCGCAATTGCAGAGCGGTGAAAATGCAGTCGGCATCATCCTTGGTAACGGCTGGTACAATCACCAATCAATTGCCGTCTGGAACTTTGACCGTGCACCCTGGCGTCAACGACCAGCGTTTTGCATGGACATCCGCGTGACCTATGAAGATGGCAGCACAGAAACGATCTCCACAGATGCCTCCTGGAAAAATCATACCGGTCCGATCATCTTCAACAGCATTTACACCGGCGAACATTATGACAGCCGCCTGGAAATTCCGCGCTGGAGCAACGCGGACTTTGACGACAGCAAATGGAGTAATTCCAGTCTTCGCGCTGCACCATCAGGAAATATCGTCAGCCAGTTAATGGTGCCGATCAAAAATGTTGAACCGGTCAATCCTGTATCAATGAGGCAATTCAATGATACGGATTACCTGTTTGATATCGGAAGAAATATCGCCGGAGTGGTAAAGATCAAACTGCGGGGTGATAGCGGCACGATCGTCCGCATTATGCATGGCGAAAGATTGTATGGCAAACCTGCTCAACCAAAGGATCCATCAAAAATGGGCCACCTGGATCTTTCAAACATAGATGTATACCACCGGCCAAAAGATGATAAGGATCCGTTCCAGACTGATATCGTGATCCTCAACGGCCGTGATGAAATCGAATTCATGCCGAAATTCAACTATAAAGGTTTTCAATATATAGAAGTGCTCAGCAGTAAACCGATTCGTTTGCAGCAAAATGATCTTACTGCTTACTTCATGCATAGTGATGTGAACGCTGCCGGTAAGATCCAATCATCCAATCCTTTACTGGATAAGATCTGGAAAGCAACGAACAATTCATATCTCTCCAATCTTTTTGGTTATCCGACCGATTGCCCTCAACGTGAAAAGAATGGCTGGACCGGCGACGGGCATTTCGCGATCGAAAGCGGATTGTACAATTTTGATGGAATTACGGTTTATGAAAAATGGATGGCCGATCATCGCGACGAGCAACAGCCCAATGGCGTACTTCCCGATATTATTCCAACCGGTGGCTGGGGTTATGGCGACGCAAATGGTACCGACTGGACAAGTACGATCGCGATCATTCCCTGGAATCTTTACCTCTTCTACGGTGATGCGAAGGCGCTTGCCGATAATTATGATCATATCAAAGCTTATGTAAATCATATCGACCAGATCAGTCCATCCGGACTGACAACGTTTGGGCGCGGTGACTGGGTACCGGTCCGCTCTCCTTCTTCGCTTGAATTCACCTCATCCATTTATTTCTTTGTGGATGCAGAGATCCTTGCAAAAGCGGCATTGTTATTCGGCAAAAAAGAAGATCACGCACATTATACGGCACTGGCGAAAAAAATAAAGACCGCGCTGAATAATAAATATTTCAATAAAGAAAAACTGATCTATGCAAGCGGCACTCAAACCGAATTGAGTATGGCATTGTACTGGAAGATCGCTGCGGAAAGCGACCGGAAAGGCATTGCGGCAAATCTGGCCGACCGCGTGATCAGTGACAGTTTCCATCTTGATGTTGGTGTACTCGGCGCAAAAGCGATACTGAATGCACTGAGCGATAACGGACAGGCGGAGATCGCTTACAAGCTTGCCGTTCAGCATACTTATCCATCATGGGGCTGGTGGATCGTAAATGGCGCCACCACCCTGTATGAGAACTGGGACATAAATGCACCTCGCGATATTTCACTTAATCATATGATGTTTGGCGAGATCGGCGCATGGTTCTATAAGGGGCTTGGAGGAATCAAACCAGATGAATCAGCCCCGGGATTCAGCAACGTGTTACTTCAACCGAATTTTGTAACTGGTCTAGAAAATTTTGAAGCAACGCATGACAGTCCTTTTGGAAAGATCAGCTCGGGCTGGAAAACGAAAGGAGATCAGATCATTTATGAAATAAGTATTCCGGCAAATTCTTCTGCCAGTGTAAGACTTCCGGCGGATATCAGTAAAGCTTCGCTTGATGGCAAACCTGTTGATGCTGAAAAAATACAAAACTTAACATCAGGTCTGCATCGATTTTTGGTTACGAAAAGATCCGGAAAATAAATAAAACGCCCGGCCTAAGAATAGGCCGGGCCACCAAAACTAACTGCTTACGAGAAAAAAAAGATAGAATTATTTTAACGATATATAGCGCTGTTTATCATTCTTAACAATCAATTCATGTACGCGCGGCCGCTTACAGGCATTTAATTTACTACCACCCTCGGGCTTGCCATTTCCACAGATCTAAAATCATCAACTACCACGCCATTTTTAATTCCCGTGAAGCCCGGATAGTATCCATGTGAGAACGCCGCCTCAGGATCAAACTAAAAACCGTCAATACAGTCTTTCCGACCGGGCTGCATCTTTCCCCGAATAAAAGACCATCAATCCTCTGCATCCGGGTCTTCAACATCGGTTTCTGCAACGCGGCCGACCTGGCCGTCTTCCAGTCTTACTTTAATACCGCGGGAATGAAACGCTGCCGAAGTAAGCAGATCTTTTACGATGCCGTAAGTGAGTTTACCTGATCGCTGATCTTTTTTTAGAATGATCGCGACCGGCTGACCGGGGTAAATATCTTTTCTGTATTGTCCGTCCATGGAATGATAGTAAGACGCAATTTACGGATCATTGAACAATAAGTTCATTTCACTTCATACAGTATGTACGGCAAACACGGCAATTGCCGGTAATGATGTGCCGCCTGATATGATTTGGGCCATAAATGATCTTCCTCCGTCATGCGAAAATGCGAAATTCAACGATAGCGTTCAAGCGAAGCCTCGATCACTTCCTTTCCATTTCCGATAAGGTTTTGAAAGTCGTAGAAGCCATAGACTGTATCATATTGCAGGGCCTTCATCCGTTCACTGATGCGGGTTATTTCTGATAACGGCAAAGGGATCCTGTTTGGATAACTATACATCACTGATGCATGTTGCTTACTGGGCGATATATAAAAGCTATCACCGCAAAGCAGCGCTCCTTCCTCCGACAAAAAAGGCACATGCAGCATACAACTGCCGGGAAAATGTCCTCCGATATTGATGATTTTCATACCATCCCACAGCATCTTCTTATCTCCGCTCCAGCAGGAAACCCGTTCTCCTTTGTTAAAGATCCATTGTTCATCATCCTTATGCAGGTGAATGGGGCAATTGAATACTGCAGCCCACTCATTCATCGTTGTATAATAATGCGGATGAGAAATAGCGATGCATTGAACACCACCTTTGGACTTGATGAACTCTATCAGCGGTTCATTAAGCACCGCGATGCAATCCCAAAGAACATTTCCCTGCGGAGAGATCACCAGCAACGCACGCTGCCCGATACCAAATACAGGCGCTGATTTTATTTCATAAAGACGGTCATGCAGTTCATTGACGATCACACTGTACTTCTGCAACAGCTCTTCGAGATTCGTCCAGCTTTGTCCTGATTCAGGCACATACTGCCGGTCATCGAGGCAAATGGGGCACTCGTTCTGCGTCACATTATTGTATTGAGTACCACAAGTGGTGCAGATCCTGTTTTTATTCATAGATTACCTTAAGATTTCCACTTTCCCAGCGAGGTTTACAATAAGTTGCGGCCGGCACAGCTCTCGCCTTTGTTTGAAGCCTGGCTGAATATAAAGATAATCACCTTGTCCTTTTTTAGGCCCTCATTTTCGTTGTTTTTTTGCAGGAGAAACAAACCGAATTCTATACCGGAGAATAAAAAGTTTACAAAAATATCCCTATCTGGTTTCTTCTGTTGCCGATGGCATTTCAAGAACAGCTATGCCTGCTTCGCACAGAATTTTATACAGGCTGTTATGACCAATAAAAGTGAGATTACCGAAAAAAATGTCCGGACGGAATGAAGCCTGTTCCATGGCTTTTCAAAATCATTACGCATCGCGGCCAGATCTGAGGCGGCGGCATTTATCAGATCAAACCGGTCCAGCATATTGTTGAGCGGAACGTTTCCAAACATCGTTACGCCAAACGATCCGATAACATACACAGCCGCTGCCGCAAACAATAATACAAAGCACTCCCGCGATTGGCCATACATGACCACCGCTCCCGCAGGAAGCAACAATAAAGCGCCAATAAAGGAAACGAAAAATAACGGGTTGAGGATCGCCCGGTTGATCGATTGCATTGCATCGAGATAGCTTTTATCAGCCAATCTGCCAAGCCCCGGATTGACGGAACAGGAATAAGCGTAAAAAAGCCCCGCAATCAGCGCTGTAGCCGTTGTGGCTATTAGTAAAAGGATCGTTGTCATTCGCATTTTATTCGTTTTACAAGAGATGATTATTCACTCCGGCACGAAAATAAAATGCGTGAAGTCATAAAAATTGGACAAATCCGACAAGAACAGCATATGGCCACACAGCGTGCGAGTTCAACCAGCATCTGAAAGCCCGGGAATTCCCGTCAACGAACTGCCGTTTACAGTGACTTAATTGATACCAGGATAAATAAAAAAGTCATTGTGAAATGGCCAATGAAATTATTTAACAAGAAAGATCAGAACTTTCTGTCATCGGCAGATGGCCCGTAGATCGAAGGGACCATTATATCATTCAGCCGCATATATACGGTTAATTGTCCCCGGTGGTGCACCCAGTGATTAATATCTTCGGCAATGCTATCGATCTTTGGTGCGGAGTACAGTAATTGTCCATTATTCTTCAACGAAAAATCGCCGCTTAGTTGCTCGTCTGTTGCCTGTTCAAGTGTGGCGATCGCTGTTTTCAGATTCTCATCGTAGTGCTCTACCAGCGCGTCGGTCGTACTAAGTTGAAAATGTTTATACGTTGCAAAATCGATCACAGAATCCCTGATAGTTGAAGTGATCCATAACGGGATCTCAGCAACCAGTAATGCGAGATATCCGAATTCCATCGATTTCTCATGCGGTTTATATTTGTAAAGTGTATCCGGGATCCGTTCAAGACATTTCCGCGAAGCGGTATCTTCCTTTTTCAGTTCGTTGATGAAATGCCGGACGAGTGTCTTTGTTTCCATGATGCAAGGTTTTTGGCTTCCTCCATATTATCAATCAATATGCCAGTACGGTCTGCATTCCTGGTAAATGTCTTATGAGTTAAAAAAATGCCTGACATTCATAAAGCAACAGGTAAATATTTTCCTGACGACAGGCCGATCATTTTTTTAAAACCGGGACAGCAGGCAGCTTTGCCTAAGCTTAATACGATTGCTCAACCATGCTTTACGCAGGAAAGTCAACTGAACCTCAACAGAAATGTCATCCAGATCCTGAATTACAGGAGATTTATAAGAACGAAAAAGCCCCGTTTAGAAACGGGGCCTGAATGTCTTCCAGTTTGGTAGTCGGTTTTTCATAGTGCTGGAAGCGGTTTCAAAAGGATTTGGATTGGATTTCAAGGATACGGATTTTCTCAACTTGCTGCTATATGAAACTACTGTAAAGAATTTTGGTTTTTCGACGGATAAGGATTTTTTGGTTTTAAGGATATTGGATCGATACCTGTTTATAAGAACAAAGTAACGACGAAAAAGAGCCGAAGAAAATAGTTCAGCTTATGATTAGGATGTAGTAAGCCAGCTACAATTCAACATAGCTGCATACCCGAAAAATAGCAGTGCCGCGGAATTATTGTTATACTTGCATTGATTGTGCCACGCATACCCGGAACGGGTTGGTTGATTAACAAAGATCGATACGATCAAAACCGGTCAATCATTTATACAATGGAAAAACAGCATCCTTTTAAAACGCACCTCGATAAACACACAACGATCACTGGCAGTGAGTTTGAATTGATACTTTCTTACTTCACTGAAAAAAAGATCGGTAAGAATACTGTACTGATCAGATCAGCTGCGCGTGTGCCGGATACTTACTGGGTGAAAACAGGATTGCTTGTTTCATCCTTTACTGACGAAGACGGCCGCGATCATATCATTCAATTCGCTACAGAGAATTGCTGGATCACAGACCAGGATGCGTTTTATCATCAGAAGAATGCCATCTTTGATATAATGGCTTATGAGAACTGCGAATTACTTTGCCTGAACTTCCATGACCGTGAAAAACTTTGTGCGGAGATCCCTGCAATGAATCATTTCTTCCGCAGAAAAGCCAACGATAGCTTTGTAAAGCAACAAAAGCGTTTACTCACCTACCTGACAGCGGATGCAAAAAAGCGATTCGATCTTTTGATGGAAGAATATCCTGGCATACAACAACGTGTTTCAAAAAAGACGATGGCTGCTTATCTTGGCGTATCAAGAGAAACATTGAGCAGGCTCTGATCCAAATAGTGATATACATCACATTCTTTTCAATGGCATGAATAGAGATTTGGAATAAAATCAGTCAATGAAAAAATTATTCCTGCTTCTCCTGGCGGTGGCGGCAGCTTGCCGGCACAAAGAAGACAAGCCACCGAAAGATCATCTTGAAGAAGCAAAAAAAGCTATCGCAGAAAGTAATGCGATCTATTTTGAAGCATACGTAAAAAATGATTCCTCCCTTTTTATCGATCGCTATGCAACGGACGCATGTATCCTTGGCCCGGGAGCAGCACAGCTTTGCGGCAAAGAAAACGCGGCCCGGTTTTTCCGGCAGTCCTATGATGAATACGGTATGCGGAACGGGAAATTCACCACTACTGCCGTATATGGAGACGGTATCGAATTTGTAACAGAAGAAGGCCTTTGGCAAAGTTTTGATGCGGGCGGCCGCCTTTTCGACGACGGAAAATTTCTTGTTCTCTGGAAAAAAACACCTGCGGGATGGAAGATGTTCCGCGATTCATTCAGCTCAAATCATCAACAATAAAAATAAGATCATGAGTAATAAAATATCACTCTTCAGGCAATTGCATCAGCAGGCAGAACCTTTACTGATAGGCAATGTCTGGAATGCACAAAGCGCAAAAGTATTTGAAAAAGCCGGCAGCAAGGCGATCGCTACTTCCAGTGCGGCAGTGGCGGAAACGCTTGGTTACACCGATGGTGAAAACATGCGTTTTGAAGAATATCTTTTTATCATCGAACGCATCATAAAAGCAACAAGTCTTCCGCTTTCTGTAGATCTGGAAACAGGATATGGCGACACACCTGCGGCCATTGCAGAAAATATCAAACATCTTTCGGAACTGGGTGTGGTTGGCGTAAACATCGAAGACTCCGTGATCACAAACGGCAACCGCAGGATCGTTGATCTTGCAAGCTTTGCCGCAAAGATCAGTGAAGTGGTGCAGCTCGTAAAAACATCGGGTATAGACATCTTCATTAACCTGAGATCGGACGTTTTCCTGCTCGGACTTCCATCAGCAAAAGAGGCCGCTATTGACAGGACCAAGCTTTACAATAATACCGGTGTTGACGGTTTATTCTTTCCGTGTATTACCGATATCGATGATATCCGCACAATCACGGGTATATCAAAATTACCTGTCAACGTGATGTGCATGCCCAACCTGCCCAATTTTGAGGAGTTGAAAAATGCGGGGGTCAAACGTATCAGCATGGGGAATTTTGTTAATGGAACATTGTACAGGAAGTTGGAAGAATTGATCAGGGGGATTGAGGGGGAGCAGTCGTTTGCGGGGGTGGTTTGAGGGAGGACCGCCGACGGCCGACCGCCGACCGCGGTATCATCCTTTTAATTGAAAATCATTTAGCGGCTGCGACAGAAATAAAGCTATCTCGAATCATCAAACGAATTTCGCTTATTTGGAATCGTCGGCGGTCGGCTGTCGGCGGTCATTAAAACGTCTCATTCAAGTTCAAGAAAAACCCCTTCCTCCCATACTTTCCAAACGCATAATCCAGGCAAAGATTTGTCCGCGTGGCTTTATTGAACAGTACACGCAATCCCAAACCTCCACCGGGTTGCCAGCGGTCAAAAAGATGGGTGCCCATTTCGTCATTGGCGGACTGAACGTTTACGAATGCGACGCCGCTTAAAAATTTGTTGCGAAGAATGGGAAATCTGTATTCTGTCTCTGAATAGACGTACTGTGTGCTTTTGAAATACTGGATGGTATAACCGCGTCCGCTTCGCCCACCGGGGTCCTTGGCAGTACCCGGTAATTCCAGGTATGGCAATGCGCCACCAAGCAGATAAGATCCCCAGTTCCAGAAGGCGATTACATGTGCCGGATCGCGGCGTGAAAGGCTCCAATATTTACGAAAATCGGTGGTCAGCTGAACGGCATTCTTTGAACTGCCCAGCCATCGCTGATTGAAACGAAGACTTGCATCTGCATAAATTCCCTTGTATGCATTATTCTGATTATCGCGTGTTGTATATGCAGCACTTAATAACAAGCCGTTGGCAAAATAATGATCGCGGTCAAAGCCATACCGGTCACTGTAAATATTGTAAGGAGTTGAATCCGACTTTGAAATCTTATCGCGTATATTTCTTCTCACATCGAAGGAAACACCGGCTCCAAGAAAAATATTCCCCTTGATCTGTTTATAGATCTTTTCACGAAAACTATAAAACTCAGCATTCAGCACATATCCTTTTCTGGCCGGATTACTGAGGATCTCATTTTCGCGGGAATCAGTGACCGCATTGCCGATGCCCAATCCAAAATCCGGCAATACTGTTTTTGCCGCGATCAGACTTCCCTGCAAATTCCATTTATTTCCCGGGGTGAACACATTATGGCTTAGATAAAAATAAATAATGCCTTTTGTGGTAACTGATGCTGATGTAGCGGCCACGGACATATAGGTGGTAGTGTCTTTACCCAATACTTTTCCCGCAACAGCCTTTACGCCGATCTGCGCGCCGATCGTTGGATTACCTGCTATATTCGGCATAATGGTGACACTGGACCGCTTCCGGTTAGGATCACGCCTTCGGCCTGGATGAAAGATGCTTCTTGCCAGATCGGATACATCATACTGGCGCAGCAAAAAAGAATCTTTAGGACTCAACGGTTTGATCGTATCTGCAACGATCACGGAATCCCTGGTAACCGTATCAGCAGGATTCACGGTTTGAGACCGGGCCAGGCCCGGAGCTCCAGCAAATACGCATAGCAGAACGAATTTCCATAAAATGGAGAACCGCGCCCGCCTGTTGTCTGTTGCCAGTCTGCTGAAAAAAATCCGATTGATCAAAATACCGTTCATGATTAGAAAGAGCTGGATACAAATTTTAAACCAACAATAAGCCGGGAGGTTTTTTATGCGGCCGGGTCCGGAGGTTCGCTGCCGGTGCTGACTGAATCCGTATGACACCTGAGCGGCAAAGCGGCTCATTTCGGGAAAACGGCAACCGCTTGTACAGAAATATACGTAGTGAGGCCTGAAACTGGCTTCCAGACTGCAATTCCGCACGCTTTTTGAGTATTTTTTCAGCTGGGAAACAGCCATCCTCAAATTCATTCCATGAAAAAATCCGTTAAGATCTTCTGGAGCATCTTTTTTGCCGGTATCGGCGCCTTTATTCTTTTACTCGTACTCATCAATTTTGGTGTATTTGGGAAAATGCCTTCCCTGGAAGAGCTGGAAAATCCTTCAGTATTGCAGGCTTCTGAAGTGTATGCAGCGGATGGCACATTGATGGGAAAATATTATGTAGAAAATGGCAACCGCAGCATAGTAAAGTACCGTGATATCTCACCGCATGTGATCAATGCGCTGATCGCTACTGAAGACAAGCGGTTCTATGATCATTCGGGCATTGATGTGAAAGGCACTTCACGCGCAATCTTCCTGCTCGGCAGCCAGGGTGGCGGCAGTACGATCACGCAGCAACTGGCGCTGGCACTGTTCAATAAACGAGCAACCAACAAAGTTGAACGCGTGATACAAAAGCTGAAAGAGTGGATCATTGCGATCAAGCTTGAACGAAATTTTACCAAGGAAGAGATCGTAGCCCTGTACCTGAACACTGTTCCGTTTTCAGATAACGTATATGGCATCCGGAATGCCTCCCGTACATTTTTCAAAAAAGAACCTGACCGTCTCAATATTGAAGAAGCCGCATTGCTGGTGGGCATGATCAATGGCCCGGGCATTTTTAACCCTCGTATTTATCCAAAGAATTCGCTGGAGCGCCGCAATCTTGTTCTTTCAAGAATGTCAGAGAACGGGAATATTTCCGCAACTGAAGCAACAAAGCTGAAAGCGACCCCGATCAAACTCAACTATGCAAAACTGGATGAGAATACCGGATATGCACCCTATTTCCGGGAAGTGCTGCGGGATGAGGTAAAGGAAATGCTAAAGGATCTGAAAAAGCCTGACAGCAGCAGTTACAATATTTATAAAGACGGCCTGCGTATCATCACCACCATCAATCCACGCATGCAGCAATATGCCGAGGAAGCTGTTGCTTCGCACATGCCGGTGTTGCAGCGCTCGATGAATTCGCAGAACAATATCAAAACAGGTTCTATCTGGAAAGAACATGAAAATGTGCTGGAAGCACAGATGAAAGCAAGTGATCGCTGGAGAGAAATGGCGGAGCAGGACATTAGCGACAAAGATATCCGTGCAAGTTTCTTTAAACAAACACCGATGAAGATCTTCGCCTGGAATGCTGAAAATCAGAAAGACACCGTGATGACGCCGTATGACTCTATCAAGTATCACCGGCAAATGGTGCAGGCTTCATTCCTGGTGACCGATCCGGTCACAGGCGAAGTCCGTGCATGGGTCGGCGGAATAAACTTTAAGACCTACAAATTTGATCATGCCAATCTCAAAACAAAAAGACAGGTTGGTTCAACGATCAAACCATTGTTGTATACGCAGGCGATGGAAGAAAGAGGATTCAATCCGGATACAGAAGTGCAGGATGTGCAGCAGGATTTCGGCCGCAATCGTCTTGTGCCGGCCACATCGCGCACCTGCAGCGGCCGTACGATGACGATGGCATCAGCGCTTGCCTGGTCGAAAAACTGCGCAACGGCTTATATTATGAAACAGGTTGGACCGGAACAATTCGCGGAGTTTCTCGGACGATTGAATCTTCCTACGAAGGTTGACCCGAATCCATCGATTGCACTTGGCGCCTGTGAGCTTTCCTTGTTTGAAATGATGTGGGGTTACAGCATTTTCGCGGGAAGAGGCTATTCAACAAAACCATTTTTTATCACCCGCATAGAAGATCATAATGGAAATGTATTAAAGCGTTTTGATTTCAGCTCAAACCGTAAAGAAGCGGTAAGCGAACTAACTGCTTACAAAATGGCGCGCATGATGCAGGGCACGGTTGATATTGGCACAGCACGCGGTCTGCGAAGCCGACTCGGCGCAACAGAAATGGGTGGCAAAACCGGTACGACCAATAACAACTCCGATGCCTGGTATATGGGATATACTCCTCAATTGCTTGGCGGGGTATGGACAGGGTGCGATGACCGTTTCATCCGCAATGAAAGCACTGCCGTATCGGGCGCAGCCGCGGCAAGACCAATATGGGAAGCATTCTTCAAAAAAGTATACGCTGATAAAACACTTGGGATCGACAAAGATGCCGTCTTCAGCGTTCCAGCAAATCTTGAGAACACTATTGGTACGGCCGACTTCATGCCCGTTGAAACAAGCGTAGACACTATCCCGGAAAACGCTCCGGGCGTAGTGGAAGAAGATTATTATATGGAAGGTTACAGCCCGGAAAAGAAACCGGAAGAGAAAAAAGAGAAGAAGGATACGACGGCACCGATCAAAAAAGAAGAACAATAACAGGAGTGGTAGGTTCCAGAGGTTTCAGGGGTTCCATAGGTTGGCGTACTAACCTTTGAATCCTCTGGAACCCCTGAAACTTCCGGAACCTCTGAAACCCCTGGAACCTCTGGAACCTTTCTGAAACCTGAACCTGCCTGAAACCGCTTTAACCTGTCTATTGTTTCAGCTTCTTTATTTGCTCTGCCGCATTGGTGTTACTGGGATCAAGCTGCACCGCCTTTTCGTAATATTTTATCGCAGATTCTTTATCTCCTTTTGCCGCACAGGCTTCCGCGAGACTGTCCCATGTATTGCCGGAAGCCGGATAATCGATGGTGTTCTGTGTGAAGACAAGAATCGCATCATCGAGCTTTTCAGCTCTGAATAACTGGTAACCGATCGTGTTCATGGTACCTTCCGCTATCTGTTGAATAGCTGCACTGTTCTTTTTTTCGTTGTAATCTTTTAAGGCTGCGGCCGCTCCTTTCTCTACCACCATTTGAAAGAATGTCTTAGCCGCAGGATTGAAGCGCTCATAATTCAACCACGCTAATGAAGGAGTCGTACCGCCAAGCGCATCGTCCATAATGCGATCAGCTACTGCAATTCCGTTTGCACTGTTGGTGAAATAAAGAAATCCATCTTTTTTACCAAGATCAGCTTTCATAAAACATTTACTGTCGCCCTGATCTCCCCAATGCCAGAAATACTTTTTCTTTCCTTCCACTTCCAATCCAACACCAAGTCCCCAATACAATTCAGGAAAAGTATTGCTGCTTACACGGATCTGTGGTGTAAACATTTCCTCCCAGGTCTTCTTTTTTAAACCAGTGCCTTTCATCAGTGCGATCATAAACTTTCCATAATCTGTTGCAGTGGTGTGCACGCTGGCAGCCGCATTGTAGCCTTTACCTTCCCACCGCATAGATTTTTTTCCAAGCCAGTCGTGCCGAAAGACATGACGGTATGCAAATGTATCCTGCCAGGAAAAATAACTGTTGTTCATTCCCAGCGGAACAAAAACGGCATCATGAATGTATGTTTCGAAATCCTTGCCTGTCAGTTTCTCCATCACTTTTGATAAATAAACAAATCCTTCGCCCGAATAACTGAACCGTTCACCGGGAGTGAAAAGAACCGGCAATTTTCCTTTTTCATCCGGCCGCCAATTAGGAAACCCTGCACTGTGGGTCAGCACCCGGCGGGCGGTGATCATCTGGATGCGGGGATCATCGCCAATATCATAGTTGTTTCCCAGGTAAACGTTTAATGGAGTATCCAGGCTGAGTTTACCCTGATCAACCAATTTCAATGCGCCGTAGGCTGTGATCACCTTGCTTAATGATGCCGCTTCAAAAAGCGTGTTGTCGTCAACCGGAACGGCCGTTTCAGCGTTGGCAGTTCCAAAACTTTTTGTCCAGGCCAATTTACCATCGCGGATCAATACGGCCTGGAGTCCGGGAATGTCTGCATCCCTCATCCATACCGGAAGATGCTTTTCAAGAGAATCGATGCTCTCTTTGGTGTTTTTCCTGGACGTTTGAGCAATGGTGATACAGGAAAGAAGAATGGCTGTCAGAAAAAGCAGGGGTTTCATAAAAATGCGGTTATGGTATAGGTGATGTTATAATTCGGATGAGCGGGAAAATTGTTACGCTTCACGAACCGGTACCCGCCCGTTCATTTTTGAATATGCGCGAAGCTTTGCCGGGCAATTTCCAATTCTTCATTGGTCGGTATGACGAGGATCCTGCAGGCTGCGTCCTTGTAACTGATCTCTCTTGGATCAGTTCCTTCCGCCTCATTCAGTTGCTTATCCGGCAGAATACCCAATTGATCCATCTCACTGCAAACCAATTGCCTGATATACGCTGAATGTTCGCCAACTCCGCCCGTGAAAATCAATGCGTCCAATCCGTTCAACACGGCAATATACGAACCGATATACTTTTTGATCCGGTAGGCGTACAATTCGCAGGCAAAAATAGCTGCCTGGTCGCCGGACTGCACTGCTTTGTAAATATCCCGCAGGTCGGTCATTCCACAAAGCGCCTGCAAGCCCGATTCTTTGTTCAGCATTGTATCGATCTCTTCTGCTTTCATTTTTTTCTGATCAATCAGGTAAAGAATGACAGACGGATCGATATCGCCCGAGCGCGTTGCCATCACCAGGCCGCTTAAAGGACCGAACCCCATACTGGTGTCAACCGACTGACCAGCGCGTATGGCGGCAATACTGCATCCGTTACCAAGATGTATACTGATCAATTTTGCATCCGGCCGTTGAAGAAATTTTGCTGCTTCGCCGCTTACATATTTATGACTGATACCATGAAAACCGTAAGCACGGATCTTATCCTCACTATAAAATCTGTCAGGAATTGCATAACGAATTGCCGTTTCCGGCATATTATGATGAAACGATGTATCAAAAACCGCTACCTGTTTTTTATCCGGAAAATGTTTTTCCATTAAACGGACGCATTGCAGGTTCACCGGGTTGTGCAATGGAGCAAGCTCCGATAATTTATCAATCGCATTTTCCACTTCCTTTGTGATCAATGCTGCACTTGAGAATTTATCACCACCATGCACAACGCGGTGCGCGATCAGGTCTATCTCAGGCAGATCTTTTAAAACATCGATGATCTTCTCCAATGCAGCTGCATGATCTTTTATACTCTCAGCTAATTTGATCTCTTTATTTTTATTATCGCCGGTATGATAATGAAGCGATGACCCTTCCTTACCGATGCGTTCGGCGATACCGGCACAAATGATCTTTTCCGAAGGCATTTCATAGAAATGAAACTTCAGCGAACTACTACCGGCGTTGATGATCAGGGCGTTCAGCGTCATTGAGATTTTATTTATCATTTAATCAAAACAGATCAGGATAATTTCCATTTCCAATTTTTTACTTCCGGCATATCCACGCCTTCTTCTTTTATATAATTTCTGTGTTGGATGAGTTTATCCTGCATTTCCTGTTTGAGGTGTGCAGCTCTTCCTTCGAGACCGGGTAACCGGTCGATCACGTCCTGCACAAGATGAAAGCGATCCATGTCATTCAGCACGGTCATATCAAATGGTGTGGTGATCGTTCCTTCCTCTTTATAGCCGCGCACGTGTATGTTATGATGATTGGTACGACGATAAGTGAGCCGGTGAATAAGCCAGGGATAACCGTGGAAGGCAAAGATGACGGGTTTGCTTTTAGTGAATAGTGCGTCAAAATCTTTGTCGCTTAGCCCATGAGGGTGTTCGCTTTCCGGTTGAAGTTTCATCAGATTTACAACATTCACCACTCTTATTTTTAAATCGGGCAGTTTTTCGCGGAGAATAGAAACTGCAGCAAGGGTCTCGAGTGAAGGCACATCACCGGCACAGGCCATCACTACGTCCGGTTCGATGCCATCATCATTGCTGGCCCAGGTCCACATACCAATACCTTTGGTACAATGAACGATAGCTTCTTCTATTGAAAGCCATTGTGGCGAAGAGTGTTTTCCGGCGACGACCACATTTACATAATGCCTGCTTCGTAAACAGTGGTCCATGACCGACAATAAACAATTGGCATCTGGCGGAAGATAGACCCTGACGATTGAAGGTTTTTTATTTGCAACAACGTCTATGAAACCCGGGTCCTGGTGTGTGAACCCGTTATGATCCTGCCGCCAGACATGAGAAGATAAAAGTATATTGAGTGAAGGAAGTTTCTTCCGCCATTCCAGCTCTGCGGTTATGTTCAGCCATTTTGCGTGCTGGTTGAACATTGAGTCAATAATATGAACAAATGCTTCATAACAATTGAAAAGGCCATGACGGCCGGTGAGCAGATAACCTTCCAGCCATCCTTCACATTGATGCTCGCTGAGCATTTCCATAACGCGGCCATCTGTTTTAAGAAACTCGTCTGTTGCTGTTGTCTCTGCAAGCCATTGCCTGTTGGTTACTTCAAATACTGAATTGAGACGATTGGACAATGTTTCATCCGGGCCGAAGAGACGAAAGTTCCGCTCCGCTAAATTAAGTTTGATCACATCACGGATAAACGCCCCGAGTATTCTTGTATCACCCGGTCCTTCAGCACCTCTTTTTTTCAGGTTGAATGCATAGGCTTCAAACTCCGGCATGCGGAGATCCCGGATGGCGACACCACCGTTTGCATGAGGATTGCTTCCCATCCGGCGGTTGCCGGTTGGAGCAAGTTCTTTCAGTTGGGGGATTAATGTCCCGTTATCATCAAACAGCTCTTCCGGTTTGTAGCTTTTCAACCATTGTTCAAGCTGTTTTAAATGTTCAGGGTTTTTGCCGGGCTCCGATAAGGGCACCTGGTGTGAGCGGAATGTTCCTTCAACGGGTTGGCCGTCTACGATCTTCGGGCCTGTCCATCCTTTTGGGGATTTCAGGATGATCATCGGCCATGAAGGTCTTGTTGGGTATTCTTCAGCTAAAGCTTTTTTGCGGATATCTTTTATTTCAGTGATCACTTTATCCAGCAATTCATACATCTGCTGATGCATCTGCATTGGATCATCACCTTCGATAAGGTAAGGTTTCCATCCATATCCTTTGAAGAGGCTCAGCAATTCCTCTTCGCTGATCCGTGCAAAAATCGTTGGATTGGCGATCTTGTATCCGTTGAGATGAAGAAAAGGCAGCACTACTCCGTCATTTACCGGATGTAAGAATTTATTTGAATGCCAGGCGGTTGCCAGCGGACCGGTTTCTGCCTCTCCGTCACCAACCACGCAGGCAACGATCAGATCGGGGTTATCAAATGCGGCACCAAAGGCGTGACTTAACGAATAACCGAGTTCACCGCCTTCATGCATAGAACCCGGGCATTCCGGAGAAACATGGCTGGGAATGCCGCCGGGAAAAGAAAACTGGTGGAAAAGTTTCTGCATGCCGGTAGCGTCTTCAGTAATATCCGGGTAGACTTCAGAATATGTTCCTTCCAGGTAAGTATTGGCAACGAGTGCGGGGCCGCCATGCCCGGGACCGGAGATATAAAACATATCAAGATCATATTGGCGGATAATCCGGTTGAGGTGGGCATAGATAAAATTCTGCCCGGGCGTTGTTCCCCAATGTCCAAGCAATACTTTTTTTACATGCTCAAGCTTTAGCGGCTCCTTTAATAGAGGATTATCGCGTAAATAGATCTGTCCGACGGAAAGATAGTTGGCCGCACGCCAGTATGCATCGATTTTTCGAAGATCGGGAGAGATTGTCATTGGAGCTGGTTTGATAAGAGAATAATCAGGAAATCAGCAATATTCCAGCCAAGCATGCGAATTGACTATTAAAGGCGGAGGATTCTTTTCCGGGTGGCGCTTTCGCCAGTAACACTGCCCCGGATGGGGTTTGATTACCGATAACAATCGTTTTTTCTACTGAATATCATTGTTATTTTCCCTTGAGATTTTGTGTTTTTCCCTTGGATTCACCTGGCCCTCAGAGCGACCTTTACTGCAGGAAATTTCTTGGTCACCGTCATCTAAAGGGCCGGTGGAGGAGGGCGGCCCTTTAGAGGGCGGTGCTTTTTTTTCTTTATTCGTAAATCAAAAAAAATGAAAATGAGATGATAAATCCAACATATAACATCGAAAATAAACAGAAATTGAAAAATGCGACAAACGCAATGGATGGCTTGTGTGCATTATCGTGCGTGAGATCACGGAAAACAGCAATTGTCAAATCTCGTTACAGAAATTGGAAACATCAGTCAACCTCCAACAATCATAAATCACATCTGCTATAGCTGATAGTGAACCATTCGTTGCGACCAGCGATCACTACGCGCGTGGCGTCCGCCATTTATATCGTCGGTCGGTCGGGGCAATAAGTGAAAATAACCGCGGTTTGACTGCGACGCAACTTACAAGCTCCGATACGCGTGCGGGCTGCCAACAACAAAAGGTCACGGAACGGCAAAGCCGCCCGTGACCCGGATCGATTCAATATAAATTGATATCGGCGAAAAGATAAGAGCTGAAGCGCGGATGCCGGAAGCTATATACGCGAAGCGGATAAATAACCGCATGAAGGAACGCAAAAGCAGGTCGACGTGTTGCTGATCAACCATTAATCACCATCTCGACCGGACGGAGTCACGGCATCATCTGACTGAAACGTCCCAGAAGTCTTCCGCCGTTCACGCTTATATTTTCTAAAAAGGATGATACCGATCAGTGCAACAACCGTCCATTTAATAACCCCACTGTCTCTTTTTTCCCTGCGATCTGCCTCCTTTACCATAGCCGGATCAATAAGCAACGTATCATTTACAGAAAGTCCTATCACCTCGATTTTCTTATCCCGGAAAAGATTTCTATTATCTGCCACCCGCAGCATAATATCAAGCGTATCCTGATACTTCAATGACTTTACCCTGTTCTCAAGACTGGTATCACTCTTGAGAACATTATAAGCACCATTTTTCATCCGTAACACAGCCTTATACTCTTCTACGGTGAAAAAATAATACGAAAGACCGTCATCACTGCTAAATCTCATGTCGTCAGAAAGAACAACTTTATGCGCAAGTATAGGCTCCCCCTTATAAAACTCGTCGTGAAAGAGGATATAACAGACCGTCCACCCGGAAGCGGCCAGAAACAGGACAATCATCAGCAAGCCCGAAATATCGCTTTTTGCCATCGGTTCAAAAGAAGGTTCGATCTGACGCAAATATATCAGCCACCCACTTATCCGCGAACAAGGATCGTCATCGTTTTGGGACCATGTGCTCCGAGAACAAGGGATTGTTCAATATCTGCGGTCTTGGATGGCCCGGCGATGAATACCCCAAATCCATAAGCATCATAAGCGATACGCTGATAAGCATGATGCATGGTAGGCACAAGATCTTTGTGATCCAGTATCACAACAAGATTTTCAGCAATAAACGGCAATACACGAATATTGATATCCTCCTCCGTCACCCAAATAGCTCCGTTCTCCGCCACGCCAAATTTCGCTTCGATGATCGCAATGTCAACATCTTCGAGAGAATGATGAGAGAGCTCCTGGTGATCGCGAAGAAAAAATGCTTCCAGCGACTGTATGGAAGACACCACACGGGCAGCTGAAGGGAAGATCTCCCTCAATTGATGCAGCAGGCCATCTTCTTTATTCAGCATAACAACACGCCCGCCGATGCTTTCAAGGATCTGTTTGAATTGATCCAGCTTCCCCATTTCTCCTTCAAGCGGAAGATCTGCGGGTAATGGGATCAACGACGGTTGTGCCTGTTTCACCCGGTTCAATATATTATTGCGACTGCTCATGATTTCTTTGTTGACTGATCCCTGTTTTTTTTATACCAATCGGTAAAAGATTGCTTTGGTGGCTCCGGCAATTCACGTTGTCTATACCAGGGATTCATTTTATTTTTTACCATCCACGGGAAAACGCGCATCACTCTTCTCCCCCATTTACCTGCAAATGAAAATATACCAGGTTTTGAAAGCGTGGTCGCCATTACCTTCATGGCAACGGTCTTGCTCTTCGGGCTATGCCCTTCTTTAGTCAGTACCTGCCTCCATTTATATAGCTGTTCATGTATATCGATCTTCACGGGGCAAACGTTGCTGCACGAGCCGCAAAGTGTGGAAGCAAAGGGAAGATCCGCGTACTGCTTCATATCTAGGTTCGGGGCAAGTATAGAACCGATCGGACCGGCAACGGCCGTATGATAACTATGGCCGCCGCTTCTCCTGTAAACCGGGCAGGTATTAAAGCACGCGCCGCAACGTATGCACTTCAATGAATTCCTGAAATCTTCTTTTGCGAGCTGCTGGCTTCTTCCATTATCTACCAATACAATATGCAGTTGCTGACCTTTGCGCGGTTTTCTGAAATGCGAGGAGTAAGTCGTAACCGGCTGCCCCGTTGCACTTCGCGCAAGCAAGCGAAGAAACACTCCGAGATGATGACGGAGCGGTATCAGTTTTTCAATACCCATGCAAGCAATATGCACATCACTCAGATGAGCCCCCATATCAGCATTACCTTCATTTGTACAAACAACAAATTCGCCGGTTTCAGCTATCGCAAAATTTACACCCGTGATCGCTCCCCTTCTTGTCAGAAATTTATCACGTAAATGGATTCTCGCTGCATTTGTCAGGAAAGACGGATCTGCGTTACCTGCAGGCGTTGCAAGATGTTTATGGAACAATTCGCCGATCTCTTCCTTCTTCCAATGGATACAGGGAAGTACAATATGCGAGGGTGTTTCATTTGCAAGCTGAACGATCCTTTCACCAAGATCAGTATCAACAACGTCGATACCATTTTTTTCAAGGTACACATTCAAATGACACTCTTCGGTAAGCATCGATTTGCTTTTCACAAGCTGTGTGATCTTGTTCTCCAGGAGAATTTTATGAACGATCTCATTATGCTCTTTTGCGTCTGCCGCCCAGTGAACGATCGCTCCATTGGCAATCGCATTTGCTTCGAACTCTTCAAGGTATCCGGCAAGATTGGAAAGCGTATGCGCTTTGATCTGTGAAGCCTGGTCACGCAGCGCTTCCCATTCGGTTCCCAGCGACCAGGCTGCTTTATCGCGTTTTTGCCTGATCCACCAAAGCGTTTCGTCATGCCAGCCGACCCGGTCTTCATCTCTGTTGAACCGCGCAGCTAAGCTTGAATGAGTTTCGTTTGTGCTTTGCATGTATAGATCAACCGGCTTAACCGGCGTTTAAGATTTCAGCAATATGTTTTATTTTGATAGCAGATCCCTGGCGCTTTAAAATACCTTCCAGGTGCATAAGACAACTCATGTCCGCGCCGGTAATGACCTGGGCTCCGTTTTTCGTATGATCTTTCACACGATCCTTTCCCATCCTGGCACTCACGGCCTCCTCCATTACACAAAAAGTACCTCCGAAACCGCAACACTCATCACGCCTGTCGAGATCGACCAGTTCCAGGCCATTTACAAGACCAAGCAATTTCTCCAGTTTGGAAAAAGGGCCGGCAACCAATTCAGACATTTGCGAAAGCATCAGGCCTCTTTGTCCATGACAGCCCTGATGCAATCCTACTTTATAAGGAAATGTCGCCTCCAGGTTTTCCACCTTCAGCACGTCCGTCAGAAACTCGGTAAGCTCATACATGGATGACCGGATCTTCAATGCGGCGTTATTATCTTTTCCGTGTAAATGATGTTTGATATGGAGCGCACAACTTCCGGATGGAGACACGATATAATCAAATTCATGAAAGTTGCGGATAAATAATTCATCCGTTCCGCCGGCGAGATGCTCATAACCGGAATTCGCCATCGGCTGACCGCAGCAGGTTTGCCGCAGGGGATATACAACCGTACAACCTAATTTTTCCAATAATTCCAGGCTTGCTATTCCAACCTGCGGATAGAACTGATTTACATAGCAAGGGATAAATAAACCAACCGTCATAAGCTGTCAAAAATATCCCGCCGGTAAGTTGAAACTGTCCTGCACTCACAGGGTGCAGGACAGTACCGCGGGTTTAGAAAAATACAGTATTATAACAGAAGATCTATGAATCCGGGCTCTTTATTTTCTTTTTTTACAAATCAGCTTCATTTTTTTGCTTTTCATCCTTTCCTCTCATGTCACGCGTATTTTTTTGTACAGCGATGGCGGCAAAAATGCTAAGCACAAAAGACATTGCATAGAATCCTTTTTCGCTTTTTGTCATATCGGCATTCCAAAGCCCGACTGTAAGCAGGATAATACAGAGAATGGTAGAAAACCAGGCAATACCGTAATAAAGATTTGTCACCGGAATACCTTCTAACTGGTCGCGGACGGCTTTCTGAACGGAAATGGCGGCAAAAAGACCAAACATGAGGACGGTGAAGTAATACCCTTTCTCATTTAATTCCATTTCCGCATTACTCAGACCGATCAGGTAAGCTGATACACCTGCGAGTAAAGCGACCCAGGAAGCACCAATAAAAGCAGCGGAAGGCTGTTGATGTTGTTTTCGTTCCATATATTTTTTTTGATGATCCAAAAGTATATGGCGGGTCTGAGCCGTTTTTTGACAGATGTCAAAAAACCTGGCGGAAGATGTTAAATCCTCCCCCGGATCCGGCTCAGCGTTTCCTGGCTGATGCCGAGGTATGAAGCAACCTGGCCCAATGGGATCCGTTCGAGGATATGCGGCGTGTGTTGCAGAAGCTGTTCGTACCGCTCGGCCGCGGTTTTAAACTGGGCATTAACAAACCGCTCTTCCAGGCGTACATAGTATTTTTCGTAAGCGATCCTGACAAGGCGTTCAATTTCATGGAACTGATCAAAAAGCCCTGTCAATGTTTCTTTGGAGATCGACCATAACAGACTTCCCTCCACCAATTGAATATTTTCTACTGACGGTTGATGGGTAGTAAAGCTGTGAAAAGATGTAACGAAATCATTTTCAAAACCAAACCAATGGGTGATCTCTTTATCATCAAGTGTATAAAAACCCCGGAGGGCTCCCTTTTCAAGGAAATAAAGATGACGGCAGATCTTTCCTTCCGTGAGGAGAAATTCATTCTTGTTGAGAGTGACCGGGGTAAAACAACCGGCAATGGCTGCTTCTGCCTCCGGAGAAAGACGATGATAATGGCGGAGGTGGGAAAGTAGATGTTGCATGGATGCGAAGATCGCAAATGAACGCGAATGGTCGCGAATGTTCACGAATGCGCGGATGTTCAGGAATGGCTTAACTGGATGGAACGGTTTCGGGATGTTTTTTCGTACAGACTTGTTATGATAAGGCAGGAGTGGACCCGCAGAATTGAATATGCAAATATAAAAATCCAACAACCGGAAAACGGGGAGTTACTTAGCGTCTTTGCTTTTACCTTTCTTTTTTTTGTCTTTTTCCTTAGAAAGTGTTTTTAGCGCCTTTTGCAATTTGCTGATGGTTTTATGGAGATCCCGCTGGTGCTTGTCGAGGACTTTGCTGGTTTCTTTCGCCGCTGTATCAAACAAATGATTGGCCTTGTGCAAATGCATATTATATGCACCTGCTTGTTCGTCAAGCCGTTTGATCAACTCCCAGACCGACTCCTTCTTTTTCATACACCATTCAGGGCAAATTCTGCGCCATGTGCGTTAAAAGAGACGTGCATCCACCCGGCGGTCAACTCTTAATACAGACTGTTGCCTGTACAACGTTTTATACCAGTATCGCAGACTGTCAATCTGTTCGCTCAGCTTTGCTGAAGGGCGACTGATTGCCGTCACCACTTTGGAAGGCTCAGTGATCAACCAGTGTTGCGCGGTGTCATATCAGTTGCCACTAATTCATTCCACTCAGTTTCGGTTACCATTCCACCATCTAGCCTGAACTGTCCAAAATACAGCTTCGTCTCACCCTGCTTTGCAGTATTGCAGGAGCAGGTGATCAGGGCGCATAATAATAATAATAATAATAATAATAATAAAAAATACGTGTTAATATACTTGCAGACATTAACTTTTTCTAATGACTAATAAATACGGCATTGAAATGCGCTGCAAATCGCAACATAACCAATTCTTACAATCGTATCATCGGGTAAATGGTATGTTTAATTATCAAATGGAAGGTTTCCATGAATACTCTTTTTCGTCCAGTCACATCTGATCCCACTGTAACAAATCACCCCACTTCTTTCTACAGTCATTTCCTTTACATTCCACACAATATTGTCGCTGAAAAATGTGGAACATCTCCCAAAATAAAGAATCAGTAAACCTTGTAGAACTTGTTCCCCAATACGTAGCATCCCTTACTGGACTGTCATCTTCACCGTTCATTTACTTCCGTTAGCATGCTGTTTGCATTATTCATTGCATGACATTTCAACAATTCAATAAATTATCACCAACGGAAAAGGAGATCGCCATGTGGTACATAGGCGTGCCCGTCGCAGACCGGTTCGATAAGGTTTATCGCTACTTGCTATTCCAATTGGATGCATTTTATATTGAAATAGCTTACGCGGTCAATCTGAATATCATTACCCGGCTGACAGCATTTGATGATACGGACCTGCTGGAGCCATACCTGGAGAACATCGAGGTAGATATTAACTGATCAACGCCTTATTGCCATTAATCCGCATGTTGATACGGTGCATAATGGTGGCGAAATTGATCGTCTCTGTACACCCTGCTCAATCCAGTACCTTTTTAATTTTCTTCAAAAGACCGCCCGCTTTCTTCTCCGTTTTCTCAGCTGGTTTATCTGTTGTAGTGGTATTTGTTGAAGATGAAGTTGCTTTAGTTTCATCTTTCGTTTCTGATGGTGCAGTGTATCCTTCGGTGGAAACGTGTACACCTTGCTTTAACCATGCCGTCACAAACGATCTTGTTTCATCATTCACTTCTTTGCCTGCGCGGTAGATAGCTTTCCACATTGCAGACTTTTTTTCATATACCGGGTTTGTGAAGATCTTTAATTTACCACGCGGAGTTAATGCAGCATTGAAGTCCACGGTTGCGGATTCCGCAAGATAGTAACGCAGTGCGCGCGTCACCGCAGAATCCGTGGACTCAGGATACTTTTGCTTCCAGGCCCATGTCATTGGATATTCTTCTTTCGCCTGCAGAAGGCTATATTCCGCCGATGCAACAGCTTTACGCCAGGTCTCTTTTTCTTCAGCAGTCTTTGCATCCTTCAGGGAAGCTTTGGCAAAATCCAATGCTTCCGTATAACTTTTTATCGTTTCATCATTTGGAGTGACCGGATCTTTTTCAAAAGGCTTTTCACTCAATCGTTTCTTCTGATAAGCGGTATGGAACTCACCGGATTCAACATAGTCCTTCAGCCATTCGCAGGATTCTTTCGCCATGGCTTTCTTGTCTCCGCTCACAATATCAGCGAGTCTATTGACCCTTGGGATTGAGAAATACTGGCAACCACTTGTGCAATTAGGATTGATATAAGTATTCATCATATTATTCAACACCTGGTAACGCGGATCACGAACACCAAGTTTATCCAGTATTTCATCGCCAAACTTGAAGGCACTGCACACAACTAAAATAGACAGCGATATAAGAAAGATCTTTTTTGTCATAGCCACCAGTTTTAATGTAAGCCAAATATAAAACTGGCAGCAAGCATGCAATGTCCCTTAAAAAAGGGATTTTGTTCCAGTACCGTTTAGTTAAGACCTTCATAGATGCCTTTTTTCTTATAAAGGAGGCAGAAGCGGCAGCAGGCCTTCTTTTGTCAACTGCATTCTTCTCTGCCTCCTCTGTTGCAGCATGACCTTATATTGAAAGTGTGGACCGATCTGCTTACTATTTTTTTCTGATCAAGGTCCTGCAAAGTCAGGACGCAAGATTGTCCACACATTAGCTTATGGCTGGTATAGGGTTTGACGGATAATTATTTAAATACCTTAATAACTAATTTTGTTCAAAATCAGGCATGGAGAAGGATTTCTATATCAACGATCAATTCCTTGTGAAACCGGATGCGAACCTGCTGGTTGATGGGTTGATCAGCAAGATCTCGAAGGTTGAACCCGGGGCCATGCGTCTGCTTTGCATACTTGCCGGAAACAATCACAGGCTTGTATCAAAGGAAGAATTGATCACGCTCACCTGGAATGATGGCAGCGGTTCCGACGAAAAACTCAACCAGGCAATTTCCACCCTGCGAAAACTACTGCAGGATGATAAAAAGACCCTGATCAAACAGGTTGCACAAAAAGGCTATTCCTTCCAGGCGTCGGTCTTCAATGCCGATATCGATGATCTTACAAAAGAAGCCGCCGCAAAGCCCATACGCTTACCCGCAACTGCTGCACAAAAATGGATCATTGCACTTTCATTTCTCATTTTTCTATTATTGCTCATTTTTGCACTGTTCAATTATACCTATTCAACTGAGCCACTCGATTAATAGGTTTGCAGCAGCTGAACTGATTCAAACCAAACAGGGGTCGCCAGAAGCGTCTCCAGCGTGGAAATAAATACACAGAAGCTACCCCGCCCACCTGAATCTGCCAGTCCGTAAACGCCAGCCCTGGCCATTTGCGCACGAAAGCCGGTGGCATGATTATTCCCATACTATCAAAAAGCCATATGGGAAGCGTCAAACACCTTGAACAGAAGCCCGCGCTCACAAAGCTCAAAGAACTGGCGGAAGATGCAAAACTCTGCATGTTCAATACCCGTCTTTGCGGAGCGCCTTTTAATACCCGGCCCATGGCCACGCAAGCCGTGGACGAAGATGGAACGATCTGGTTTTTCAGCGCGGCAGACAGCACCAAGAATCTTGATATTGCGAGGGATAATCGCGTTCAGCTGATCTATTCAAACCGCTCTTCTTCAGAATTCCTGTCTGTATACGGGATCGCTGAGATCCTGATCGATAAAGCCAAAGCAAAAAAACTCTGGAATGTATTCCTTACCACCTGGTTTCATGATGGCCCGGAGGATTCAAATCTCACTTTGATAAAATTTACACCGCTTGAAGGCTATTACTGGGATACAAAACATAATAAAATGATACAGTCGATGAAGATCGTTGTGGGAGCCATCAGGGGAAAGATGCTGGATGATGGACTGGAAGGGAAGCTGAAAGTAAGCCGTGAGGGATGAGCAACCTGCCGGAAGGAAGAACTTCAGAGTGGAACTGCATTGGATATTCAGAGCTGCCCGTGAGAGAGACATTTTCAATTATACCATCAGCAATCAGAATATACTAGATTTGGGGCAAGATGGAAAAAGATAACAGCATCACCGATCTGATCGAAAAACTGCGTCCTTTAATTGATCTTAATAACCTCGAAATCGTAGATCACTGGGAGGCCGATCTTTGCGCAATTGGATTGACAAAACAAGACCAGACGATCTACATTTCTACCCACAATTACCAGGGCTCTGAGGTTCCTAAATACGATTTTGATCTGGAAAAATCCACTGGGCCGCTTGCTCATCAGTTCAAGGTTATTAAGGAAGGGAGGGCAGTTTCCGAGGATGAACTGCTGACAGAAATCAGCAACTTTTTTCAGAGGCATGTCGCTTAACTTCTTCTATTTGCCCACCTATTCCCAGCCCTTCCATCTCTCGCAATCATCACTCACCAGTTGTTCTCCTGATCCGAGTTAGTACGCTCTACATTCTCCGGAGGATTGATCTTCCAATCCCGGTCATACCGAACAAAGAATGCCAGCCAGATCGCCCGCGCAAGACGCATCAATGGTGGTTGCAACGCCACCAGCAACACTGCATTAAAGGCCATCCAGATGAAAAAGCGGTTGTCATTCATGCTGAGTCCAACGATCACCCACCAGGCTATAAGCGAGGCCACACTGATCGCAATAGACAATGCATAGCTGACATAGCTGGATCCATAATAGAACCCGACTTCGATCGCGAATGGCTGTTTACATACAGGACACTCCTTATGCATCTTCATTGTGGTTTTCAGTTTGTACGGGTTCTTTACCATAAACATATCACCCTTGCGGCAACGCGGGCATTTGCATGCAAGTACATTGAGCACGCTTGGAACTGATTCTTTATTTGCTTCCATAGCTTGTAAATGAATATCGTTCATAAAAAATAGTTTTAGTGTGAATATTTCAAACGAAACTCTTCCGGCGTCATCTCCACCTGCTTTTTGAAAAAACGGCTGAAATAAGAATTATCCTGGAAGTTGAGTTCATACGCTATCTCCGCAATACTCAATTCCGCATTTACCAGCAAGCGCTTTGACTCGAGTATTACACGGTCGCGGATCAGTTCTCCCGCCGTCTTCCCTGCCATTTCCTGGCAAAGTGCGTTCAGATGATTGGGCGTGATATATAGCAGATCAGCATATTCCTTTGGCAAACGGATCGTTTTATAATGCTGATCGATCAGCTTGCGGAACCCACGGAATAATAATTCTTTTTGTCTTGATACGGCGGCATGATTTGAACTGCGGTTGTTGCAGGATTCATCCACCAGCAACAGGAATTCCATCAGCCATAACTTCAATTGATCACCTCCTTCGGGCAAACGATTCAGCATGGCTTCCATCAGCCTTATTGCATCGGCTTGTGCAGAAGCCGGCAACTGGCACACGCAGTCTTCACTGTTACCGCTAAAAAAACTGAATCTCTCCAGGTAATGCTGGTCAAGCAGAAAAGACCTGAACAACTGCTCTGAAAAATTTATTACGAATCCTTCCGGTGTTCCTTTGAAATGCCAGCTATGCACTTGCCCCGGTACCATAAAATAAACCTGGTACGGCTTTACAGTAAAGCCGGCAAAATCTATTGTATGAGAACCGCGCCCGGAAGTAAAAAGTACCAAATGATAAAACGTATGCCGGTGGGGCGTGTGCAACTGCTGATAGTGCTTTTCCAGGTATAGTTCCAGCCGCTCCACCTGCAGCTCTTCCTGCTTCTTGTCTTCCTTTACGAGGTGGCGAAGATTATAGACCGGTATTTTTGCCCTGGACATTATTGCTTTTCTTTTAACACCACAAAGGTAAAACACCGGCACCAGGAGCAATTATCCGGAACGTGGTTTCAATGGTACTTTTCAACGATTCTTTAGATCCGGTGATCTTCCGGCACCGGCTTATAATGGCCTGCGATCGATCCATATATATAATCAACACCCCAACCCTGCAAATTCCTGCAAGAGCCCCCCCTGTTGAATATCCCCCGCAGATACACGCAAACATCGGTGGAAAAACAATGTGACAGATGTTATATGATGGATCAAATACAATAAATCCCTTTTATCTTCGGGGCATCTTTAATTGCTCAAATTCTTTCGTATGAATTTCCTGCTGACAAGTGCTTTGGTACTTCTTACATTTTCTTTTCAACCTTGCAAGAACAGTTCTGTAGCCACTGCAACAGAACCTTCTTCAAAGATCATCACCGGTGCGGATCAGACAGAAAAGTATGTTCCTTATCTGAAAGGAAAGCGGGTGGCTGTACTCGGAAATCCTACATCGATCATTGGTCATAAACATCTTGTTGATAGCCTGCTCGCACGCGGGATCAACATTGTAAAAGTGTTTGGACCGGAACATGGCTTCCGTGGTAATGCAAGTGCCGGTGTACACGTAGCCGATCAGAAAGACTCCGCAACCGGCATTCCGATCATTTCCCTTTATGGCCCAAAAAGAAAACCAACCAAAGAAGATATGGCGGACGTTGATGTGATGATCTATGATGTGCAGGACGTTGGCTGCCGTTTCTACACCAATATAAATGCATTGGCAGCATTAATGGAAACCTGCGCGGCATACGATAAAGAATTGCTGATCCTTGACAGGCCGAATCCGAACGGATACCTGATCGACGGACCAATACTGGATATGTCGCTCAAATCCGGTATCGGTATGTTCCCGATTCCTATCAGTCACGGACTGACGATCGCTGAATTTGCACAGATGGCAAACGGAGAAGGATGGCTCGCCAATAAAGCAAAATGCAAACTGAAGATCATTCCTGTCGCCAATTATGATCACGATATGTATTATGAATTGCCTGTAAGCCCTTCACCAAACCTGAACACACAACAGGCGATCATGCTTTACCCATCCACCTGTTTATTCGAGGGCGTGTATGTTAATCATGGCCGCGGCACGATGTATCCTTTTACCGTTTTAGGAAGTCCTGAATTGAAAGGCAAATATGCTTTTTCTTATACTCCTGCTTCCATCAAAGGCATGGCGGAAACACCATTGTTCATGAACGAAGTTTGTTATGGTCTCGATCTTCGCAAGTACGACGTGAAAAAACTGATCGCTTCGAAGAAGCTCAATTTACAATGGATGATGGAACTCTATAAAGCACATCCACACAAAGAAAAATTCTTTGATTCGAAGCTCAGCAGGCAAATGAATAACATCGATATACTGGCCGGAGTGCATGCATTCCGTAAACAGATCGAAAGTGGCGCATCTGAAGAAGAGATCCGCAAAAGCTGGGAACCAGGGTTAAGCCAGTATAAAGAAATGCGAAAGAAGTACCTGATCTATAAATAACAAGGAAACCGGATCCTCTTACGACGATCCGGTTTTTTTATGTTTAATCCATGCAGAGCCTTATCTCCGTGTACTGTCGCTGCGTACACCCATTGAATCTGTTGTGCCGCTACGAGGCTGTGTCAGACTGTCCGATGGAACCGCTAAACTATCTGATGACCGGTTTTCAGGAAGTGTTACACTATTGGTTGAATCAGTGGTATCCTGTCCGCTATTACTGTTGTTACCACAAGCTGCGAAACATGTTGCGATTGCAAGTACTATACATATACGTTTCATACGATTAAAATTTACAGGGAATTTTTCAACAACCATGCCGGGAACTATTTCCGTAAATAGAAGTACAGTTTTACCTCCCTGATAAATTGTGGTCGCTCACTCAATGTAAAAAAACCTTTGTTATCATTCTTAAAGGTGATTGCTTCTCCCTGTGGTTCGGGCAAATAAGACACATGTACCGGTGTAGTATACAATGCTTCCCTGATCGAAGATCCATTATTCAACCGCCAGTAATAAATGGAGGAATATGTTTTTATCAGGACTTCATTTCCGTCTGGAGAGAACGCTGCACTTACTACATTATTAAAAGGCAAATGGCCGATCAATGTTGCCTTGTTCGTAACATTCAGCGCCTGCGGATAATCGATCTTGTAGATACCTGAAAGAGAATCCCGCTTTGTAATAATGTAAATATCCTTTGTGTTATTATCGACAAGCAGTGCTTCCGCATCATGTGTTCCGTCCGGATAGATAAAGGTGATCTTTTCAAAAGCCTCCACTTCATCTTCCGAATCCCGCGGTTCGGGGAAACGATAGATAAAGAATTTTTGAGCAGACAAATTATTGTTACCAATATCAGCAAGGTAAATGTAATTAACTCCCGCTTGAGGTCCTTTTGCCAGGGCGATATCTTCCCAGTCCCTGTTAGAAACTCCCTTCAATTTTATTTTCTTTTTCAATTCGCCCGTGTATGACAGCAGGAGAAGTTCTTCCGGATTTCCGCTGTCCTGTTGCACCCATAAATAACCCGGATTCTTCTTGCTATCCGCGATGCCTGATGCTTCATCTACCTTACCCGGCGTAACGGGTGTGGCCATTGGTTGTGCGTCGAAAATATCTTTCTCCACTGAAGTGTCACTTTTTTTGCATGCTGCGAACAGGCCAATGATACAGATATGTAGAAATATTTGACGCATGCAAAAGAAAAACAATATTCCTGCCATTGACTCATTACCAGTTCACTTATTTGTCAAAAAATAACCGCATTTTCGGTTAATAAAAAGATTATATCTTGAGCGCTATTGACAATGAGAACATTTTATATCATAGCGATCTTATTGCTAAGCTGGCACGAAGTGAAAGCTGATAAACCTGGATTGGATAAACACGTCAATCTTCGGGCAAAAGATGCAATTGATAATTTCTGGCACTGGTTTACAAAAAATGAAAACCGCCTGAAGAAGTTTGAAACCGACCCTGCCAGGTATCTCAATGAATTTCTTACCCAGATAAAAAAGATCAGGACCGGGCTGGCTGTAGAACTTGAACCGCCGAAGAATGGTATCATTAATATGACGATCTCTGCTGATGGCAATATCGAGTTATTTCATATTGTGGAGCAGATCGTAACAAAAGCGCCAACCGTAAAAGGATGGAAAATATTTGCTTTCCGGCAGCGGCTTCCACTGGCAAGCATTAAAGATATATCAGTGAGAGTTGGAGATGTTCAGCTTGATCCTTCTAAAATGAAATTTCTTCCGGTGATTGAAAACGGTAAACTGAATGTGGTGATCTATGTTGCGGGTGTGAACGAAGACAATTATGATAAGATCGCTTATGCCGGCTTGATGTTACTCGATAATATTCTTGGCGAATATGATTGCGTGATGAAAGTAGATTCATACGACTTCAAAGAATTGCCGGATAAAAACAAAACCGGAGCTGTTCCCCGGCCGCTGTTGGAACTGCCGGCTTTCGTGGACGAGTTTCATGGGAAATAGAGCACGCTAATATTCGGGATGATTTGAAAGGTTCCAGGGGTTCCAGGTGTTCCAGAAGTTCCAGAGGTTCTCCGTAAAATGTTGATATCTGCTATTCGCGGCAGCAACCCCTGGAACCTCTGGAACCTCTGGAACCTTTAGACCCTCTGCCTCTGAAATATTGCCTGGCAGAATGGAAAAGTTTCCGTTCACACGCATGGTGTGGTTGGCGACAGTAACTTCAATGCTTATGCAGGCCATATCCTGTCAGGCTCAGTGAGCACAGGTTCGCTCGAAGTGATGATCACACCGCATGATAAGAAGTTCGAGCGGAAAATGGATGAACAACTGGGTGCAAGTGTCCTTGACATCGATCATGCCGGATAAGGTTATTAAAAAACAGATAACCACTTTATCAGTACTATATAAAAAAGGGCTAAAAAAAATGACCAGATAAGGGCATGGCCATTTCACTGCCACTCCACGAATCGTTCTTGATCAGGATCATCATAAAAGGGAAACACACTACCCGTAAAATCCGCGCTACTTAATATTTTAAACGCAGGTGCCCGGAAACATTCACATTTTCTTTAATGTTGTAGTTTCCAGACTACATTTTAAACAGAATCTTCAACTACGTCATATAGATAACTCAATCTATATAAGGACTCCTTTTAACATTGTTTTTTTGTGCCGTTAATGAATAGACAGGAAATGAGTTAAGCCGTCCCTTACCGATCCTGCCTACTAATTTTAAAACATCTGATATTTTTTATGAAACTAAAATCTACGCTTTTAAGCAGTAAAGGCTTATTGCTTGTAGCATTATTCCTGGGTTCAACTGTAATGGTTAATGCCCAGTTGAAAGTAGGTGATAACCCTACGAACATCCAGAAATCATCTATACTTGAGCTGGAGAGCACACGCCAGGGTCTGTTGCTGCCAAGACTGGCCGACACTACTGCTATCAATGCGCTCACTCCTCCTGATGGTATGATCATCTATTTGAATGCAGATAACAGTCTTCGTCTGCGCAGTAACGGCTCGTGGAAAAAGATCGCCGATCTTTCTGAAGCAAGCTCCAACTGGTCTCTCAAAGGTAACAGTGGTACTGACTCTACAGTGAACTTCATGGGAACTGTGGATGGCAAGCCGCTTATCATGAAAACGAACAACACTGAGAGATTACGTATCAACTCAAATGGTAACGTGGGCATCGGTACTGCAACTCCGACAGCCAAACTGAACGTGGACGGAACAGTGAAGTTTGAAAACCTGGCTGCCGGCACAAATGAACTGGACGTACTGGTATTGAACGCCGACGGTTCAGTGTACAAACGATCTATGTCTTCTTCTGCTTTTGAGAATGCGATCCGCGCGATCAACGGCATCCAGAAACAAACGCTCAGCATCACCGCCGGTGCAAGCACTTCAACAGACACTGTTGCGGTTGAGAACCGTGCTTCAGACAGCACGATCGCGATCCACCTGCCTGTACAAAACGGTTCCTCTGCTTCCAAGCCTTATGGTTTCCTGACTTATACCGACTGGCAGAAGATCCAAAGTGGTATTCAAACCATCACCATCGGTGCGGTTGCCACTACTTCAAACATCAATGGAGCATCTATTTCTTCAGACAGCACTTCACGCACGATCGTTCTGCACCCTGCTGATGCCACTAATCCTGGTATCGTTACTGCAGGTACACAAACCTTCGGTGGAGATAAGACCTTCAATGGTAATGTAACCCTGAACAGCGTTGCCAATAACAATACAGTTGACTCCGTACTCGTGATCGAGAACGGTGTGATCCAGAAAAGAAAAGTAAGCTCTTCTGCTTTTGGTAATGCGATCCGCAGCATCAACAACAACAGAGATACTGCACAAACTATTGCTTTCCGTAATTCAGGTTCCGATCTCACTGTTTCTACTAACGGTACTGACTCCATCCTACTGAACGTGCCGGATGCCGGTACAGCTGCACGTGGTGTGGTTACAACCGCAGTACAGACATTTGCGGGTAGCAAAACTTTCCAGGACAGCGTTGCAGCAGCAAAAGCGATCCTTGTTGGTAGCGCAGGCCACGCAAACTCAACAGTACAGGTAGACGGTTCAATAGCAATGGCTATCAAAACGATCACCAGCGATTATTCTGCTGATGGTTCTGATAACACGATCCTTGCGAATACAAGCACAGCTTCCATCACACTGACACTGCCAAACCCAAGCTCTTTTGCTGGTCGTATCTACACCATCAAAAAGATCGGTAACGGCGGTATCGACAAAGAACTGACGATCACTCCAACCGGGGCAACGATCGATGGAGGCTCTTCATACAAGATCTATAACGACTGGACCTATGTAACGCTGCAAACAGACGGCAGCAACTGGTACATCATTAAGAAATAATCATCCAATAATAAGACCGCCCTTATCAATCCTGTTCCTATGCGCAGTTTGAAAAAAACCGGAGTGGCCTTGTTATGCCTGGTACTGAGCAGTGCGGCATTTTCACAGCAACTTCGTCTCGGGAAAACGCCGCTTGCTTTACAGAAATCAGCCATCCTTGAGCTTGAATCCAACAACCAGGGATTGCTGTTATCCAGAATATCAGATACAACTTTAATTAACAACCTTACGCCGCCGGATGGCATGGTGATCTATCACACGCCATCCGCGCAGCTTATGGTTCGCAGTAATGGTGCATGGCGCACATTCGGCTTAGCCAGTGCCGCCGGCAACTACTGGAATATAGAAGGTAATGCTAATGGTGCCGCAAAGAAGTTTGGCAATACAGATAACTTTGACCTTAGCCTTATCACTAACAATACTGAACGCATGCGTATCCTGAACAACGGATACGTTGGTATCGGTCAGGCTGCACCCAACAATTTGCTGGAAGTAGCAGGAACGAATGCCACCACCGGCGTGTCAGGTCTCCGTCTCACCAATCTCGGTACAGCAACCCCAGCTGCATCATCCAACAAACTTCTTACGGTCAACAGCACTGGTGATATCGTTGTGGCAAACAACCCGGGTGCAAATGCATGGGGCCTCGATGGTAATGCCACCGGTACTATCAAGAAATTAGGTACGACTGATAACTACGCATTAACGTTCATCACGAACAATGCGGAAAAAATGCGGATCCTTCCCAACGGATATACCGGCATCGGCGCCACTGCTCCCGGTAATATGCTGGAAGTAGCAGGCACAAATACAAGCACAGGTGTTTCAGGTTTACGTTTGACAAACCTGGGAACAGCAACGGCGGCTTCAACTGCCTCAAAACTCCTTACTGTTAATGCCAACGGCGATATCGTTGTTGCAAACAACCAGGGAGCCAATGCATGGAGCCTGGATGGTAATGCAAACGGTTCGGTGAAGAAATTTGGTAACATAGATAATTTCGATCTCAGCATCGTTACAAATAATACAGAACGCCTCCGCGTATTAAACAGCGGCAACGTTGGTATCGGCCAGGCCACTCCCGGGAACATGCTTGAAGTAGGCGGTACGACTACTGCTACGGGTGTTTCAGGTCTACGTTTGTCAAGCCTCGGCACTGCAACACCTGCGGCTGCTAATACAAAAATGCTGACAGTAAATGCAAATGGTGATATCGTTGTTGCAAACAATAACGCCAATAATGCATGGGCAATGGGCGGTAATACCACAGGTGCGGTGAAAGCGATCGGTTCTATTGACAACTTCGATCTTAGCGTCGTTACCAATAACACAGAACGCGTTCGTGTACTCAACACCGGCAACGTTGGTATCGGCCAGGCTGCACCCGGCAATACGCTTGAAGTGGGCGGTACAACTATAGCAACCGGCGTATCGGGTCTTCGTTTGTCAAGCCTTGGCACAGCAACACCTGCGGCTGCTAATACAAAAATGCTGACAGTAAATGCAAATGGCGATATCGTTGTTGCAAACAACAACGCCAATAACGCATGGGCAATGGGTGGTAATACGACCGGCGCAATAAAAGCGATCGGTTCTACGGATAACTACGCAACAACATTCATTACGAACAATACTGAACGTATGCGCATTCTGAATACCGGTAATATCGGTATCGGTCAGACTGCACCGGGCAATACGCTCGAAGTTGGCGGAACAACTACTGCAACGGGTGTATCCGGTCTGCGTTTATCAAGTCTCGGCACTGCCACCGTCGGCGCTGCAAACAATAAGATGATCAGCGTAAACAGCAGCGGCGATCTGATCGTAACAAACAACCCCGGCTTCAACGCGTGGAGCCTTGACGGCAATGCAAATGGTACTGTAAAGAAATTCGGTAACACAGATGCCTTTGATCTCAGCATCATCACCAATAACGCCGAGCGTATGCGTGTACTGAGCAATGGTAACGTGGGCATCGGTCAGGCTGTGCCGAATAACCTGTTGGAAGTTGGTGGAACGAATACGACAACCGGCGTTTCAGGTCTGCGTCTTACAAATCTCGGTGCTGCCACGCCCATCGCTGCCAACACAAAAATGCTGACGGTAAATGCAAATGGCGATATCGTTGTGGCAAATAACAATGCCAACAATGCATGGACGATGGACGGCAACACGACCGGTGCTGACAAAAAGATGGGAACGATCGACAACTACGCCACCAGTTTTATCACCAACAACACTGAGCGAATGAAGATCCTGAACAATGGCAACATCGGCATCGGCCAAACTGCACCAGGGAATCTGCTTGAAGTTGGCGGAACGAATACAACGACCGGTGTTTCAGGTCTGCGTCTTACAAATCTTGGTACAGCCACTACGGGATCATCCAACACAAAAATGCTTACCGTTAATAATAACGGAGATGTGATCGTGACAAACAATCCGGCAGCAACCGTTTGGAATTACACCGGCAATGCAGGCACAAATCCTTCTGTTAACTTCCTTGGAACAACAGATGATAAACAACTGATCTTAAAATCAAATAATAGCCCTTATGTTGAAATGGGCCGCCGTCAGACTTTAGGTTTAACGCAGAGTTACACGGATTACACGGACGATAACGAGCAGGTCCTCCACATGAAGGCAGCCGTTCAGTTCTATGCACCGGCTGCACAATTCTACAAACCGAAGATCTATGTAGATGCAAACGGTAACTTCCGTACAAAAGGCAGCTCTGCGGGAACTGATTATTTCGAATTTGGCGCGACCGGTTCAAATAATGACGGAGGTTTTGAATTCATCATCGGTGATGACGGTGACGAGCCGATCGTATTCAAAAGCTATAACTATCTCACGGGTATGTCTGAAATGATGCGTTTGCAAAGCGGCCGCATGGCCGTTGGATCAAACTCATTTGATGCAACAAACCCGGAGAAATTACTGATCGATGCGGGCAATACCACTTCTTATAACCTGATGACCGGTAAAGGTTCCATCAATAACTATCTGCAGATAAACGTGCAGAACCGTAATGCAGGTAACCAGGCAAGTTCAGATATCGTTGCTACCGCCAATAATGGAGATGAATCCGGTAAATATATAGATATGGGTATCAACTCAAGCGGGTTCAACAATAACTCCTATCCGATGATCGATAGCGCAAACACCGCATATCTTTATGCAACGGGTAACGACTTCGTGATCGGAAATGCCACAACCAGCCGCAACCTGCGGTTCTTTACCGGTGGCTATGCGAAAACGAATGAGCGGCTCAGAATTGACGGTAATGGTAACGTTGGTGTTGGAACAACCACTCCGACAGCAGTAATGGATATTGCCGGAACATATAAGAATGGTGCAAAAGGAACTGTACAGAAAAATACGATCAGCTTTGAAGCAGCTACCTCATCCAGTACGAGTCTTGGTACGGCTACACTTGTGGTAGTAGGTCTGTTCTATTCGCCGGCTGAAACAGTATTCAATATTGCGATCCCGTCGGCAATTCAGCCTACCAGTACGCGCGCAACAGTGTCTGTGTCACTTGATTCAGACCTGCCTGCCAATGTATCGATCGCATCGGCACGCCTCAGCAGTACAACAAACGTGCGGGTGAAACTGAGCAACTCAGGAACGGCTACACAAAGTTTACCTAGCGGAACAAAATTTTACATCACGATCACAGAGTTCTGATCACATGATCAAACTGGCACGATATATCGTTTTCTTTCTTGCAGCTTTGCTATGTGTCTTCTTAGCATCGGCGCAGCAGGGCTTCTATGTGCCTGCATCGGGAAAGATCTTCTTTGTTGGAGATTCCGCAACGATCTTTTCAAACGTCACCAACCAGGGTAACCTTGGTGTAGGTAAAAATGCAACTGTAAACTTCTCCGGACAAAACTGGAGCAATAGCACGCAGGCTCGTATTACCGACAATTCCAATAACGGCACCGGTGTAACAGGTGAAGGCGGCTGGATCCGCTTCATTTCGGACTCGCTGAAACAACAGATTTCCGGTGGTTACAACGCAGCCACACGCAGCGGTCCCTCCTTTACCAAAATAAAAATCGATAATAAACAAGGTATTGAATTGTTGGACGGAAGTACCAAGACCAGGAATGAGATCAGGTTTGAGAAAGGACAATTCTATCTTAATGATAACATCCTGGTCCTTGGGAATAATGATCCCGGAAAAATTGCAGGCTATGATTCCGCACGATATTTTGTTACAGGAAATCGTGCAGACAGAGGTCTGTTGGTAAGGGAAAACGTCCGCCGCCGGGATGGTTTCGTTGTATTTCCCATAGGGGCACAAACACAATCATATACTCCTGCTGCTATCAGGAACATCACCAATTCAGGTGATGATTATTTTGTCTCTGTATTTGACAGCGTGCGCATAAATGGGGTGACGGGTAAACCGATGATCAAAGAATCCGTTAACAAGACATGGCAGGTTGGAAAAAGCAAACACCCTAATGAAGGAGGAACAGAAATTTTCCTGCAACATCTTATAAAGGATGAAGGAAAAACATTTGCAGACAACAGGGAGTTTGCATACATCTCCCAATCTGTGAACGGTAAATGGGATACCGCTTATCCAGGAGCGAAACCATCTCCGGGAACGATCACTACCGGGGCAGAACTGACCAATAGCGGAATGAATCAACGTATCCTTTCAGGAACGATCTCGCAGAGCTCATTGTTCACCAAATTCTCCGGCAACAGGGATACGGCCAACGGCCCATGGCTATGGTTCAATGCATACCGGCTGGACTCCATGCATGTAAGAACTTACTGGAGAACAAAACCAGAGATCAATATCAACCATTTTGTAGTGGAAAGAAGACTGAGCACAGAAACAGTATTCACTCCTGTGGGCACAGTTAATACACAAGCGCCGAATGGATATAGCACCACCACGTTGAATTATCAATTGATCGATATTCCAAATAAAGACAAAGGCATCAGCTTCTATCGTCTGCGTTCTGTACGGAATGATAACAGTTTCACATTCTCTGACACAGTTGCGGTATCACCATATCCGGGTGAATACAATATCAATTTGTGGCCAAACCCATCAACAGGCAACTTCTTCGTGAGTATACATAAAACGCTTCCGGCAAAAGCGATCGTTGTATGGAACGCGATCGGCCAGAAAGTGCTTGAAGTATCCGTAAATGGCAGAAGCATCATACCAATGTACCTGCCGATACAGGGCGCGTACTTTGTAGGAATTGTGATCAGCACCGGAGAAATTATCGAAACGAAGAAGCTGATCATTGCAGGCCGGTAATATTGAATATTGCAGTCGAAGGACGTTATCGTATGAATCGTTTTGCAATGCACACTTTCTTGCGCAGATGAGCATTGGAACAGTACAATACCGTACGGTAAGTTGAGCGGTCGATTGGATTATTTGGCACCGTTGTAGCAACAGCCCCAGGAAAGCAATTTATAAAAACCCAGTTTAAAAGTTTAAGGATTTGAAAGCTAATTTAACCAACTGATAGTCTAAGTATTAAGCTTTTAAACAACCAGGTTTGCAAACAGTCTTTCAATGTTAAATCTTTTGCGAATGACAAAACTTAACATTGAATGTCTCCCTCCTATGTTAATTTTAGGTTACTAAATCGTAAACATTAACCATGGCAAAAACTGAAGTCCTTTCTCCGAAGAAACAAGCTCGTTTGCAGGTAGTGACACAATTACAAGCTGCATTTCCCGGTCTTGAAGAAGCATTAGGCAAAAAAGAATTCGCTGACCGTCTTAAAAAGGTTTCCAAAATACTTACGCAAGGTCTCAAACTGAAACCCGCGAAGAAAGTAAAAGTCAGGGAAGAAAAGATCCAGGCTGCATAGCAGGCACAGTGATCCGCATGATCAGCGTATTAAGACCGGGTATCCCTTCCCTGTAAAAATCGTTCGCACAGTCCAAGGCTCATCGTCATGCCAGCGCCGCCCAGTCCATTGATGATGGTCACTCCTGGCGCGGGTTCCAAGATCAAATGTGTTTGACCATTTGTCATTTTGGGATATATGCCATTCCAGGTTTCGGTGATCAGATTATTATTGAAGCGCGCAAACTGCTGAAGGTAATCTAGAATCAGATCGTTGATCACAGCTTTATCGAATGGTTCGGGACTGCGCCCGTATTCATGTGAGTCGCCGATGATGAGTTCACCTGATTCATTTTGTGATACCATCACATGTATGCCCCATTTGATGTGATCAGGGTATTGGGTTTCTATTCTTTTCCGGAGGATATTGATAGAAGGCGCAGCCTGGAAAGAGGTATAATGTAATAATGACAATCCCGCGCAAAGCGCAGGGCCGATCCGCCAGTTATTTTTCTGCGGTTCCATCCGCATCATCTGAAGCTTGCATTTGGTGATCGGCTGTTCTGCATACAATGCAGGATACAGCGTTTCAAAATCCGCACCGGTGCAAACGAATATCTCATCGGCCTGCCAGAATTCATTGCCTGCCCACACGCGCGGATGATCGATCAAGCTGATCGCTTTTCCCCAGACAAAGTGAACATTGAATTTTTCCATCAGCCATGCCGGTATATTCCGTATGGCCTGACGGGGATCTATGATCAATTCTTCTTTACTGTACAGTCCTCCGAATAATTTGGATCGAACAACCGCGGGAGATTTTTTCAGCAGGTCTTCGGGACTCAGCAACTGGTAATTGCGATGACGATAAATATCGTTCAGTTCCTCAAGCACCCTCCATTCATCTTTTTCGTAAGCCAGATGCAATGATCCTGCTTCTTCACTCCAGATCCGTGCTTCCGCAGATATTTGCTTCCAGAGGGATCCAGATAACTGAGCGGTTTCATAAGAATTACCCGTTGGCTGACCGATCGGCCAGATCATGCCGAAATTCCGTATAGATGCCCCAACCGAACGCTGTTCTCTTTCAATTACCGTTACGGTGTAGCCTCTCACCGCCAGCGCCCTGGCTGCAGACAGTCCGACAATACCCGCACCAATGACAATTGCTGATTTTGATGACATATGTGTTAATTGAAAAGTCTTGTTAGTCATTAATTCCTGATTGCCGGACGCGATACCGTCTCCGAAAATAACCCAATGAAAAGACACTACCCGCAAGGCCTAGCAGGGATCCGATCACCACACCATGCGAATAAAACGCTGACCAGTTCAGCTGTATTCTTATAAATTCCTTTGAAAGCATCACCACCACACTACCCAGATATCCAAACGCATCAGCGAAATAAATAAGAAAGCCCACATTCCCTGCGACCCTGAACGAAGCGATCAACCGCTCAAAGAAAATGCAATTAAAAGGAATATAACCCATGTACAATCCAAGGCTTACCAGCTGCATCCATAATGCGCCATCGATCTTTCCTGCTATAAACAGTCCGGAGGAAATGCCAGCAAGCAAAAAACCAATCGCAACAACGGCATGCACCATCAGGAAAGCACGGATATTATTACGGATCAACACCAGCATACCCATTACCAGCAATATCAACAGGCAGGTGTTTGTTTCTGTTCTGGTGAAGATCGAATAGTCCGATCCATAGCCAAGCTCATTCCAGATATTGGCCATATAGTTATCGCGGATATCACGCATCACCGTCAGAAAAAGATATGTTACGCTGGCAATGATCAACCCTGCACCAAATTTCTTCATGAAAGCCTTTCTGTCAGCACCCGTCATAGGCAAACGCATAGTGCGTTCACGTTTATCTTCTTCATCTGGCGGCGGAATGCGTTCCAGCAGCCAGAGGAAGATCATCAAAGGGAGTATGAAAACAAGTCCGGTAAAAAAGGGCATCCATCTTTCTGTTATATTCCATTCGATCATCAGCCATTTGCCAACCGTACGTGTGAATCCGCCTGCAAAAATAAAACTGACGGCCATCACTGCTCCCATCAGATCTGTGGTGCGTCTTCCTTCAAGATAACTGAAGACCACTCCCCACATGAAGCCCAGCAAAAAGCCATTCACAAACATCGGCAGCATTCCCCATGGGGCAGGCAGGATCGCAAAGATCAACAGGCAGATCCATGCACTGCCTGTCAATAGAATTCCTGTGCGAAACCGCCCAAGCGATTTAAGTTCAGAGATAAATTTTATACCAAAGAACTTGCTGAGCATATAACCAACAACCTGGCTGATGATCAGCAACGTTTGATAAGATATATTCCAGAAACGCAGTCCGTCAAATGTTGCGACAGTAAAGGGCTTCCGGTAAGCATACACGGCCGAATATGCCATAAATGCCGTGATCGCGGCGAAACCTGCGATCACCAACCGCTTACCAGCGATACGCTGATGTTGTGCAACAAGATCAGTCACGGCTAAGGATTAATGAAGAAAGTATTGACAGATCCGGAATGATATGATCCGGATCATACCCGGCCAGCTGTGCAGCGGTATAAGCACCGGTGGTGACAGCCACTACCAATCCGCACCCCGCATTCCGTCCTTCATTCACATCCACTTCCGTATCACCGATCTTCGCCACTTCAGTTGCATCAGTGATGCCGGCCCGCCGCATGAGTTCTTGTATCATATAAGGCTGAGGTCTTCCATGTTCAACCTCGTCACTCGCAATCATATCATCGATCCATCCTTTTTGCTTCCACTGTAATCTTTGCATGATCGTATCTGCAATAACCCTTGGAAAACCTGTATTCAAAGCAATCCGGATATTATGTTCTTTCAATTGCTGAAATACGTCCTCCGTATAAGGCAACGGTAGCACTGCGGGATCATAGAGATAGAAATCCATCATCTCGTCGGTAAAATCTGTATGGATCGTTCCTGCATCCGCTGCCTGCCCACCAATCTTTGCAAGCAATGAATTTACGGCAACGATCTTCTTTACTCCCATGTACGGATACGTTTGCTCCAGCGCAACATCATATCCGTTCTTCACGAACGCATTCCGGAAGGCATGGGCTACATAGTTCTCGTCTTTCACGGTGGTACCGGCGATATCAAAAACAACAAGTTTTATTGGCATGGAGAGGAGGTTTTAAATTTTAAGAGTTTAAGGACGGCGGCTCTGACAGGTCAGGCATTCCGACCTTTGAACGCTGAACCTTTAAACTACAGCACCTGATTTTTTTGAGAGATGATCAACGATCATTTTCCTGTATTTGCTTAACGGCGGAAGCTGCTTTTCTTCAAGCTTTGCTTTTTCATCCCACTGACGGAGACGGATATGCATTTCAAACAAAGGATCAGCCCTGAAGGATGCTGCTTCTTCTGCCGTCATTCGCCCACCCTGGAATTCCAGCGTCTTCTTACTTGCTGTGGACAAGCGATCGTAATAAGCCTGATCACTGAACGTGAGATAGCGTTTCGCCTGCACGTGGTTTCTTACAAGGCTGGCAATACTGCCAGTAAAGCCATGACTGAGCAGAAAATCCGCTCCCAGTTTTTCATGGTCAACAACGCCGTAACCATCCATCTGCGTTACAGGCATAATATGCTCACACAGATGTCCTATATCATGAAAGAAGGCCGCAAGAATGATATCATCGCTGCACCCCGCCTCTTCCGCGAGCGTTGCACACTGGCACATATGTTCAACCTGTGATACAGGTTCTCCGATGTAATCCTCATCACCATATTTTTCATACAAGCCGATGATGAGATCAGCGGTTTGTTCAGTTGTTGCTTTTTCCTTTTCCATTGTGGTAATATTATTTATTCAATGATAGCGCTGGAAGTGGTTTATGCGCTGGCTTGAATTCTTCATCCAGCATCATTGCAATGGTCGCAGCAACCTGCCCCTGGTAAGCCTGTGCTTTTTCCCTGACTTCGCCAACACTCTTTACGGAAGGGCCGATCGCCGCAAACCACATCTCACCCGCCTCCGGAATACGCTGTCCATGATGTTGCCAGTTTCCACCTTTTGCAAGCCCCCTTCCATGATCAGTGGTAATGATCAGCGTTGTCCTGTCTTTATAACCAGGTGTCGATTGAATGTATTCCCACAATTGCCTGATCCAACTGTCAGTGTTCTGCGCTGCATCAAGATAAAAGTCATACATGCCGCCATGCGCAAACTCATCTGTATCGCCCAGGCCGAAATAAATCAGTTTAGGCTTATGCACTTTCATGTATTCAAGCGCAAGATGGAACGTGGCCACATCCACACGTTCACCACCGTGGAAGATCTTCGGCATTTCATGCTGAAGGTTATTGTAAAGTTGCTCACCGGGTGACAATGTTCCCTGAAGATCACGGTAGCCATCATTTACCAGCAGGCCTGACCGTTGCGCATTGAAGATGTAAGAATACACATCCCATGATCCGAATACAACCGTTTTGCCTTTGTATTCCGCCAGTTTATTCAGATACTCAAAGACATTTTCGTTCTTATTATTGATCTTATCATTCGAATTCACCGTTGTGTCAGGAAAACCTGTGAAGATCTCGTTATAACCCGGATAAGAGAACCAGTAAGGATTTGCATTATTAAAATAATTACCGTAGTTGCGATTACCCAGCAGTACGCCTTTGGAAACGATCTCAGTCCAGAAGAATGGTAAAAGTTTTTTTCGCCGCTCCGCTGCCGTTGGCGCCCAGAAATTTTCTTTAACATAGTCAGTGCTGTACCTGGCAGCAGTATCAAAGGTCAGCAGGCTGTCTGCACCGCCAAACACTTCCTGCCACCTGAAACCATCCAGTGTGACTACAACAATATTATCAGACTTACCGGTTTGTGCAAAACAATCCGGGATGATCGATAGAAAAAAAATACTCATTACAAGCTTATACATGATCGTGTTGTTTTAATGTTGATTTGCTTTATTGATCTTTGAATCATAAGGCCCAAATACTTTTTTAACTTTCAGTTGAGGAACAGTATCATCCAGCACAATCACATAATAGGTTTTTCCTCCCGGCAATACGCGCACAACAATATGACCTTGCTGACTTTTATAAGACCTGTCGATCATTGGTCCGATGACATACCGATTGGCATCCAGCATATTCGTTGAAAAGAGATCACGCGGCCCGTTATAGGTGTATCCGCCTGTCATCCTCAACAGTACTTCATGTCCGGGATGATCGGCTGACCATGTCTGACCGATCCATATCCGTGGTTTCAGTGTGGCCGCCATAAATTCGTTCACAGCATCCCTGTTACCATGATGATCGGTGACAGCGATATCAACTTCTCCAACTGCTTTTGCGATCGGCGTTTCCACATCACGCAAGGGACTATCACCTGGAAAGATCATACCGGGGTTGTCCCCGCCGGTATAATAAGAGAAGGGGCCGTAATTTACCGTCAACGCAAGGCTGAGACTGTTCTCGTCAGGCCATGTTTTCCTATTACCGGTATCAACGGGCGGAAAGTGCGGATAAAAGCTGCTGTCTTTACCCGTCCAGATCCACTGATTGCATTTTACATTCTGTATATAGAACGATGGATATGCAGCACGTTTGTTAAGGAGCAGTAATTGCGTTCTGCTACCCGCTTTTAATGAAGCCGCCTTCATTCCTTTCCTTTGTTGTTCTTCAATAAAAGAAAAGTAATGCTTCATGGTCTGACCAAATTCGATTTCACCGCCGCCATTGATCGCTGCTGATTTTCTGATGTCATAAGGATAATTATAATCGGGATAGCCACGATCGATCAACAAACCGATCTCCATCATTTCACCAACACCTGTGATACCACTTAGTTTGTATTTGCCGGAGGAGGAATTGGGAGCGTCAGGATACCAGGCACCAAAGTGATCGTCATGAAAATGCGTGATGAGTGCGTAATCAATTTTTGCCGCGGGGGAAACCTGCCGGATATAGGAAACGATCCATTCATAAGGTTTGCGGGAAGAATCCGGTCTGATCTGTGCGTTTCTGGGAGTAAATGTGCGTTCATCCAACGGAGACAGTTCGCCGGCATCGATGAGCATTGTTGTGCCGTCAGGAAGAACAAAGAATGCAGCGTTGCCACGGCCGGTATTGATGTGGTGTATATCGAGATACCCTGCCTGCCATTTTAATAATGCTTCGCCAGGTCTGGAAACCTGTCCTTTTGTGATAAGCACAACAAAAATCAGGGTGGCAGAAAGATAAAACCGCATAAAGGTTGATTTGAAAAAGAAGCAGGGCATGGATATGCCCCGCCACATCTAACTAACTGCTTGTTTCAAGAAGAAAATTTATTGCAACAACCACATTTTCGTATTAATATCATCAGTGCCGCCCTGCCGTTGAACGGCCTCTTTTCTGTTGTTTGGATTCAGTGACTGAGCCGCGAGTGGATAAATATAACGGATCGGTACTTTACCGCCATTTAGGTTACCGGGACCGGGGATGATCGCAGGCATATTTGTTCTGCGCCAGTCGAACCATGCTTCCAGTCCATTGAAGTAAAGGGCGATCCATTTTTGCAATGCGATCTTAGCAAGTTTCTCATCAGTAGTACCTGCATACGCAACCTTCACCTGCGTGAGATAGTTTGCAGGCATTGCTATGTTCAGGTTATAAGAGCCTGGAACTACAGATTGCCAGTAAGCAAAGTTTGCATTGACACCATTGGTATAATAAGTAGCTGCATCACCTGAAGTAATCATTCCTTTTTCGCGCGCTTCTGCGAGCAGGAACTGCAATTCAGGGTAAGTCATCCACAATGCTCTTGGAGCATCAGCTGCCGGAGGCGTCTGGTTTCCATCATTACACACGAGACAGGCAAAAGTGTAACCGATTCTTGATACACCCTGTACGCCGCCGTTGTATGCCAGGGCGTCAACATCGCTCAGGCCGTTAGGAATACCTTCGATCTTTGGTGTGCCAGCCGCAACAGATTTCTGGCTTGGTCTTGCAAAAACGTTAATGCGTGTATCGCCCAGATCATTCAGACGATCCACCAGTGTTTTACTTACCCGGAATTCATCGAAAGAACCAACACGAGAGCCATACAGCGGCCATTGGTTGGGCGCAGCTGACATGTATTTCAACTCAGCATTATCTCCAATACCTTCAAAGACCGGATTTGCGGCCGGCGCATTGAGGATCGCCTGAAGGTCCGCGCTGACATTTTTCTTTTTGGAGATACGCATCAGGTAACGGATACGCAGCGAGTTTGCAAGCTTCCTCCATTTCAGCACACCTGCCGAACCGCCGCCGTATAAGATATCACCACTCAGGTTGGTACCTGATGTAGCAAGTGATTCGTTTGCCTTCTTCAGATCAGCCAGGATACCTGCGTAAATATCTTCCTGCTTATCATATTTCGGTTGGTAGATACCACCGGTCTTTGCCTGACCAGCTTCTGTATAGGGAACATCGCCATAAGCATCGGTTACCTGTGCAAACATCCATGACTTCAGGATCAGCGCAACGCCATAATAAGGATTGGCGGCGTCATTATTTGTCAGTATAAAGACGTTCTGAAGATTGCGATAGTTATCATACACCGTATTCCAGATATCATTCCTCTCATTCCAGTTATAACGGTCTTCATTCACGAACTGGATCTTCGCGTGATGCTGAGCCACGATATTGCCGATCCCCCAGGCTTCATTCACCTGGCGATCCATCATATTCTTGATCACACCGCTGAGCAGCAGGTCTGCCGTTACCGCTGTTGGATTGTTCTTGTTGTCGTTTACATCCTCGAAGTCTTTTGTGCAGCCTGTAATAACCAGCAGCAGAAAAGATGGAATCAATATTATGCGGAAAAGTTTCATAATTGTTCTTTTAATGGTGAAGGTTATAATTTGAAGCTGAGGTTAACACCATAGCTGCGTGAACTTGGGATCGCCATGTTTTCAACACCAGGAACAGCAGTCCCTCCTGAATAACCCATTGTTTCAGGATCTACGTGAGGCACATTATCCCACAGAAAAAGATTTCTTCCCACCAGAGAGATCGTTGCACCTCTGATCGGCAGTTTACCAAAGATCTTATCGGGAATGGTATAACCGATCTGCAGTTCACGGAGCTTTACAAACGAAGCGTCATACATTACACCTTCTGCGATACCGCGTCCATTTGTCCATGCAGTGTGCCACTCTCTTGCAGTCAGCTTTTTTGTGTTCGGCGTAAAACCACCAGCGCCATCACTTACCACACCCTGACCGATCACACCGTTGCCTGGTTTAGAAAGATCATAACCATCTGCGCGGCCTTCGAGCGTTTCCATAATGATACCACCTTCTCGGCCCACCGTTTGCGTGAGAGAATTCAACACGCCACCCTGACGGATGTCAAACAGGAAGCTCAGACGGATACCTCTGTAGTTCAGTGAACTTCCAATACCCATCAGCCAATCAGGATTGTAGTTACCCATCAGGATCCTGTTTGTTGTCGGGATCGGGCGTCCGTTGGCAGCATAAACGATTTGCCCGTTGTATTTTCCTGAAGCATCATAGTAAGGCGCGTTCTTATCTGTACTTTGTACGCGGGCAAAACCAATACCATAAAGGTTACCCATTCTTTCCCCTACCCTTGCTTCAACACTCACACTGTTCATACTTGCCATTACATAGTTATTAAGGCCGTTGCTAAGTTCAAGTACTTCACTTCTGTTGGCAGAGAAGTTAACGAAGGCATCCCAGGCAAAGGTCTTTTGCTTAATAACAGACGCTGTCAGCATTGCTTCAACGCCATAATTCTTGATCATACCTGCGTTGATCTTACGGGAGGAGTAACCGGATGTAGGATCAAGCGGCAAATTCAGGATCTGGTTTTTTGTACGGCTTTGGTAGTAGGTAAGATCCAACCCGATCCTGTTATTCAGGAAGCGGATATCTGTACCAAACTCATAGGCTGAGCTGATCTCTGGTTTCAGGTTCAGGTTTGCAAGACTACTGATCTCTCCATAGATCTGCGCAGAACCGAATGGCTCGCTGCGGTTATATGTTTGCTGGAAGGAGAATGGATCAGTGTCGTTACCAACCTGCGCAATGCTTGCACGTAATTTCCAGAAACTGATCAGCGTTGGCATGCGAAGAATATCGCTCATCACCGCACTTGCAGCCACAGAAGAATAGAAGTAAGAGTTTGTTTCAACACCCTGACTTCTCAATTCTTCAGGCAGCGTCAGAGCACTGCTCCAGTCGTTACGACCGGTAAAGTCAAGGAACAGTTTGTTTTTATAAGAAACACCTGCTGACCCGTATAAGCTGTTGATGCGCTTTGCAATATTTGTTTGCTGCGCAACGAGAGCGATACGTGAGTTGTTCAGGCTATAGATACCTGGAATATTCAACTGACCAGCAACCTGCTCATTGAATCTTGAAGTCTGCCGCATCTGATTGCCGCCCACCGTTGCATTAATTGCGAAGTCAGCGCCGATATTTTTATTGAAAGAGAACAGGAAGTCCGAGTTGCGCTCTTCATTCACGATCCCCACTTCACGATATTCCCCGAAAGGAAACCGCTGGGTGCTGAACGCACGTCTGTATTCACGGCGCTCATTGCTCCAGTCTGTTGCTGTACGCAATTGAAGGCTCAGCCAGCTGGTGAAATCATATTTAAGATTAACGTTGCCAATGATCCTGTCATAGAACTGACCGTTGGTATTTTCCATTACCGTCAGATAAGGATTATCATGATAATTGTAGTTCCAGCTGAATTGCTTTTGATTTTCCAGACTGTATGGGCGCGAACCGTCCAGGCCCATTTGCCACAGCCTCTTCATATCGCTGACCCTTACAGAAGCAGGTAACCAGCAGTTGAACAGGTACATGATGCTTTCTGTACCATAACTGATAGAAGGACGGTTATCACTTTCACTTTTGATATAGCTTACAAAAGTGCGGACAGATAATTTCGGAGTCAGGTTGTAACCGCCGGAAACTGAAACTGTATTTCTTTTCAGATCTGTATTTGGAACTATACCTTTCTGATCAAGATTCGTATAACTCAAACGGAAATCACCATCTTTGTTACCGCCAACCAGTGCCACGTTGTTGGTAAATGTATTTCCTGTACGCAGGAAGTTCTTCAGGTTGTCTTTATCAGCCACCCAGGGAGTTGGAGTGATCACCGTGCCTGGCGTATTCAGATCGCCGCCGAGGAACGAAGTCGGCTGACCATTCAATGTCCGCGGGCTGTTGAACTGCGGAAAAAGTTGTCCTTTAAAAGCTGGGCCCCAGCCCTCATCGGTACCATCAGCAAGACCGCCACCGCCACCGTTCACGAAGGCAAAGTCTCCACCACTACCATTCCCCTGACCATAGACGGTCTGGTATTCCGGAAGTTTCAATGCAGATTCAAAGGTTAGATTGCTGTTTAGTTCAATCCCGATACCTTTTTTCTTTGTACCGCTTTTTGTTTTGATCAGGATCACTCCGTTTGCGGCTCTGGAGCCATACAATGCAGCAGCTGCCGGACCTTTCAGTACGCTCATGCTTTCAACATCATCAGAGTTGATGAAGCTGGCGCCATTGCCGAAGTCAACTTCAAGATTGCCGCGGCCGGAACCTCCGGAGATTGCATTGCTGATAGGAACACCATCCACCACATACAGTGGTTGATTTTTATTGATATCTACAGACCGCTCACCACGGATGGAAACACGGGCAGAACCTCCGATACCGGATGGGCTTCCAATAACTGTAACGCCGGCAACTTTACCAGCCAGCTGATTAACTACATTGGTCTCACGGGCAACAGTAAGATCTTCACCTTTTACTTCCTGGATCGCATATCCAAGTTTCTTTTTGTCTTTTTTGATACCGAGCGCGGTAACAACTACTTCGTTCAGATCCTGAACATTCGCTGCTAACTGTACGTTCGAGGCTTCAGATGCCTTTACTTCAAGAGGCTTGAATCCAATGCTGCTGATGACAAGAATATCTCCGTCATTCGCGGGGATCGTAAATGATCCATCGTTTGCGGTCATTGTTTTTTTATCTGTTCCTTTCACCATCACCGTGGCGCTGGATACAGGTTGATTGTCTGCGCTCAACACTCTACCTGAGATGGAGCGTTGCGCCATCACGATACAGGAGAAAGTAAGCAGCAAAAATGTCAGGAAGATCTGGACAAAACGGGGATAGTTGGGATAATGCATATCTCAATCAGTTTGTTTGGTATGTGGCAAAGGTGGCATAGCAATGTGAACAGATCCTTAGGCGAACGTGATCTTAAGATTAATTCAATTTTAACAGGTGTGAGGTTTAGGAGGGTGGAAAAACCGTTCCAAAGGTTTCAGAAGTTCCAGAGGTTCCAGAAGTTCGTACCCTGAAGTAGAAGTATTGATTGTTTTCTGAACGTCTATGTTCAGGTGATGGATATCATATATATGCACAGAAAGTTCTATAGGAATATATTAATCTATGGAATTCCTGGAACCGATAGAATCTTTGAAGCTCCTGAAACCTTATACACAAAAAAAATCCATAGGTTAATACCATCCTGACAGCAGAGCGCACTAACCTATGGAACCTCTGAAACCTATGGAACCTTTGAAACCTTACCTATTGCAGCTTCAACGCCTTAAGAATCTTATTGAAGATCTCTGTATTTTCATAAACGCCGGTGAACAACTGCGATTGCGGGCCATACGCAAATACAGGCACCGGTAAAGCAGTATGACCTCCGGTGGAGAACTGACCGCTTACAGAGCCTTTTGCGTAATCACCACCGGTCAGGGTTAAACCGCCGGTTTCGTGGTCGGCCGTAACGATGATCAGTGTTTCGCCATTGCTGTCGGCAAACTCCATGGCCTTTCCGATCAGCTGATCGAAATCCATCACTTCAGTTACAACAAGCGGGAGTTTATTTGAATGACCACCATGATCAACTTTTGCGGCTTCCAGCATCAGGAAGAAACCATCCTTATTGGAAGATAATAAGCTGATCGATTTTGCATACGCTTTTTGCAGCCAGTCGCCCCTTCCTTCTGCCACATACAACCCTGCAATGCTATCGGTCATCAGCCATGGTTTTGCTGAACCGGCTTTTATATCGTCAAACGATCTTACCCAATTGAATTTTGCCGATACTGAATCAGCAAGCGTACCCTTTAATGCAGCAGGAGCTTTTCCCATCAGCAGATCAACGTTTGCTGTCAGCAGATCCCGAAGAATTGCTGCGCTCGCACTTCTTTCAGATTGATGTGCATAAAAATCAGCGGGTGTTGCATCCGTGATATCACCACTGGAAGCAATGCCTGTTTTCATTTTCCTTTTTCTTACAAGATCCGGGATCAGTGTAAGCGCTTTACCTGTGTGATCAACACCAACTGCCTTATTGTTCGTCTTTACTCCGGAAGAAATGGCTGTTGCGCCGGGGGCTGAATCGGTGACATAACTATCGTAAGAACTTGTTTTGGATAAACCCGTGTTACGCATATTAAATACGTTGAGCGCACCGCGGTTGGCAGTATAACCGGCGTACCACTGTGGCAAGCCCGTTCCGTCACCAATCAGTATGATGAGGTTTTTCACCGGTTTGTCCATCCCATCATTCCTGTAGGCAGGTTTATATAATGTATAACTTTCATTGGAAGTGTAAGATCTGTCAGCCAACTGAGCCAGGAACTGGCCCATCGGCTTGATCTTATCTGTATTAATGTAATCAACACCCAATGAGATAAAGCTAGTCCAGCTGTTTACACTATCCGGCGCATTCCAGAAGCGCACTTTTTTGTTGGCAGCATGTGCTTTTTTAATCGCGGCCTGTACTGTTTCCAGTTCTGTTGCGGGAATTCTGCCTGCACCCTTCCAGGTTGAATAGTGGGCAAAATTATCGCTGAGCATTTCTATGCGCTTCAACTGCTCGCCTGTATAATTTACACTGAGATCGCCATCAAAATAAATCCATGCGGGAAAAGAGGCATACAGTTCAGGAGCAGGTCTGCTTCCGGTGATCACCACTTTTAACGAAGGGCTGTTGAGCAGTGAAGGATATTGATTGATCTGGCTGATCAATTTTGAGAGCAAGGGATCAGCAGGAGTTTTCAGATCAATCAGCAATTGCAGCGTTTTCTTTTTATCCTTATACACGTATCCTTTATTATCCTCGATACATTTTACCAACGGCTTCAGGTAAAGAGAATCCAGGGACCAATTACGTTTCAACTGCGAGCTATCATGCGCCACCACGATGCGGTCATTCACCAGGAAGATATCTGCTTCAATAGAACCAAAGCCTTCTTCCCAGGCAGCCCAGAATGGTTTTTCTTTTTCATAATCATTATGCGAATGCGCATTCAAGGTGGAATAATTACCGGGCTGTGCATTTGCCGCAACTGGAAACAACAGTATGAGAATTGCGATAAACTTATTCATACAAAAAATTAAAACCAGCCCGCTTTCGCGGACTGGAACGTAAATGGACGATGAAAAAAATGCTGATTCATTCTGCCGGATCTTCCTGTCAACAACAGCTGTTCCGTTCCGGAAGGCAATGATACAAAACTATCATTATTCAACTCCTCCCCCTATAATTAACCGGCGGCCCGCAAACATATTTGAAACGCCGCATCTTAACCCAGCCAGAAGATTACGGTTTTATTACATTAATGTTAATACGATCATTTACTCACACAAAAAAGTCATCCCGTGGCAGCATTGAAGGTTCCAGAGGTTCCAAAAGTTTCATAAGTTCCAAAGGTTACTATTGGCGGCAGCAACCTTTGGAACTTATGAAACTTCTGGAACCTCTGGAACTTTTATTTCTTACTTCGGAGGAGCGCCTCCAGATAGTAGTAATCCGCATAATTGATCGGTGCATCTATCTCACTATTCGCGGGCTTGTTGCCGGTGCTATGGATCAGGATGAAACCTTTGTTGCCGCCGATGGGCGAGCGATAATTTTTGGTAAGGCTGGTCATGATCTTGTCGGCAAAGGCGCGGTATTGTTTGTTATTCTTGCTATAGCCACTGAGTTCGTACAAGCCTGATGCGATCACCGCAGCGGCCGATGCATCGCGGGGAACATTGGGAATGCCCGGATCTTTGAAGTCCCAGTAAGGAACAGCGTCTGCGGGCATGGCGGGATTATTCAAAAGATATGATGCTACGCTTTCGGCCTGTGACAAATAACGAGGATCTTTTGTTTCACGATAGCACATTGTGTATCCATATAGCGCCCAGGCCTGGCCGCGGGCCCAGGCTGATTCATCGGCATAACCCTGGTGAGTCATTTTATTGATGACCTTGCCGGTAAGCGTATCATAATCCACCACATGATAAGAACTGAAATCACTACGGAAATGATTTTTCATTGTCGTGTTAGCATGCGTGACTGCGATCTTATAGAAAGATGAATCACCGGTGAGCCTTGTTGCCGCAAATAGTAATTCAAGGTTCATCATATTATCAATGATCACGGGGAACTGCCATTTTTCCTTATGATGATCCCATGAACGGATCACACCGGTCGTGGGTCGAAAACGGGTGATCAGCGTTTTAGCTGATTGAATGATCACGTCCTTATAATAACTGTCTTTGGTGAGGCGATAGCCATTGCCAAAACTGCAATAGATCTTAAAACCCATATCATGCGTGACACCGTTGAACTTTTCCTTTTCGATCAGGCGTGTAAAGCTGTCGGCCTTTTCTTTCCATTTTTTATCACCGGTGGATTCATAGAGATACCATAGCTCACCGGGGAAGAATCCGCTCGTCCAGTCGCCGGAAGCAACCAGTTTTAGTTTCCCGTCTTCCACTGTTCTTGGAGAAACAAGGTTTGCTTTTCCTTCTTTTGCTGCTGGTATCTCCTTTAATAAAACATCGGTTTGCTTTTCCGCATCTTTAACGATTGCGGATAATTTTTGTGAACATGCCGATAAGGCAATGAGCGAAGAAAAACCGGCTGTGATCAAAAATGCCTTCATTCTATTGTTATTTATTGTCAATTTCATATTAAATCGATACCGGATGGCTGAATAAACTTCACTTTATCCGAAATGAATCTCATTTTCTTATTCTCTCTTACCGTCTTCCCGCCTTACCGGTAAAATTTGAACCGGTAAGGCGGGAAGACGGTAAGAGAGAATAAAGATTGTTATTTCACTAAGATGTCAATTAAGTTTATAACCAGATCAACGGATTTCTCACCGGAAGATTCCTGATCACTTCCGCTTCTTCCGGAAAATGATCCAGCTTTTTCCAGGTCTGTGACCAATTCTTATCGTTGAATCTTGCGGCGCCAAAGATCAGGAATGGTTGCGCTACCGGCCAATCATTCCAATACATCACATCCTGCTGAAATGTCCAACGGGCTTTATCCTTAATGAATGGAAAAAGGAATTGAATTCCTTTCTTCATGTTGCGTCCGTCAGGCAATGTATATGTCCATAGATCGTCTGCTGGAGTTGAAAGCGTCTGGCAGATCGTGGTCATTGCATCAAGATTGAAGATGGAATATCCATAAGGCTTCGTACGTTTCAGTTCCAGTGGAAAACTCCCATCTGCCGCCATCTGTTCAGGAAGCAGCACTGTCCTGAACCGGTTCCTGCAAAAATCCTGTGTAACGTTGTCATTCGTGAATTGCGCAAATACCGCCACCTGCATTACCCAACAGGTGCCATGATTATTCTTCGCTTCCATTTCCGCTTTACCATAAGGATGTGTTTGCAGCCATTTAATGTATTCCGAAAACCATTGCTGAAACAAACTCCATGATTCCTTATCCATTGCTTTGGAGAATTGCATCGCCATCAACCCTTTTACTACTTCCATCAACTGAATGGTATCGATGATACCGATGCCGCGACCAGTCGCGCGGCCTTTGATCGCCTGTGCGTACAACAGAGAAGGATTCATCCGCGTCGCCGCATCTATGAACCAGGCTTTGCAATGCTCAATGGCCTTGCGTGCGTACTTCTCATCTTTGGTAATTACATAGGCGGAAGCAAGTTCGCCAACGATGCGGCTGAAGCGGATCATTGCCAGCCGGTGTTCAACGAAGTTATCAGGGTTCGTCATACCATCCCGCTGAATGTACGGGCTATCCACATTGGCGGGATCGGGCCACCAGTAATCTCCTTCAGAATAAAAATCGTGGAGGCCGCCGGCGCTGCGGGTGGCTTTATACGCCGTAACAGTGAGTGGTTTTTCTTGTAATGCTTTTTCCGCGCGCCGGATCAGTTGCGTTTTTAATGTCTTTATCACCTCATCCTTTATTGCGGGAGGATTGGTGGTAAACGATAAACAGCAAAGGCAGATCGCTGTGAGCAATATTTTATTCATCATTATTTTGATTGATATAATTCATGCCATTTGATACCGGCCTCCTTCGACTGCGCTTCAAACAGCGAAACCGGTTGTAGTCCCTTTTTTTGCGGGCCTTCCCATTCAGTTGCGGGTCTTCCATTTAATCTTCCTTCATATTTTTCTGCGTTCAGCCCGATCACATAATTTCTTCCGGAAACCCATGGATCCTGAACAGCCGCTTTCGATGCTGTACAATTCCATAGCACCTGGTTCACTCCTGCCCATCCATGACCGGTTCCCCAGTTACCGCGATCCTGGATATTGATCTCGCCATCCGAAACGATATTGTCATACAAAGTTCCCATGGCCCAGCGATGATGCGGGCCTGTATCAGCATGTGTTCTTTCCGCTTTCGAACGAAAGAATACGTTCGGGCCGCAAACCTTTGCCCCGGTCACATAATCATGACGGCCATCAGCAGCATAACAATCCATAAAAAGATTCTGCTGACCGTCGTTATTAAATGAATACCTTCTTCCACCGGTGATCTGCGATTTTGCTTCGACACAACGGCAGTCCCTTACCGTGATGTTCTTGCTTTGCGATCCAAGGTTTACGCAGGAATATCCAAAATATCTTGCCTGCACATTTCTGACCCAGCCATTCTCCACGCGGCCAAAGGAAACGGCATTCCAGCCATGATCTTCGTCGGTATCACTGGCGAATTCAGATTCGCAGAACAAATCTTCAATACCCACTTCATTGATCCGGCCATTAAAAGAATACAGGTAGACCTCTCCGCCGCCATACTGTTCCTCCATGGCCATTACAACAGGATCATCAATGAACACCCGATTACCCTCGATCTTTGTGATCTCCCTTTCAAAATGCAGATCATATTCTTTAGCCATCCACTGCTTGGTGGATGAGTCGCGCGCTTCTATCTGATCCATTTTCAGATCATGGATCCATTTGTCCGTTCCCGGCCTGAATACCACGATACGATCTCCGGTCTTCAATCCACTCACATTATTCACAGAAAAAGATCTGGCACCAACCGGCACATAAGCATCCGTGATCTTTCTACGGGTGCCGGGAATTTCTTTCAGGTTACCAGATCCGCCGGCTGAAATCAAACTGCGTTGTCCTTTTCCTGTTGCGATCAGTTTTGTCCCCTGCCCTTCACCCCGCAACACGATACCGCTCGCCCCGATCTTTAATGTTCCGGAGATCCTGTATATTCCTTTTGCCAGCAGGATCGCTCCGCGAAATCCATTCGCTTGAACATCCATCTTTGACACTTCATCGATCACCTGCTGGATCATATTCAGATCATCAGCGGCTCCCGTGGGCACTATTGCTTTGACAACAGGTACATCAGGAATCGCTTTCCGCTGGTGATAATATCCCACACCACTGAAATCAGGAATGATATTTCCCTGTGCATCCGGTGTATATTCCAGCTTGCCATCATTTCCCGGGTGAACGAATTTTGATGTCCATTGCGCATTGGCGATATGCACAGCAGAAAGAAAACACAACGAAAAGATCAATTTAGTTTTCATACTGTTCACCATTTACAGATCAAGAAATGCGGTAGGCAATCCTTTGGACTGAACACTGATCTTGGTTTTTCCTTTGTTTGTATTCACACGGATCACTGCCCTTCCATTATATAACTGCACATAACGCGAGCCGCCGGAGGTTCCCAGGTCATCGATCAACATGCCATCACCGATCAATCCAAAACGGATGAACTGGGCTGCATCCAGGCACTGCACGCTTTTATCATCCACTGCTTTCACCTGGATCGTTGCTATGCCATCCCGTTCACTGATCTTCTCCACAACCATCTTCGATGGCTTGCTCCATTTCTCTGTTTGATACTGAACCTGGATGGAATCCTCTACCTGCACCTTCTTTTTACGTGCAATTACTTTTACGATATTGTTGCCATTATTAAATGGCACATCCCAACGCAAACCGGCAGCAGGAAAATCCTGGCTATTGCGTTTCTTCACTCCAAGGCTTTTCCCATTTACCCACAGTTCTGCCTCATCGCAATTGGAATACACTTTCACTACTTTGGCTTCACCTTCATTCCCCCAACGGACAGGCCATGAATGACCATAGATATGAGCCATCGGTTTGCTGGCCCAGTATGATTGAAAAACATAGTAGCTTTCCTTTGGTGTAAGATCTCTTTCGATCACGCCTTTCTGATTGACATATGGGGTAGGATTATCAGGGCGGATGGGTGTGGCAAAATCCTTGAACACCCATTGCGCAGAACCCGTAAGCCATGGCATTGTTTCCTGTTCTTTCAAATGCCAGTCAAATAAGTTGACGATATAACTTTCGCTCCAGTCGCCATCTTTTGAAACGCGCGCTGCTCCTCCATATAATGATGCGTCTCCGGCGCGTTCATCACCGCCGTTGCCGGTGCGGATCTGCTGCAAGGCTTTATCGGGACTTTCAGAATGCCGGCCGGCATGGCTATCACCGCCCCATTCCGCATGGAAGAAATGATCCGTCTTGCCATATTCCGCTTCGGTGATCGCTCTGTATTCTGTGTAAACACCGCGATACCACCCGGCCCAGATAGAGGGAGAGTAAACGTCCACAATATCTTTACAAAAATCACAGCGGCGGATCGATGTCAATCTTGAGTTATCCAGTTTATGCGAAAGATCATGCAACTCCTTCATGAAAGCCCTGATCTTTTGCTGATCGAATTCAGGGAAATCTCCCGGCCAGTCATTTTCATTTCCCAATCCCCAAAGGATCACCGACGGGTGATTGTAATGCTGCTCGATCATGTTCGTAAGCATTCGTCTTGCCTGTTCCTTATATACATCACCGCCGAGACCGCCACGGCACCAGGGAATTTCTTCCCAAACGAGTAAGCCGAGGCTATCGCAAAGATTGAGCACGATCCGGGATTGCTGATAATGACCCAAACGGATGAAGTTCGCGCCCATCTCCTTCATCAGTTTCATCTCGGCGCGGATCATCTCTTCCGTCATCGCCGCACCAACGCCGGCATGATCTTCATGACGATGCGTTCCATTCAGTAAAAGTCTTTTTCCGTTCAGCATGAATGGACCTTTGGTCACAAATTCAGCATGACGGAAACCGATCTTTTCTTTTAACACGCTGCTATCACCAGAAGAAGTGACCGTCACTTGTACAGTATATAATTTCGGGTCATCAGTCGACCAGCAAACAGGCGATTTAATATTGTATTCGGATAACAGGATATCTTCTGATAAAGATGTAAGATCCTTTTTGCTTTGCTGAACAAGTTTACCGGAAGGATCGAACAAACGCACAGAAGCAGTTCCCGCATTCCTTTTGACTGGATCATAAAATCTTGCTTTCACCTGAAGCTTGCCGGTCTTGCCGGTTTTATCTACTTCAGGCAATGCAAATATTTTTTGAACGGATAAAGCGGGCGTATAAACAAGATTGAGATACCGGTAAATGCCGCCATAGACAGTAAAGTCAGAAAGACTTGAAGGGATCATCTCCAGGTCACGTGAGTTATCTGTGCGGATCACAACTGGAATTTTTCCCTTGAATTGCTTATTGAATACTTCCGTCTTTTTAAACGCAGCTACTGCATCCGTTATATCGATAGTGAATTCATCATAACCTCCCACATGACTGCCCACTTTTGTATTGTATACATACACATCCGTCTTCTGCCCTGAACCTTCAAAGTGAAGCAGTGTGCGGCCATTGTTATAAGGATTGTTTATATCCAATAGGGTACGATACCAACCCGGACCCTGGTTATAGTTCACATCCGGATCAACTGCGTCACGGGCGTTCATACAATGTGGCAATTGCACTTTCTCCCAGATGGGCATTTCTTCAGGATTTCCTTTACCGACCGGGCGCACAGCCTCCCATACTCCACCAAGATCCATTCTTACAAATTCCCAGTTATCATTCAATCGTTTTGATTGCTGGGCGAATAAGCTGGTCAATGATATACAACCAGCCACAAACAATGCAAGCTTCCGTTTCATTATCAATAATCAATTACGTAGATCAATCGAGTTTAACAACCTGTAATGCGTTCAATACCGCTTCACCGCGGCTGGCTTTAAATGAGAGCGTGATACCTTTATCATCCGTTACCGTCACTCTTACTTTCTTTGATACAGCCGTCACCACGCCATACTGGCGGGAGAGATCAAGATCTTCCACCACCGGTACTTCATTTGCAAAAACAGAAAATACACGGGAGGCTGAATCTTCCGTTCTTGCAGAATTTTCGAGGTTATACACAAGGCCTTTTACCACGCCGCCCTGCAACTCTGCAAAATGCAGGGTCAGTTCATACCGGCCCGCAGGTACATCGAGCTTGTATTGTTCGATACCCACCTGTTGCGTCTGATAGATCGGATCTTCATCCGTGCCGTTAATGGCTTTATCAGTACCATAAGAAGCGCGGCTGTTATTTGCAAGTTTGAACATCTTCCCCCCGATGGCACCAAAGGCACCCAGCCTGTATGGCTGATCCGGGATCCAGAGTTGCTTTCTTTTCTCATCAATAAAATAACGGTTTGCGCCAAGCAAAATATTCAACTGATGAAAAGGCAAGCGCTCATCTTTTAATTTGTAGGGGATCAGTGTGAACTCCACATCAAGATGATCAGTAAACCATTTTCCGTTATGTCGACCTCTTGCCTCCAGTTGGTTAATACCATTTACAAAAGGAACATTGAATTGTGTCAACCCTTCTTTCACCGCAGCTATCCCCAGGCTGTTTCCGTTCAGAAACAATTCAACCGAATCAAGATTTGCTGCTACCTGTAAAGGCTGATAGCAATATGTATTGGTGCTGTCCGCTATGCCCGAACGGTTTTGCCAATACGCTGAAGTGATCTTAATAAATGGATCTTTACGAAGAATGGCCTGATACAAATAGTAGGGATCTTTCGGCGTCCGGTCCGTCATCAGCAGTCCTTTATTATTAATATGCGGCATTGTTTCCGCTCTTACTTCAGAATTGAAATCGGCCAGGTTCCAGATCATGGCGCCGGCCACGTAAGGACGCTTCAGCATTTCCTGTATATAATACTGATGAAAGCGTGTAGTGTATTCTACGCTCTTATCGAACTTCACCGGATCAAAACTTCGGATACGGGGATCTGCATCGGCGCCGTATTCCGAAACCACCAGCACTTTACCGGGCAGCTCACGATGATGACGTTCGAGGAAAGCAGGAAAATCTTCCATCTTGCCGCCATACCAGCCGGAATATAAATTCCAGCCCACCACATCGGTGATGTTGGTCAAACCAGCCTGCTGATATTTTGCAAAATCACCGTGATGTGCGATCATGGTTCCGCGATAAGGATCCGTTTTCCTGGCGATACTATCCATGGTTTTCGCCAGCCTTTCGATAGACCTGAAATAAACCTGTTGTCTCGGTTTATCATTGTTGTATCTTGATTGCAACAGGATCTCGTTCATGTGACACCAGAGCACCACGGATGGATGATTAAAATTCTGGCGGATCATTTCCATCTGCATGTTAAGACTGTTCTGGAAAAATGCCTCGCTTTCTGTGATCTCATTCACCAATGGAATTTCCACCGAAGCCAGGATCCCCAATTCATCACAGGCTTCAAGAATGGAAGGATCCTGCGGATAATGCGCCACACGCAGGTAGTTACCGCCCATTTTCTTCAGCATCATCATATCTTTTCTCGCCAGCTCATCGGGAACGGCATTACCCATACCTTTATAATCCTGGTGACGGCTGGCACCAACCAGTTTATACGGTTTGCCATTCAGGAAAAAACCATTGGCAGCGTCGAACCGAAACCAGCGGAAGCCAACTGGCTGAGATAGCTCATCCAGCTTCTTACCAGTGGCCGTCTCCAAGATGGTAATCGTGAGTGTATATAAAAAGGGATCCTCCGGCGACCATAGATGAGGTTGGGATACGACAGGCATACGTTGATTGAACGAACCTTCTTTCCCGGCAGCAAGCGTGAGCTTTGATTGCTGAAGCGTGATCTGTTTTCCGGTTTTGTCCCGCAGAACAGCAGCTATAGTTAATTTCCGGGATGAAACACCGCTGTTAAAAATTTCTCCTTTTAATTCAACAATTGCCTTCTCAGCAGACACTTCAGGTGTAGTGATAAAAACCGACTGCGATCCTTTTGCATCAAAGCTGAAGTGAACAGGATCGGTGGCTACCACATACACATCCCTGTACAAGCCGCCATAAAAAGTAAAATCAGCAGAAAGTGGCGGAAGGTTTTCATTGTAGCTATTATCAACTTTTACCAGGATCTCGTTCAGGTTATTTTTTCCGTCAAATTTCAGGTATGCGCTTACAGGAATATAAAAGCCGGTATAACCGCCTTTGTGTCCACCTGCTTTCTGGCCATTGATAAAAACTTCCGCTTCCTGACCAGCACCTTCAAAATAAAGCGCCACATCTTTGTCTTTGAAAGATGCATTCACCGCGATCTTTTTCCGGTACCAGCCCGGTCCGCGATAAAAACCAGGCACATCATCCATCACGTCCTGTGCATTCCAGGTATGCGGGATCTGCACGAGCTGCCATTTGTCCTGCAACGTATCATCAACAGTTTGCCCTTTATGAAACTGCCAGTAATCATTGATACTTGTTACAGACCTTGCACCGGTTTGCGCACGGATCGTCCCTGCCGATGCCAGCAGGAACAATCCGCTCAGCAAACTGGTCTTAATTCTTGCGCTTAAAATAGAATAGTCTGAAATTGAAACCTCCTTTATCTGCATAAACTCTTAGTTGCTGAACACCTTTTTCCAATCTTACGGATTGCGGTGCCGATATTTTCCACTGCTGCAGACCACCGGTGTTTTCCAGCGCCTGCGCATTGATCAGTTTCTTTTTTCCAGCCGACAACGAAATTCTCGCGCTGTCATTTGTTGTGGCCACTTCAAATGAAACAGTATACTCTCCCGCCTGCGGAACGTTTACCGTATACTGCAGCCACTCGCCATCTTCGATGCTGAAGATGTGTACTTCCGCACCTTCACGTTGGATATCCACACCATCATTCCGATACGCTCCGCCACGATTTCCTCTTGTATTTACACCGGGCGTATAATGATAACTCGCCGTGTCTTTATCATAGTAAGCCAGCCGCTGACGCCCCAGGTCAAAATCGACGGCCTGAATGGTCGCGTCCTTACCAATCACATGATCTTTGAACGGCTTTGTATCTGCTGAACGCACCTGGCGGAACATGGCATCCACCACATCTTTATGAAAAACATTGTTCCTGATCTTAATGTTCTCCAGCAACTGCTGCAATGTCTTCCACGCTTCTTCCTCAGATGGCTTCCCGCCTTTGCCAGCCCAGTAATCCAGCAGCTTTGAATATCCGTCCGGAACTTTTACCTCCAGCGGCTCATTAATGTTCATTTTTTTATTCTGCCACCATGCCCAGCCGATATCGTTTGATTCCACCAATTTTATACACTCATAGAACCATGTGTTGGAATTTTCTCCTGATTCACCCAACCAGAGCGGAACATTGTATTGCTCACGTAATTCCAGGAAACGTTTGATCGCATCAACCGTATTGAAGTTGCCGTATTTGTGAAAACTCAAAACGGTATTATCATCCCATGTTGGTAATACGCCATTGTAGTTATTGCCAAAACCATTTCCTTCAATGATCACGATATGTTTTGTATCCACTTCACGGATCGCTTTGGTGATCTCCATCATCAATTGGCGAAGTGGTTCATTTTTCTTTTCGTTTGTTCCGCGCGTGTCACCTTTTGGATCTTCAAAACCGTAGTTGGGTTCGTTGATGATGTCATAACCGCCGATCCATGGTTCGTTGGCATAACGTTCGGCCAGCTTGCGCCAAAGCGCGATCGTTTTCTGTTGTGCCGCTTCGCTTTCCCACAGGGTTGGTTTCGCAGGATCACGATCGGAGATCGGGAGATCGTTGCCCTGGCCGTTGGGTGCCGCGTGCAGATCAAGGATCAGGTAGATCTTATTGGCAGCGCACCATCTCAGCAAACTATCGGTCATGGCAAAGCCTTTCTCCAACCAGGTGTTCTGTCCCGGTATTTTTTCTTCATCCACCGGAAGGGTATAGAGATTATAGTGCATCGGCAAACGCATCGAATTAAAACCCCAGGCAGCCATTGAATCGATATCTGCTTTGGTAGTATGATTAGCCAGCCATGCTTCATAGAACTGTTTTGTTTTCTCCTCGCCTACCACTTCCTGTATCTTCGCTTTGATCTTGTACTGCTGACCGATATTGGAAAGCCTGAACATGTACCCTTCCTGCAGCATCCACCCGCCCAAACCCATTCCCCTTAATATTACCTTCTCTCCATTTTCATTGACGATGAGTTTTCCTTTTGCTTTCAAAAAGCCCTGTGCATCTGCCGGTGATTGTATAACGGCTATTGTGAACAGTGTAAATAATATAGTTGGTATATTTCGTTTAAACATATAAGCTTGTTAGTCGTAAAAAGATAATGGATCGGTTTTACCAGACATAAGTTGCAACAGCACCCGGATTTAACCTTGCTTCAAATTGCTTTCCTTTATTCGCCACCGCGAATGATCTTGGCTCCTTTCCCCTGTTCATCACGATCAGCACGGTCTTTTTATCAGGCGTTCGGAATGCAACATTTGGCAAATCGCCAATCATATTTGATGCGATGCGGACCGAACCCGGTCTTACATATTTCGCGGCATGCGCTACGATATACCAGGCCGGGTTGCGTTTGAAATTGTCTTTGTCGATCGTGATCGCACCAAGACAACGATCGCAACCACCGCGGTCCGTATGCGGCTGCCATTGCGGATCGGAGGCAAGATTCCATTCGATCACATTGCGGGACCAGTTGCGGCTTGCACCAATGATCAGTTTGGAGATATGCTCACCAATATCCCGCTTCATATTTCCCGGCGCACCAACCCATTGCTCAGTGAAATAAAGATTCCTGTCAGGATGCGCATCATGCACTTTTGACATCGCATCGATCGTTCCGCCATACAAGTGAAATGCTGAACCGTCGATGTATTTCTTTGCTTCAGGATCATCTAAAATAGAAATAGGATACTCCGGCTTGTCACAATTATGATCATACACGATGATCTTTGTTTTGATACCAGCTGCGGCAAAGGCAGGCCCAAGATTGTTCTTTACAAAATTTGCCATGTCCGGTGCAAGCATCAGCAGGCTTGGATTATTACCGGGATGCAATGGCTCATTCTGAACAGTGATCGCATCGATAATAATGCCTTCCTTTTTCATATCCTGTATATACCGGACAAAGTATTTTGCATACGCCGCGTAATATTCAGGTTTCAGGCTTCCACCGCGTGTGTCACCATTTGTTTTCATCCAAACAGGTGGCGACCAGGGTGAACCCATAATTTTGATCTTTGGGTTGATCTTCAGGATCTCTTTTACCACAGGGATCACATCCAGGCGATCCGGACCGAGATCAAACTTTTTCATAGCGGTATCCGTTTCTCCCGCAGGAAGATCGTTATAAGAAAATACTTTCTCATTCAGATCCGATGCACCGATGCTGAGGCGGAGATAACTTGTACCGATACCGTTTCCTTTTGTTTCAAATAACTCTTTCAGCAAAGCGGCTCGTGCCGGAGCGCTCATGCGAACGATGTGCATGGCGCTGCCGCCAGTCAGTGCAAAACCAAAGCCATCGATGGATTGATACCGTGGTTTATCATCAACTGTGATAAGGGATGTATCGGGTTTTGCTTTACCGAAAGACAATTGTTGTGATTGCTGTTGAAATAAAATGTCCTTATCCACATCCGTCAGCCAAACGGCTGCTTTCTGGCCAGACACACTAGCTGACATAAGCAGTGTGATGGCTGTTATATATTTACTGAAGAAAGGCTTCATATATTGCAATTCGTTTGTAGGATTATTTAACTACCAAAGTGGAGATAGAATGCGGCAGACTTTCTGTCTCCGCTATTTCTCCATTGATCCAGAGTTTGTATTTCAGTTTATCATCGGACTGATTCATGACTATTACCGCAATGCTTCCATCAGTATTCTGAAAAGCAGTTGTCTGCAACTTATTCCTGCTGGAAGACGCACTGATCCGTTTTGCACCGGGGCGGATGAATTTGGAAAAATGACCGAGATAATAATAGGCGTTCGTATAGATCAGCTTGCCATTTTTTGTATCGGCATGGACCGGTGCAAAACAAAAATTACCAACATGGTTTGGTCCGCCGTGTTCGTCCAGCAGGATATTCCAGTCAGTCCAGGCAACCGTTCCATTATTAAAATCATTGATCATGGAATTTCCATACCGCTCGCCCAGTGACCAGTTGTTCACACTATCGATATGGAATTTTTCTTTACAACCTTCGGTGAAGATGAGATTCTTATCAGGAAAAGCCTGGTTCACGAGTTTGAGATTATCGAACTGCATTGGCCCGCCAGTCCATGTTTCATACCAGTGAAAACCGATACCCCAGAGGTATTTCGCGGCTTCTTTATCATTCAGGATAACGCTTGCACGCTGATAAAGCAGGTCACGGTTATGATCCCAGGCGATCAGCTTTTTGCTGCTCAATCCTGCTTTCTTCAGTGTGGGCCCGAGAAAGTTTTTGATAAAATCACGTTCTTCCTCGGCCGTGAAGATGCAGGATTCCCAGCGTTGTTTTGCCATGGGTTCATTCTGCACGGTCAATCCCCAGACAGGAATGCCCTGCGCTTCATAAGCCTTGATGAATTTCACATAATAGTTGGCCCATGTCTGCGCATATGCTGCTTTTAGTTTTCCGCCCTGCAGCATACTATTATTATCCTTCATCCATGCCGGGGGACTCCAGGGGCTTGCGTACAGGGTAAGCTTTCCGCCTGCTGCGGCAATGGCCTGCCTGATAAATGGGATCCGGTACTTTTCATCATGCACAACGCTGAAGCTGGATAATTCTTTATCGTTGTCATTTACATAAGTATAACTGCCGCTGGAAAAATCGCAACTGTGGATGCTTGTCCGCGCCAGTGTATAACCAATTCCTTTTTGCGGATCGAAGTAGGCCGTCAGCAATTCCTGCTGTTTGTCTTTTGGCAGCAATGCAAAAGTTTCAGCAGATGCATCCGTGAGTGCGGCACCGATACCGGTAAAGGTTTGAAATTTGTTAGCGGGGTCAACAAAAATACAGGGTTCTGTTTCGAGCGGTTGCTTATACGTTTTAAAGGAAAGATTGCCGCTGGCTGAGATGCGGAGTTCGCTGTTGGCTGCCGTTGTATAAACGGTCACCGAGCGGGATTGAGCAATTGCAGCTGAGAGGCAAACAAAAAGAGACAAAGAACATACGATTCTTTTCATACAGAGCAACTGATTGTTTTACGGTCTGATTGATAAATGAATGTTTAATACGCCGTAGATGACCGCATGTAGATAAGCCGGAACAGCCGCGAGATGAGTTGCATTAAAACCGGATTAAAAAACAAACGGCCCCGTTGCAATGCAATACGCATGTTGATCACAACAGGACGATCAGTCGATTTTAATCCCCAGGTTTATTTGCAACGAGTTGTCTTACAGCTAGATTCTACAGACCTTCACAATGCTTCCGCTCAAACGGCGTCAAATTAGACAGTTTTCACGAAAAAAAATTTCCTTTTCAAGAAAACGATTTCGGAAAAAGGCGGGTTGACGTACCAAAAGCGAAGATTGATTTATCAATAAATATGGTAACATCGCTTCTGGTCAGGATCAACGGCCTTATATAAGGACAGGCCTGACTGGCAGAATATACCAATCGAAGAACAGATAGGGTGGGCCAAGGTTACAATCGATCACCGGGTTACACATAGTTTATCAGGTTAGAGATGAATAAATGATCCTGCCTGCAGTGCCGGAAATGGCAGTTTGCGCAGGCGTTCAATTTACTGAGGGCTGTGAGGTTTCGGCATTTTTGAACTACGTCATTCATACGTCAGACGGGTTATTTTATGATCTGCTTCAACGCAAACTGATACGCCTGGCCAAATGCAATACGATATGAAACTGTTTTACCATACATGTATCCTTACCTGTGCATTGCTCTGTAATTACGCAAATGCCCAGGGGCCGCGCTTCCGCGTACTGGCCCTGTCCGAAAATGGTGGTCATCATGTCCGCTATTCCGAAGCGGCGCAACGCTGGTTGGATCAACTGGCGGCGGACAGCAATTTTGTGATCGATTTTGTTCATACCACAGACTCCATCAATGCCAGGTATCTTGACCGGTACCAGCTTTTCATCCAGCTGGATTATCCGCCCTACAACTGGAAGAAGGAAGCCGCTGCAGCTTTTACCGCTTATATTGAGAAAGGAAAAGGAGGATGGATCGGTTTTCATCATGCTACCTTACTTGGCGAATTCGACGGCTTTCCCATCTGGGAATGGTTTCACCGTTTTATGGGCAGCATCCGGTTCAGGGATTACATCGCAGATTTTGCCAATGGAAAAGTGAAGGTGGAAGACAGCCTTCATCCCTGCATGAAGGGTTTACCCGGGGAATTCCTGATCGAAAAAGAAGAATGGTACACGTATGATAAAAGCCCGCGGCCAAACGTGAAAGTGCTGGCCAGCGTGGATGAATCAACCTACCAGCCGTCATCATCCAAAAAAATGGGTGACCATCCGGTGATCTGGACCAATGAAAAAATGAAAGCACGGAATGTCTATATTTTTATGGGCCATTCGCCTGATCTTTTTAATAATCCTTTTTATACGCAGCTGTTCAGAAACGCGATCTTCTGGGCCGCGGGGAAATAACCGGTCAAATCAACCAACGCTGTATGATCAAATTCGTTCTTCCTGTCACCTCTTTCTTGTCTATTGTTTCCGTCGCATCAGCACAGGAAGCAAAGCCGGTGATCTCCGTCAACCAGGTGGCTTATGACACAGGGGCGTTTAAAAATGCAGTGATCCGCACAACTGCGCGCAATCAAACCCTGCCCTGTTTTGTACTCGACTCAATGAACACGCGCGTTGCAGACCTTTCCGTATTTCCGGTGCATGACGGGCTCGACTGGCAAGCGGGCCAACATTATTATGTCGCCGATTTTTCTTCTGTCAAAAAACCAGGCAAATACAGGATCGCGGTCCGGCAGGGAAAGGATACGACATTCTCTTCTGATTTTCTGATCGGGCCAAATGCGTTAACAAAAATGACGCTTCCATCCATCATTCATTACTATAACAAACAACGTGCGAATACGCCGCAGGAACAGGCAGCTGATCAACACGTGATCCTGTTTGGAAGCAACGAAACCGTTGATATCCGTGGCGGCTGGTGTGATGCGTCAGGTGATATCAGCAAATACTTTTCACATCTCGCCTATACTAATTTTATGCTGCCGCAGCAAACACCATTGGTCACCTGGTCAATGATCAATGCGCGGGAAAAGATGAAAGCATTGCTGGATGAAACGAACAGCACCGCTTCAATGGAATCGGAAGCACTTTGGGGTGCTGATTATATCATGCGCTCGCTTTCACCGAAAGGATATTTTTACATGACGGTGTTCAGCTATTTCAAACCTGATCCGAATGAAAGACGCATCGTTGGATTGCTGGCCAACAGCGTCACCACCTCAGATTATCAATGTGCTTTCAGGGAAGGAGGCGGCATGGCGATCGCTGCGCTGGCGCGGATCTCCCAATGGAAAAAAGATGGAGAATTCAAATCAGCAGAATATCTCGGCGCAGCAAAAAAAGCCTTTGCGCATTTGCTTGAAAACAACCTGAAGTATACAGATGATGGAAAGGAAAACATCCTGGATGATTATTGTGCACTGATGGCAGCCACAGAATTATGGATGGCCACACCGGACACTTTATATCAGCTGGAGGCAAGAAAGCGGGCAATGAATCTTTGCAACCGGATCAGTGAAAAAGGATATTTTGTAGCGAATGATAAAGACCGTCCGTTCTGGCATGCGTCGGATGCAGGCATGCCGGTCATTGCCCTGAGCCGTTACCTGCAAAAAGAAACGGATGCGGCATTGCGTGAGAAATCCATTCAAACCATCGCGCGTTTTCTGAATTACCAGCTCAGGGTTTCCGTTACGGAATATAACTCGTACAGTTATGCGCGGCAAACATTCTTATATAAAGGACAATTGCAGGATGGATTTTTTATTCCGCATGAAAATGAATCCGGCTGGTGGTGGCAGGGCGAGAATGCGCGGCTCGCATCGCTTGCAACTGCCGCAATGGTTGGCGGAAAGATTGCGTTTGAAAAAGACGGGGCAAAGCAGGAAGAACTGCGTCGCTTTGCCTGGGATCAACTTTCCTGGATCCTCGGGCGCAATCCTTATGATATGTGTTTTATGTATGGTTTTGGAAAAAACAATGTACCGTATATGGCATCCATGTTTGGGCATGGATCAGAGAAAGGCGGCATCTCCAATGGCATTACCGGAAAAGATGGTTCACCTGATGGCTCCGGTATTGATTTCAAAAAGGAAGCCGGCGGCAATGAATGGCGCTGGACAGAACAATGGATCCCGCATGCAGCGTGGTTCTTGCAGGCATTGACGGCGCTGGAAGATTGATGCTGTGGGGTGAAGATGATCGAATATTCGATGTTCGAATGTTCGATGGTAGATGGTCGATGGTCGATATTCGATGACGCAGTAACAGAGATTCTGCCATTTAAATACAATGTCCATTGGCTGACTCAACTTTTGTATATTCTTCCCGTCCTTCCCGCCTTACCGGAAAAAATTAGACCGGAGGCGGGAAGGACGGGAAGAATCGGAAGAATGGCTGACTGAGATCTTATCCTTATATCAGCGGTAACTTTATTGCGATATCGATCATCGCGCATCGAACATCGATCATCGATCACCGATCATCGATTTACGTGATAAAACGACGTATTAAACATATTGGCTTTAAAACCCTTTAAGATGACCAGATCAGCGATCCTGTTTGCTTCTTTGTTTTTTGTTGCAGGCTGCGCAGGCCGTCCGGCAAAAGCTGTTGTCAAAAAAGAAAAGCCGGAGTTTGCCGTGATCGGTTATGTGGCCGGTTATAATGGTTTGATCAAAACAGAAACGCTTGACGTGGCGAAGCTCACACATATCAACTATGCGTTTGTTGATATAAAAGACAGTCTTGCCTGGCTTCACAATGAAAAAACGGATACGACCAATTTTCGTTTGCTGAACCTGCTGAAAGAAAAAAATCCCCACCTGAAGATCATGATCTCCATCGGAGGATGGTCATGGAGCAAGAACTTTTCCGATGCCGTGCTGACCGAAAGCTCCAGGAAAGCATTTGCCGCCAGTGCTGCACAGATCGTTTATCAGCACGACCTCGATGGCGTGGATATCGATTGGGAGTATCCCAATATGCGTGGTGATGGAAATGTGTTCAGGCCTGAAGACAAACAACACTATACGCTGATGTTTGCTGAACTGCGCCATGCGCTCGACAGCATTCAACAAAAAACAAAAAAGCCCTATCAGCTCACCACCGCTGTTGGCGGCTTCCCGGAATTTATCCGCAACACTGAAATGGATAAAGCGCAGCAATCCCTTGATTACATCAACCTGATGACTTACGATTACAGCTGGGGTGTGGCCGGTCATCATACCAACCTGTATACATCCGGTACTGATCCGGGAGAGGGCGCGGCCGATAAAGCGGTGAAAGCTTATATCGCCGCCGGCGTGCCGCCGGCAAAGCTCGTTATGGGGCTTGCTTTTTATGGAAGAGCCGGTGTGGTAAGTACAACGCAGGGACATGGCCTCGGTCAAAAGATCATAGCTCCCGCAAAGGGAGGAGGATTTACTTTTATAAAGGACAGCCTGATCGGAAGGAAAGGCTATGTGCGATATTGGGACGAAAAAGCGAGGGCACCTTATCTATTCAACGACAGCACGCGGACATTCATATCCTATGATGATGAATTATCCGTACAAGCCAAATGCAATTATGTGCTGGAGCGTAACCTGGGCGGCGTAATGTTCTGGGAATATTCGTCCGATCCAAAAGGTTACCTGCTTGGCGTGGTGAATGAAGTGCTCGCGCCGCATTCAAAGTGATGGTCAAACGCCGCTGAACAAAGTGAAGCCGCCATCTACTACAACCGTGGAGCCTACAACAAAAGAAGATTGTTCGCTTAACAACCAGGTCAGCGATGCATTCAATTCCTTTGGTTCACCAAACCGCCCGAGTGGTGTGTTATTGATCACATCATTGCCTCGTTTGGTATAGGTGCCGTCGGTGTTGGTGAGAAGGGAACGGTTCTGTTCGGTGAGGAAGAAGCCGGGAACGATCGCGTTCATACGGATCAGTCCCTGGTGTCGTTTCGCAAGCTCGACAGCAAACCATTTGGTATAGCTTTCGATCGCGGACTTCGCAAGGCTGTAGCCGAGCACTTTTGTCAGAACTGTTTTTGCAGAAACGGAAGAGATGTTTACAATAGAACCGGCCTTGCTTGTATCTGCTATCGCCCTTCCAAAGATCTGCACGGGCAGTAGTGTACCGAACAGGTTCAGCTGCATTACCTGCTGCAATGCAGACATGTCCAGCGAGAACAGATCATCTTCCGGTTGTACCACAGCACCGGGCATGTTTCCACCTGCTGCATTTACCAGTCCGTCGATCTTTCCGTATTGGTCAAGGATGCGTTTTTTTGCCGCATTCAATTGTTCTTCGTTCAATACATCGGCGCTGATGCCGATCGCCTCACCGCCTTCTTTATTGATCTCTTCCGCGCGGCTATTTGCAGTATCACCATTTCTTCCTATGATCACCACCGACGCACCTGCTTTCGCCAACGCCTTATTCATACTATATCCCAGAATACCCGTTCCACCTGTAACTACCACAACTTTCCCTTCCAGTACACGTAAATCCTCCATTACAAATCGTTTAAATTTTTAGAGGAATAAAGGTTGCCGGTTTTTTTGATATAAACAAGATTTGAGGAAGGGTTTGGGAGGGGTTTTACGGAAACGATTTCAGCTGGGTGTTCGATGGTCGATGTTCGATGTTGGATGGTCGATGGTCGAATGCGCGATTCCGGTAAACCGCCGCGAAGGCAGCAACTCATTGAACAAAACTGGCTTCTATTCGCAAAGATTCTCAGGAGACAAGCATTCCGACCATCGACCATCCAACATCGACCATCGAACACCCTCCATCGATCTCCCGAAAATGCTTATCTTAACCCTCAATTCCCAACTATGCCAGCACCTGTAAAACACAAAACTTCGTCCTTTCTTTTGTTTCCGTGGGGGCTTCTTTCGATCGTATTGATCCTGGCCCTGAATTTTTCGCTCAGCGATAGCTGGTTCCGGAGTAACTGGAGCTGGATCACGCTGGTGCTGATCATCCCTGCGGCGATCTTTGAAAGTTTTAAAGTTGGCTACTCCACCATGAAGATCATGTTCCGGAAAGTGATCTATTCACTGATCTCGTTTTTGCTGGTGGGAATGGCTTTCGGTGCGGCGCTGGCCGGGTGGCAACTGGAACAATTCCAGCATATCATGAACGTGAATAAGGTAAAACTGCCCTGGTATGTATTGCTCGCATTGGTGGTAATGCTGCTGATACAGATAGCACAATTGTTCAGCATGCTGAAAGCCGTGAAAAGAGAATTTATGCAGTTGGATGAAGATCAATAGCCGATATACGAATATAAGATCGTATTTTCATCCCGGCCGACTCAATATTAGTGAATACAGCCCGTGCAAATGGTGCTACGCACGAATGAAGGCCAGGCGCTTGTCATGCCATTTACCACACTCACAAGCCTTTCCCCGCTCACGTAAACAATACGTCAGTGGTAAAAATGCAACGTTACCTTTAACAGGGTTGTCTATGGCGTGAGGAACGGAGTAGCATTTTTTACAGGTAAACCTTTTGCACTAACTACTAATGAAAAGATCATTTGTTCCACTGTTTATTTGCATTGCTGTCCTGGCTACGCGCGCCAGCGGCCAGGACAATCAGTCCCAGGCCGCCTCTGCGTCTTTCCTGCCGGATGCTTATTACAAGAACTTAAATACAAGTCTGCCTGTTTACAATGGCCGGGTGTTTGATTCCTATCCTCCGGATATAGAAGGAAACGCACTCACGCCGGCGGATCACTGGGCGCCAATCACCGTTCTTTATGAAGGGGTATGGTATAATGTATTTGGCCGTTACGACCAGCATGCAGATGAACTGGTCATAAGAAACCCCGATAGTACCTGTTTCTTTATACCCAACCGCGACCGCATCAGCCGTTTTGTAATGGAGGGACGCATATTTGTAAAAATGGATCCCGGCATTGTTTCATCGCAGGGCGGGTATTATGAAATGATCAGTGACGGCGAGTTTGCCGTCTTTGTCAAGCGTTATATGCTGTTGCATGAAGATATTTCCGGACCTACAGTGCAAAGGGATTTCGCTCCGCAGTACACCTATTTCGTAAGAAAGAACGGACAGTTCCACCAGGTGCGGACAAAATCGAACCTGCTTGCACTGGTCCCTGAAAAGAAAAGTCTCGTACAGAAAGAACTGAAGAACCAGAAAATTAAATTCGGATCAGATCCGGAAGCAGCGATCAGGATCGCCGCAGGATTTTATAAATGATTGATCAATGCCTGGCAAAACTCTGCTTACAACATCGTTACTACTGTTGACCGCAAAACTATTGACCGCGCAGACCAATCCCGTATTGGTCACTGCTGATTACGATAGTATAAGGAAAAAGGAACTGTTCCTGAAACTGGAGGAACAAACCGGTTTTTATTTTTTCTTCGATATAAAAAAACTGGATACAGCGAAACTGAGCCTGCATGTCATAAACGAACCGCTTGACTCTGTTCTTTCAAAAGCCCTGACCGGCTCAACCAGTTTCCATTCGATCGATTATAACAGTAAGAAGGTTTATATCACCAGCCAGGTTCCGCTGATGACCTCGCTTCCCAGAAATTTTTATACTACAGAGCCGGGTACGATACCGGCGGATAAGTCCGTCGTCACAACAGCCGACCCTTACAAACTCAGCAATACAAAAAACAGCGGGCAGAAAGAACTTGTTCTTGCTTATGAAATAGGTGATAAACGTGCACCAAAGAAAGCACTGGCGCTTATCCAGGGGATCGTACGCAATGGTAAAACGGGCGAGCCACTTACCAATGCGTCCATCCTGATCGATAACCGCTACTCAGCGATCTCCAATCAATACGGCGAATACTCCATCAGCATTCCACCCGGTAAGTATTCAATGAATATCATGGCGATCGGGATCCGCGAATTCGTTGCACAGATTGAAGTATTCTCCGATGGCAAGCTCAGCGTTGATCTGCAGGAACAGGTCGCCACGTTGAAAGAAGTGATCGTGTCTGCCAGGAAGACAAGCAATATCAGAGGTACACAAATGGGTATGGCCAAACTCGATATCACCAGCATTAAACGCATTCCGGCATTGTTTGGCGAAGCAGATGTCCTGCGGGCGATCACCACGTTGCCCGGCGTAAAAACCGTTGGCGAAGCAAGCACCGGCTTTAATGTACGCGGCGGTTCAACCGATCAGAACCTTATCCTTTATAATGACGGAACGATCTATAACCCTTCGCATTTCTTTGGCATGTTCTCCGCTTTCAATCCTGAGATCATCAAAGATGTTGAGCTATTCAAAAGCACCATTCCTGCTAAATATGGCGGCCGTCTTGCTTCTGTTCTCAACGTCACTAACCGCGAAGGCAACAAGAAAAAACTCAGTGGTTCTGCCGGTATTGGCGCCATCACCAGCCGTCTTCACCTGGAGGGACCGCTCGGCGATAAAACATCTTTTATTTTTGGCGGAAGAACAACGTATGCTAACTGGCTGATCGATCTGTTGCCAAAAGAATATGAAAAAAGCAAAGCTTCATTCCAGGATATCAACCTCGGCATCAGCCATAACATTGACAGCTCGAACAACCTGTATTTCTCCGGGTATTACAGCCGCGATAAATTTTCACTTAACAACGATACTGCGTACAAATACAACAACCAGAGTTTTTCGGCAAAATGGAAACGCAGTATTACCAAACGCCTGCAGGGCGAATTGATAGGAGGATATGATCAATACCAGTTTGCAACATTCAGCACCAGCAACGAATTGAACGCTTACCGCCTTGCTTTCAGGATCCGCCAATTGTTTGCGCGATTGAATTTTTCTTATTTCCGAAACCAACAACACTCTTTTGATTTTGGGTTAAGCGCATTGCATTACAAACTTGACCCTGGAACTTATACACCGGAGAAAGGAGGTTCGCTGGTGGTGCCGGATACGATTCAGACCGAACGCGCATTTGAAGGTGGCGTGTACTTCACGCATATCTATAGCCCTACAACCAAACTTTCATTCAGTACAGGTCTGCGTTATTCCTTCTACTCATTCCTCGGTCCAAAAACAGTTAGCTATTATGCCCCGGGGGAGCCGGTCATCGATGCAAACAAAACTTCGGTCGTTGATTATGGCAGTGGCAAGTTCATTAAGAATTACGGCGGACCGGAACTGCGGTTCTCTGCGAGATATGCTTTTACACAGACATTCTCTGTAAAAGCGGGATATAATTCGCAAAGGCAGTATATACACATGCTTTCAAACACCACCGCCATCTCTCCTACAGATATCTGGAAACTGAGCGATCCGAATATCCGTCCGCAACGGGGACAACAGGTTTCCATTGGCTTTTACAAAAACCTGAAGTCAAATACCATCGAAGCTTCACTGGAGTTTTATTATAAAAAGATAAAAGACTATCTCGATTATAAGGCCGGTGCAAAACTGATCCTGAACCATAATATCGAAACCGATGTGATCCGCACACAGGGGAAAGCTTACGGAGCTGAACTGCTCGTGAAGAAGACTGTGGGCAAACTTACCGGCTGGATCAGCTATACTTACTCACGTATTCTCTTGCATAGCGACGATCCTACCGTGCTGAATCCGGTGAATGGCGGTAAAGAATATCCTGCTAACTATGACAAACCACATGATGTGACAATGACCGGATCTTTCCGGATCAATCACCGGTTTGGCATCTCAGTGAACTCGACCTACAGCACCGGCCGGCCGATCACTTATCCGATCGGAAGATTCTATTATGCAGGTTCACAACGTGTATTATATTCAGAGCGCAACCAGCATCGTATTCCTGACTATTTCCGTACGGATATTTCATTGAACGTGGAAGGCAATCATAAAGTAAATAAGCTGACACATAATTCGTGGACGTTCGGCTGTTATAATGTTTTAGGAAGAAAGAATCCTTACTCCGTTTATTTCCTCTCTGAAAACGGAACGGTGAATGGTTACAAGCTATCCATCTTTGGAAATATGATCCCTTTTGTTAACTACAACATCCGGTTTTGATATGTATAGAAACAAACTTTTTTTAACCGCTATGGCATTGCTTTTTCTGGCTTCGTGCAAGGAAAAGTTTGTCCCCAACATCCCATCACCGGGAACAGGCTATCTTGTGGTGGAAGGCAATCTCACTGCTGGATTGGGCAGTACAGATATAAGGATCAGCCGTACTTACCCGCTTGATGTGACGGGCAGTTCGCAAATGGAAAAAAACGCATCAGTTTCGGTTGAAGGTTCCGATGGGAGCAATCAACCATTACCAATGACATCGGATGGTCATTATACTTCTCCCCAGTTATTATTTAGTTCGGGCAGTACTTACAAACTGCGGATCAAAACAACTGACGGAAAAGAATATCTTTCTGATGCCATCGCGCTATTAACAACACCGCCGATCGATAGCATTGGCTGGAAACGCGATGAAGACGGCTTTCAGTTTTACGTAAACGCAAAAGGCACAAACGACAATTCACGCTACTACCGCTGGGAATTTGATGAGACCTGGGAGATCCGGTCTTTCTTCTACTCATTATTCGTTTATGAAAAACCGAAGGTCCGCCCGCGCAAGCAACCTGAAGAGATGGTATTTAATTGCTGGAAATACGGCGTATCAAACTCGCTGTATCTTGGCAGCACTGCGGCATTGTCCTCCAATACTGTTCACGAAAAGATCTTACACCGGATCCCCAACGGAGATGAAAAATTATCTGTCCGCTACAGCGTCTTACTCAGGCAATACAGCCTCAGCCGTGAAGCGTATGATTTTTATGAACTGATGAGAAAGAATACGGAATCACTTGGAAGCATATTCGACGTGCAACCATCGGAGCTGCGTGGAAACATTCATTGTATAAATGATGACAAGGCGATAGCGATCGGTTACGTGACCGGCGCAACAGTGTCTACAAAAAGGATATTTGTAGAAAGGCCTTTGGACTGGCACTTCATTGAAGGTTGCCAGAGTTTCACCGTTGTATATGACAGCGTTGATTATTATTTCAACGGCGGCGGTGCTATTCCTACCGACGAAGCATTCGACCCTGTCACGGGCGTGCCCATCGGTTACCTGGGTGCTGCCGCAAACTGCGTTGATTGTACAAGAAGATCGGGAAACCTGCAAAAACCATCTTACTGGTAAGCAGTAAAAGAAATAATGTATGAGGTTCTGTAAAAAAATTGGATTATCTGTTTTTGTTTCCGCCACACTGCTGTGTTCATCCATTGAGGGAAAAACACAACAGTCGTCCGTCATTTCCTGGACAAATGATCAGCGGATCTATATTCATACGGATAAGAATGACTATCTCGCCGGTGAATTGCTCTGGTTTAAAACTTATCTCGTTGAAGCTTCAACAAATAAGCCATTGGATCAGAACAGCATTGCTTATGTTGAATTAGTGAACAGCAAAGGCAAGGCTGTTCTGCAGGCAAAGATCGGGACGGAGAAGAGTCGCCGTGATGGTTGCTTCTATCTTCCCGCAGATATCAGTACAGGCTCCTATACACTGGTAGCTTATACAAATGAAATGAAAGAAACCGGGCCGAAGATCTACTTCCGTAAGAAGATCAATGTGGTGAATACGTTCAAACCGCTGCCTGCCGCATTAACGGGAAAGTCTTCACCGGTTTTTACAGGTTTCTATCCCGAGGGCGGCAGTGTGGTACCGGGCGTTCCTGCGAAGTTTGGTTTTTATGTGATGAATGCATCTGCGAGAAAGGGACTGGAGGCAACAGGCGTGATCATCAACCAGAAAAATGATACGGTAGCAAAGTTCAGTACCCTGAAATTCGGTATGGGGCAGTTCCGGTTCACACCGTTGAACAACGAAAAATATACAGCGATCATAAATGTCCGCGGAGATAGTACGATCCGGATGCCATTGGTGCTTTCTTCGATGGCTGATTATTCCCTTGCGGTTGAAAACAATGGCGATAAGATCAACGTAACGGCGTTTTACAAAAGTGCAGACCGCGATAAACAAAGCGAAAAAGTAAAGCTGCTGATACACGCACGCGAAGTCACAAAAGCCGTTACAGAGCTGGAATTGATCAATGGAAAGGCAGGTGAATTCCAGGTCGAACGTGGAAAGCTTGGTACCGGCGTAATCTGTTTTACGCTCTTCAATGCGATGGGGCAACCTGTATGCGAAAGGCTGTTGTTTGTTCCGCCCGCGTCGTCTTCTGCCAGGATCGATGTTGCGGTAAATAAACCAACACTGGATAAACGCGAACCGCTGAATATCGATCTTAACCTGAACGGTGTGCCGGCTAACGACAGCCTGAACGGCTCTCTTGCGATCGTTCCGGCAACACCCGGCAATGACGCAAAGCTCTCTTCGATCTACGAATATCTTTTGCTGGGTGCAGATCTCCCGGGGGAAATAGAAGATCCGGGATTTTATTTCACCGGACAGGCCCGCAGCAATCCTGAATATTTCGACAACCTGATGCTGGTAAACGGATGGCGCCGCTTTTCTGCAGACCGTTCAAGCACCAGCATAATTAAGCCCACGCCGGAATACCATGGACATGTGATCGCCGCCAGGGTTTTGGATAACTGGACCAATAGCCCGTTAGCAGGTGTTTATTGTACGCTTACCGTACCCTCCTCTCCTTTTGGCTTTTATACCGGTGTGAGCGATAGCAGCGGCATTGTCCGTTTTAATGTGTTGAATTATCTCGGACCAGGATCGATCGTTCTAAAAGCAAATTCCACCATCAAACCAAACCCGTACAAGATCGAAGCGATCAGTCCGTTTGATGAACGCTTAAGGACTGATTCATCGGTTCAATCCATACGCGTTCCTATGTCAGACAGTATCTCGCTGGCAAACAGGAGCGTTGCGATGCAAACGATCAATACATACCAGCATGATGAAATGAATCGCTTTGCAGTGCCCGTATTGAGCGATACGTTCCCATTTTTTGGCAAGCCGGAATACTCTTATGATCTTGACAAATACACCCGCTTTTCAACAATGGAAGAAGTGCTGCGGGAATATGTAACGCCGATCGCGGTGGCGATGAAAGGTTCCAAACTGACGATGTCGATTTACAATGAAAAGCGCCGCGTTTTTTATCCGGATTTTATGCTGGTGTTACTGGACGGCGTACCGCTGAGCGATCCACACCAGATCTTCAACTATGATCCGTATAAAGTTAAAAAGATAGAGATCGTGCCACGCCGGTATTTGTACGGAGCAAATCAGTATTATGGTATTGCCAGTTTTGAAACATACACCGGGCAATTTGATGCGGCAGAGCTTGATCCGGAATCCGTGCTGGTAGACTACGAAGGATTACAACTGAGAAGGGAATTCTATTCACCGGCTTACACAACCGATGACAAGGGCGATCCGCGCGTCCCTGATCTGCGCACCACTTTGCTTTGGATCCCGAATATAGATCTTACAAATGAACAGGTGAAAACTGTAAAAGGATATACGTCTGATTTTGCCGGTGCCTTCCGCGTCATCTTCTGCGGACTCACCGCTTCAGGCATACCTGTGCAAAATGAAACGATCATTCATGTAAAATAACCGCGGCAATCTTATCGTGTTGTATCAGTGATTACCGGCAATAGCAGCTTTCAGAAATGGCCATGTGGGCAATGATGAGATAATTTTCAATTCGTCAGCCACACTGCTTTCATTATCCAGAAAACGCAATACACGTTTCACTTCATTTTTACGAAAGAGTGTAGAAAAGATTTTCCTGCCGGGAAGTGTATTATGATAAAGAATATGCAAGAGCGTATTATCATAAAAACGAAACCGTAAAGGCGTTTTTGCAATGGAAGAGAGTTCTTTCCCATTGATCAGCGCATCTACTATTTCAGCAGATTGTTTTTGAATAAAACGAAAAGTATAACCGGTTGAAGCCTTGGTTTGTCCGCCGGCTGTTCCGATATGGTAGATGCCGTCTTTATAAAAAGGAAAGATGCAGTTGGTCATGGGGATGATTCCGAATTCATGTTCGGTGATCCTGAAAGGGCCGGCATTCAAATACCGGCGAATGTAATCGTTCAGCATTTCATCATATTGCTCTTCTTTCAGCAATGCCGGCGTGAACAATGTATATTCGATCAATGCAGACCGGTCTGATAACGGCAGAACGTACACAAAACTGGTCCCGTGTTGCTGAGGTATCCTGAAATCCATCAATGTTGCTTTTAATGGATCGAAAACCGGCCGCTCCGTTTCAATCACCCAGCCTTTGAAATGCTGAAGAACATTGATCTCTTTTTTTGATCCCTTCTGTTCTTTAAGGATGGAATTGAACACCATTGCATCTCCCGCGTTATATTCACGATCGTCAATTCTGATGACGGTTTGTTTACCTGTTCTTTTTATCTCTTTTACGTCACCAAAGAGCTTATCCACCTGCGGGTATTGACTGATCTCTGCAAAGCACCATGCATAGAAGTCAACACCGCGGATCATTTTATATTGATAGGGGGAAATATCCAGGCTGGCTTCATATCCTTCGCCATAGAAATCAAGGTTGGACCATTTGCGGTAAACAAGATGTTCAAAAAAACCGGGATCCTGTTCCCAATAACACCAGGTACGGTCATTTGTCTTTACCTGGTCGCGGTCAATCAGCAGGATTTTTTTATCATTGAACTTCCCGCTTTTCAGCAACCGGAGCAGGAGGCTGAGGCCCGAACATCCGGCTCCGGCGATAATGATATCATATTTAAGTTGATCAGTCAATCGCGGAGAGGGCATTATTCTGTTTCGGGAGCATACGCAACTTTTCTTGAACCGGCCATCAGCTTTTTATCGCGGCGGATCTTTTCCCAGTACTTTCTGGCGACCCATAACATGCCGAAACTTTCGCCATGATGTTTATCCAGGTGTTTATGATGCATCTTATGCGCCCAGCGGATCGCGCGCACATACGTGTTATTGCTCCGTGTAAACCATTTGAAACGCTGATGTATGATCACATCATGCACCATAAAATAGGCAAAGCCATAAGCCATGATACCAAAGCCGATCGCCTGCATCCACCAGATCTTCTCATAAGTACCGGTGAAGATCAGGAAGATGCTTGGTATCGCGAAAATGATAAAGAAAGCGTCGTTCTTTTCAAAAAAACCGGGCTGCACCTGGTGATGATCTTTATGGAGATACCATAAAAATCCATGCATCACATACTTGTGTGTAAGCCAGGTCACACCTTCCATTGCGATGAAAGTGGCGAGGAGGAGGAGTATGTAGAGTAGGATGATCATGGTTAAAATTCGAAAGTAAAAAGTAAAAAGTAAAAAACCGGTCGTTTATAAAGGAAGAACAAGAAAATTTTTAAAATAAATTACTTTTTACTTTTTACTTTTTA
>QFQQ01000255.1 GCA_003243445.1 Citrobacter freundii
AGTCACTCATTAACGGTGATAGCGATTCAAGAGAACGCGCCTTGTCATGGCTGGAAGCGAGAGGTGTTCAGCAATGAAATTAACGTTGCCATTCCCGCCAACAGTTAACACCTATTACCGGTCCCCTGACCGTGGAGCATTAAAGGGTAAGCATCTGATAAGTGAGATGGGGAGGAAGTTCAAGAAGAATGTTTATGCCTCTGTTGTGCAGCAGTACGGCGGCATACCGAAACCCGTTAACGTCAACGTTGAGGTAAACATAGTTCTTTTCCCGCCAGATAACAGACGGCGGGATCTGGACAACTACAACAAAGCACTGTTCGACGCACTGACGAATGCCAGAGTCTGGGAAGACGACAGTCAGGTTAAACGGATGGCAATCGAGTGGGGACCGGTAGCAAAGCCCGGAAGAGTAGAAATCAATATTAATCACTATAAATAACTGTTCAAACATACAGGTGACAATGCAAGCATATTTCGAAGTCTGTAAAATACAAAAACTGGCGTAGTGGGGTGCAGTCCGCTTCGCATTTTAATAAGTGGAGAAGGTTATGAATCAGTTGATGGTAATTGATGGTGTATCCGTAAGTCGTGACGTTGTTGGTCGTTATAGCCTCAATGATCTTCACCGAGCAGCAGGTGGACTTGATAAACATAAGCCAGCTTTCTGGCTTCGAAATGAACAAACGGAGCAATTAATAACCGAGTTGCAAATTTGCAACTCGGATGTACCTGAGCCAGTAAGTGTTATTAGAGGCGGAAAATTGCAGGGTACATATGTTTGCCGTGAATTAGTTTACTCATACGCAATGTGGATTAGCGCAGCATTCAATCTGAAAGTGATCAGGACGTTTGATGCCATTCAAACATCAGGAAAATCTGCAGGTGCATCCGATCGTGTTCAGGCTGGGGTAATCTTGCTTGAATCTGCTGCAAAACTGCTCAATCTTTCTAACTCATCCAAACTTGGCGCTTATCAAAAGCTCCAGCAGGTCGCAGGATTACCGGATCTAATGCCGCATTATGCTATTGATGCTCCTGCAGGAGCCCTGGACGGTTCCAGTCGTCCGACACAGTCACTAAGTGCTCTCCTCAAAGCAAAAAATATCCGCATCACAGCGAATCAGGTTTATCACATGATGTCCAGGCTTGGCATTGTTGAGCAAAAAGAGCGCCACAGTCGCACCGGTGTCAATGGTGTTAAAAAGTTCTGGTCGCTAACTGCGAAAGGTTGCATGTACGGGAAGAACATCACCAGTCCAGCCAACCCAAGAGAAACACAGCCACATTTCTTCGAATCTAAGTTTAGTGAACTACTAAAAATTATCGATATCGTAGCCTGAGGTAACAGTGAGAGCTCTACTTACACCTGAAGTTGCACCGATGACCGGGGTAGTAATATTTCGCCCAGGCAGTGAACTGATGCATCTGTTCAGACATGGTCGTGTTCTTATCGAGCCACAGACAGAGTCAATGACTGAGTTGCCGTCTGGTCTGCTGCCAGAGACTGCTCAGGAGCTTCAGAACGATCCGTTAATGCGTGATGTCTTCGAAAATCAGAAGGTCA
>QFQQ01000256.1 GCA_003243445.1 Citrobacter freundii
GGCGCGGGCCTGGCCAGTGAAATGCCGGCGCACATGGACCGCGCCCTGGTCGAGGCCGGATACAAGGCCCGCGAAGGCCCCCTGTCGCACAACACGCTGGTGCACCGCATGGCGGTGCTTTCCAAGGCCCATCAGGTGCACGGTTTGGCCAATCCTTGCCAGGACGGCGCGGTGCGCGAGCTGATGTCGCGCACGCGCAAGGCCTATGCGCGGCGCGGCGAGCAGCCGGCCAAAAAGGATGCGCTGACGCGCGACCTGCTGGAGCAATTGCTGCAGACCTGCGATGACAGCCTGCGCGGCCGCCGTGACCGCGCCCTGCTGCTGTTCGCCTGGTCCAGCGGCGGGCGCCGCCGCTCGGAGGTGGCCGGGGCCGACATGCGCCACCTGCGCGCCGTGGGGCCGCAGGAATTCATCTACACGCTGGCGCACTCCAAGACCAATCAGTCCGGGCGGGATGTGCCCGAAAACCACAAGCCCGTGACCGGGCGCGCGGCCCAGGCGCTGGCCGATTGGCTGCGTGCCGCCGCCATAGAGGAAGGGCCGATCTTCCGGCGCATCCGCAAAGGCGGCCATGTGGGCGAGCCCCTGTCGCCGGCCGCCGTGCGCGACATCGTGAAGCAGCGCTGCGCGCTGGCGGGCGTGGAGGGAGATTTTTCGGCGCATTCCCTGCGCTCGGGCTTTGTGACCGAGGCCGGGCGCCAGAACGTGCCCCTGCCCGACACCATGGCGCTGACGGGGCACAGCAGCGTCAATACGGTGCTGGGCTATTTCCGTGCGGATTCCGCGTTGAGCAACCGTGCGGCCCGGCTGCTCGATGCCGGCGACGACGATGCGGCCGCCGCCGTGCAAGGCAGCGGCCGGCCGCAGTCCTGAGCCGCTGGCTCAAAAGAGCTCAAAAGCTCAAAAAGCTCACTCCTGTACCGAGGTCCGCGTGCCGCTCAGGCCCAGCTTGCGCAGCAGCGTGGTGTCGGCTTCCACATCGGGGTTGCCGGTGACCAGCAGCTTGTCCCCGTAGAAGATGGAATTGGCGCCAGCCATGAAGCACAGGGCCTGCACGGCGTCGCCCAGTTGCTGCCGGCCCGCCGACAGGCGCACGCGCGCCGTGGGCATGGTGATGCGCGCCACCGCGATCACGCGCACGAAGTCCAGCGGATCGACAGGCTCGCTGTCCGCCAGCGGCGTGCCGGGCACGCGCACCAGGCTGTTGATGGGCACGGATTCGGGATGGGGGTTGAGATTGGCCAGCTGGGCGATCAGGCCCGCGCGGTGCACAGGCGCCTCGCCCATGCCGATGATGCCGCCGCAGCACACGCTGATGCCCGCGCCGCGCACGGCCTTGAGCGTGTCCAGGCGATCCTGGTACTGGCGCGTGCTGACCACGTCCTGGTAGTACTCGGGCGCGGTGTCCAGGTTGTGGTTGTAGTAGTCCAGGCCCGCTTCGCGCAGCGACTGCGCCTGATGTGGCTGGAGCATGCCCAGCGTGGCGCAGGTCTGCATGCCCAGGCCCTTCACGGCGCCGATCAGCTCGTTCATCTTCTCGATGTCGCGGTCCTTGGGCGC
>QFQQ01000027.1 GCA_003243445.1 Citrobacter freundii
TATCCAATAGAGATCCGGACCCGCAGTAAAAATATTTTTCATTAATAGTGAGGATAAATCTGCGAAATCCGCGGGAACCGTTCGCCGCGGCGGAGAGATTTAGAGCGGGTCTGCACCAGAATGACAAGCCAATTCATTGCCGGACTAATTAACGGTCAATGAATATACTCCTTCCGTATTCCCAGCTTTTTCATCTTCGATTTCAATGTTGATGGATGTATATTCAGCAGTTCAGCTGCCGCGCCAGCCCCCCAAACCCTGCCATTACATTTCTTCAATACTGAAATGATATAATCACGCTCATGTTCATGGATCGTCTTCAGCCTGCTTTCTGATTCAGGTTCCGCTTGGGCCGCATCATTCAATACCGGCAGCAGGATATCTTCTATAGAGGTTCCCTTCGCCAGCAATACAGCCCTTTCGATCAGGTGCCTTAGTTCACGGATATTGCCCGGCCAGTGATAGGCCATCATTCGTTGCAACACATTCTCAGAGACCCTGCTGATCTTTCTTCCCGACTTTATGTTATAATGATCCATGAAATGATACGCCAGCAATGGAATGTCCTCTTTCCTTTCCCGCAAAAGCGGCATCAGGACCGGAAACACGTTCAGCCGGTAATACAGATCCAGACGAAACCGGCCTTCCGCCACTTCCCGTTCCAGGTTTTTATTGGTCGCCGCAATGATGCGGACATCGATCCTGATCGTTTGCTGTCCACCCACCCGTTCTATTTCCTTTTCCTGCAACACCCGTAATAACTTCGCCTGTAGTTCCAGTGGCATCTCTCCCACTTCATCCAGCATGATCGTGCCGCCATCCGCTTTTTCGAATTTACCAATGCGCTTTTCATTGGCACCCGTAAAAGCTCCTTTCTCGTGACCAAACAATTCCGACTCGATCAATGCCGCAGGCAATGCCGCGCAATTGACTTTTACAAAGACATTGTTCCGCCGGGATGATAGCTGATGTATCCTGTCAGCGATACTTTCCTTACCTGTTCCGCTTTCACCAAGGATCAACACAGAAGTATCTGTATCAGCCACCAATGCGACCTGGTCGAGCACATTCAGCAATAAATGACTTTTACCAACGATGCCATTGAACTTTTCACGCGGCGCTTCACTCACCGGACTGTGAACAGCAGACGCTTTACCACCTGGTGCATTCGCAGGCCGGATGTTTCCGTGTAAGATTGAATACACACTGCTGACCAATGATCGCTCTATCCGCGCCAACAGATCGATATGGTCCATATTATACGTATCCCCGAGCTTACTGAAAAAATTAAGATGAAACAATGATCCGTCAGGAAGAGTTAAAGGCATTACCAATTTTGATCTTAGCTCAAATTCCGCTGCGAGCAGGCTGGTAAGAGAAGCGGGTTGAAAGACTGTTTCAAAATCCTTTTCGCCATAATAAACCGCCGTTGTTTCCTGACTGTCTCTTTGCAGCAGTGATATGATTTCATCCCTGCTTTTACCGGTGATCGTTTGTAATTCTTTCATACCGATCATTTGATATTCATTAAACCCGATCCTTAAAAAGGATAACCCGGGAAGAATATTCCGCGGAAAATTATCAGGATCAGCAATAAAATAATCAAACGGAATAAAGGATTGAAAAGCGATGGCAATTTTCTCCAGTTTTTGTTCCCGGGAAATATTCTCCCCGGCGACCTGCTGAATGCGGATCAGCAACTCTTTTTCTTTCCGTTGTTTTGATTGCACACTTTGTTCATGCCTGTACCTGGCGATCTCCAGCGTTACCAGCAGATCCTGTTCCCTGAATGGTTTTACAATAAAACCATAAGGCTGCGTTGCCTTCGCGGCATTTAATATCTCCTGGTGAGAGTTGGCTGAAATGTATACAAAAGGGATACAATCATCATTCAATGTTTTCCCTAATTCAATACCGGTAAGGCTACCTTTCAGGTAAATATCCAGCAATACAAATCCCGGCCGCTCCCGCCTGATCATATCCTTTGCCTGTGATACCGAACGGGCAACACCCATCACCGGGTAGCCTGCATTCTTCAGCATAAAGCTGAGATAGTCTGCTTCTACAAACTGATCTTCCACGATAAGTATTTTCTCTTTCATTATAGCAGATTTTGTTAGCACTGTTAAACAGATTGGCGAAGCAATTCTTCATGGTACTCAAATTCAACAATAATGGTCGCACCCTTATCATTGATGATCCGTAGTTCACCTTCCAGGTCTTGTGACAGTCCATTCATCAGCCGCAGACCCATGGTGTGCGGATTATTGATATCAAAACCGGCAGGCAGACCAATGCCATTATCACTGATGGTTACCACGATCGATGTCTGATCACGTTTCAGTGAAATACTGACCTGACCAGCTCTTTCATCAGGAAAAGCATACTTTATTGAATTCGTGATCGCTTCATTCAATATCAGCCCGATGGGAATGCAATAGCTGGCATTCAACTGAACAGGATCTATATCCAACCTGAACTGGATCGATTGCCGTGTATGAAAACTACTCCGCAGATGACTGATCAGCTCATGGATGTATTCGGATATATTGACGGAAGACATATCCTCTGACTGGTAAAGTTTTTGGTGCATGATAGACATTGCCTGTATCCGGTGCCGGCTATCGGCCAGCGCATTGATAGCTTCTTCGCTTTTAAGGTATCTAGACTGTGTCCCCAGCAAACCCTGTACGATATGAAAATTATTCTTCACCCGGTGATGGATCTCTTTCACCAGCCATTCTTTTTCTTCCACCAGGCGTTGCAACGCCTCGTTTTTCTTTTCGATCTCATTCTGCTGTGCAGTCAGTTTCTTATTGGTCTTCTGTTTTAATAAGAGGTAATTCGTAAGCAGTCCAATGATCACCAGCATAAGGGCAACTGCTCCCAGGATCCAGCTTCGCGTATGCTGTTCTTTTTCCAGTTGATTCTGCTGTATCTTCTTTTCTTTTTCCAGCAGGATGATGCTCTGTTCTTTTTCGGCAGTACGGAATTGCATAGTGAGGAACTCTATCTGGCGGCTTTTGCGTTCATTGTAAATTGAATCGCTAAGGAATTGGTATGTATGAAGATCATCGATGGCTGCCTTATAATTGCCCAGTGCAGAATCTGCGATGAACATCAGGTGGTAAAGATCCTTTCCTACAGACATCGGCGTTACCTTCGGAGATCTTTTCACCGAGTCAAGGTATAAACGTCCTTTCTCAAATTCATGTTGCTGTAAATAAAATCTTGCAAGATCCATCATACCGAACATAACAAACTCATCCTTTATATTTGAAGCATGGTATTGCCGCGTCATTTCCAGCAGCCTCCTTTCCGCTTCGCCATACCGTTGCAAGCCATCCAGACATAATGCAAAATCCTGGGCAACGGCAGCTCTTGCCAGTGATGACCGGGGAGGAAACTTTTCAACAAGTTCGTTCATCAGATCCAGCGCCTGTTTGCTTTTGCCTGTTTTTTTCCATTGCCTGATCAAAAAAGCTGCTGTCCGGAATATATCCACGGGATCGCCATTGCGGTCTACTCTTTTGTTCAGCGCTTTTTGATACCAGGCGGCGCTTTCTTCAACCCTGTTCAGCTCATCATATACTAAACCAAGCTCACCATAGTACAGATCCAAATAGGTTGTATCATTCTCCGCGTTCACGGTTTCTATGCATTTGGTGGCGTAGAACAATGATTTATCAAAGGCTGCCTGATATCTGTTCATTGCCGAAAGCAGAAAATAAGTGTCTGCCACTTTTTTAACGCCGGCTTTTTGTAAGAGATCGATCGCCTTTAACAATTGCTCTTCTGCCGCAGGATATTTGCCCTGCTTCAAAAAAAACTCACCATAAAATTGCAAGGCTTTTCCTTCCTGCTCAGGCTTGCTTGCAAGATGGAACAGGTAAATGCTTTTTTGAAAATAGTCCGGGATCTCGCATTCACTTCCATGGAACCAGTTGATATTCCTGGCAAGCCTTAAATATGTAGCCGCCTCTTGTTCCAGCTCCCGGGAATCACGATAAGTATCCGCCACCTTAAAAAAAATATTCTTCCCCTCCCGTTCATTATCTTTTACAAACCATGCTTCGCCCTGAAGCAACAGGCTTTGGAGATAATAGTTCCGGTGTTGAAGCGTATCACTCAACAGCATTGCCTGGAGGAAGATACCGATTGCGGTATCCATTGTCTGTTGTTTATGATCAGAATGGATCTGTTTAAGATAATTCCGCCCCAGCGCAAAAAGTAACAGGATCCTGTTGCTATCGGCCCGGCTCTCGCTGATCATACGGCGAAGCTCATTACTGGATCTTTTGACAGGAGTTTGCCCGCTCACAAACTGTGCGGCCATAAGAAACACAACAATGTATAAAAGGCGTCTTCGCATGGTGAGTTGACTTCGCGCAGAAAATATACCACATTTCTATTGGTTTATTTATCACTCCTGAACAGCATTTTCATTTCCAACCGGGATACTAAATCAAGCAGCGCTCACGGTCAGCTACCCGAAACCGCGAAATATCACGGTCTGTTTTTTCCGCAGATCTATCAATGCAATGATTTCCAAAGTTCCCTGTTAATGGCACCACTATTGGGTCGCTTTACCAAACGCTTATAATGGATAAAGGCAAACAAAGAACCGTGTTATTTATCACCGGTGCGTTTATTGGAAATAATTGCTGGGACGAATGGCGAACTTACTTCGAAGATAAGGGATACAAAACCCTGGCGCCTCCCTGGCCGCATAAGGATGGTACGCCTGAATGTTTACGCAACAGTCAACCCAATGCAGAGATCGCATCGAACAGGCTGTCATCGCTCATTGATCACTACGGCCGTATTGCGGATGAGTTGCCTCAAAAGCCCATACTTATTGGTCATTCCATCGGAGGACTGATCGTTCAGCTTTTATTGCAGAAAGGATCAGGAACGGCCGGTGTGGCCATTCACTCTGTGCCGCCAAAAGGGATCATCACCATGAAACTCTCGTTCTTACGCGCAGGATGGAAGGCGCTGGGATTCTTTTCCCCGGTCAGGCAATCATACCTGATGTCATTCAAAACATGGCAGTACGCTTTTGCCAATGGAATGAATTTCGAATCGCAAAAAGATCTGTATTACCGCCTGGTGATACCGGAATCAAAACTGGTCGTTCGCGATACGCTTTCAAATGCGGCAAAGATCGACTTCAGAAAAACACATCCGCCTTTATTGCTGATCTCAGGTTCAACGGATCACTCCATTCCTTCAAGCCTTAATTACGCCAATTACAAAAAATATAAAGACATCAATTCCGTCACTGACTATAAAGAATTCAAAGACCGGAACCACCTCGTACTGGCGCAACCTTCATGGAAGGAGAACGCAGATTTTATACTGAACTGGCTGAAACAACAACAAACCATTAACCCCTCAAACTGATCATCATGAAAAAACAATTGATCGCTCTCTTTATCGTCGCCGCAAGCCTGGTATCCTGCAATGCAGATAAAAAACCCGGCGAAACGCCGGCTGCGACCAAAACTGATTCAACTGCACAAACCGAAACGGTTCAACCTGCTTCACCACCCGCGAACTTTAAACATGCCATGGCGAAAGTGAGTGATATCGACATTCATTATGTGACCGGTGGCTCCGGTGAGCCATTGGTATTGCTGCATGGGTTCGGGCAGAACTGGTATATGTGGAACCGGATCATGCCTGAGTTATCAAAGCACTTCACCGTGATCGCGCCTGATCTTCCCGGCCTTGGAGAATCGGGAAAACCGGAAAGCGGGTATGATAAAAAAACGCTCGCGACATATATCCATGGGCTGACCAAACAACTGGGATATGATCATATCAATCTTGCCGGACATGATATCGGGCTGATGGTAGCATATGCCTATGCTGCGCAATTCCCCACTGAAGTTTCAAAGCTGGCCCTGATGGATGCATTGCTCCCCGGCATTGAACCTGTATGGAGCCAGGTAAAAGCATCAGCCTGGTGGTTTGGTTTTTTTGCATTCCCATCGGCTGGTAAACTGGTGGAAGGACGTGAGCGTTTATTTCTTACAGATTTCTGGCCACAGGTTGGTCACGTAAAAGACCCTTTCACGCCGGAAGAAACAAATGAGTTCATCAGGGCTTATGCGGTGAAAGGCGCTACTACAGGAACTTTTCATTGGTTTGGCGCATTTGACCAGGATGCAAAAGATAATGTTGTATTGATGAAGACAAAATTAAAAATGCCGGTACTGGCGATGGGCGGGGAATATTTTGGCGCAGCCTTCCTGGTTGATCATTGCAAGCTGGTGGCCGAAAACGTAAAAGGTTCAAACATCAAAGGTGCCGGCCACTGGATCGTGCAGGAAAACACGGCGCAGGTCCAGAAAGACCTGTTAGATTTTTTTACCGCTAAATAATCCATTTTATGAGATCAGATATGATAAAACAAGCACGCATGGTATTGCATTCAATGTACGCAGTAACGTTCATGTTGTTGCTCAATATAAACGTCAGTGCGCAACAGACAGACAAAAAGGAGTTACGATTAACACCGCAGGAAATAAAGACCATCAGATCAACAGATGATCACGCACCGGGCTCATCCAATCTTCCCGCGGTTCAGGTGATCGTGATCTACGGCAATCCTGCCGGGCAGGGATTGTATACGATCTTACTGAAAGTAGCCGCGAATACAAAGATCCCCGCACACCTGCATCCGGATGAAAGGGTTGGTACGGTGATCTCGGGAACATGGTATTTTGGATACGGAGATAAATTTGAGGAAACTAAACTTAAGAAGCTCCCACCCGGGAGTGTTTATACGGAAGACAAGAACATCAATCATTTTGCAATGACAGGAAAGGAACCTGTGATAGTGGCACTTACGGGATATGGTCCATCGGGAGTAATGTATGTGAATCCGGCAGATGATCCGGGACGGAAGAATTGAATGCCGCCGTTTCATTGTAGCAGAACAAAACCCGGCTACGGCATTATTGCCACAAAGAAAAGTATCAATGCTGGGATTCAGCGCGTCATGTGCAAACATTCCAAATAATTGCAACCGGAGGAGTCATCATCAAAACGGTAAAAAAAGGATCTGAAAAGTAAAAGTAATCACCACCGATACAGAAACCGTATGCCTGGGCATGCGGTTTACTATTTAAGCATGATATTACATGTGAAATTCCGGACTCATGTCTTTTATTGAAATATCAGCACTTTGTTGGTAACTTCAGCCTATTGCCGGCATGGCAATGCTTAATTCATCATTTAACCACTAACCCAGGTCACTACTTTTATGAGAACCGGAATCATTCTGCTGGCATTCGCTTGCCTATGCATCTGCTCCTGCGACAATTCTGACAGTCAAAAAGAACAACCCGCGCAACATGTGCCGGAAGCGCTGCAGGATAACAAATCCTCTTATACTGGGATCAGGAAAAGGAGTGGCGACAATCTCGTCGATGAACTTTATGACGAACTGGTAGAAAAGGACGAAAAATTAAAGGCGCTTCAACATGGGATCAACCTGCTTGAATCCAGCAAAGCAGATTCAACAGAATCAATAAATAACTTTATCGATGAAAATGATAGTTATTATAAGCAGGCAGATCTGTACGCAACGAACATTAAGGATTCCGCTTTAAAACAAAAAATAAAAGCCCTCATCGGGCAAAGCACAGCTGGCTATCATTCATTAATCGCTGCAAATAAGGAACTTTTAGCAAAGATCGATGCGGCGGATATAACTCTCGACGACCTGCATACAGCATTGAAAGTGGTAAAAACCTTACCGGTGATGGAGGAATACAATAAGAATAACCTGCCTTCTGTAAAAAAGCTGAAGGGGTATTTATCGGAACAGCAAAAAGTTATTTCGCTTGCGGATTCCTTGATGAAATAGGATCATTTGAAACAGGCCACATCAAAGCCTTAGTTAAATCGCTCGGCATTCGGTTCAACAATGAATACTTAAAGTCCACAACTTCGGTCCCGGCGTTATAACACTTTTTTAGTTGAATTGTATAGTCTCCCTTCTTCGCTTAAATGTGTATTAACATAAATCTCCTGAGCTGGAGGTTGTCAAACAACAACTGCGCTTCGCAAAAAAATAGAACGCTTATTTCTTTCAAATCAAAACAAAAGGAGGCCTCGATCGCCTCCTTTTGTTTTACTATGCGGGACACAACTGATGATTCCTGCTTTATTTAAAGCTATCCGTGAAAAATATTCCCGCGGGAAAATTCGTGTAATCTTTATAGTCAGCACTAAGCTTTATAGCATTACCAAAATTGAACACGCTTATATGGTTGATCAGGTAGTTGAGTCCATAACCTTTGATCGTATTAAGATATACTTCACCGGTCAACGGATGTACTGCGATATTATTATAAACGATATTGGCATCCGTCACCATCGTTTTTGCATCGACCATAAACTCTGTTGTATTGCTGGTGAAAATATGACGGTAGATCTTTGTGCCGGCATTGCTGAAGTAAAGTGTATCTCCTTTTGCCGTGATACCCGGCGTTGCTCCAAATCCTGCTCCTACTGAGCCGGTGCTGATCTCATTCGCCTTGATCAATGAGTAATCCCTGTAATTGATCTTCGAGATCTTTGCAGGAGCCGTTGTGGTGGACACCCAGATATTTCCGTCACCGGCTTTTACCACACCACTTACCGATGCTTTCATATCTATCGCAACAGTAAGCGTATCTTTATCGGCCTCCATTACATACACTTTTGTACCAGCTGCTGCAAAGACTTTATTATTAGTGACTGCCATTGTAAGTTTTGCCGCCGACTTTGAGCCTTTGATGAACGTAAGAGTCCTGGTCACTGTATTAAACCGATAGATCCCATCGTTATCGCGGATAAAAACATTCTGTTCATTCAATACCGCGACGTGCGTAGGCCAGCGAAGCGCCGTCAGCTCATCATTATAAGCTGCTTCTTTTTTCAAGGTTTCCGCGTTAGCAACGATCAGCATGCCGTCATTTTCAAAGCCTGTTCCCACGGGGTTGGTCTTCCCATTTTGAGAAATGAAATAAACTTTACCATTATTGATGAAAAGATCCTGGGTAACATTGCCAAGATAAGTACCGTTGGCTTTGAAATAAGCACTATCCGTTACAATGCCTTTGGGACTGATAAATGTAAGCGACCCATTCTCCGTGGTCATATTTCCTTCGTTCAGAATAAAGGTTCCGTTTTTGTATTTACCATAAACGGTTACCTCTGTCTGAGCGATTGATTGCTTATCATTTTTAGAAGCGCTGACCGTGATCGTATGCGCACCCAACTTTGATGACACGAATCTGAAAACGGAATCCGTACTCCCCGCTGATGTGCCATCAACTGACCAGGCAAACGCGCTCCCCTCGGTCGCCCGCGCCTTCAGGTACAGTGTATCCTCCTGCGCGATGGACGACACTGAATACATGTTTATAATAGCAATTTCCGGAGACGCTGCCGGTGGTTCAACAACATCATCTTTTGAACAGGACATGATGGTCAACGACAAAAACGCACCGATAGCAATAAGTGATTTCTTCATACTGTGATCTATTTGTATTGTTTTATTGACGGGTTAAACTATTTCCTGATTAAAGTTTTACGGATTGATTGTGTCGATTTTCTTTCCAGACAAATGAAGGTCTTCTCCCCTTCCGACCTCTGTAGAAGTTTCACCAAGCCATCCATTATCCTGATCAATGCCGTTGTATATTTTAACAAAGTCGATTCCGGGCAGTGTTACTTTGTTTCCATTCTTATCAATTGCCCAATCAATGTCAATCCCGGAATTATCATGTGCATTCGGGTAGTTATCTGTATAACCGTACCTGAATCCATATAATACAAAGTAGCTGCCACCGGAACTCTCATCCACACCGTTTCTTGCCAGGCGGATGCCCTTGTAAGTGATCTGCTCTTCCTTTATCCAGGATGGATAGTATGTCTGTGCATGAAAGGTATTTTTGATCTTATATCCCTGCTGGCCCTGGTTATCGGTCCAGCGGATATAGTCAGGGATAGCGATGTGATCCTGAGGATCACCTGCCGGTGTTTCTGAAGCAGGACGATGATAAGTCATTTCGTAACTGCGGAAGGTCCGCACATCATTACCTTTTGCAAGAGCGAAGGTGTACCAGAGTTCCTGCTCAGCAGAGAAGTTTGCGCTTCCTTTGATCTCATACCATTCGTCTTCATCAGGCTTGCCATTCTTATTTTTATCATAGGCGACCATCACGATCCCGGGTTCGCAGCTTCCGCCAAACGGAGCGCCGGGCCGGGGATTGGCCGCAGCACCAAAAGCGTTTCCATCGATCCGGAAATCACGGCGACCAGCCACATTCACGATCGTATGATCAAACCCTACTACCACATAACCACCCCATCCGCCCAGCGTGATCATATTTGTCTGCTCACCCACCAGATCATTGCTCACCTTGCTAAGCATTGTTTCATAAGTATCGCCCGCATTGTACTTCGGCAACTCATTTACAAACTGACCAGGAGCGGGCAAATAATCGAATACCTTTGAAATGTAAGGTGATGATGGTTTGTCACGTTGATTCACCTCAACAAGGATCGTATCTGCCAGGTTTCCGGAAGAAGCTTTTACCCGGAATGTTCCCTGGCCGGCAGAAGCAAACAATGCTGAAGAAGTTTTAATATCAGCCAATCTGAATAACTCAGACGGAGGATCCAGCACCTCCCACTTCACATCGGTCAGGTACTTGAATTTTTCTGAGGCTTCCACCTTTATGATCTCGTTGGTAAACCCCGTCAGAAACTGATATCTTCCCACGGTGATCGTCGCAACTTCCTGAACTATATTTCCACGGTTATGCGCGATGATGATCAGGCTATGAGTTCCCGCAATCTCAGGCGCCTGGAAAGTATATTGCAATCCACTGGCAGTTTTCCGGCCGTCAAGGATCCATTCAATAGAATCAATCCTGTTCCCGACAACAGGTTTAATAAGAAGACTCTCTCTTACAAGCACGTAATAGTCAGACTCAAGCCCGGAAAGAACCGGGGCATCATCCATTTGTTCAATTGTTTCTTTCCGGCAACTGCCAATAAAAAGTAAAATACCAGCCAGGCAAATAAAGAGTTTATGTTGATTATTCATGTTCATTAAATTAATTGGTGAGACCGTGGTGATGCTTATGAAATGCCCAACACGTTTTTTAGTTTTCAAGATGCATATCCAGAATTCCCGATACGCTCAGCATGCGATCTTCATTCATATTCGCGTCCTGCACACCAGCGCCCGGATTGAAAATATCCCTTGCGAAAGGATACACGACTTTCTGCACCTTGATAAAATCTATCCCGGGTAACTGCACATGCTCTCCTTTGCTGTTGACGGCCAGATCCAGGTCTATGTTCAGCTTTTGACTGAACTGGCCCGTCCCGGAAAGATCTCTTGTGATACGTTTACCTTTACGCGTGAAAGAGTTACTCCATCCGGCCATTAACCCTACTTGCTTAGTGGCTATATCGATCATATTGTACCCCGGAAAAAATCCCCTTACGGAAAAGGCACCACTATAGGTGAGAGAACTTGTAAACGTCTTTTGATTGATGATCTGCCCTTTGACCGGTTCGGGCTGATTATCCTTCCAGCTGAAATAAGTATAGATACGTCTTGTATCGACAGTTGTACTGTCATACGCAAACGACATTTCATAGTCTGGCAGATCATCCAGGCCATAGTCTTTATTCCTGATCTCATACCATTCGTCTTCATCCGGTTTTTCATTTTTATTCCGGTCATAGGCTACATAGACAGCCGGCGGATCAAGGTTACCAATGATCGCTGTCAATTCTATATCTGCTTTACCCGGCACATTTACAACCGTATGATCAAATTGAAATGTAGCACTGCCGCCCCAGGAGCCAAGCAGCAGACTAAGTCCCGGATTTTGCTTTCTCAGTTCCGTGGCTTTCGCTAAGAAAGCAGTGTAGTCAAGCGGGAATTCACTGCCGAAATCCCAGTTCTGTGCGGCCCCGATAATTGACCAGTTGTGGTTCCTTGCCGGCGCGGGAAGATATTCCAGCAGCTTATACGCGTTTCTGACATACTGCGCATTATTCACCGTGATGCCAATGGTTGATATGGTCGATTGCTTTCCGGCCGTCACACGAAACCTCAGCTCATAATTTCCCGGCAGGAATGAAATAAAACTCAAGTCAGGCTCTTTCCCGATCACAGAATCCCCAAGAGACCATTGATACTGGTAATCTGACCGTGCAGGCCCGGCCACTGTTGGCCTGATCTCAAGTACTTCACAAATCGAAACAGGCCCGGGATCTTCCAGCGAGACAGTGATCGCCTTTTCTACAAAGACATTGTACAGGTATTCATCTGTACCGCCCCAGTTGGTTACCTTCAACTTCACATCAAAATTGCCGGCCTCAGTTGCCTGAAATGTATAATTGGCAGCGCCTGTTGCAACCGGCACTCCATTCACCTCCCATTTATAAGTATTCCCCAGCAGGCCATTGATATCCGGAGCCAGTATGATCTTGTCCCCGATATTCATCACGATCGTATCCTTTCTTACATCGGAGATCGCAGGCGCGTAATATTCTCCCTTTGTACAGGAGATAACAAAGAAAGTGACAGCTGTAAGCAGCGTCAGAGAAGCCAGTCTTTTCATGTGTTTTGGTTTCAGGTTATATAGTGATCTTGAACAGAAATACGTTGATCATTATTTCAACAAGGCAAAGTGTGCCGGAATATCACCGGTGCGCACGCTCCATTTCTTCCTGCCATCTTTTCCAAAACAGTAAAGAATTCCCGGTGAAACATAATTCCCTGCATCCGTCACATAGATATCCTTTGTCACCGGGTTCACCATAATTCCATAAGGAATTTCAATCGTCTTATCCGTGCCATCGGTTATAAAAGAATTGGTTATTATCTCCCTTGTACGCGTATTTACAATGCCATAAGTGATCACGTTGGTATACGTGACATAACTCCATTCGGTACTGTATGTATAAAGTGAATCGCCATCCAAATAAAAATTACTGACTGCGACCGGCAATGTATCTGTGACCTTTTGCTGCGCTTTATCGATGAAATAAAGACGGGAAGGAAGCTGTTTGTAATCGCCTCTGGAGGTAACCCAGAGATCGCCGCGCTTATCGGCCTTTACATGATGAAGGTTATACGCAACATCAATGCGCTTATCTTCCCTGAATGTCAGCAGGTCGATCACAGAAACCGTGCGTTCATACTTTTCCGTATTACCCGCGCCCATGTAACCGCCGGAGTTGGCGACATAGATCTTCCCGTCCGTGATCTCTAATTCATCCGGTTGAAAACCGACGATGCACTTATCGACAATGCTAAGCGTGGCAGTATCGATCTTGGCGACATATCCTTTTTGTGCATAGTTTGGATTGATCTCGATCGGTCCGGCGTATGAGGTAACGTACGCAAATTGCTTATCGAACTTTATATACCGGCAATTAGGTATTTCGATCTGCCCGATCCGTTTGGCCGTCCTTGCGTCCATCACTTCCACTTTATTGGATGCATTGATCACTGCATATAATCTGCCGCCATAAATGCGGATATCATTTCCCACATCACCCATTTCCTTTGGAACAGCCGGATTCACTGACGCATAAATATTCCGCTGATAAATACCCGTCCGGTAGTCAAAAAAATCAAGCGTGCTTTTATTACTCCCCATATTACCTTCATTCAAGAGGTAAAAACCGGCAAACCCATCCACCGACGGCGTTTCAACAGGAATATCTTCATTCAAAAAAACACCGACATCCTTTCTGCAGGACGTAACAATAATCAGCAGGACCATCGCAACGAGGTAAACTTTTTTCATAGCTCGACAGATAAAATGATTTTATAATTACGTTTGGGCATGGGATAGTTCAGGACAACTTCATAATCCTGGTTGAAAACGTTATTGATCTCGGCCGAGATCTTACAAGCAGCTTTCCTGAATGCGAAATCCCTTGATGCAGAAAGATCACTTGTGTACCAGGGCTGTTCGTAGTTTTCAGAGATATTTGCAGAGTTGTGATACCGTTCGCCGGTATAGATATAACTGTAGTTCAATCTCCATTTTTTATAAAGCACGCCCGCGATCATTGATCCGCTATGCCAGGGGATATAGGGAATTTGTCCGCCATAGGTTTCATACTGCAGATCAGGATTTCTGCGTTTGGTAAAATCCTGTGCGAGCTGATAAGTGTAGGTCGATCGGAGGTTCAGGGCAAGATCACGGGACAATTGAAAACTTTCTTCAGAAACAATATCAACACCTTTGATCTCCACCAAACCGATATTCATCATCATCCACCGATACATACCGCTGCCTTTGGGAACGGCAATTATTTTATCCGTCACGCGGTTGTAATAAGCATCGGCCTGCAATTGCCATCTTTTTATCACGGCGTTTGCCGGAGCTTTCACATATACAAATCCAAGATTGAATTGATGGGTAAACTCCGGCTTCAACGCGATGTTCCCGATATCTGTATAATAGAGATCGTTAAACGTTGGCATCCGGAAGATCTTTTTATAAAATGCGCGCAGGTTGAACTCATGCCGGAGGAATGGTTTGTAAGAAAAGAAAATGGCCGGTGTAAGTTCATGCTTTGAAGGCGACGCAACAGCAGGATCATTGCTTCCTGCATTACCGCGGGAAACAGATTCATTTACCAATGTACTCAACAGGCTGCCTTGTAATTTTATCCTGCCGACCTCTCCCGCTACGGCCAATGCGATCAATGAAGTAAATCTTTTTGGAAAAACAAACCCATCAAGATTGGAGCGCAGCGTATTCCATTGGAAGTCGGCGGACAGATTCATATCGATATTCTTCGCAATCGCATACTTATTGGCTACTGACCCGTACCATTCTTCCTGGTGAAATGTATTATTGATATACAGCAGGGTTGTATCCGGGTTCAGGTACCGCATGTAATCATTGGCATACTTTGCATTTACCTGCAGGTCATATTTAGGCACGATGTTTTTTTGAAATGATCCCTGCACAAAAAAGTTGCGGTCCCACTGCCGCTGCGATCTTTTCCAGACATTGTTTACAATGGCGCCGGGAATGCCTCTTTCCGAATTATAGAAATATGTTTTAACATTCCACTGTCCCCGCTTTAGGTTGCCATACAGGCCGGCTTCTGCGCGTTGAGCTTCGACGTCTCCATTCTGCCTTACCGCGGTAGTATCCCAGGCTGTATTGCCGGATGCATGAAACACGCGCTTATAGCGGAACTTATATTTCCCGGATGAATGAAGATATTCACTGCTAAATGCAAGATTGACCTTATCATTCAACTTCTTTTCCCATAAAACAGATGGATTGATCAGATCAAACGAACCTGATTTCAATACGGCTTTGAAGTGTGAAGACGATAGTGAATCAAAAACCGGCCGGCGGCTTTTCAGGTACACGGAACCGGAGGAGCCAAAGTCCCTGGCGGGCTGAAAGATATCGCTCTTCTGTCCGTTATATAACGAAATCGATTCGATATTGTCAAGAGAGAATTTACCAAGATCTATTTGTCCGTTCTGTGCGTTACCCAATTGTATTCCATCATAGAATACGCCCATATGATTCGTACCCATGCTGCGCATATCAACAGTTTTCAGACCACCGATACCGCCATAATCCTTTACCTGTATGCCCGCGAAATAGCGCATGGCATCCGCTACTGAAAAGCTGTTAAGACTTTTCAGTTCATCTCCCGTCAGCTTCTGCGCGGGAATCACTTCCTTATGCGTAACAGCGGACACGGTGACACCACGCAACAGCTTCACGTGGCCGGTATCCGGCCTGACGCGAATGCTATCATTGGTCTGTTGCGCATTCACGTATGCGCATACGAATGTAAACAGCGCTGCCAACAGCACTTTTCGAACAGCTGGAAATACCATTACTATTTGATATAAATGATCAAACAGCTTTACAGGATGACATGCTAAAACAGTAATACTGACCTGATCAGTACCGATTGCATTCAAAGCTTCAATCCACGAAAGCTTAAAATTATCTGCTTTGGCAGGTCTCCTGGCTTGTTCTCATTTTGATCAGCCTTCCCATCCCGGACCCAGATCCGGAAAAGTGGCAGTATGTGTCAAAATGCTTAGATAGAACTTACAGTAGCGGGTCTGCTCAGGTTTTGCACCTGATTCCCTTTTAATCAAGTTGACCCAGGTTGGGTCAATTGAACCAATGCGTGGCGAATGTACAGATATAAGTTGAGTAATTGCAATTTGTTTAACAAAAAGGGATGGATAGCGGGTTATACGTTTGTTGCTACATATCTGATTAAGGAAGGTTGAGACTAAATACTATTTAGAAGTTGACAATATATTATGACCAATAAAAAACTCCCTTTAAAGGGAGTTTGCATCATAAGATACCAGCTTTCAGAAGCGCCATAAAGATCCGTCCCTGCTCGGCCGTTTTTATGAAGTTTGAAAGGGAATCGTTGGTTTTGGGACGAGACTTTGGAAAGACTCGATTTGGATTGGCAGCATGTTGCTCTCTTGCCTGTTGTTGCAACATTTTGATCTTTTTGTAAACAGGATCTTCCATTTCTATATTTTTTTAGGTTAAAAAATCATTATTCGAAGTCAGCCTCAGAATGAAACAATTGAATATGCTCTCCCATTTTACTGAAAGATGTTTTGGAATTTTCACTGGCGATGCCCCCAGATCATCATAATCAAGAACAAACAGGTCATCTTTTTCCTTCGCTTTTAAAAGTCGTATATAATATTTAACACCAAAGACATCAAAATACTCGCACAGATAATCGTGATTGAGCTGAAACAGTTTATAGTATAGATATGCCCTTGTCAGATTTGCCCCATCGACACCGACGAAGCGATCACGATTAATGTCAAGGAACGAAAGTACTCCTAATAATACTGTCGAGTATACTTTTGAACTGTCTTGATGTTTTATCACAGCAAGGTCGTTTATCTCATTATCATCCCCCAGGGGTCCAAATGACAAATTGAATACACCTGGCAAAAATGGATTGCAACTTTCAAGAATATTAACATGTAAAACAACAGGTCGCCCGGAAATATCAAAGCTTGTAAACTTGAAAACAGAGAAGTCTGTTGATATATTCTCAACAGGATAAGTGTTTCTAAAATCAATGGCTATATTCAATTTCATAAGGAGGCTACAGGATAAAAAATCAATCTTTACTTACATAAAGGAACAACGAAAACGGGATTTGAAATAAAAATCATCGATGTCTTTTCACCGGAAAAAGATGTTTTTTTCCCGTTATAGGAAAGGAAGAAAATTCTTAGACCATAGTCTTATAAACTTGAATAAATTATTAGCAATTATTCTCTGTCTTAAATTGAAAACGTATATCGATCGTATTGCAGGAAAGATATTGATCACCTTTTGATGCCGCCTATTTTCTTTTCGTAATTTCTTCCTTCCTGCCTCACCATATATAAAACAAGCCAGGGGCAATGAAGCAGCAATCAGTACTGTAAAAAACACCGGCCCGGACTTGCGTCCGGGCCGGTGATGGATAAACCCACTATTATTAAAGTGCTGTTTAGAACTTAAACGAGACACTCGTAATAAAGTTTGACGGCTTCTGCGGAGACCCATTATTATTCCAGTAGCGCTCATCAGAGAGATTATTCCCCTTCACCCCTATTCTGAATTTAGGCGCATCATAAAAGATCGTTGCACTCAGCAATGTATATGCAGGGATTTTGAAAGAGTTGGCCGCATCAAACCAGGACGCACCAGTATAGTTCGCGCCTGCACCAAGGCCAAAACCTTTGATACTCCCGGCTGGGACAGTATAGCTGACCCATGCATTACCAATATGATTAGGACTGAAAATAACATTCTTGCCCTTCAGTGCAGCCGTTGAATTGATATAAGTATTTTCATTATAACCATAACCCGCAACAATGGTCAATCCTTTGAACGGACTAGCGATGACTTCTGCTTCCACGCCACGGCTGCGCTGCGTACCGTCCTGTCTTGTAAAGTTCAGGCCGTTGACAAGCTCGGTCCTGGTGGAATTGGTTACGTTGATATTATAAAAGCTCACACTTCCGTTCAGTTGTGTATTGAAGAGATCGAACTTCACCCCGCCTTCCCACTGATTGCCATATTGTGGCTTCAGTTCAAGAATGGAATTGTCGGGCTGCGTCACAGGCGCGAGGTTCACAAAACCATTCATGTAGTTACCAAATAACGACAGCCTGTTCCGGATCAATTGATACACCAGTCCGAACTTTGGCGATACAGAAGTCTGCTCATAGGCGCCAGCATAAAGCCCTGTCGATTGTGTATATGTTCCTTTTGTTGAAAACCGGTCCACCCGCACGCTCGCCATGGCCATCAGTACTTCTGTAATGTTCACTACATCCGATACATATACGCTGGCATTTTTTGAAACGGTGCTGGTGGCTGCAAACCGCGTGGCAGACGCTGCTTCCAAAGCCTGCGCACTCATCACGCGCAATGGACGAAGAATATTGATCGTGTCGAAATTCACCGTAGCGCGATACAGCTCATTATAGTTGTAATTATAATCAAGCCCGGCCACCATTCGATTGCGCAAACCACCAATTTTGAAATCACCAATAAAATTCTGCTGAACCTCAATATTTCCGAATGTTTCCGGTGTTTGATTACGGACCACACGTGCAAAGGTAGAATCAGTAAGCATGTTCAGCGAAGTCCAGTGCAGGTCTTTATAGAAACCTACAGAATACAGGTAATTCGTCTGCGATTTCCATTGATCCGAGATCTTATATTCGATCTGCGCCTGCAGGTTATTGATCCCGTTATTTACATCGATGCTGTTATTGATATAAGATTTATGGTAATCCAGTGGAAGATCTTTAAAATTACGGGCAGTGATATTGGCAAGATTTCCCAATGCGAAAGAAACAACTGTATAGTTGCCGCGTGTCGCTTCCATATCCAGGGTGAACTTCAGCCGGTCATTTACCTGGTAAGAAAAAGTTGGTGCAAAAGTATAATTCTTATTGAAGCCCTGATCCTGGAAGCTGCCTTCGGATTGCGCTGCTGCGTTCACACGAAGCAGCATGTTTTTTTCTTTATTTAACGGAGTATTTATATCCGCCGTGACCCTGCCGAATTCATAGCTGCCTGCTGCAAAACTGATCTCGCCGCCAAACTGCTCATAAGGTCGTTTGGTTACATAATTATATACACCGCCGAATGTAACATTGCGATTGCTTCCGAATAATGTACCCGACGGCCCCTTGATCGACTCCACACGTTCAAGGATTGCAGGATTCAGTGGAACGATAGCACTTGTGGCCATACCATTCCGCATGCCGATGGTTGTTGAAAAACCGCGCATGCTCAATCCCATTGACCCGCCTGCTGAAAAATTAGGTACGGCGCCGGGAATATTGCGGAACAGATCGGTTCGCTCAATAACGATCTGGTCCTGCATCAGCGCACGCCCCACTACATTATATACCTGTGGATTTTCCAGATTACGCAAAGGCATACGCGCAACATATTCGCTGGATTTGAAGACAAATTTACTTTTGGAACTGGTCACCGTCACTTCCTGCAGCTGACTATTGGAGATCGTGATCTGCAGATCTATGTTGACGGTTTGATTTTCTGCAATCTCCACCTGCTGACGGAGTGTTTCGTACCCAACCAGGCTGACTTCAAGTTGCCGGGAACCCGACGGGACCTTATTAATACTAAAGTACCCACCTTCATCACTGATCGCAGTGCGATCAGTGCCGATCACAATAATGGAAACAAATGCTGCGGGTTGATTGTCGCGGGTGGTCACCCTTCCTTTAACAGCGCCGGTCGATGGATTTTTCTGCGCAAACACTGACAGCGGCAGCAATGCGAAGAACAGGTACAGGATCCTCTTCATAACAGTTAGCAAATTTTTTGCAAATGTCATAAAGTAAGGTCGTGGCGCTGATACGTATCAGGAAAACCGCTTACTAGATCGGGAAAAGATACTGAATAACGGTCTTCTAATGAGCCCAGGAATCAGGTTGAAATAACTCGTTCGTTGTGAAGGTTAGCTCAAACACCCATTGTAGTTGAGTTATCGGCGTTCCGTGAACTCCAGCCGTTGTATCAGCGCAAAAATGTCCTTCTCGTGTAACATTAATTGCTCCCAATCAATAAGACACAGTTTTATCACCCGTCCCTTGCGGGGAACCAGTTGTACCATACAGGGCAAGTCGATTGGCTTTGTGACATTATCCACTTTCAAAGAGCGGATCTCACTTAACCGGATATGGAACGATCTTCGTTGGAGGAAATCTGTAATATAAAAAACCTCAACAAAATCTTCATACAGTGAAATTTTTCGGATATACCTGTTTCCATCTGCAAGCAAGGCAATAACCCGGGCTCCAAGCAACAAGAGAACAAAGACGATCCAGCCAATTTCCGGGCGTGGATTGATAAAGAGCAAAACAGAAAGAAACAACGTGATCGGTAAAAACGCTTTGCAAAATATTTTACGTTCAAAAGAAAGACCTGAACTTGCTATTGCTGCAACGATCAAACGATCAACCGCCGTAATGCCGACGAAAAACAATAAGACAAGTAGTAATTGAAACATTATATGGCGCGATTATGTAGTATCCAAATATACGGTAGCCATAGATTAACTCAAAGCCACTGCCATATTCAAACCACAAAGCTCCGGATCCATCAGCGAACACCTTGCCCTTCTAATCTGCTAAAAGACTGTCCGGCTATTCCATTATCAGCTTCTGCACCAACACTTCTTCCCCATCAATGCTGCTCACTCTCAGAACGTATATACCTGAAGTCATGCCATTCCGAAGAATGCGGAAGATACCATTGCGGATTCGTTGCGTTTTCTGCTGGTGAACAAGTTTGCCACCCAGGGTAAACAGCCTGATATTATAGATCGTTTCTGTTTTAGCGTTAATGCTGACGGACAACTCCTGTCTCATCGGGTTTGGTCCGGCTGTGATCAGGACGCCGTCATGCGCAAGTTCCACGATCTTGCTGTATGTTGCCCCTCCGTTTACATCGACGACCTTTAAACGGTATCGCCATTTTCCGCCCGGCAGATTATAATCAGTGAAGTTGTATTGTGTTTTCGAAGGATCAGCATTGACCGGAATGGCTCCGATATATTCAAACCCGCCACTACCCTTGCTTCGCTCCACCTGGTACTCCTTTACATTGTCCTGCTGCGCCACCGTCCAGTTAAGCAATCCATCACTTCCGAACAACCTCGCATTAAAACCGGTAATTTTTACAGGCAAAAGAATACTGCAATCACCTTTCAGGTTAAAATATGACAAGCGTTGCAGACAACCGTTATTAACCGAAGTTTTACAAACATAATAACCGGTGTCTGTTGGCAAAAGGTATGGTATATTATAATTCTGATTGGTTGTTACGAGTGTACTATCGGTAGCATTTGCTGTTTTCTTCAGATACCATGTATAGGTGGCATTCGGAACTGTATCGACAGACAGTGTGAGATTGTTTGAATAACAATCAACATTATTCACCCGTACTGTCAATTGCCCCAATGGCAAAACGCTGACATCATTCAGGGTACCGTTTCCGCACGCATCAATGGCGCGCATACGAACAAGAGAATAGGTGGCATTAGCGTTGATATCAAACACGCTGCTGGTTTGTACCGGCGTGACTATACTCGGACCGGAAGGATTACTTCCGATGATCTCATAATTAAATGGTATTACGCCTCCACCGGCAACAGCACTGACACTGAAGTTGTTATTATCACACTGGTATGCTGCTGAATTTTTCAGGTCAGGATAAGTGTAGGCTGATATTGTAACCGTATCATACACGGTTTTCGAACACGCAGAAATGGTATAACCTAACACATAGGTCGCCGGTGCGAGATCCAGGAATTTATAATTGGCTGTTGTGGAAGTCAAAGGCGTTGTGGTCGTTGGCGCGATCGAAACCGTTGAACTATTTTTCTTAATGATCTTCGGCGCAACCAAGCCAATATTGCTGTTGAGATCAATACTGATTTCACCTGAACCGCTTTCCGCAGAACCGCTGGGGCATTTCAACCCTACGCTCTTCGTCCTGCTGAACAGGCTGGTTTTTGGCGTAACGGCCAAGGTATCATTTTTACCACAGGCCGAACTTACCGCCACACGATACAGCAGACCCGCAGGTAATGCTGACAGCCCGGCAAAAGTATAATTGGTTGATACACTCTGGGAGGCCACGACAACGTCCAGCGGATTCAACACTTTCACATTGAAAGGTCCCTGGCCGGATGTAAAAGTAACTTTTACGTCGGTAGATCCGATGGTACAGGATTCCGTCGCCTGTAAAGAGAACGACGTAACTGCCGCTGTTTCCGTAAAGGTTCTGACGAAAGTGTCAAGACAGTTTGAGGTGGCAACGATCTTGTAGCTTCCGTACGGCAGATTATTAAAATTCGCGGTGGCCGTTGTAACGGTAGCCACGACATTTCCCGTGGTAGTGTTATACAATTCAAATTTCGGGCTCGACATATTTGAGCTTGAAAGAGAGGCTGAAAAAGTCGAGCAGGTTTTATTTGAAGTTACCACAGCAGCGTTTACCGTTGGAATCGTTCTGCTTGCTGAAAACACTTTCTTCACCAGCGTTACAGAGCAATCTGTAGTAGTGCTGGTGGTAATAACAGTAACATAGTAGTTATTGCCATAAGGTATGTTATCAAACTGACCGGTCGTATTACAAGCTATTTGTGTATTTACGGAATCATACAAACAATATTTTGGATCGGGGATATTTGAAACGCTGGTTATTTTTACCGAAAATGTATTGCAGGTTTTGTTAAGAATAGTCGGATTAGCCGCGGAAGGAACAGGTTTTGATCTTGTAAAACAATATGTGATCGTTGTATCATAACAGGGAGCCATTGATGTGATTTTTATACAATAGGTAACGCCATAAGTCAGATTGGGGAAGTTACCGTTTGGATCACAGGAGACCAACACATTATTCTGATACAAACAATAAGTAGGATTGAATAGATTACTTTGTCCTGAAATACTTGCCGTAAAATTCGAGCATGACTGGTTAGAATAAACAGGTACCGGAACCACAGGCTTAGGTTTATTGACCGTAAAGCAACGGTTGATCGTTGTATCGTAACAAGGGTTTACCGAAACGATCCGCATACAATATGAGCCATAGGCCAGATTGGCAAACGAACCGGTCCCGTTCGTCTCCACCAGGTTATTGGAGCTATTATAAAGATTATAAGTAGCACTGAACAGATTGCTCTGCCCGGCAATGCGTACATCAAAAGTGCTGCACTTTGTATTGAATGTATCCACATTGGCATTCACCGAAGGAACCGGCTTTTTCTGAGTAAAGCATCTGCTGATGGTGGTATCATAACAAAGATCCCTCACATCTATACAATAGCTGCCGTAAGGGATATTGGAGAATATACCTGTTGTATTGGATTGAATAACTGTTGCCCCCTGCTTCAGGTAGATCATTGATCCTGATGCAACATTCAGGGGATTTGTGATCTTCACATCAAATGTTGAACAGAGCGGATTGGCAACGGTAACAGCCGCATCTACAGACGGCGCTGTATTCTGCCAGCTAACAGATTTCACTACTCCGCAACGATCCTTCACCACAAATCGCAGGCTCCTCAGCGGCACGCGTGTAACAGAAAAACCTGAAGTTGCATTCCAACTGGTATCGCCCGGAACATTTACCACACCATAACTAAAACCATTGAATGAAGTACCGGTTTGATTCGTATTACCAAAATTATCGGTAAGGGTAATGGCAGCTGAGATGGTCGTACAATTTTGCTTGGTCACATTATTCGAAGTAATGGACCAGTTATAGTCCTGTATAGCCACCACACGCGTTTGTATTCCACCACAGGAATCCAGTAGTTGTATATAGTAATCTCCTGCAGGAAGCGAGTTAAATAAACCGGTAGTATTGGAAGTACCGATCCCCGCTGCGGACGGGGAGATGATCTTGAATGCAAACGGATTTCTCCCGCCTTGAAGATCTATAACAGAAAGGGCCCCGTCTGCCCCTCCGATGCAGGTCAGGTTGGTTTTACCCAGCGAAAAACGTGGATCACTATAGGAGCCGGTTACGATGATGTTTTCCTTCACAAGTATACAGCCTGTTTCCATGTCCTTTGTCTGAACCGTATATGTTCCCGGAGCAAGCCCTGTAATAGTCGACGAAGAAGTGATAGGTAGCGATACCGGGGCGAGCACTTTGTAACTATAATTACCTGAGCCACCCGATGGCGTAATTGTTATAGAACCAGTACTTGCGCAACGCGACTCCATCGCAACATACGCAGCGGTAAAACCGGAACAATCCGATGTCACAGCTTGTGAGAAGGATAAATGGGTCAGGCAAAAAATGAGTGCGGCAACAAGAAAAAGTTTCATCTCGGTTTTCTTAGGATTGGATTTGGAGAAACACGTTGCTAAGTTATACGGGATTTACGCGCGTGTCAATACCTGAATATCAAACAGAAAAACAACAAAGTTGAAATGAGTCCAATTAACTGTAAACAAGAAATTTAAATATATTGATACAGTCAGGGCAGTAAAACGGCTTCGTAACATTACGTTCGGCCAGTAAGAAAAAGCAGTGTTTTCTGCAAAGGAGTACGATGCCGCTGTATGATCGCGCAGGGACCGGTCAGTTGGTTCCGCTGCGAATGATCGAACCCCTTTGGTAATAATCCCGGCCAGCATTTAATCATCCGAAAAAAAACAATACCGTTCAGCTCGTCATAGAGACCTCTTTAATACCCTTCAAGGTTTAATTTTTACCGGCAAGGCGGGAAGAACGGTAAGGAAGTATAAAAGAAGCGGCTTTACTAACGACATTGAATAAAAAACCCCGGCTCTTCAAAGCCGGGGTTCGGTTGACCACCACATGGACAGTTGGTTTAAGGTTAATGGCTATACTTTGATCAGGTAAATCTTCACCGCAGTGGTCAAACTATATCGATGAAATCCTTATGATTTGGTAGATTTTCTGTATACACTCCATTGGTTTCCGTTCTCAGATCTGAGTACAATTTTTGAATCAGCCTGCTCCAACGTAATGTAGTAGCTGGTACCTTCTTCACCTGACAGCTCAAACAATTCGGTGATCCAGCGGCCACCATATTCCTTTTTCAATGATGCCTGCAGGTTCATAGGAAGGTCGAGAGAACTGATATTTTTTGCGACACCAAGCATTTTCCCTTCAAAAGAATAAAATACAGTAAGGTGCTGCTGGTTGAAAACAAAAGAAGCTTTGTAAAAATTGGCACCGCTTGTCCATTTTACTTCTGTTGCAGAATTGAACTCACTGTTGAACGCATTTACTACAGCTGAATTCACATTAGTTTCATTGGCTAAAACAAAAAGGCTGCTGACAGCGATGGCGATTGTAAGGATGATCTTTTTCATAATGTTGTATTTGTGTGGTTATGATTTTTTTGATGTCTGCCGTCCGTTTGGTGACGATGACAGAGCAAAAGTAGCACGCCATTGCACTGAAGGCAAGGCAATTGTGAAGGATGGACCGCGAGGTTAACCAGTGTTAATGACCGTTGCGATCCATTAACAATGAGGGTAAAAATCCGGGAATTATGGCGGGGTTGTTAACGTTCATTAACCGGAAGCATGGCCCCGAGGCCGGAAAACGGAGGATAAGCGGTTACCGGCATGGTCCGCCGGATGTAGTTTCATCAGAAAATGTCGCTATGAGTCTGCCGTAAACGACATCAAAATCCTACCAATACTTTCTATAAATAATTTTGTATCGATCAACTGCGGTATCGCTATCAATGTGAACTTCCAAACACACGCTGAAACCATGACCGCTTTGCAAGACGCTCACGCTCTTCTTCCATTGCCCTGAGCCGCTCATTGAACTGAATCAACTGCTCCTCGCACTCCGCGTTCTTCCGCTGCAATGAATTGATCAGCTGTTCCTGCTCTGCCAGTTTCAGCTCCTGCTGTTGCACAAGCGCATTTTGCTGACGAAGCTCCTGTTCTTTCGCGCTAAGTTCTTTCTTTACGGCCAGCAGATCCTGTTGTAAACGTGATTTGCTTTTCAATAACTGTTCATTTGATTCTGTCAATGCTGCTAACTGCGCGGAAAGTTGTTCAGGTGATTCAAACATGCGATGAAATTAAGGATTATCTGTGACTAAACTTTTCCCATGCAGGGGCTCCAAAGGTTCCAAAGGTTCCAAAGGTTTCAGAGGTTCCAGAGGTTCCAGAGGTTGCTCCGCCAGCAGAGACCTTTAATTTTCTCAAAAGAAAAGGGTTTGAAAAGTCAAACTTTTCAAACCCTGTATTTTAACCATATAAAATTTCAACTTCAACTTTAATGAATGCCAACCGCTGAAACCTCTGGAACCTTTGGAACTTCTAAAAACCCCTGAGATTTTCAAACGCCAACCTCAACCCTCACAACTCTTGCAGGTCACCAAACTCGTCACCAATTCTTTCGACACACTCTGACTGCGCTGGTAATACAGGGTTTTAATACCCAGCTTCCATGCTTCGATCAGCAGACGGTTCACATCTTTCACGGGAAGATCAGATGGAATATTCAGATTGAGACTTTGAGACTGATCCACATATTGCTGGCGGATCGAAGCCTGCTGGATGATCTCCAGCTGACTGATCTCTTTGAATGTCTTGAACACTTCTTTTTCTTCCACCGTCAGTTCTTTCAGATGCATTACACTTCCATGATTCAGCATGATACTGCGCCATGTATCTTCATTATCGATGCCCTTTTTCACCAGCAGTTCTTTCAGGTATTTATTCTTACGCATGAAATTGCCTTTCGATAAACCTGCTTTGAAATAGTTGCTGCTGAATGGCTCGATACCCGGAGAAGTCTGACCCAGGATTGCAGAAGATGATGTTGTTGGTGCGATCGCCAAGACAGTTGTATTTCTGCGGCCGTAACCTTTCAGCAATTCTGGTTCGCCATAGATCCATGCCAGATCTTTACTTGCCTTCAGCGCTTTGTCCTGAATATCTTTGAAGATAGATGCTGTCAATTGTTTTGCCTTGAGGCCTTCAAACGGGATCATATTTTTTTGCAGGTAAGAATGCCATCCCAGTACACCCAGACCAAGCGCACGGTGTCTTTTGGCAAATGTATTTGCCGCTTTCAGATAGAAATTATCTTCTGTTTTTGCAATGAACTCCTGCAATACCGCGTCGAGGAAGAAGATCGCAAGCCTTACCGCATTGGTGTCTTTCCACTCATCATACAATTCCAGGTTCATGGATGAAAGACAGCAGATGAACGATTCATCTTCTGTAGAAGGCAGCATGATCTCCGAGCAAAGATTACTTGCATTGATCGAAAGATTCGCGTCCTTATAAACCTGCGGTTTATTACGGTTCACGTTATCCGTGAAGAAAATATAAGGAAGGCCTTTTTGCTGGCGGCTTTCCAGCACTTTCGCCCAGATCTCTCTTTTCTTCATATCGCCATCGATCATATCCTGCATCCAGTAATCCGGCACACAAACGCCATTGAAAAGATTCTGGATCGGGTGACCGATATCTTTTATAGAAAGAAACTCTTCGATATCGCCATGATCAATATCCATATAAGCAGCAAACGCACCGCGGCGTACACCTCCCTGGGAGATAGTGTCCATTGCTGTATCAAACAAGCGCATAAAGCTTACCGCCCCACTGCTCTTCCCATTATCAGTTACGGCGCTGCCTCTTTCCCGCAGGGAGCCAAAATAAGCCGAAGTACCGCCACCCAGTTTTGTCTGCATGATCACTTCACCCAGCTTATGTGTGATGCCTTCAATATTATCAGGAATGTGAACGTTGAAACAGGAGATCGGTAAGCCCCTTTCGGTTCCCATATTCGCCCAGATCGGCGAGCTAAGGCTCATCCAACCCCTTTCGATCATTTCCTTGAATGCTTCTTTTAATTCAGGTTTATATAAACGCTGTGCTGCCGCAGAACAAATACGATCGATCGCACCTTCTACCGTTTCACCTTTCAGCAAATAGCCACGGTTCAGGATCTGCTCACTCTCTTCATTTTTCCACCACATTTTCTCCTGTGCATATTTTCCGGCTATATCTGGCAGCTGATCAACAGCTGGCTCTGCTGATTCAAACAATGTTGTCATACTCGATGATTTAATGGGTTAAACTATATATGGCAAAAGGGCAATCAATTAAAAAAGGTCATGTGCTGAGATGCTCTTATCATGTTTTGTATACTCAACAGGGCGTTTCGCAAAGAAATCATCCAGGCTGTTGGAGAACACTTCTTCCTCAAACCAGATCATTGGCTTGATATCTTCCGCACTCAGATTAAATAATGGCGCGATACCGATCTGTTCAAGACTGTCATCCGCGCGTTTCTTCATAAAGTTGATCAGATCTCTTTTACTGATCACATCAATATCGCCAGCGCTGAAGATCCAGTCAAGCATACGTGTTTCAGTAATGATCGATTGCTTAACACTTTCACGCACGTTGCTGATCATACCTGCAGAAAAAACTTCAGGGTATTCTTCTTTTAATTTATTCACCAGAAAAATACCTGCGTTCGCATGGATCTGTTCATCTACCGAAGTCCAGGCAATGATATTGCTTACATTCTTCATCAACCCTTTGAAGCGCGTGAATGCAAGAATGATCGCAAACTGGCTGAACAGGCTTACGTTCTCGATCAGCAGGCTGAATAATATAAGAGAAGAAATATATTCTTTCTTATCAACGGATTTCGCGTGTTGCAAAGCGGCTGAGAGGTATTCGATACGTTCGCGAACTACCGGCACACCCAACAATCCTTCAAAATGATTATTGTATCCCAATACCTCCAGCAATCTTGAATATGCTTCCGAATGACGGAACTCACACTCTGCAAATGTTGATCCAAGACCATTCATTTCGGGCTTTGGAAAATGCAGATACAAATTCCCCCAGAAGGATTTAACAGCAACTTCAATTTGAGCGATTGATAAAAGGCTGTTCTTGATCGCCGACTGTTCTTCAGCGGATAAATGTGCATGAAAATCCTGAACGTCTGCGGTAAAATCCACTTCCGAATGAACCCAGAATGATTTATTGATCGCGTTAGTGAATTTCAGCACTTCCGGATATTCAAACGGTTTATATTGAACTCTTTTATCAAATAAGCCCATAACACAATAATTTTAGTCGTCACTTCCGTACAGCGCAGGAACCCGTGCTGGCAGATCATGATCAATTAACAAAGGGGAATAAAACGCTGTGTAGCGAGATAAAGTTCATGATAAATTAAATTACCGGGGGCTAAAGAAATTCACAGGTTGTGTATAATGAATTGAGCGTTTTACAGAATAATGACTACAGGGATACACATTCAACCTTAAGCGATTAGCACAGGCAAGAGCCCTGGAAAAGTGATACCGGCCCGGGTAGCCGGCCGGTTAAAAAATCATATCAACTTAACAGTCAATAGTGTTATAAATGTTGATTGATCTAATGGAATAAATGCACCTTATTCCTCATAGATCACCCCGGAACCGGGAGTTTCCTTCAGTTCGATCATTTTCAACAGCGGAAGCCGGGGTTTCAGTTCCTGCCAGATCCACCGGGCCAGCACTTCGGCGGTGGGATTTTCCAGGCCCCTGATATCATTCAGGTATTGATGGTCCAGCCGCAGAAGGACCGGTTTCACCAGCGCTTTCAGGTCGCCGTAGTCCATCACCCATCCTTCTGGCAATGTTAATTCACCCGTAACAAAAACGCGGAGCAAATAGGTATGACCATGCAATTGTTTGCACTTATGTCCGTCCGGGACATTGGGAAGAAAATGCGCGGCATCAAAACTGAACTCTTTATAAATGGTCATCATGATTTCCCGCAAACTTCGCCGGGAAGTCTGTAAGACATCATGACATTGGTCAGTCAACAGCTTGATTTATTATCCGGGTGAGATAGCCGAAGGGGCATTATCCGATCACCGCCGGAACTTTCTTCTTCCTGATCCCCTGCGCTTCCAGCATCTCCCCGATCCTGTCCACCATATTGATGGACGCTTCGATCTCATCTTTACGGATCGCCACACTTTCAATATTAAAGCCGAAGGGAATAGAACGTTCTGTACAAAAAGCGATGATCTCTGCGGCAATATCAAGACAAATTCCCACAGATTTCTCCAGCATATTTTCTGCACTCTTCAACTCTTCCTTCATCTCGTCCGGGAGATGAATGCCCAGCCAGTCCATGAACTCCAGCGTCCTTGCCGAACCGCAGGCGGTTAGCGTAAAGATGATGGTCGGTGTCTTTACAGATTCTTTCTTACAGGCATTGCCAAGATCTTCGATCATCTGTTTGGCATAAGCGATATTGAATACGCACTGGGAAATAAAATAAGATACGCCACAGCCCGCCTTTTCCAGGATACGTTTGTCCTCATCCTTTAGTACAGCGTGTCTTTCAGGAATCGTTACAGCGCCAACAACAGAACTGCTGCTGTTCTTACTCCAGATCTTATATGCTTCGGTCAGTGTTGTCTTAACGGCGAAGTCAGGAGCGGGAATACCTACAAACACGGGATAGAATTCATGCTTGTGCAGGTCATCCACCCATACAGATAGTTCTTCCTTTGAAAACTTTCCCGCAGGCCTGTAGATGATCTTCGGGATCTGCAATTGCTGCAGGTAAGTGCTTGCAAACTCAAACGGGTCCCAGGCGGTGATATAGGGAAATGGCCTTTCCACCGCAGTGCGCGCCGATTCATCCTGCACATCATACACGATAAGCGCGTCGATATCCAGCGGCAGGATCCGGGAGATCGTCTTCTCCGCGATCTCTGCAATACGCTGCGGATTCGTTTCCGATTTCTTGGGAGGTGTAATACCGTACAGTAAAATGCCGGATTCGCCGGACCTGATCTTGTGTAGAAACATAATTATTCCCAGAGTTATCCTGGTAGCTGGTTTTGGTTTGTCTTTACATGCGGGATCGCTCACGACTCCGCATAATCCGCTAAAATAGTGATGGATGAATAGCTTACCAAAAGCAAATCTACGATAACGTTTTCCTGGTTTGCTAACGGGTGGTAGTTGACGGCAGTGGAGGAAAAGTTCCAGAGGTTCCAGCGGTTCAAGAAGTTCCAGAGGTTCTTCCAACGGTAGCAGTTCCACCTTAATCTATTATACAGTACAACCTGCGGAGCAACCTATGAAACCTATGAAACCTCTGGAACCTTTGGAACTTCTGAAACCTCTGGAACTTTTCCTCCACTCCCCCAACCAAACCACAACCTTCTTAGTTTTGCACCGGATTGATAAAACAACACAGGATAAGATGGATGAAATAGCGATTACACAAATAGGCGTTGAAGACGCGGCAGTGCTCCAGCAATTGGCGAAGCAGACATTTGCAGACACATTCGGCCCTTACAATACAGAAGCTGATATGCAGCAATATCTCCAGGGAAATCTTTCAATGGAGAAGCTGGAAACCGAATTATCAAACCCCAATTCTTCTTTTTATTTCGCTCGCTCAGCGGACCAGCTGATAGGGTATCTCAAACTCAACGTTGCAGGAGCGCAAACTGAATTGCAGGACCCGCGTGCACTGGAGATCGAAAGGATCTATGTTGTCAAAGAATATCATGGTAAGAAAATTGGTCAGCTGCTTTATGACTTCGCGGTTTCTGTGGCACAGGAAAAGCAACTGGATTATGTATGGCTCGCGGTATGGGAAAATAATGAACGCGCGATCCGTTTTTATGAAAAGAATGGGTTCATCGCTTTTGATAAACATACATTCTGGCTTGGTGAGGATAAGCAAACAGATATTATGATGAAAAGAGATTTAAATACTGATATCAGCTGACAGTATCTGACTTAAATATATCCTGCCATTTTTCCCATGCAGCTGGCATCGCGCCGGGGCAATGTCCTTAAGTGGATGAAGCTCCTCGCATGTTGTTCCGGCCACCGGATCAAGTCCAATGCAAGCTTGGCAATTTTCGAACACTATCGAACATAATGTCTGCCAGAGCCTGGATCTCCACAATTGAGCTACTATGTACCCACAACCTTGGCTGGCGTAAGGTTCCCGCAGATTTCGCATATTTATTCTCACCATTAATGAAAAATATTTCTACTGCGGTTCCTGATCTCTATTGAGTACGCAGATTTCGCAGATTAGTTGCTGATAACAGGCTGTCATCCGCGTAATCCGCGCATGCTGACACGGAAACTTTCTCTTTATAAAATGATATTTCGATAGCAGGAAAGACAGATCTGCGAAATCTGCGGGAACCTTACGCCATTCGAGTTACTTAAGAGATGTGGGTACACAGCAGCACAATTGAGGGCTCCCGGCTCTGGCAGATATTAAGTTCGATAGCCAGTACCGGACTTGATCCGGTGGCGGGGACAAACTGTCGCTTCTTAACTTAATGAGATTGCGCTCCCAGGCATCTGTTTTCTCTATGCACATTTCGGTGCAGAATTTGAAAGCAAATATTCCAATCCCATTTGTAAGCAAACCCGCAGTATCCTGTATATGATGACGACAGCAGGTTCATTAACAAAAATACTCTTCGCTCACAGTGCCGGCCCGCAGTATGGGCCGGGGAAAGGAAGTTACGATCTGGTGAAATATCTCCGCACCGGTTTGGGTGACGGATTCCAGGTTTTGTTTCCAAAGATCGACAAACCGAATTCACCGACTTATGAGAAGTATAAAAAAATGTACCGGTTCGCATTTATGAAACTGACGGAGCCCGTGATACTGGTGGGACATTCATTGGGCGCATCCACGCTGCTGAAATACCTGAGTGAAGAAAAACACCGGCTTAAGATCCGCGGTTTATTCCTGGCGGCTACGCCGCATTGGAAAAGCAATATGAAAGAATTTCAGCTGGAAGAAAATTTTCAGCTGAAGCTAAAAGAGATAGCGCCGGTATTTTTATACCAAAGTAAAAATGATCCGGAGCTTTCACCTGAACATTTAGCATTTTACCGGGATAAATTGAACTGGGCGAAGACCAGGGAAATAGAAGGCGATGAACATGCTTTTTCAAAAGGGTTACCGGTGCTGATGGAAGATATCAGATCGATCGTGACCTGATTGACGGTTTTATTCCGTAGCCGAACAGCCCGATCATATTTTAGTCACCGCCGATCTTCGCCCCCCAACGCCGGAAAGGATAAACGAGATAGATCCACACAAACCGCCAGCGCCCGCCGCCTCCATATAAATACTTAGTTGCGTGGTCCTTTGTAGACTTATACGGGTAGTAATGCAAAAATCCTCTCCGGATATTCCCTGATTTTTCTCAACATAGAATCAAAAAAGGTCAGACTTTCCTTCTTTTGCCTCTTTCTATATTTTAAAGCAGCAATGACCACCACAAATTTAACCGAACTAAAGAACCGCGTGCAGGACCAACACCGGCAACTGAACAAATTGAACGAAGAACTGATCAGTGTTTTATTACAATACGGCACAAGGACCAATAACTGGGATGAGCTGATCTCCCCCGGCCGGTCCGTCAAACACATGATCGATTACCTGCGAATGATCAGAACAAAAGCGCTTACCGCAGAAAACCTCAGGCTTGTCTCAATTGCCACGGATCTCTCCTGTCTGCAGGAGGTCAGCACCGAACTCAGCAATGAGCTCAGTTTGCACCGTGAACTGCAACAACGGCTGCGCGACAGGACCGATCTTGCCGTGATGCGGGAAACGGATAAGGACTGATCATTCATCCATAAAGCAAACCCGATCCCGGTATTTTCCCGGAAATCATGCCATTCGCGCGGCCGATCGCGTCAGTGGCATGGGCTTTGTGCGGTTTTTACTATGTTACGGTTGATGAAAGCGTGATGATTTTACCTTCATTACGGACAGCATCTCCTATGAAAAGTGTTTGCAGCGGGCGAACAGCAATAAAAGGGCAGCATTAGCTGTCTTTTTTATATGGATATTCAAAATCAGAGACTATATTTGCGGCGGTGGTTTATAATGGATCGGCTTTTAGCTTATCCGAAACCGTTTCGTGGTGGCGAAACGGTTTTTTTATTTGATACCCTTCATATCATCTTTAACGCGCAAAGACCCTCTATCTGGCACTGCATCCGCTAACTGAATAAAAAGAACGGCTCCGGGTATCTATTTATTTGCGAAGCTGACCCTTCGAGAATATCTTCGGTTCCGGTGACTTCCATTAACAAACGCAAAACAAAAAGCCGTTCCGTCTTTACGGAACGGCTTTTTTATAACTATACCGGGCATCAATCGCCCAATCTTTTTTCCAGCGATTCTTTCATGGCCTGATCTTCTATACCGGTTCCTCCTGAACTCTTTGGTACACCGATCCGCTGTGAACGATAAATCCCGGAATTACCGCTAAAGTAATAGGCCGTAAAGCAAGCCACAGCATAATACAATACATATTCGCCACCGAATAATTCAACACCCATGATAGTACACGCGACCGGCGTATTGGTAGCTGCAGCAAACACGGCGATAAAACCCAGGGCCGCCATCAGGTCAACCGGCGCACCGCTGATCACCGCAACCGTATTGCCCAGTGTGGCACCAATAAAGAACAGCGGCGTTACTTCTCCCCCTTTAAACCCCAGGCCAAGTGTTACCGCTGTAAAAATGATCTTCCAGAACCAGCTGAAATAACCTGCGCCACCCTCATGAAATGCGGACACAATGGACACACCGGATGGATCAGGGTTTGTAACACCTAACCCAAGATAATCACGGGTACCCAAAGCCAGGGTTAATGCAATTACAATAGCACCGCCGATGACAGGCCTCAGCCATGCGGGCCGGATGTATTTGCTGCTGTATTCTTTGATGGAATGGGAGAAGGCTGAAAAAGCATAGCCAGCCAGGCCAAAAACGATACCGCCAGCAATAGCTTTCAGGAGTAACAGGTAATTGATATGAAGAACCGAAGCAGCATCGACGGTATCCCTGAAATTTATGGTATAAGCTGTATGATGAATCCCATATGCAGCACACGTAACGTCAGCAATAATGCTTGCGATAAAGCAGGGCAGCAAGCCCTTATAAAGAATTCTTCCGGAGGCTAACACTTCCAGCGCAAATACGGCGCCTGTCACGGGCGTACCGAACACCGCGCCAAATCCCGCGGCAATACCACATTGCAGCAATATCCGCCGATCTTCCCTGTTTAGTCTGAACCAACGGCCTAATAACCCGGCCATGCTTCCACCCATCTGCACGGCGGTCCCTTCCCTGCCCGCAGATCCTCCGAACAAATGCGTGATGATGGTCGACACCAATACAAGCGGCGTCATCCGCGCAGGCACCCCCGCTCCCGGTTCATGTATTTCATCCATGATAAGGTTGTTACCCGCTTCAGCATTTTTACCGGCGATCTTATAAAGAAAATAGATCAGCACACCCGCTAACGGCAGAACATATAACAACCAACCCTGCTCCCAGCGTAACACAGTTGCTTTATCCAGCAGCCAGAGAAATAATGCCACAAGCGAACCAACAATAATGGAAACCGGAAATGCGAGAATCGTCCAGCGGAGAAGATGGGCTGCGATGCCTGCCTGATCGAATTGATTAAAGATTTTTCTGTTCATCCTACAAATAATTTAATTAGCCATGCTGAACACAGCTTGTGAATATTTGTAGGCGCCATCAGTTCTGAGAAGAACGGTTAAATAGGAAGACACCATTTCCCTGGAAGCGAAGATAGGGAATCGAGAGTCAGGTCAAAAACAAAAAATTACTGACATGTTAATCGTTCAATCGTTGAACAGGTATTCGATAGAGACAGGGCCTTAATTTCATGCCATTTAGTTAGTATCCGGCATGAGTCGATCAGACACGATGACTCTGATGAAGCTGATGTGTAGTCCGGAGGCTACACATCGGCCCTCGCTAAATGCAACATCTTACGTCATTGAAAAAAAATGCGATAATCCATAAACTGACGGCGTGCCCCCAAAAACGTCCTATTGTCCCTTCATCAGTGAAGCCTGTAGTGTACTTGCCGGTTTATAATTCCGCTGCGCTGATAGTCCCAGCCATGTCCTGAACTGATAATCATTTTTGGCAACACCTTTCCCTTCCCTGTATAATAATGCAAGGTTGTACATGGCGATCGCATCGCCCCGGTCGGCGGCCTGCTGATATGCCGATACTGCCTGGGCCGGATCAGTTTTTTCATACATCGTACCAAGTAACGTGAACGCAACCGGGATACCTGACTGCGAAGCTTTGATCAGCCATTGTTTAGCAAGAGCTTCATCTTTTTTACCCCCGAGACCATTCAGATAGGTAAACCCGATGCTGTACATCGCTTCGGGGTAACCTTTTTTTGCGGCCTGCTCTACCAGTGCCGCGCCGAGCAAAGTGTCACGCACAGGCCCGGAAGCTGTCAGATAAATATAACCGAGCCAGTAATCACTCATCGGGCAGCTCTTTCCCTCCTCTTTTTTAAGCGTGCTCAACGCATTACGGATATCGTTTTGCGCAATGGCGGCAAATGCATAACGGGCATTTACCATCGTATTGATATCACAGGCAAGTGAGGTCCTGCCGTCTTTATAGAGGTAGTAAGAAATATAATTGCTTTCAGCAACGGCTCTGCCTTTCTTAAACTCGCTGATCCCGCGCTTTTCCAAAGGGATTATCTCTTTCCCGGATTTATTGATCACGCCGGTCAGCTTATCAGCGTCGAAGGCAGTTTTACCGGTTGATACAACGGCAACGCCATCTGAAAAACGATAAGCCATCGTGTAAACCGGCCTGATCACCATCTCTCCTTTTTTGTTGATGTATCCCCATTTATTGTCGGACAGGCAAACAGCTGCCATACCTTCGGAAAAAGCGCCGACCTGTTTATAAATTGGTTTGATCACTACCGTTCCCTCTTTATCCATAAAACCCCAGAGCGTATCTTTTTTGAAAGCAGACAGCCCGTCATTAAAATATGGTTGATAAGTAAATCTTGCCTCATACAATTTCCCCTTGTTGTCTATCACTCCCCATTCGTCTTTCTCACTGGAAAGCCCGGAGCTCCCTTTGATCTTTACCGGCCAAAGCCCTTCATTCGGATAAGGCTGTATGGAGACGAATTCCTGTGTAGTGATCTTTTTACCCGATCTGTCTATCAAGATCTGGTAGTTTTTATACCCGGAAGGTGTTGATCCGGAAAAGGAGACGACCGCGTAACCATTTTTAAAAGGCATCACATAGTTATATTCAGGCTGTATCACCATTTTGCCTGAGAGATCGATATAGCCCTTTCGGAAGGACATCACTCCTTGACCGAGATCATATGGAACAGATACGCCTGCCAGGCCTTCAGCAAATATATCCGCATCAAGAAATGGTCCTTCTATTTTTACGGCGCCATTCTTATCTATATACTTCCATTCCTTTTCACCGGTGGATACCGGCGCCAGCCCCTGTGAAAATGACTTTGCAGAAGCATATTGAGGTGTGATCTGGACTAGACCTTTGTTATTGACAAAGCCGTACCTGAAGCCGCCAGCCAGTACACTGCCATTTGTTGTGGCGACAATCGCCATGCCTTCACTGAAGTCTTCTGCTTTTACGTACTGCGGAGGGATAAGTTCTGTTCCATTGGGTAAACAGAACCCATAACGGACATTGACATAATCACTCGGGCTTTGCTGCCCCGCCCAAACCCTGCAGATCCCTTCTGACGGCTGCATGATGAGATTATATCTTCCCGGGGTTTTTGTATTACCTGCTGAATCAGCAAATCCATATAGCGGAACATCCCGATAAGACGCAAGATAGGTAAACATCTCCTGTGCCCGGAGATTACTGCATGACGCAAAGATGATGGCAGGCAGCAACACATGTTTTTTCATATACGGTATTAATGGTGTTATTCTTGTAAAAGGGATTGATCAGCGCAGTTCTTTTAAAAATGCTTCGGTATAAAATCCAATGAACTTCTTACCGGCAGCATAAGCGATGAATGACAATAAGACTTTCATAGCGTTGTTTTATTGCCGATAAAAATAGCTTGAAGAAGTGGCTGCAAAAATGTGAAAAAAGTAGTAGAGATGGTGGATGGTCAATAGCAGATGGACGGACACCGGATTTTGCCCTTCAACGCCTGATGAATAACCCTATTCATTAAGAAAATTTCAGAAACTAAGTGAATGCGGCCGGTCAATCTCCCACTGACATCAGCGATTTGTAAACTTCGACAAGGCTTCCGCCCTCGTTCTCACCTGCAGCTTCTCATAAATATTTCTGATATGCGTTCGAACGGTCTCTATACTGATGAATAATTGCGAAGCGATCTCCTTATATCGCAGGCCCTTGGACAGCAATGTCAATATTTCATTTTCCCTGCGGGATAAACTTTCTGAATGAATGCGCTGTTCTTTCACCGATGTAAACTCCATTACCACCAACCGCGCGATCTGGCTGCTCATGGGCGAACCGCCACTATGAATATCGCGGATGGCTTCCACCAGTTTTGCGGGAGTTGTGTTCTTCAGGATATAACCTGTTGCGCCGGCCTTTAAGGCACTGAACGCAAAAGCTGCATCGTCATAACTCGTCAGCGCCATGCATTGCATGGAAGGATGCAGGCCTTTTAATGCGGCTACCACATCAATGCCGGACATACCGGGCAGGTTGATATCAAACAGCAGTACATCCACCGGGTTTTTCTTCAGGTAAGAAAGCGCAGCTTCTCCGTCGCTAAACGCTTCCACTACTTCCAGCTCATCCTGGAGATGAAGAAGCGTAAAGAGTGAGTTGCGGATCACATCCTCATCTTCCAGCAGCGCTATTTGTATTTTGGATGAATGCATTATTTCTATACACAAATTTATATCCGGAAGGCATGAATGCCCGGTAAAAAAAGTAGTATTAAAGTGGGATGCCATATCGGATCTCTGTACCGGAGCCCGGCGTTGAGCTGATAAAAAAGAACCCGTTGACCTCTTCCATCCTGGAACGCATATTGGCCAACCCATTCTTTTTTCCATTAGCATGAACACCAAGTGTCCCGGTGCCGAATCCGCAGCCATTGTCTTTTACAGCAAACGAAATATTATCTGCGTGAACAGCGAGTGAGAATTCGATATGGGAAGCGCCGGAGTGTTTTAATGCATTATTCACGGCCTCCTTCGTCACCAGTAATAATTGCTGCCGCAGGATATGCCGGAGAGAGATCTCGGGAATAACTTCGGGAAAATCGGTACCAACAGTCAGTGGCAGCGAATCTGTCGTTTCATAAATATATTCCTTCAGGTAAGCTGCCAGGTTGCCCAGAGTATCGTTTTGCGGATTGAGCGTCCAGATGATCTCTCCCATTTTATCAGAAAGCTTACGGGAGGTATCACTGATCTCATCGATGATCTTGTCATTTCCAGCAGGGAGGTCAGCAGTCTTACCAACCTCCGTCAGCAAGGCGATCTTGCTTAAACCTGTGCCCAATTCATCATGCATATCCCGGGAAATGCGCAAACGCTCATTATTCACGGCAAGTTCCTGCTCGATCGTGCGCCGTTGCTTTTCGACCTTTCTGTTCACATAATACCGGGAAATAAGATAAATAACCGAAAGCGCTGCGATCACCGCCAACGCCCGGAACCACCAGGTAAGCCAGAAAGGCGGCGTAATGGTAAGTGAAAGCAGCGTATTCGGGGCGGACCAAACGCCTTCGCTGTTGGAAGAGATGATCTCAAAATGATAATTTCCCGGCGGCAGTTTGCTGTACCTTGCCTCAGGGGTATTGTTTGCTTTGATCCAGGTCTTATCATAACCCATCAGACGGTACAGGTACTCATTGACCTCCGGGTTGGTGAATTCAAGCGTGGCAAACCTGATCAGAAGATTGTTCTCTTTGTAATTCAGCCGGATGTCCTTCAAAAAATTTACAGCAGAATCGTTCTCCAGTGGTCTTTCATTGATCAGCAGATCGGTCACGTAAGAATGCGGAGCGAAAGAACGCTGATCAAACCTTCGGAGATCAAACCAGTTGATACCTGTAACACCACCAAAAAAGATCATCGTATCTTCCCTGTAATACGCACCGGTATTGAATTCGTTGGATTGCAATCCGTGCTGTATTGTGTATTGTTCGATCCCGCGTACAGTGATGATGGTGTCGTTTTCAAGCGAAAGCCTGTTGATCCCCTTATTCGTACTGACCCAGAAAGTATTTTGATCAGCAGGAACAACAGCATAAATAAAGTCATTGCTCAGCCCATCCAGCTCATCGATCAGCGTTTCCCCTGCATCGTTATCTTTTTGAATAACGATGCCAGCATTGGTGGAAAACCAGAATGCGTGACGGGCCTTATCCCTGTAGATATTTTTTACAGAAAGTCCCGCCAACCCATTTTTTATGATCTCAGGACGATCTCCTTTCAGTTTTATTACAAGATATCCTTCGCTTTCACCTTTACCAATGATAATTTCTTCATTATCCTTTTTAAAGATCGTTTGTATATCGCCTTCCAATGTTGCGTTAACAGCTCCAAGGTCTTTTGCAGACAGAACACCATCTTTCTCTTCAAGCAGATAAGTGCTTTGTACAGTGCCTACCAGATAGGAAGAAGGACTGACCTGGGCGAAACACTGTGGTATATTATGGTTCTTGCCGCTTCTTTTGTAGGGGATCTGAACACTGGATTTGAATTTACCCTGTTCAAGATCGGCAATACCAACTTCACTGCCCATATTCATCCAGGCCCTTCCCTTATCATCTTTTTTAATAAAGAAGATCCCGCTGAAAGACGGTGATTGTTTTTTCAGGGGATCAAACAGGATCTTATATGCCGATGTGGTTTTATCGATCACGTACAATCCTTTGCCATAGGTGCCCACATAGATCTGATCGCCTTCGGCATAAATGCTCTTCACCATCAGAAAAGAGCTTTCATTCTTTGTCTTTCGTATATCCGGAAAAACTTCAAATAGCCGGGGCTTCAGGTTCAGCACGCTGATGCCACCGCCCTCCGTACCTACCCACATGTTATCCGATTGATCTATGATGGCAGTGTATACAAGGTTAGATGAAAGACTGAAAGGATTGTTCTCAATATTAGCATAATGTAAAAAAGCACCCGTATTATGATTGATCACTGTTATCCCCTTTCCTACAACGGCAAGCACAATATCACCGGTCTTGGTTTTCAATAAGGGCACCACTACACTATAGAACCGCGGATCAGGTGTTGGATAAGAAGCTACGACCTTTTTTTTATCAAGATCGTATTCGCAGATATTGTTACCTGCTTTGTACAGAATACCGGACTTCCACCGAACAGCGGAGTAAACGGAATCCTTACCTGCATCAAGCAATTTTGTATGAACTGAATTGTGGTGATCGAAACTAAAAATACTGTTGCCCTTTGTGTACAGGATACCCGGCGGTTGGTTTCCTTGCTGGTAAACACCGAATGCATTAGGCTGGCGGATTTCACGAACAGAACCATCAACAATATTGACAGTTGTAACGGTAAAAGCATTATTAACGTAAATGGTATTACCCAGCAATGCAATGATATTATACTCCAGGTCACGTCCAATCTCCCTGATCACTTCAAACGTTTCTGTAGCCACGTTCATCTTTACAAGCTTTCCGTCTACAAGCATCCAAAGATTACCATGTGCGTCTTCGTGGATCCTGCCGGTCAATATTTTCCCCGGGAAACGTTTGGATGAATGATCCCTGAAGCTTTGCCTGTATTTTTTGATCTGAATGCCATCATAGCGATTCAATCCATCACCGGTTCCGATCCAGATAAACCCCTGTCTGTCCTGGAAGATCTCCCTGACGGAGTTCTGGCTAAGCCCTTCATTTACTCCGAGACGCCGGAAACCCAAACCGGACTGTGCGGAAAGCAGGCTGCAGCTGATGCAGGCAATGATGGCGAGCCTTAGATGAAGGTTCATTCGGGTGGTGTGGAGGTAAGGGGTTTGTACAAATATAACGATCGGAAGATATATCTGTTGAAAAGTAATGCATAGGAGTCGAAGGACACGACGCAGAATTCCAAAATCCGATGCCACTTATTTAAACGCCATTTTTGATCACATCGTCCTTCAGACTAAAAGCAAATCGTCTTTCTAAGAACGCTCACCAGAGTGACTTAACAAACCCAACTTGCCAGTTATAGCTTTATGATCGTTCGATGGCCGATGAACGATAGCTGATGGCCGGTTTCCTCCCTTTTGGCTGAAGGCCCTTCAGCTTATCGACCATTTCATCGCGCTATTTCCGTTTGGTTAACCTCCGTCATGAATTGACATTTTTACACATTAACTGAAGACAAGGTTGCTTTCTTCTGACTTCCTTACCGTCTTCCCATCTTACAGGTTTAATTTTTACCGTCAAGGCGGGAAGACGGTAGGAACGGTAATAACTAGCAAGTTGGGTTAACTAAACAACATACATTAAAATCGAATGCCTGTTCTTCCAATCCGCCGCTGAATCCTCCTTATAGTGCCGGTACGGGAATTTATCCGCTAAAATTCGACTCTCAGATCTCACTGCTCTTAAGCACTGCCAGCATCTCTTTCAAAAACTTTTCCTTTTCATCCCATACCAACTGATCCACTCCCGAATAATTATGAACGATCCTGTTCCGGAAAGCCCTGATCTTTTTCCATGGGATCTGTGAATGTTTATGTTTAAATGTCCCGGGCAATTTCACTACCGCTTCGCCAATGATCTGAAAATTTCTGACCACGGCATCTACAGTCTTGGGATCACGTACAAATTGCCTGAATGTCAGACCGTCGGTATAGATAAGGATCCGTTCTCCGGATTTTATGATATCGGCCACTAACGAAGCGGGTTTTTTCTTCGCCATAAATCACCTCCACGTGTTTCTTGAATAAAACATCATTGATCACTCCTCAGAAGATCAGGAATGTTTAAATAGATTATAAAAAATGTACTGAAATACCGGGACGAATAGAAGCTAATGCATCCCGTTAACAAGGATTGAAGATCGCTGACGCGGCGCTATAAGAAAGTAAGAGAGGTCATTACTCAAATGTAACAAAAAACACTACACTTAAAAAAATGAATCTGCATAATTAACGACAGGAAAACAGCAAGAGTCTATTTGCGACTTTAGTCTAAGTAATAAGAGTTGAGTAGGTGCAGCCTGCAGGGAAGTATATCCAGTCTTTGCAGACAAAATATCCGTCAATGCTTGAAGGAACTGATGGATACATTGCCGGTGCTGTTGCTGGCTCTGATAAAATATTTTATGCTGCTTACTGGAAAAATAATATCTCCACGATACTTGGAAGAGGAAAAGCAAGGGCTGTAGCGGTTAAACGGTATTGATAGCCGGAGACGGCAAACTTGTTTCCGGAGTGTCCTAAGCCAAAGACTTTCTCACATAAATGCAGTAAAAACTAAAGCTATCGGTTCAGCGCATCGCTGCGTTGAACCGATAGCTTTAATGTAATATGTTTCAGAACATAACAGGCGGTTTTATATTAACTCTTTTGAAAATCATAAACACTGGTTAGCCCGTAAGCTGATCAATTAGTCTTCTCCACTATAATATAATTCAGCAAACCTGCATAGGTAAGAGAGTTGGGAGTAATAGGATTAAAATAAATCTTTAATGTCCCGTCGGAGCCAACAATCTGACCGGTAAATACAGCTGTATGTGATGTATTACCTCTTGCATCCACGGTTATTGGTCCTGAACTATTCACGCGATACTCCGTCTGGCAATTGACGCTGGTACTTAAACCATTCTTCAGTGAGCCGAATAAAGTTACCTTATAGGTTCCTGCCGGCAAATTCCTTACCTCCATTTGCGGAATACTTGCGTTATACTGGTTATCGTTGAAGAAACAACCCTGAATCACCCGCGCCGGGGCAGAGAAGCCGCCTCCGTCATCAGTGATTGCACCGGTGGAATCCGACGATACTGTGTTATTGGACCAGGCACTCCAGTTGTTTTTGTTAATAGTCGTTACAATAACCTCATTCCCTGCAAACATCGAAGTATCCGCAGCGTAGTTCACATGCGGCGATCCATATACAACCCTCCAACCTGGCTCGGTATATTTCAATTTCGATACCCCAATCTTCAACGCCGGTATACCGCTATCCGCCAACACCGTCACTGTTACATCAGCATAACCGGATCCTCCATCCTGGTCGGTCACTGTACAACGGAATACATACGTTCCCGCCTCTGTAAAATTAACATTCACGTCCAGTGCACCATTATTGCTGATCACAGCAGATGTGGGTCCGGAATAACGTGTCCACACTATAGACGTGATCGGGCCATCAGGATCCTGCGCCATCACCGATACCGAAGCTACATTCACGGGAAGCTGGATTGTTTTATTCGACCCCGCAATTACCGTCGGAAGCATATTTGCCGCCGGCGCTTCCTCCTCTACCGTCAATGCATTCAACATACCAAATTGCGCCTGCCCTGCCGGCACACCGACAAACACACTTACTGTTCCGTCTGCGGCCGGTACAATGCCGCGGAACACCGCCGCATTGCTTGTATTTGTTTTTGCATTCACCTGTTTTTTATTCAGCACATTATTGTTCACCACAAACTCTGTTGGATCAGCGTCAACCGTAAACGTAGATGCCATTGACGGATACATACGCACCGTATATCTTGACGCTGGTGAAAGACCAAAGATCTTCAACTGATTCGAACTACTATCAGTGTAACTTTTCAGGTTTGAATACCAGGCCGACTTAAGAACAGTAGCCGGCACAGCAAACCCGCCTCCATCATCCACCGTCTCACCACTCGCATCACCGGCATTGCCTGTACTGGCATAGTTAGCGCCCCACTTTAGCGAAGTACTGCTGATATTCTTTATCCCTATGCCGGTAGCGTTATGCGTCCAGGACTTGTTATCCGTTGCAACATTCAATGGCGCGCCAGAGACATCTACCCAGTCAGCATAAGAATGCGCCCCTGAGCCAAAATCAAACTGCGCTCTCGGATACACCTGCTCCCACGCAACGATCACCGGTACATCTATAAATGCTACTTTATTCAATGCGTTCTTCACCTCACAACGAAATACATAGTTACCTTCCGTCAACCCCGTCACTCTTGTGCTTGCCTGGGTCGAATTCAGGATCGTTGCCAGGCTGTTGCCCGTCACCCTGAACCAGCGATAAGACTGAATGGAACCTCCCGCGTTAGGATCTGAGGCGGTTACGATCAGCGTCGTGGAGTCTTTTGGCATGGAGACTTTGATCGGCCCATTGCCGGTTACCAATGGCGGCAGTTCCGGCGGTGCTTCCTGGTACGCCGTCGTCCCCTGGCTGATATTACTCCAATCTGAGTAATAGCCGTTATGATATTTGATACGTACGCGATAAAATGCACTGTCCTTTGCAAGCAGCACTGTTGGTTCCCCGGGACTGCTGATGAACTGCAGGTTTGAATAAATGCCGCTGAAACTAGTCGCTTTCTGTAATTCATAGCCGGCGATCATATTATCTGATGCATAATAGCGGATCAGCAGATCCCGTACCGCACCGAACAATACCGCACAACCCGCATCATTCAAATGGATCTCGTCGCTGAGTTGCAATGAGGGGATCAGTGTATTGGGTATTGCCGGGTTCTCCAACAGCTTGTACGTATATGCACAACGCTCACCAAACTTCTTTCTCAACAGCTCAGCCATCGTCCTTGCCGAATCACGCAACTCTACCGGGCGCGCAGCTGCGGGATTGGTGCTCATCACAAACAACGTTGCACCCGCTTTCTGGCAGGCATCAGCGATCAGCAGTGTATTCGCCATCGATTCGCTTACCGGAACAGGTCCACCCGCGCCTGAAGGAAGAAAATCGTTACCTGTATTACAGAGGATAATGATCTTATTACCATCAGCCAATGCCTTCGTGATATTATACTGATTGTCTACATACGCATTACTTCCTGTCGGCGCAAGCCTGCGTGAATTGTAACCATTCTGACAATAGTTGATCACTACAGCATTCTGACAGGTTGCATATATGAAGTTCTGCAAACGCCCCATGGTGGAATTACTATAGCTGGAAGCATAATCTCCCTTACCCTGGCTATCACCAATGATGCCGATCTTCGGAGATACATAAAAATCATTACTGGTTTTCGCCCATCTCAGCTTCATGGTCGTTCCATCATAGACGGAGATATTCAGACTGACCGGCTTATCAGATGATTCATATACATAACCACCACCGGTTGCAGTAACGGCTGTTGTATCCTGACCATAAATAAAGAATGTACTGTCTCCGCTCTTTACAAACTTAAGATTGCGGAATTCGGTAATACCATTCCCTTTATTTACCAATACTCCCGGAGTATTCTTTGTTTTATTACGGATCACCAGTTCCGCATTACTTACACGGACGGAATCGCTTACAACCTGTAGTTTCGTTTGCGACTGACCAATATTGTACAACAAAATAAACAATAAGAATAGACAGATCTTAAATCGTAAAACGTAAAGAACTTTAATTATCATCTTAATTTCTTTTTATCGGGTTGATTCTTTTGACTGCCGTTTTTTACAGCAGAATTATGCAGTTCATACATTCACTCGCCGGATTACATATCACAGCTGACAACACTCCCGTTCATTCAAATCGTTTCTTCCGTTCATCTTTCCCACCCTGCTGATAAATATCAACCGAGCCAAATGAAAAGATGGAAACGATCTCTCTTCATCCGTGACGATACACGTGCACAACAATGTTCTCAGGAATGATCTCCGGCAACATCAAGCTTCAACGTTCAGCAGATCATTGATAATAATCATTACCTTATAAAATAGGTAATGACAAACAGTAATCAACTAAAGTGAAATAAATGCCGGAAGTATCGGTCAGTCCGACTTCATACCAATTATCAGCACTGGCCTGTGAGGCAAAGGATAATAACAATAACGATGAGGCGATGGATCGATAAGGTGGTGGTTAAACATAACGTTGGTGGTGGTTATAAAAACGAATGTGACACTTTTTTATCGACATAAATACAAAGACACCTATTCTTTTTTATTCACACAATGAATAAGATTTATCAACTAAGAGTTATCTCTTAGGTGTTTCCATCAGAATGAAAAGGTGTATTCACCGTTTTATCCCGAGGAAAACACTTAACCCGATTTGCTGGTTATACTTCTACAATTATTCGATGGTCAAAGGCTGATGAGCAGTTTAAATTCTGATGCGCAAAAAAATTTATAAAAGGGTAAAACATAGTTAATTGAATTAAAAACCTTCGTCAACTGAGCCAGGATCGGGCAGCAGCCATCGGCTACAATAAAGAAATAGGTGACAAGTTGAACTAAACAACATTGCTTTCAGCGGCAGATGTTATAGGTATTCCGGTCTCATCAGCGGATTATGTTATCCGAATATTAAAATCATGTTAGTAAGTACTCTTTTTATAAATTAAAGTTCCACCGTTGATCGTTAAAACCAATTCTCTTTTATATTCGCGCAACAAACCATTTTTATTAATCACCACCAACCGATTGATCGGATCATCCAGTATGATCAGGCAATCTGCTTCTGTTATGAACCACCTCATTCGTATGTCCGTGATCACTGCATTCATGCTGATCACATTCTATTCCTGCAAAAAGGACGATTCCCCTGCTCCGCCGACTACAGATAAAACATCGATAGAAACGGCTGTCGCTGTTGATCTCACCAGCAATATCGGCGGCCTGTATCAGTCCGTTCCAAAGCAATATGAGAATACTACTACGAAGTATCCATTGCTGATATTCCTGCACAGCGGTTCCGAGATCGGCAATGGCACCACTGAGATCTCTAAAGTACTGACCATGCCGGTATTTGCCCGTCTGAAGAACGGCACATTTCCGGCTACGTTTTCTGCCGGCGGCCAGCAATTCTCATTTGTGGTAGTATCACCACAATTTAAAAAATGGCCTGTTCCCGCAGATGTTGATGCAGTTGTTGAATACAGCAAACAGCATCTCCGCATCGATCCGTCCCGCATTTACATCATGGGTTGCAGCATGGGCGGCGGCATTACCTGGGAATACGGCGCCTCCTACGCCAGTAAGATCGCGGCCATCGTCCCGATCGCGGGAGCTTCCACTCCAGACCTCAACCGTGTAACGAAGATCGCCGCAGCCGGTTTGCCGGTTTGGGCATTTCATAATACCGATGACCAGACCGTGTCTGTAAGCAACACGCATACCTATGTAGACGGCATCAACCAGTTGCTCCCTGAAATTCCCGCCATTAAGACCATCTGGCCAACGGGAGGACACGATGCGTGGACAAAAGCAGCGGATCCGGGGTATAAGGAGAATGGGAAGAATGTGTATGAATGGATGTTGCAGTTTAAGAGGTAGGTAAGTTGTTAAAATGATAAGAGGTCGGGGGGCCTGGCCTCTTATCATTTTAACAATGCTCATAGATCAATCCCATGGCCAGCACACTAATAAACATAATGAGCTTCTTTGTTTCCAATATTTCAAATACACCATTATCTAAAAACTAAAATACTCTCGCTCCGAAATGATCAGATGACGAGCAATGATATTTAAAAAACTACTGGCTTCTATAAACTTGTCCATAGCCGATTTACCTGCTCTCGAGGGCTCAAGTTTTCCACTCGGATGATTATGTGCCACCACAACTACTACCACCTGCTAAATCAATGCCAGATGAGAAATCTCAATTGGGTCCAGCAAAACAAAATTACATGTGCCCGTCCTATGAGTTCATAATACTGAATAATCAACGATGCATCCAGACAAAACACCACGCTCTTTCACGATCACGATCCACATCGAAGAAAAAATGACACTACACGAACTTAGGAAGGCTGTCGGCACCAGCGCTGCATTACTGGTAGTACGACGCGACGAGATAAAACCCTCCATCGATACCGCCAGCAAAATTACCGATGCCCTTGTCATCATCCTCGACTATCTGGCCAAAGATGCCCAATACCGGAATAGCGGCACGAATCCCTGCAACATCCACGGTTCATCGAAAACGCGCCGGGGATGAACGTCCACACCTGTTTGCTACCATGGACACTTTCTTTGCCATACTTTAACTCTAATCGCTGCTGCAAATAAAAGAATAATACTGAATATAAAAGCATGTTAATTGACAACTGGCAGCTTTTGCAAAGCCGATGTGTAGTCAAATACGTGCGCATAACCCATCATTGCCGATAATTTCCGACTGACTACGAAGACCAGTAATTACCCTTTCCTGCATTGAGAATCAGCTCTTTTGGTTCTAAATAGAGAGACCATATACATCATTAAAGAGACCGCATTTAAAAATCAACGAATTGGATACATTAGCCAAGCTTCGTTATCTCTTAAAATACAGGTGTTTTAGCACATAAAAAGGTTTAATTATGGACAGTTTTGGTAAACGACTGGCGGAATGCAGAAGGGCAAAAGACCTTTCACAGAAAGATCTCGCCAAAGCCTTCAATACCTCGCATACCACCATCGGCAAGTATGAACGTGATGAGATGATCCCTTCCATTGAAGCCGCTAAAAAACTCGCCCGGCTCCTGGATACAACGGTCGGTTATTTGCTCGGAGAGAACGAACAGGCTAACCTGTTCAAAGATCCCGCTATGCTCAAGCGGTTTGAAGATATCGCCGCACTGCCGCCTAAAGAAAAATAATGCCTCCTCATTACCGTTGATCACTTCATCAAAGCTTCTAAATTCTCCATGATATAAAGGCAGAAGCCACTGACCACTCAGCGGCTTTTGCTTTTATTGATTACATGCTACAGCATTTTGCTTGAACGCGGACGGCTTTTGCAAAGCCGATGCGTAGTCAAAGACTTACGCATATCCCTTGACTGTTGATAGTGTCCCACAGACTACGAAGAACGGGTATACGCATAACTCTTGATTATTGATAGTTCCCCACAGACTACAAAGAACAGATAGTGCTTTTATTCAAGATCAGGAAATATATAACGCACAAAGGCAGAAAACTGATCGCCTCCGCAATAATCAATAAGAATTTGCTTTTCAGGTAGAGAAAAACTCAAGCCTTTAAGAAAATGAAGATATCTTACTACATACACATAAAAAATATCCAAAAAATGCCTATCGCTTAACGCACAATCAACTAAAACATGAAACTGCGCCGATGATTCAACTATGCTTATACCTTGGTTTTTCCTGCTAATTCCCAAATAGTCTCCATCAAATGTTCCAAAGAAAAAAAAATTTTCATTCACTTGAAGTCGAGAAAACAAACTAAAATCCCCGAATTTCCCCAATTCAACATCATAATTATTTATCAAGGCAGCGATTTCATTATTATAATCCATACGTCGCTTCTTCATCGAAATATGATCTAGAATTGCTATACCCCGCTCACTCGTGTTAAGCAAATCAACAACTTCATTTAGTTCAATAACAAATTTGGCCGCTGTCATAAATCACGTTTTAATATTGAGTTTCATTTAGAGTTTTCTTATCTGCATCTGATGGCTGACCTGATAAAACAGCTGTACCGAGATCAGTTCTTTTACCAACTTCCGAAACAACGTTGCCTCTTGAATCGTATCTTATCACTGATACCTGCTTTGCATACAAATTAACGCCAATAAACTTTCCTTGATCTTGGTCCCAGACATAATCAGAATATAAAGACAACCGAACGATCCTTGCTGATGTATAGCTAGACAACACATTACCTAAATTATTATACAGTGAGGTTGTTTCTAATTGTACGCTCTCTATCACCCCATAAGAATCGAGAAATGTCGTTGGATATTGTTCAGGGAACATATTAACCACCCGGCCTATATTATTTTCAGGATTTCCTCTAGGAGCACCCATATTATTAGCCAAAGCCATCGGGTCGTCTCTAACTATTCCACTTATATCGTTAGCTAGTGATAAAATATTAACCATTCCATTCAATGTGCCATTTATCGCTTTTCCTGTAACTAAATTTCGAGCAGCATTTTTCATGAAGGCATGCAGATCACTAAATCTATTCCAATGTAATTGTTCAGGTATCGGAGTAGCCATGTTTTCTCCGTTGATGTGGTGGTGAATCAATCGATTGTACATAAACTCTGCATCTTGGGGGAAATTTGCAACCCAAACTTCATCAACAAATGGGCTATATCCCCTGTTTATGTTTGAAAGGTTTGTTTCACTAAAATACTCCGGGTTGCTTTTGGCTAGCTCCTGCCAGAAGTATTTACGATCTCTTGGGAAACCGGCTGCATTTTTCGGAGATGTGCCGGGCGCGTTGTTCATGTCAATTTTTGGACGACTTTTATATAGATCTTCGGCAGGATCACCACCTTCCCCCCCATCAATGTCTATAAATTTGATAGGATTATTACTTGCATATTGGTACGGCGTTAAATCCGGGAACTTGGCTATGAGAGGGTCAGTACTCAAAAATTTACCCAGCCTCGGGTCATAGATTCGTAACCCATAATCCTGCTGATTGCCTTCCCCTTTTACTTCGTTGTCATTCTCCTTTCCATTGAACCCATATCGATATCCTTCAACATCATACTTCCTCCCCACCATCCCCATTCCAAATGGATAATACTCATTCTGTGAAAGAACTTCTGCAATATAGTGATCTATATTACCACTTCCATTATTCACTGCCAGCTTTTGATCGCTGATTACAGCCAACACATTCCCAAGATGATTCCCCAGCTCATAACGACGTTTGCCTACTACATTATTGGGAAGAACGTCTATATTCGGGTTGTATTGATCGTTAGCCAAAGGCTGCGACAGTGAAAGAGCCAAATCAGCCTTGACTAACCCAAGCCTACTGCTGCCGTATAAATTCTGCTCCTCCCATGAATATTCGACTGCACTTTTCTTATATCCCCCCAATACATTCCCTTGGGCATCACGAACATAGAAGGTTTTAACAACATCGGAGCCAATCTGCACCTGCTTGTGGATACGGTTACCACTCGCATCATAGCTATAGGTGATCAACGTAGTAACTCCACCCTTCACTTTTCTTATAGTGCTGATCTTTCCATAAACCGTCCAGCTGATCGATTCGATCCCCTCGGCTTCGTCACTAATCAGGTTTCCGATTTTATCGTACTTATAATTACCCGTCCCCTGATCATCAATATCCTCCGCATAACTCCCTGCTTCCACCGCATCCTTCACCTGTGCCAGCTGATTTGTCAATCTCGATACATCACCCGGCAAAGCCATTGTTTTATCATACTGTCTCAACTGACCTGTCAGATCATAATAATAATACAGATATTTCAACTGATCCATATCCCAATGAGACACGCTTCCGGACATTGTGTGATCACCACTCCTGTTATACGTCAGGATATTTCCATTCGCATCATAGCTGATCTCTTCATTATGGTCATTAATAATATTGCTGTTACTCCAACTTGTTCCGCTGATCGTATGGCGGTTCATCGCAGTCAGCCGGTTCAATTGATCATACTTGTAGGTATAACCAGAAGCGTTGCCACCACTTATCTGGGATAGAGCGTACGTCGCATGACTGATATTGCCGTTGAACAATGATTTGCCACTACCAGCAACATTGGAAGCAGGCGGCGTATAATTTACATCAAAGGCATTCACCCCCGGATCGATCGCCTTATAGTCCCCTTGAAAATACCCTAAACTAAAACCATACACGTCCCTGGCATAACTCTGCATCAGGCTTCCGCTCAATCCATCTCTGCTCATATCCTTTGACGCATCCAGCTGTTGGCTATTCACTCCCTTCAGCCAGCCCTGCAGCGTATAGGCATAATCAATCCCCTGCACGAAATACTTGCCCAACTCAGTTCTTGCCAATGGCCCATGTAAATAATACCAATAGGTTGCCTCATTGATCCATCCACCCAGCGCAAAGATCTGGTCCGCACGGCTTGAATACGCCCTCGTAAGTCTGTTTTCAGCGTCGTACGAATATCTGTAATAGAACTGATCCCATTTGCCATCCTGGTATAACACCTTGTTCATTTTCCCACTGATCAGATCATACTCATACTTGATATGCTTAAGTCCCGTAGCTCCATTAATATGCGCGGCCTCAGCAACGCTCTGATCCGCGTTTTCCTGAACGAGCTCGTCCACATTTCCGGATATATCATAGCTGTAATATGATGCTGCCTTCCTGTTGACTGCCGGATTCAGTGTATTTGGCGAAGATGACACCAATGCCGTCGCCACTACCCTCTTTCGCAGGTTCCGCTGGCTTCCCAACAAACTCGCCGGAACCCAGACCGGTGCCTCATCATAAGCCGTCACCGTGATCTGACGCTTGCTTCCTTCGTTATTCATCCATGCATCCAGTGTCGGGATCTGCCGTACCAACGCTTCATTCACCGTTCCCGCTCCGATCTTCTCACCCACTTCCGAGAACCTTCCAAGTGCATCATATACCGTATAACTATACCGCCCCGCAGGATTTTCTGCATTCACCACTGTCGGCTCTTTCTGTTCCGCATTCTGAGAAATGATCAGGCGGCCAAGGCGGTCGTACCAGAACTCAGATGCTCCGCCGTCCGGTGATTGCTGGCGAACGACCTGGTTCAGGCTGTTATAAGCATATACGGTTGGCAACTGGTGATCTGGCACAATAAAATGCGCGGCAAATTCAGTAGTACTGCCCGGACCTGTTGTTGATGCAGATCCCGGTGCCGGGATATTGAAACGACCCCATCCATCCAGTGGACCGCCGGCAGTACTGAGTTGCGCAAGTGCACCAACCGGTGCAAGACAGGAATTCCTGTAGTTGGCGAGCGCTTCGGCTTCGGTTATCTCCCGGTTGTAAAGACGCAGGTGCTTCAGTACAGCCACATCCACCGGAGGCAATGTATAAGTACCTCCGGTCGAAGTGATCTCCCAGTCAAACGGGTAAGTACCAGCTGCACCATCATCAAGATTGGTTAGCTTCCTGCCGTCGAGGAAGAGCTCCAACGGCCCGGTGGCCAACGAACCTGCTGACTGAACAACCAGGTGTGACCAGTTCTGCAACGCAGACATTCCGGAGATATCCGCTACAGCACTTATGCTGGAAGAGATACCAACACTACCATCAGTTCCCGGTACCAGGCTGAATACTTCCACCCAAAGCTTATTGCCGCTGATGGCAGCCTGGTACATGTATTTGCTATCAGGCGTTACGATACGAAGCTTGCGGTCGGCCGATGCATCATCCGAATACAGCCACATTTCCATAGCCTGCGCGGCATTTGTCTGCATAGCTGTGCTGAAACTATTGAACGTTCCTGTCGCGTTTTCTGTTGTTGGGATACCGGCACCATCACACGACGCTGTTCCACTGTTGAACATTTCAACCTGGTCTATTTCAGCCTCAGTGAGCAAACGGACACCCTCTGGCGGAACTGTCTTCACCAGGTTGCCGCTCTGATCATAATAATAAAGCGTGTAATGATATTCCCACTGATCTGCCTCAAGCTTTACGGAAGTCTGATTGGCCAGGCAGGCAGAGATATAGCGGTTGCGTGTTTCGCGGCGCACAATATCAATATACCGCACATACTCCTGGTGGCTTGTTTCAAACACACCAGCCAGCAGGTTACGCGTACAGGCGTTTTCATCCGGCAATAATGCAGGAGAGATCGGCCTGGTATAAAGAATAGCGTTAGGATTTGTTGGGCAGGTGATCGTCAGAAAATCATTATAATCTTCGTAAGACAATGCGAAGCCTAACTGATGATTGATATAGTTGGCCAAAGAAACCCTGTAAAGCCTGGACCCGAGCTCAAGTTGCCCGTACTCGGTACCAGACGGATACAGCGCATCAAATGCAGCTTTATGTCCCACCACAGTATTGCAATCAACCCATGACACATCACCATTGCCGGGATTGGGGCTGAATATTGCCGGCAGTATGAGCGGATTCTCCATCCACTGACAGCCGTTATCGCAACGTGTTTTAAGATCCTGCAATTCAGCGTCCGTCAGCAGGAAATCTTTGCCCAGTTGTGTTCTGAGATATGCGGCAAAACCAGGGATCGTAGCACTGTTGCCGGTTACGGCCTGGTAATGCGTATATGCAGCATTGATCTTGGTGCAGAGTGAACCATTGATCGCTCCACTATTATAGTTCGCCAGTACAGGACGTTTGTTCCATGGATAGGGCTGGTCCAGCAATTCAGGGCCGATGCCCATCTGAACAAAAGAAGGGTTTACCGGATTCAGTATTGCATCAAAGACCTGTTTGAAATTATTATAGCCATTTGACGCAACCACTCCTGCGGGAAGCGTACTGGCCGGGAAGATCTTGTCAAGATCGGTCTGATAATCGATATTTTTTTGTGCAACAATTTTAAGCGCTGCCACCAGGCTTACCAGTGTTGCATTAGGTGTTACCTCATCAGGATCTAATAATGCAGTGAATCTTCTAAGGTATCCCCTTGCATCATCATAAGCCGTTTCCTCGGCTATTACTGCACGCAGTTTGCTAAGCCAGGCCGTACTCAGATCATTCAGGAGTGTGGTTGCCTGCAAACGTACAGCTGCAAGATTATTGCCCGCCGTAGGTGCCGGTAAGTTGAGCTGACATGCCTGGTAGCCCTGGTAATTAATATACTCAGCCCAGATCCGTGTTTTACCTGCATACACTTCCGCCCGCGGGTCTGTCGGGCAGGAAGATAGCATACTCAACGATCCGCCTATCCCGCCACCATCTGAACATACAGGCGCTCCGATGATATCGATCGTGACCTGCATATCGAGGCACTGATCCTGGGTGGGATCCCATCCTGGTGTCCAGTTCACATATTCACCAAGCTTCCACGAAGTGGATCCTGCCGGGAAAGATGCTTCAAGAATGACTTCATGGGTTGGCACGCCTTCGGTATAATACACAACTTTTACCGGTACAGTAACTGCGTGAGGAAACGCAGTTGTCAACCGGATGTATTGCGCCCAGCGGTACTGTTCACAACCTCCGGGCGGAGGTGGTGTTGTGGGAATGACTACTTCATACTTGTAAACATTTTCGATCTCCGGGCAGTTTCCTGTACCTCCACCACCGGTGCCGGAGGTAGCACCTTCACAAGCCACGGCCTGGGCAGGGTCCGGACCAATAAAGCAGTTCCTGCAATCAGGATACAGGTCTTCTTTGCGCATCTGCACATACCGGTTCTTCAATCGAAGATATAACTCCCGATATGCTTCCCATTCCTGTGTCAATGAACGGCAATCTGCATTAACAGGTAAGCTCCATGAGTCTATATAGTCCTGCTGAGTCGCAGCCGGATCTTTTGGACTATTATACAATAACCAGTCAACCAGCTGCAGGATGTTTTTCTTTGGAAGCGGCCCGCTTGCATCTTTGATCGTCATGCCAAGCACATCAGATGCATTCAGCAAATCACCGCTCATTGCGGCAAGATGCGTGCTTCCCAAAGAACCGGCAAAGAATGGGTCTTTATTGTTATCAAGAATGAGTTTATAGTTGCTGCGGCTGTACAGGCCTTTCGTTTGCGCATCAGTTCCGTTCTTTACATATTCCCGCAGACTTTCATCAAAACCATAGCTTGAGCTTGCATGATTTATGCAAAAGAGATAATTACAGTATTCAACATGCTTCTTCACGAACAGGTCAGCCCATTCGGGATGTTGCATGTATGCAATTATGAATTCACCAAGCGAAAGATTACGTGCCAGCTTCTGAATACCGGAAGCATCAGTGAATGAAATATTGTAGATCGCCTGATGATCAGCATCAGTACCCGGATCTATATTATACAGGCCGAGAAGATTTGTGCCGTCATTTACCAATGCATAGGTATTGGTTGTTTCATTATAAGTAAAGAGCGCATACTGTCCGCCGGGGCGAACATCCTGTTTCATCTGCTCAAGTTTCGACTCGCATGGCGATGGCGCACAATTAGCTGAAATAGCTGTACAGTTAGCCGACAATGAATTATACGTAGCGGTTATCCATGCTTCTATTTCTGATTTGAGCGGATCCTGTGTAATATCGAAAACGGAAGCCGGATAATCTGCAAATTTCTCTGCCCGCAACGCTTCGATCATCGCTTTAATGCTGATCATAAAATCAGGAAGCGCTCCCAGCTTTTCTGCGCAGTTCGTACATTCATCGTAACAACCCTGCAGATCAAGCTTAAGCAGTTCATCCATAAAAAACTGACGAAGCTTTTTAAGGTCTGTATTGGTCGCTATATAGTGATCAACCTGGTAATTGATGGCAGCTTCACTCAGTTGCAGGCGATAGGTAACAGTGTATTGCCCGGCAGCAAGATTCTCTAATTCGAGGTCACCGGTGAACGGCTCCCGGTTCGTATAGCATTCTATATCGTTTCCGGAAAAAGCTGCAATAACGTTAGAAGAACTTGGAAGAACCATATTTCCGCAATCATCCTTTACTTCCATCGTGAGTCCGTAGGAACAGTTATTACATACTTTCAGCCCTGAACCATGCGGAGTCACCAATGCGGCGGGGTTAACTGAATAACGAAGTGTAAAATCACCGGAAACAGCCGCCAGGAACGTAGCTGTCGCTTCCATCTTTAGCGAGCCCGCTTCGACCTGCATATCTTCAGCACGGATCAATACTTCATTCAGCCTCACCTGGGATCCGGCGGCATTCATAGAAGGCAATGCATCCAGCGAACCGGGATTTTTGCCGGCAAGGGCTGTTGCAATGGTCTTGCCGGAAGCATTCACATAATTGACGCTTGTCTGCCCGTTTGGATCCACCACCATGTTCTTCAGGTAATGCGAGGCGTTACCTACCTCCGAACCAAATAAGCGGTAAAGGCTTCGCGGTGTTGGTTTCCCATAATAATATCTTGTTTCATGACCTCCGCCGATCCTGAATTCATAGCCTACTCCACTCTGGCGGCGTATACGACCGGTATTATCGGGCATATACTCTGTCAGACTGAAAGGATAGTATTTGTTATCATGACCAGCATCGGGAACATTCTTCGTTATGAAGTAATAAGGAGAATTTATCTCATGCCGGTAAGGATTATTGGCAGAATAGTAATTTGCAGCACCATTACTGGGATCAAGGGTCTGAGCCAGGCTTTCGCAGTTGTTGGCTCCGGCAACTGAAATATCAAGATAGCTGTAAGGGTTACCGGATTCGTTCTTGTTGACTCCCGGATAATATTTCAGCTGATTATCGTAAGTATTGCCATCAGAATTTCCCTGGATCACCGGTGACGGCAAAACACTCATCGCAGGTCTGCCCAGCTTGTCATACATGGTTTCGGCAACCATTGCAACATTGTCAGCATTATTGATCGTTACAGTCTGACGGCTTTTCAATGCTCCGTCAAAAAAAGTGATCACATCTTTGCGCATTCCGCCTTCGGCAAATGTGGCGGTAGCCTGCCAGTTCAGATTCGACTGATAAATGCCAATTTGGACACAATTGATTTTATTATCACCGTCGCGATACTGCCATGGACCTGTCAATCGCAGATTCGTACCAGCTTCGTACATGACTCCGCGAACGCGAACAAGAACAAACCCTTCAGGATACGTAAGCGGGATCTGGCAGGCATCCGCAGCTATTGTTGTTCGTGAGTTATCATGTCTCATCCATTCGGCAACGGTGGCGTCCGTCAGTGTACTATAAGGTGCGGTACCGATCTGCGTTGCACGCTGGCTATTCTTATCAACGTACGTCCATTCTACATCATACTCTTCAGGTATGGCAAAACCGCCGGGGAAGTTTGTGAATTCAGCAGGAACCCATGACACAGATAAACTATTGCCAGCGCCTACCGAAGTGACCCGCCCAGCAACTCCACCTTCTCCACCGCCAGCAGAGTTCACATTTGCAGATATCGCAGACAGCGGTTTGGGTGAAAACGGATAATATCGTTTGATCAGTATCTGGTTCTGTATCCTGAAGATTGCAGGAGGGTCTGTACCAAGTTCGGGAGAGCTGATGGAATTTACTACTACATTTACCCGGTAGGCATTATGAAAAGTATATTGATCAATATTTGTTGCGAAGGAACCTTTGGTCGTATCATACTTAACGACCAGGTTGATATTATTGAGCTCTGAAGGAGTTAACTGATCACGGGTGGAATAATACCTGATAGAAACGTTCAGGGTACAAGTGAACGGCCGGTTATGATAATAGATATTTGTATCGTTCCGGATCTCAAACGAGATCACATTGGTTACAGAAACGTTATTCAACAAGCTCCATTGCTCCTGTGGCAGGTTCTTAAACTTATCATCCACCACATTGCAGGAATCGCCCGCATGCACCTTGCCAGTCCTGATCTGCACATGGGATTCATCTGTTGCTTGAGCACGATTGCCTATGCCGGCTACAAACAGGACAACAGCAAAAACAATTTTGAACCAAACGTTTTTCTTCATACCGTTTAACAGGTTGATCATAATTACTTATCTGAAACCAATAATATATCTGTTTACTCCAGTCACCGGTCATTCTGCGTTCTTCATCCCCGCATTGTTATCCGCTTTCATCAGCTCATAGTTCTGATAAGCCGGCGCAGGGATCAATTGCCCATCTTTTATTTCAACAATACTGTTTACAACTGCTTTCAAATCCATCACAAAACCGGGTTTGTTTTTATAATTGATCCGGCTGATCCAAATCCCGTTCTCATCCGCTTCCGACTGATCTTTCCTCCACCGGATCTCTGCGCTCAGTATTCTTGCGGTGATCGGATCATAGGTAAGGGATGCGGAGCGGACCTCAGGATTGCGTTCATTCACCAACTCGATGGTGCGCAGCCTGTTCTTTTCACTGATCTTCATCTCCACCTTGAATACTGCAGTATCTTGCCAAACCTGTTCAAGCATTTGCAAACTTGTTTTTGGCGACATGATCGCGGCCTGCGTAACAGGATCAATCTCCTGTACAACGATCCGTTGGCTCAGGCTGTCCACCTGTATCATCCATCTGTCATCCCCTACAATAAGCAGGGGACCGAAACTGGAATAAAAAGAGGTGCCCTTACGATATAAGCTGAATGAGATCGATTCCAGCAAAGCATCAGGATTCTTTTGATCATACAAACGGATATCACCCTCCACCAGCAAGGAATCTGCTTCCTGCTGGCGGGCAACTACACGGCGGAGTTCTGCTGCCGCATCAGGTAATTCACCGGCCCAACCGGAATTATCACGCTGTGCCATCACAAACCAAACAGTTGCGATAAATACGATCACAAGAAGTGCTATCTTTTTTGAGGTGCGCATAGTACCAGTAATATTTTGTTATCAATTCTGTTTGCGGATAAATTGACGGTTTTCCTTAAGCGTCATAACGCCTCTTTCCGTTTCTTTCTTAACCCGAACAGGAATGCCCTCGTCATCATATTCGTAGATCGTGGCGAAATTATTTTCATCCAGTTGCGCCATGAGTCTTAGCGTTGCATCATCATAGACAAAACTCGTCATTTGCCCATCTTTCGGGAGGAACCGTATGTCATCGATCTCCTTACCAGATCCGGTGATCTCCAGTCTGAAATCTGCGCCCGCTGTGAATGGGATCTCTAGTCGCTTCCAGCCTTCAACCCTCGGCACAATGATAGTGCTGACGTCCATGTCTGCTCCATTGATCTTGACCGTAACGCCCTGTACTTTATTGGAAGGAGCATAATCATCGTGATCATTCACCCAGAAACTGAGCAGGTATTTTTTCCCCTGGATCGGTGCAAATCCAAGTGAGGATGAATTGCGGAGTAGTACAAACCTGTTGTTTGCGTCAAAACCAAGAGGATAGGCCGGACTGATATCGGCGCCTGTTTGTTTGGTGATCGACGTGGTACCATTCAACTGCAAACTGTATTTGCCAGTATGCGAAACCGCACTTGTGATCTGCGCTCCTTCGGTTTGCCAGACGCCACCCTGTTTTACAAGACCAAAATCAAGATGTCTTTGCAGTTCGCACGCAACCGGTGGAGTAATCGGTAAAACGAACCCGTAATCTTCGAATCCGTCAAACGCAATTTCACGTTGTCTGCTATTGGCACCAACCGCAGTTGACATTGATTGCTGATAACCGAATAGCGCTGAACTGTACCTGTTCAATGCATCGACTGTTTCGGACTCGTTTCCTTTTTGATCATAGAACAAAGACTTAGCGCTCCATGTCCAGCGGGATAAAGGATCCGTATACACGATAGGTTGGTTTGCAGAATTATTTGCCAGCGGACCCGTCGGGCCATCTGTAAATGTCCGTTCCATTTTACCGTTGTTCCATGTCCAGAATGGCGCGAACTCTTTATAATAACCACTGTTGCGGATATCAGTCCCACCCTGTTGAGCACCGTTACCAGCATTCTGTGCCCTGTCGACTGTATATACATAATTGATATAAGGGCGCCAGTTACCCAGTATTCCTTCATAGTACGGATTCACCCGTGTATTAACGGGATCGAGACAGACATCGCCGTTATCAATGTAACAAACAACAAGTGTTGGCTTAGTGGCAGGATTAACTGTAAAACCTGGCCAGTCACCGCCGTGAAATTGCATTTCTTTCACGGCCCCACTATACGTTTCATCCTTTATTCTTACAGAAACCCTGAATTCAGATATGTCACGGGTGGTATGCCAGTTATTGAACATATCCAGGACATTTAATCCTGTGTAATTTTGAGCGGTTGTTACAGACTGGGACAGCGTAAGTCTTCCTGTCGTAGTTGTTGTGGGCTTTGTATCCCAGGTCAGAGTGTTGTTACAGTTTCTGAGAGAAGTCACCCTTTCCAGCCACGACTCATTTGCTCCAACCGTATTGTGGCCATACAAAGAAAGCGTTGCAGATACGATCTGGATATTAGGCCCGGCAGGCAGAACTGAACCGAAATCAATGTAGGCACGCTCTTTCCAATCATAATAGTTCAAGAGATCATCTTTGCCTCCATTCCACGAATAAACACCAGCAGTCAGAAACTCGCCGGTACATTCATTAAATTCACGCAAAGCCGGGCCAGGAACATTATCAGTACGCGCCATACTGTAGTTACCAGCCTTGGTCAACCCGTTATTAGCCTGAACTGTAATACATTTTATTGTCGGATCAATGCCCAGCTTTTTATTGACCGGCACTTCCCACCAATCCTTATATGCGATTGCTTTTGCATCGATGATCGCCTTATTCGCCGCCATATCGATCTTACCGTTTACGCGGGGATCTTTCAGCGTCACGACAGTTCCACTTCCCGCCCCAAGAATATTCCTGCGCCCCGATCGCCCCACCATCCACGTAAGACCGGTTGTTTGTATAAACTCTCCTTTCTCATCAATGAGCCGGAAAACCCCATTGGCGTCTTTCATCACCCATCCGCGCACTTCTAAACCTTCAACCTCAGAACCTACAGCATACAAGACATCCCCGGGGAAAAGGTAGGGCAACACAGGTTGTGCACCCGCAGCCTGTATCGCACCGGTAGAAGACGTTTGCAGGTTGAGCAATGCATGATCATTTTTATACGCAGCACCCATTCCTTCAAATCCCTGGTAAGCCGGATAACTGAACGAATAAATATTTTTATCGAACTCATTCTGCGTTCGTGTTAATATTGGTTCACCTGTCTGTCCATCCCATAACAGGTTCTCTGCTTCAACAGTAGAACCATTCTGAGTTGTCACCGTCTTTGTAAGGATACCATAACGCTGGATGACCTTTACCGCGGAACTCGCATGGAAATTATTAATGGTCTCAGAGGTATTTACCATCGCTGCGCCGTGTGGCAGGGTGAAGAAGAAGAAATAGATCGCTCCGAAATATGCACCTACGGATTGTCCGGTGCTTTCGGCAATGCTCTCGCGCATGTCCGTTACAAAATCCACGTCCACACCTACGGTCGTATTGTTTTGTATATCGCCATTCTCTTTTAAAACAGGCACTTCATTTTTCAATTCCTTGAACGCAGCCCTTTCATCTTTAACGGAATAGTAGTACGAAGAAGACGTGATCAGGTCACCTCCTTTGTTATATACTTTTACGCTTTTTTCCCTTCCATGCATGTCATTCAACTCCACCTTGAATCCCTGGGAAACGGCCATTTTATTTACAGAACGTGCCGTGAATAATTTCAGCAGCAAGCTATTCTTGATATTCATCGTCTCTATCGGGAGGTTATCCACGATAACAGGAAAATCTTTTGCCGTATAAAATTCATTTTCCGTATAGCCGACCGGGCTATCCTGCGGACCATCACCGTTACCAAAAGACGTGACCTTCACACTACTGTACCCAACTGAAGCTGCAGGAAAATACGTTTCACAAAATGGTTTCTCAATAAAATGATACCTGTCGCTGCTCCATTGTACTTTCTCTGTATAACTGACCGGCTCATGAAAAGGATTCTCTTCATTACCGGCAGCTGGCTCATAGCTCGCCACTCCGGAAGATATCATCCGCCCATCGTTATCTTTTACAGTGTATGAGTATCGCTGGCCCGTTACGGATTTGGGATTCCCCACACCTGCCATTGACTCCCATTCATCGGAGATAGTTATTTTGGAAACGCGCGCGCCTCCTCCCAGCTTCATCTTTTTTGGGCTGTACAGCCTGACCATGCTCTTTTTGAAATCCAGTGAGGATGCGAATCTTTTTTTCTTCGCACGCTCATCCGGGCTTTTAGTAAACTCTCCGATATTGCCTATAGATGAAATGATCGAGCGTATTGCAGCCACGCCGTCACCAACATCTGAATTATCGTAGTTATCATAGGCGAACTGAGGAAGATCCGCATACAACATCTGCCAGGCTGCTTTCGAGATGGGGTTATTATCACCGACACTCTTCACCGGAATCACTGCAATGGCTCCGCCGGATTCTATCTGCACATCGTCAGGAATGATATCAGCATATCCATTCACATACTCAAAACGTTTTGAATTGGTGAGATCCACATAAGCCTTAAAGAACATCTTTTTGATCTTCGTTCCATCTGTTTCCGTCAGATAATCACGAATAAATTCTTCCTTACTCGCAACCGGGCTTGCCAGCTTAACCTTTAATGCCGCCGCATCTATCAAACCATTTGTCGCAACACCGCCAGATTTCATTACAAAGCCGGAGATCATGAACATCTGCATTGCCCGCCTGTTCTGAACATATGCATAATCGTCACTCTCGTACTCAGCGGTTATGACACTTCCTGTCGGCGTTACAATACTGTTCAACTGCCATTTCGAAGCAAATCTGTCGATCAGAGCTTTCCGGTCATACACATAGCCCGGCCCCAACTGAAGACTGTACGGGTACTCTGAGTTATTCATTGGATTGAATTCATCCGTATTATATCTTCTTTGCTTGTATGTCCCCCAACGGTCAGACTGACGTTCGGTATACTCATCATTTACTTCCTGGTCATCGGGATTTGGAGGATAAACAGGTATGTTTGTGAGGTCCTTGATCATCCGCATATCATATCCAAAAGTGTAGGGATTGGACTTTCCGCTTGAACTATTGCCAAAAGTAAAATAAACTCTTTTCAGCGTAAGCTTCCCTTTTGCAATATTCATGTTAGACTCTCCATCGGAAGAGCTAACGACCGCATTGGAATTATTCGGCACTGAGGGATACAATGAATAATCATATTCAAAATGCACCACTTTGATCGGAACTGCTGTTGCAGGGTTTTTATACCATTCCGCTTTTGAATACAGTTTGATCCGGTCAAGTTTTTTCTGTCTTACAGATGTATTCTTTCCTCCGTTTCTTCCTGTTACGCCAAGACCATCTTCGCGATCACTCAATTCAAAAAACGCGATCATCGTCTTACTCTCAATAGAGTGCATATACCACAACTCCTTCCTTCCATACACGATACTTGCTTTATCGTCTTTTGTATCGCTGATGAATCCTTCATTAAAATTCGCTTTTCCTGCCTGGTAAGGAGCCCGCCATTGAAAAAGTTGATCAGCTTCCGCACCTGTAAATTTTGTATAGTTGAACTTTACTGCAGTACCCAGGTCATCATCAGTAATCCCGTTATTGGTCTTATCTACATAATCCGGAGACAAAATGCCCGTAAGAAGAAACGAAGTGGCGTAAGCAGGAGTGGTTGTGTTGGTATACAACTGATCACGTCCGTTCTTGTGATTTGTTGCTGGGTCTCCTGTATAGTCGATCAGACCGGTCCTGCGGGTTTTAGTGAGATCCACCGGATTTTTAACTGCAAAAGTCATCTCCTGTTGCTCAACATTATATACAGGAATACCATACACCATTCGTTTACCTTCATTGTCCGTAACGGTCATTTCGGAAATATGATGCCCTTTTCTATAATTGCCCAGTTGCCCCGCTGCAGGCGGTTCCATGCTCCAGCGGTGTATTAAACTACTGTTGAGAGTATTGGGTATATATGATTTAATTGTCTTATCAAGGCCGTACAATTCCGCCTGCTCGGCAGTAAGATAGCTCAACACATGATTCTTCCTTTCACGTTGCTGTCTGCGTAAAGCGCCGGTCACCGGTACAGCCTGATTATCGCGCGACTTCAATTTAGCAATTGTCCGGGCTGTACCTGTACTGCTTGAACCAAGTCTTCCGATTTCAACTTTACTGGTTGCATCGGCACCGATGGAATTAAAGTAATCATTGTCAAATATTGTTTTTTCACCTACTCTTTTCATTGCAACGGGTTCGTCATCCGGGAGGCCCATGGATTGATACTTTGCCGTGTTCATATAGCCATTGCTTGCACCAATCCATCTTCCGGTACTTGTCTCTCCATTGACCCGCTCTATCCGGCCACCACCCTGGAAGGAGTTGATTCCAAACCCGCCGGTGAGTCCGATACTGGTGTTGGCAGACCGGCTGACAAAGCGTTTATCTCCGACAATGTAGTTGCCGCCAAAATACGGCCGGAACTGGTTTGAACCGGTTTGGCCGGTAACCATAAAGAAGTCATTCGTCGCAACAGGCGTAGCTATAGCTGGCGCTTTCGGAAGAAACACTCCATCTTTTTCCCTGTTGAAATCCAACAAAGCTCCATCGCGATCACGCCCCTTAAGGTAGTTGAGATAACCATAGGCCGGCGTATATGATACCGGGTCTATGATCCGTTCACTGAATGTGAAACCCGTTCCCCCGGCACCGAGATATCCCGGCAATACAGAAGGCCCTACATCGAAGTTGAAAGTAAAACCTGTATTTGCCTTCTGCACATTGACCGAAGGCGTATATGACTGACCAAAATAATTGATAGCTGTCCGCTCAGAAAGGGTTATACTCGAACGGTCTGCCTTAACCTTTTGCGCTGTTGAAAAAGATTGAGAGAGAGATACATCTTTCAACCCGGCTCTTGAATTATAAGTAAGTCCGCCGGATAGCGACGCACTCACGTAATCATTATCCGATCTATCCTGATGTGCGTAAGAAATGGACAGGTTTGGCGACAAGCTTACACCATCTCTGTTATCGGAATTAAGACCAAGACCGGCAGTCAAGGATGTACCCGCAACCTCGGCAAGACTGAATGATACACCGGCACCTACTGATGCGCCCATACCATAATAGTTATCCTTATAGACACTCATGCGAAGATTCGCACTGCCGATCTCCCAACTGAAGATCTCGGGCTTTAATACGATGGACCCGCCAACTTTTTTGAACTCTTTCTGCGAATGCTCTTTCTTTATTAAATCTGCCTGCAGAGGATAACGGGTATTTTCCCCGCTAAAATCATCCGGCAGCCCACGCATGTTCCGGGATACGGAGCCGGGATTTAATGTCCAACCCATACCAACCCAGCTTGCCTCCTCTTCCATTGTTGTTCCGGACTGATATGAGAGATTAAGCGGATAACCACCAACATCCAGTAACGGCAGATTGTATTTCAGATCTCCTGAAAACAAATCCACAAGGTTTGTAGCACCCGCCGGCTCAAACTTCGTCATCTCCGGCTGCGTAGGACCTGATGTAAGCGCCATGGCTGTTACCGGATACAAAAGATCGAATCCAAAAACCAACAGGAAGAAAACTGCAGTAGCTTTTATTCGGTATTGTCTCAACATATATAATTCATTAGTGACCACTCAATATTATTTTCTGTGTACCCCATCCGCCAAAAGAATCCTGGTAGATCAATGTGTCGGGTGTAACACCCGCAGGTATCTCAAAAATCAAAATGCTTTCGTCAACCTGGTCGATCTTTTTTACAACGGGCTGAAAGAATACTACACCAAATGAGTCCGATTGTGATTTTAGTGACCAGTCATGCTGCATATCAAATTGTAAATACTTACCTCTGTCGAGCATATATTGATTATTCGCCGGAATTTTTTCCTCACGCAACCCGATCTTATAGGCAACGAATTTTGTCGTCCCGCTATCAGTTACCTGCATCACACGCGCAGGATCTACCTCGTCAGCATATAGCGATCCCAAAGCGGGATTATTTACTTCGGCCCAATGTGCCTGCTGCTGTCTGGCCGGCCTGGATGCAGAAGACCCACAGGCAACACAAATCACCATTCCCGCCAGGCATATAACAAAAGCATATCTTTTCTTTGTCTTCATTATAATTAATCTTTATCCTGGTATACAAATTTGACTTCTACCGGATTTTCGCCCAATGGCGAAACTCGCAAGAGATATTGCCTGCCGGAAATGAGCTCCAAATCTGTCAGATCGATGTCAACCCTGTTTACACCACTTATCAGCTTTATTTCCGGAAGATCCTTCAATGCTTTTCTTCCCTCAGACAGATCATAAATAGCATACGTAAGTTTTGACAGGTTATAGTTATTTGTAAAGGCAAACTTCAGGAAACGGTTAGCGATATAATAGTTACCTGCAGATAATACTTTCAGATCACGATAACTATCTTTTGATTCGGGGATTGGTGACTCTTTACACTGTACGGTAAACTCCCACACCTCAGATGTTGAAATGATCAAACCCAATTGATATGCGGCAACCTGCCAGCAATAAGTCTTTCCTTCCTTCAACTCGGGATAGCTGGCAGGATAATTTACTGCCACTCCCGAGATCTGATCAAGTAATAACAGCGGTGCATGTTTCAGGATACTCTCAGAAGCAGTTTCTCCATCGCGTTTTTCTGTCAACACCAGGCGAAAACGCATACTGCTGTTATACGGCATAGGCGGCTGCCAGCTCAGAAGCGGTCTTTTCTGACAGATCGTGTCAAACTCCGCGGGCATCTGCAAACTGATCGGCACAAGCGGTTGGATGATTGCATCAAAGCAATCTTCGAAATCGTCATTGGACATCTTATCAGACGGGATAAACCGAAAACAAAAACTGTATTCCCCCGGCGGGAAATTCCTTGTCTGATTGACAAGCGTTCCAAAAGTGTTGCCGGCAAAATTAAAAACGCTGTTGCGGAATAACGTCACTGGGAAAGCCGAAGTACCAGGAGTAAAGCCGGATACAGGTGTCGTTATGCTGAGGACGGGAATATTCAAGGATGTTTCCCGGACCGTGATAGCCACTTGTCCGTCATAACGGGCATTGCTGAGATTCTGTACAACGAACGCACTCAACCCATCTACGGTACGCCCATTCACGTCAGGTACAAAATGAAATTTCATCTGTCCCTTTACGATCGTATGAACGCAGGTCATCACAAATAAAAATAAGCAGATCCTTTTCATATTAAAACCGGTAGCGTACTGATGAATAAATTAATAACTGGTTAGCCAACTCAGGCCTGATCGTGCGTACAGCTTTTCTATAGTCCAGGTTAAGATCCAATTCGAGGCGCTGCGCAAGTGTTGCCGTCACTGACTGCTTTACGCCAATCTGCGTATTCCAGCCCTTGTTATAATACAAACCGGAACCGCTGGAAAGCCTGATCCCCTTTCCGGCTGCATATACATAGCTCACTTCGGTATTTACAAATGCTGTGTTGAAATAATACTCTTTATTTTTTGACAGATTGCCCATCAAAGTCAGTAACAACATATTTTGTTGTATGGGAATAGATGAGGTATGTACAACCAGCAACGTTGTATTCTTATAAGCGACACCCGCCGAAGTTGGCAGGTTCATTGATTGCAGGTTTAATGTAGACGTACTGGATATCTTTTTATCTGCGATCGTGAACCGGTATGATCCGTCTGCCTGCAGAGTGGTGCTTGCGCCATTCCCGTTGGCCTGATATAAGCTCGTAGTTTTGTAATCACTTCGCTGATACGACAGCCCCACTCTCGTATTCCTGCGTACCCGATAATTCATCTGCAGCTTATTGGAAAACGTATTTGCGATAAATCTTTTCTCGGGATCAAACTGCTGATGACGGTAATCCGTTTTATAACGTATATTCAATTTCTGCTTGAGGAAATTGCGGGCGAAAGCAAGCTGAACCTGTGTTTCTCCACGACGAAGAAAGATATTCCCCGGGTTGTTGTATCCCATTCCGACTTTCTTCACCATCAACTGTACCGGCGTATTGAATACTTCACCATCATAATTCACCATCGCTGCGTAATTGGCTTTTCCCTCGCTGCCGAGCAATCCATCGGTCGCCGTTTTTGTAAACCGTACACTGTCATCATTCTGCTGATTTTTATAAGTGCCGAATGACTTTGACAGATCGATCTTTATCTCATGCCTGCTTCCAAGCTTGAATGCAGAATGATAAGTTATTACAGCGTCCTGTCTTGGCGCATTGGCTAAATAATTCGCGCGGAATTGCTGCATGGGATCAGACATGCCTGGCGTGTTCATAAAATTGAACAGGTTAAAAGAAACAGACTGTTCCGACCGGCTGTTTGTACCGGTCCCCAGTGTTATGCCAGTCAACCCTGAATATTCGTTTCCAACAATACTGTTCAGCCCTCCCTGCATCCAGTTATTCACGTTATTATTTTTACCCACGATCAAGCCAGCTTTTGCATTCTTGCTTTCGAATGCTGTATTCAGGCCGGTATTCAGCAAGTCTTTCATATTCAGGTCACCGCTCTGAACCGGGTTCTGACCAAGATCAAGTTTTGTCAGGCTCATAAACAGACTTTGAATACTGGACAAACTTCCATATTTGCTGATTACATCTTTTAAATTGCCTGGTTTGCTGAGATATTCCCTGAACTTATCCGGTGTAAAAGGCAGATGTGATCTGAGCTCTTTAACAATTTTGTTGTTTTCAAACTGATCCTTTTTCTCTTTGAATCTGGCAAACATCTTATCCAATGCTTCATATTTCCCAACTGCAGCTTCCACTTTCCTCATTTCACCAATAACCTCGGCCGAGCTTGCCGCGGCCTTCAACTCCTGTAGCCGTTTCAGTTGTTCAGCGTACTTATCCGGTGTGAAGTCTTTGAACATCGAAGAACGAAGACTTGTCAGATCACTTTTTGAAAGATCCGTGATCTCTTGAGGTATTGGGAGGATCTCACCTGATTTTTGCTGAAACTGTTGCTGGATCGAAGAAAGCTCTCCGGACAGTTTCTGCTCATATTCATTCCGCACCTTATCGATCCTGCTCATCAGCGTGCTCAATACCTGTTCAGGTCTGATCTTTTTCAATACCTGGTCCTGCAAAAGCTGGCGATATTTCTGCGGATCAAAATTGATAGAATAAAAATCATTCACCGGAGGACGAGCCATTGTTGAGAACCCATTGTTGGCATCAAGATCAAGATTGAAAGGAATACTCATGGTCATAAAGCTGCCGTGAAGGGAGTAATCTGCTAGCCCTTGCATTGACCGGTAACCACCAAGTGCTACGCCAGAAGTGTCCTGCGGATACGAATAACTTGCCAGCAATTCGGTTTTACCGAGGCTGAACGGTTTTGCGCTGGTGAGCAATTTCACTTTGGAAGAGATATTCGAGCTTAAGCTGTTCAGATCCGTCTTTGCTTGACCGACCACGTTCACATTTGTTAGTCCGAGGACTTCCTGTTTAAATACATCGCCTGTTCGCTTCAGCGGATCAGTTAATTTATCAGGAATTCCTCTTCTTTGTGCGAAAGAATCTGCCCTGTGTTTTGCCAACGAATCTTCCTGCGCATTCACTACTGATGTAACGCCTAGTACGAGGCACAGTAGCCAGGACAGTTTAATTAGTTTAAACCTCATTAGCAGATCAGTTATTAAGTTTATCAAGCACTTTTATTTTTATCGTTGTACTCCAATACTGTAAAGAAAAGCCTATGGTTCCTCCTGTATGATCAACGCATTCAGGTAGCTAAATGGCCCGTATGCGGCCGTATTCGTTTGCGCCATATAAACTCCAATATTGATTTTGTTCTCTGCATCCGGAACGAGACCAGTAATTACGACCTGATTTGTTTTATTGTTATTAACATCCAACAGATACCTGGTGATGTTTCCATTTACATAAAACGCGGACCAACGCTGACCTGATACCAGTGCACGGGAACCAACCAATTTGAGCGTATATGTTTTTGATGCGTTAAGACCACTTATAACTACATTATGTCTTTTCAACGTAGAGTCATATGTACGATTATTATTAAACCAGTAGTTAGCCAGAGCAAGGTCAGGAACGACACCCGTGTTATTACCAGTGGTTGCACCCAAACCATTCTGGCTGTTGACACCGTTGAAATTGGTCCAGTATGCGGCTCCAGTATTAGGACTGGCAACAGTCCAGCCCGTGACGGTGTCATTTTTCGATACAGGCGTAGTCGTAATGGCACCAGCGGCATTTACCCAACCGGGAATCGGTGTGGCAGGTTCATTCGAAAAATGCACGCGCATCGTCTTCAATCCATTATTATTCGGATAAACCAATACAGTCACATTATCCGTCGCCTGCTGGCCATTATTATATGTGACTACCAGTGTGAATACATACGTTCCATTTCTGAGGTTCGCAATGGTTGGTGTTGCTGTGTTGCCATTGGTGATCGTAGCATTGCTTGGACCGGAGAACTGAGACCATGCATAAAGGGATACTGACCCCGGACTGCTCACTGTTCCTGTCAACTGTATTGTTGAATCGGGCAATGTCGTGGAAACATCTGCATAATTTACACCAGTGGTGATCACGGGGAGGTAATCTTTGATCTTAATATCGATAAGGCTGATATGCCCGACTGAATGCGCGATAGGGGCTCGCACATTGATATCAACGGAGTCCACGCCGGTTATATCATCCAGCACGATTGCGCGATCATAGTCAGGATCATCGCTTGTGTTATAACGGGCATTGAAGCTCTTCGCACCAGTCCATGAGCCGCCCCTGCCGATCTTCGCTTCAAGGATACGCGTGCCCGAAGCTGTGTCCAGTCTCGCGCCCCAGATCTTGATACGATAAGTTGCCCCTTGCTGCAATCCCTTCAACCGCAGATAAACACTATCGCCGGCATACTGGTGAACAAACATATTATCATGCACTGCATTTGCAGGATAATCCTGGACATCAACGGCAAAACCATTGTAATTTATTCCTGCCGTTGAACTGGGGGTGCCAAACGTTCCATAGGATGAATTAAAGAGCTTGATACCCATTGCTGTCACCTGGTTAGCAGTTGTAACAAGGCTTGTTTTCTCCACACCTCCGGCAAAACCTACTCCCGGATTTCCGGTGATACTATTCCAATACTTACCGCCATTATCGGGACTTGACACAACATACCCTCCTGTAGTGGTTCCATTACCACCAAACTCCAGCAACACTCTTGTTGCATTCGTCCAGGCAGTATCGACGCTCATACCTTTCATCAACTTCACCACATTTGAATACGGACTAGTTCCCCCGTTTGTATAATTTGCTTTCACACGGAAATAAAGGCTGTCATTGCCTGAACGCGTATACACCTTCTTTACCTTGTTCGCGTCGCTTACATTATCAAAAGTTGTCCAGTTCAGTGAATCGGTAGATTTCTCGATTACATAACTCTGCACTCCTTCGATCGGCTGGAAGTATGCCGACCAGCGCGTGAACAAACGGTTCGCTACATACTGATTACCTTCTGTTGTAAAGTGAAGACCATCGGACTGCAGGTAAGCGGGATTTGCCGCGGCGGGTGTTCCTGCAGACGCGTCAAAAAGGTCAATAAAGCTCTCTACGTACCTGTCAGGCCAGATATTACGCGTACTGTCCGCAAGATCTTTGAGCTTTTGCTGTATATCTACCGTTGCATTCCGCGGCTGTGTGGTGCCCCAGAAAACAGGAACACCACGTGCTGCGGCAAGTTTATCTATAAGGCGGTAGTTAGCCAGGCTCTGATTGACGGACAACCCACCTGTTGCATCGTTTGAAGGCAGGCTGATAAAAATAAAATCAGGATTATAACTCAACGCGGCTTCAATATTTGTAGAGGCATTCCCATTATTTGCCACGGGCAAAAGATTAATGCTTGAGTAACCACTTACCGCAAGATTATTCCAGTAGGAATTGATCGTGTTACTGTTTAGCCATGCCTGTATCTTATCTCCCAACCTGTATGGCGCAACAAGCCCCTGGCCCGCAAGTGTCGAAGAACCAAGACCAACTACCCGCGGTGAATCAGTAAGCGTTTTATTGTTCGTAGCCCAACGCAGTGTAAAGTTCTGCCCGCTGGTAGAAATACCTGCTCCAAGCTTAAGATTCGTAGAGAAGGTACTCGTGGGCTCTGTCATATCGGCGATAAGATTCACGCCGAACAATGCTTCGATATAGATCTTATCGCCGCTTTGCAAGGCAGGCTTGAAAATGATCTTACCGATCGTGCTATCCACCTTAATACCCTGTACGTTACTGCGATACTGAAACAAACCATTCTTCCACACTTTGATAGACCTGCCCACAAAATCAACATTTGTATAGCTTGTATCTCCCGGCTGAGAATATACTGTTGTCGAACCTACCGTATACTGCAGGCTTTTCCCGATCTCGATGAACCGTGTCTTACCGTTACCAGTATTAAATAGAAAACCGCTGATATCTTTGGAGCCGTTGCGGATCACCAGTTCCGCATTGTTAACACGGACGGTATCCTGGACTACCTGCAATCGGGTTTGAGCCATACTGATGTAAGAGATCAGCAGCAACGTAAAAGCAAAACATCCTTTCATGGTAATGTATAAAAAGTAAAGGCAATAAGGTATCACTTGGTTTCATGCAAGTTCATTGCAGGCAACCAGGCACAACAAGTCATCGCAATCGCTCGCGCGAAAGTCAGACCATTGCTAACAAAATCTTTCTAACAGGAAAGCCGTCGTATAAGATTATGAGAAGAGAGGGATATCTGTTTGAATTGCGTTCGCGCAGGTCTCTTGCAACAAAGTTGCCGCCTGCGTTGGTGGTTTTGGTTCATAATGGAGAAGGTGGTTATGACAACGAAAGTGACGTGTTTTTACGAAACCAACAAAAAAGTTGACTGATTTTTTTATAAACATCTTCATCTAAGAGTAACCCCTTAACACTTCTACCTATTGATGAGTGACGACACATTTACATGCTCACGTGTATGCTTTATACAACATCATATGTGTTGATCATCACAAAAATATTTTCATCTGCTATGAAGAATTCACTTTGAAAAAATAAAGGCATCGCAACAATCATTGACCACTGCTTAACCAATCATTGATAAACATTCATGCTTCTGACAGGTGATCTTTCATAACACGCTCACTAAAAAAGATTAAATAACCCAACTTGCCAGTTAAAGCATTATAGTAGTTCGATGGCCGATGACCGATGGCTGATGGCCGGCTTAACACCATAGAAGGGACATAATCCAGTAATACAGCGATGAAATGGTCGATAAGATGCAGGACCTTCAGGCAGGCGATCATATACGAATTCACATTGGCCTGAGAACAGATTTAAATATATTGCACCTGATAAAAAATCTCAACACATCAAAACCAACACATGAAATCCGTAATAAAAATACTGCTGATCATCTCCGGAAACTTCTTTTTGCTTGCACTCACGCTGCCTTCCTGTAAGGAAAAAGAGCAAACCTCCGCCGTGACCGACACAAAAAACGAAGAAAGGTCGATCGCAGCAACGCTCGATTCATTCAACCGCGCTGCTGCCCGCGCAGATTTCAATGCCTATTTCGGATACTTTGCAGACGATGCGATCTTTGCCGGTACTGACGCTACTGAACGCTGGGACCTGCCTTCTTTCAAAGCCTGGGCAAAGCCTTTTTTTGACCGGGGAAGAGCATGGGATTTTACAGCGATCGAAAGACATATTTATTTTGACAGATCAGGAACCGTTGCATGGTTTGATGAATTGCTGAATACCCAGATGAAGATCTGCCGTGGTTCCGGCGTAATGATAAAGAAAGAAAATGACTGGAAAGTACAGCAGTATATTCTCTCAACAACTGTTCCGAATGCGATACTTGACAGCGTGATCACGATGAAGACAACTGTTGAAGACAGTATTATTAATGTATTGAAAAAACCTTAACACTCCCACCCGGAACGGGGTGACAGTAGCTTTAACTACTACTTTACAACGCTGTTTTATTCTTTCGTTTATCCTTGCTTATGGTGAAGCGTTGCTTTTCGGACATGCTTACATCGTCCAGAAAAGTCAGCACCTTACCGTCATGACTCAGCACAGCGCAGTGCGATGCATAATCAGGTAAAACACCATCGCAAAAACGAAAGTAGAGTGTATCACCACTCTGCGTATAGCGGCCCTTGCACATTTCGCTCATGGTGATGCCGAAGATGCGCGTATACATTTGAAAGTTATTGCCACGGCGTATTTTGACATAGCTGTCTGCCAGTTTACCCATAAAAGAATACACCACCAGTATTCTTTTTCGTTTGAAACATTTGGGATGGTTGGAGGCAAAACTATCCGTAACAATTAAAATGCAGGTTGCAACAAGCAGGGTTTTGAAAATACGCATGAAGGTAAATTACCGATTTGCGGATTTGCATCAGCACTGATCAAATCTTTTTAACCATGCTTTCACGTTTGACAAAATGAATGCCGATCCATTCATCTCCCGATGAGGGAATCGATGGTCGATGTTAGAGGATCGATGGTCGACCATCAGTGAATCGACGATCTCTATTGCTATCGGCCCGGTACCGATCTTATTTAGCCAATACTTTTTCAAACGCCCTTCGTGGCGAACCGCGGAAGTAAACCTGGCCGCAATAGATATAACCAAGTTTTTCCAGGACGTGCAGCATTCCGGCATTATCAAAGTTGGTATCTACTTTTACACTGTAGATCTTATGCGAAAGGGCAAACGCTTCAATATGTTTCAGCATGATCTGCGCAAGGCCTTTACCCAAATGATCAGTGGAGATAGCTACGCGATGATAAACAATAAAGTCTCCGTCAGTCAGCCATTTACCTTCGATAGCCGCATAGGCCGGTTCATCATTGATCAGGATGGCACAGTAGCCGACCACTTCGTTCCCCTCCGTAAGCACGTATCCATAATCATTATCGAGATCATTTTGTATGACGGTTGGATTGGGATAGCCATCCTGCCATTGATTGCTTCCATCCAGGCGGCGGCGTTCGATGGCATGCTGAAGTATTTCCCAGACAGCGTCCAGGTCTTTCTCTGTCGCTTTACGGAACTGATAACGGGAAGTGCTCATGATCTGCGTATTAGAGGCGCAAATGTCTGTTGTATAAAGTGATTACCCAAATAGTATTTATTACAAAGTGATCAGTGGCATCATTGGGCAGGCTATAGAAATTATTTCAAAAACAGGATACTAAATATTTTAGTATTTCAGATAAACTTTCTTAGGTTTGCAACGTGAAAGGCAATCAATTCAGCATCCGCATACATTACAAGGGAAAGGACTACACCTATACCGCTGAACTGGCTGGTCGTGACCGGCGGCAGGATGTATGGCATGTGAACACCCGGCGGAAGAAGCTGGTGCTGATCAATAAGCGCCCATATAATTCGAGCCCGCAGAATCATGCGCGGCCTTCCATGTGGGAATCTCCTGATCTGGAGGACCTGAAAACATTTGTGCGTTGTTTGACGGAGGCTATCGAGGAGCGGGAGTTGTGGTATTCAAACAGGAGCTTTGAGGAATGATGCCTACTGTTTACCCGTAGATACCGTGGCGAAACTCCGAATAGATGTCTCGTCAAACGTCTCGTCAGCGTCCCGTCAAGGTCTCGTGAATATCAGGTAAACATCAGGTAGACATCAGGTAGATTTCAGGTAGCTATGACGGAGGAATCCCTGATTGAATACGATTCTCCATTCCGGGGCATACCAGTATTATTGTAACATAATATGCAGCAAAAATTGTACCCGGTACCCGGGCGGGCTCTGCAATATACGTAAGAAAGAAAAATGCGTGGGTAAGAACGCGTATCGGGAGATGAAGATGTTCAATGACCGGATTTAAAGTCTGATGTTCGGAATGATCCTGTAAAGGCAAAGAAACTGATAAGACGAAAGACCTTCCGCTTAGCGGCTGTAGATCGGCCATCAGCCATCGATCACCGGCCATCGAACATCGGTCATCAAAGACTGCGGACGGGTAACCGGGAAATCAACATACAATCGGCGCCGCCTTTTTCAAAACCGCTCTTCCCACCACTCTGCACCGTGTGAATATGGCCGGTTCTTTTGAACAATGGTTGACTGCTGCACGGGTATTGCAAAACAGTCCCACAGGTGCTTATTCTTAATGCCCCAGCGGTTACGGCGATCACGCCAGCGTCTTACAAACTGGCAAAAACCTTCCGCATGTCCTTTTGCGCCGGTTAAGACCCATTCACTTAGCAATCTCTCGATCTGCATTTTTCCCGATGCAGGAAAGTTATGCAGCAACTCAAAAGAATGATGATTGTCCAATACGATCATTGCCCAGGTATAAGAATGCAGGATGGAATGATCATGCTTTAATGGTATGTAGGCGTACGGCATACATTCAGATTATGGATGAGTAATTGCAGGTCTGACGTTCCGGATCTCCCTGCAACAAAAGACCATTCAAATACTGCACCGATCCGTGATGGTAATAAAGAAGAAGTTGATCTGTTGCAGGCGTTACCTGCTTTCGGAGAAAAAGGGGAATTTGCGGGACAGTTGAACAATAAAGGCGCCGGTGAAAACCAGGTCTTGCGCTAACTCTGTCAATTCGGCGAAAGATGCTCGCCTCCTTGTTACATTCCTCAGACTTTCTTACCGTCTTCCCGCTCTGTTTCCCCGGGCGTTCTTGTTTAGTTCTCAGACGATGTTGAACGGCCAAAGACCCGGGGTCGCTCTGA
>QFQQ01000257.1 GCA_003243445.1 Citrobacter freundii
GAAGGAACACAGCAGGGCGGTGTAGACCGCCACTTTCTCTTGCCTGCGCAATCTCAGGATGCTCATGGAGGGCCAGGGAGGTTTCGATGATTAGGTCGCCAGAAAGGCCCGCGCCGCCAGCGCGCGCAGGTTTCACAGCGGCGCAATTCTTCGTATACCGCCCTGAATGCGCCATCAGACCCGTCCGAATCTGCAGCCACTGCTGCGCATGCGCAACGCGCTGCTGCTCCTTCAACACTCCATCCGCCCCATCCGCTCAATCAGCCACGGCCAGCACCACGGCGGACTCCGGCACCGTCAGCCAGACCTTGCGCCCTGCGCGCAAGGTCCAGGACTCGCCTTCGGCCGGCTCGGCCGCGTAACCCACGCCGCTACCGCCCCAGGGCAGTTGTGCCACCACTTCACGCGGCCCCGCCCTGTCGGCCCGGGCCACGCGCTGCACCTGGGCGGGCCAGGCATTGGCCTGGGCATGCACATCGGAGCGTGGCGCCGAAGGCAGCACCTGCACGGCTGCGGCCTTGCACAGCGCCATCAGGGGCAGGCCCGGCGCCAGGCCCAGCAACTGGGCGCTTTCTTCGGTGATGCGTGCGGCAATGCCTGATGCATCCCCGCCGCCGTCGGGCAGCAGCCAGACGCGGACCTGGGCGCCCTGCGCCTGCAGGGAACCAACCCGGCAAGGCCACAGATTGCGCATGCTGGTGCGCAGGCCCAGCCCCAGCCCGGGAGCCGCAGAAGAAACGCCGGCGGGCCCGCCAAAGCGCTGCAGCACCTGCGCGCGCGCCTGCTCCAGCGCATCGGCCATGGCCAGCAGGGACTGCCCGGCCTCGGTGATGCGCGCGCCACCACCGCCGGCGCCGCCCACCGAGCGCTCCACCAGGGCACGGCCCGCCAGATTGGTCAGCACATCCAGCGCCTGCCAGGCCGCCTTGTAGCTGACACCCGCCTCGCGCGCGGCCTGGGAAATCGAATGCCCTGCCGCGATATGCCGCAGGATGGCGATGCGCCGATCGGCCAGGTCATGGCCCAGCGCGGGCACCAGGTCTGAGGGAGAAGCGGGGGTTGCGGCAGTCATGCGCAGCATCATGCCCGCCAAGCGTTATTTCCCGCCAAGCAAAACGCCTGCACCCTGCATGCGCATTTTCAGGTCGTTACACTGCGCTATTCACCAACGGAATAGCGAGAGACCCATGAACGTGAACCAGCCCCTGCGTGCCACCGCCTTCGCCGCCCTTGCCCTGTTCGGCTGGGCCGCCGCGCAGGCCGCCGAAGTGTCGGTGGCCGTCGCCGCCAACTTCACGGCGCCCATGCAGAAGATCGCCGCCGAGTTCGAGAAGGACACCGGCCACAAGGCCCTGCTGTCCTTCGGCGCCACGGGCAAGTTCTATGCGCAGATCGTCAACGGCGCGCCCTTCCAGATCCTGCTGGCCGCCGACGACACCACGCCCGAGAAGATTGCCAAGGAAGGCCGCGGCCTGCCCGATTCGCGCTTCACCTACGCCATCGGCCAGCTGGTGCTGTGGAGCCCCAAGGCCGGCTATG
>QFQQ01000110.1 GCA_003243445.1 Citrobacter freundii
CTGCTGTTGAAGCGTCCTGAAGGAAACGAATATTTCTCTATTTGCTTGCGCAGATACGCAGATGACCCCTTGTTTAACACACCATCTGCGCATCTGCGGGTTTTATATCTGCGTAAATCTGCGGGACGTGTCCGCCGGAGGAGGAACCTTACGCCATTCATAGATTTGGATAACGATTAGCTTTTGGCTGAAGGTCTTTTATCTTATCGACCATTTCATCGTTCTGTTTCCGTTTGGTTAACCTCCGTCATGTATTGACATTTTTACATATTAACTGAAGACAAGGTCGCTTTCTTCGGACTTCCTTCCCGTCTTCCCGCCTTACCGGTAAAAATTAAACCGGTAAGGCGGGAAGACGGGAAGAATGAACAAAGCAGCAGCTAACTAACCCAACTTGCCAGTGATAGCATCAAAGCAGTTCGATGGCCGATGACCGATGGCCGGTTTGGTTTCATTTCCCTAATATCAGTACAATGTCTTCTCCCCCCTTCAAATGAACTCCGCTCCATTTCACCTTACCCTTCCCAGCCAGAACGTTAATCATGCTACTCTTTCCCGATTCACACCAATACATTTTCGATTCTTTCTCTTTCGAAACCACATCAAGCTCCAGGTCAATCTTCTTTTCACTATTTCCCGGATTATGCAAATAAACAAACGCAACATTTCCGCATTTCACTCCATACTTTATGATCGCCGTGTCTGAAACCACCGCATTCAACGGTTTGAAATCACCCTTACCTGCCGATAACATCTGATCCTGTATTGTTCTGACGTGTTGTATATAAGCATCCGTCCCGCGGTTATCAAAATATTCCCACCACCATGACAGCGGAAGCACCGGCGTTGGAGAAAACAGGCCATACCACAATCCCCGCTTGAAATCGCTGTCCATGCCGTCTGCAAAATCATCAAAATTTTTCGACCAATCCCATTCATAACCAAACTCGCCGATCACGTAAGGTTTGTCAAATTGCTGCTCGTATTGTACGACCGTTGCAGGGATAGCGGCGGTATTCTTATATATGTGTTTTTGATTGATGTCGATATGCTTTAATGAATTCAATCCTTCCAGATCACGATGTGAAATGCTTGTGGTAACAATATGCTGGTATGGATCAGTCTCTTTGATGTATGCACTCATTTCATCATGCCATTGAACGATTGACGCCGCGGAGATCGGCTTTTCTTTATTACGAAATTGAACGTTGTCCACTTCATTGAACAGCTCCCACATCCCCACGCTGGTGCTGTAACCCCAACGGGCAATAAAATACCGAAGCCTATTCTTATATCGTTGCTTTGATAAAGGATTTACAAAAAAATCTTCCGCTGAAGGTGAAAACCCGCCCTCATTCACATGATAAGCACCCATACCAAGCGTGAGCATCACGTACAATCCCAATGAATCTGACAGATCAAACATCCGGTCAATCTTTACGATTGCACCTGGGTTGAAATATTTATCAGTAGGGGTGTAACGATTGCTGTTAAATCCTTTCTTCCAATCCAGCGGAAGATTGAATGAACAGATCCACGTCCTGAAAAAATTACCGCCATGCTTTGCCAGTGAAGGCAACATGTACTCATAGTTATATTTTGGCTGCTCATGCAATGCTTTGAAATATTTGGAATCATCATTAGCGCGCGACTCCCAGCAAAGGTTCTCTCCAAGGCCACGAAAGGCCTCTCCGTTATCAAATTGCAGCACCCAGTTATCTTTTACCTTCAGAAACCCTTTACCGGAGGAATTACCGGCCTGGAATGACGCGTCTTTTGACGTGCTGGTGACCTTTCCGTTTTTAGAGACCCGGAATACATAACTGTACTTTCCTTTTTCCTGTGGCGCGAAGCGGGCTTTCCATAAAGAAGATGAACCGCTTTCTCCCGATTCATAATAACAGGGTAATACCAACTTTTTCCCCGAAGGAGAAGTCAGTAACATATCTACCGCAATTTCTTCCTGCAGATATGGATTGTTCCAGGTTTCTATAAGACGTATATCAAACTCCGTTTTCCGGAAGATCTGCGGACTCTTTGTAACAAGCTTTACTTCTTTCACCTGGGCATAAAGCGGTTGCATACCGGCGATCATGATCGCCAGCACAGGCAGTAATTTTTTCATTATAATATCAGTTTGGAATGATTCGGTTAGTACCGCATAAAAATTAATCCGGGAAATAAACAGTATCGAGGAATTGATATCTTCTTAATCCTTTTTCGGGAAATGATCTGCTCTCCACATCAATCGTCATCACTTTTGGAATACTGCTTTGCAAGCCATACCAGGTAGCAAGCCCTTTACCATTGGGATTACCCGTCTTTATAAAGTTTGCCAGATACAATTGCATGGTGGAAGACACCTTGTGGTCATCAGGCGTCCAGACATAGGTTTTGTTTGAAGCCAGATTACCTAACGCGTATTCAATTTCAGAAGCATGCGCTGCGCCCATTGACTCCGGGACCTTATCGGGCTCTTTTGATGTAGCGGGGCGTTTGCGTGCAAAAAAGAACCGGTATACCGGATGACCATTTGTTTTGCTATGAAGATCGATCCATTTCCAGGTGCGATAGCCGGACATGCGATCGCTGGCAAGATCCGTTGCAACCTGTTTTATATTGCTGTCAACGGCGTTATATAAACGAAACGCGTCTTCAGCTTTTGCTCCGTATTCCTTTGCCAAAAATGTTTTGAATGCATCAACCGTTGGCGCCTGGTTGCCAAGTATGGCGTGGTAATCCGTTTCAGCTGAATTCCATCCGGCAAGTAAAGGAATATCCATTTGCTTACCTGTCGAATAAATTTTGACCGGACTTTCAGGCAGAAAATAACCATCCACTACACAGGGGAATTTTGCATTTGCAGAAAGCTCAAGCAGTTTTTCCGCTGGTAATGCTCTCAGTTCTGCCAGCGTTGTAGCATTGATGGATGAAGTAAACGCTGTTCCGTTTTTTTCGCCCTGCGCCAGGGGAACAGTTGAGCTTGGCCCAAATGCGCCACCGCTCTCCCCGATCGCACCGGCAAATAAACCTTTTGACAAAGGTGATGCCATTTGCAGGCATACCGATGTTGCACCGGCGGACTCACCACCGATCGTGACACGTGAAGGATCACCACCAAAAGCACCGATGTTTTTATTTACCCATACCAATGCCGCATGCTGATCCATCAAACCGTAATTGCCGGATGATCTGTGAACAGATTCTTTTGTCAGAGCAGGATGTGCAAAAAAACCAAAAACGCCAAGTCTGTAGTTCACCGTTACAACTATGATACCCAGTTTTGCCATACTTTCACCGTCATAACGGGGTTCAGAACCGTCACCTGCTACGAAGCCGCCACCGTGGAAATATACCAGCACGGGAAGTTTTTCCTTTGCTGATTTTGCCGGTGTCCACACATTCAGGTACAAACAATCTTCGCTCTTCCCCTCCCCTCTGAAAAACATATCATCCCACATGTACCGTTGCATTGGCTGTGCAGAAAATTGTGTGGCTTTGCGAACGCCGCTCCAGTTCTTTGCGGGTTGTGGTTCTTTCCAGCGCAGTTCCTTTACCGGTGGCTGCGCATAAGGGACACCTTTAAATGTGCGGATGCCGCTTGACTCGCGCGAGCCTTCCAGTATGCCGTTGGCCACCCTGACCTGTGATCCGGTTTGCCCATGAACAGTCAGAGAAATTATAGAGACAATAATCAGAAAAGCCTTTTTCATAATAAACATTTTTGCAACTACCAGGTAAAGGTAGCGGTAGATCCGTGTTCGAGTTGGGATTGAAAAGAACGGCCTCCTTCGGTCACAGAGAAAGCTTTTGTGTCCCGGGAATTATTTGCAACGATCAATACAATTTTACCCGCCGGTGTCCGGAATGCCACATGCGCAAGGCCTGCCTGGGAAGAGCTTTCTATCCGCACAGAGCCCGGCGGAACGAATGCGGAAGCATGTGCGATCGTATAATAAGCGAGATTGCGGGTAACTGTATTTCCGTCGATCGTTACAGCGCCCTGGCACATACTGCAGCCTCCGTTATCTGTATGCGGGTCATTATTCGGATCGGCGGCGAGATTCCAGAGGATCACATTCCGGCTCCAGTTACGCGTAGCACCAATCAGGATCCGTTCAACAGGGTTCGCTGTATTGAAATGCTGGTCACGGCTCACGGCCATCATCTCAGTAAAATAAAGATGCTTTTCAGGGAATGCGTTGTGCACCTTACTCATGGCGGAAACAGGACCGGCATATAAATGAAAACCGGACCCGTCGATAAATTGCGCAGCTTGCTTGTCGGTAAGAATGGAGATCGGGTATTCCGGTGCATCGCAATTATGATCATATAAAATGATCTTTGTCCTGATGCCTGCTTTTTTAAACGCAGGCCCAAGGAAGTTCTTTATAAAACGAAGTTCTTCTTTTGCCAGGAATTGCATACTGGGTGTATTACCATCATTGAAGGGTTCATTCTGCACGGTGATCGCATCAATGATAATTCCGTGCTTTTTCATGCCTTGTATATACTTAACAAAGTAATTGGCATAAACAGGGTAATATTCATCTTTCAATCTTCCGCCCTGTATGTTCTGATTTGATTTCATCCAGGTTGGCGCCGACCAGGGTGAGCCAAGTATTTTTATACCGGGAACAACAGCGAGTATTTCTTTCAATACAGGGATCACATCCTGTTCATCTTCTTTCAGGGTGAATTTTGATAGTGAAACATCTGTTTGCCCGGCAGGGACATCATCGTATGAGAAAGTGTGATCATTCAGATCGGAAGAGCCGATGCTCAGCCGCAGATAACTGATACCGGCCTGTCCTTCTTTGCGGCCGAACAATTCCTCTATCAGTTTTTTACGCGCCCCTGCATTCATGCGGATCAGATGTTGTGCACTGCCACCGGTCAATGCAAAACCGAAGCCGTCGATTGGTTGAAATCTCTTTGATGGGTCGATCAAAATATTAAGGGGAGCTGAACCTTCCGCCCGCTGAACGGGTAAAGCTGCTTGCCGGGCGAGTAAGGCGGATTTGTTATCTGTTGTCAACCACCAATCGACCGATGACTGGGCATTCACAACTGAAATCATGATCACTGCACTGAAGAAAATGGAAAACAACCGCATAAAACCAAAACGTTTCATTGTACTGATCAAATCTATGTAATGTGAAATAACATTTCCCATGCTATTTTATCCTTTCAGGATGGTTTAACGACCGATGGGGGTCAATCGCCGGATCAGCTCCATACAGGCTCTTGAATTATGATACGGACATTTCCAAAGCCCGGCTTTATCTTCCTGCATGATCGAGTAGTCGTCTTTCACACCCCAATACCATTCGCCATTCTTTTGGTCTTTTATATAGTGGAAAATAAATTTCCAGCAACGGATCGCCGCGTCATAATATTTGATCTGTCCTGAATGCTGCCATGCGTTAATAAAGCCCACAACTGCTTCTGCCTGCGGCCACCAGTGTTTCTCCCGGATCATTCTTTTCTCGTGTTGAAGATATTCATACCACATGCCGCCGTCTTTATCTACGCCTTCCAGGCTTGCATTTGCAATCCGGACAGCGATCTTTTCAAACTTATTTGTAAGTAAATGATCGCCGGTAATTGCTGCGGCTTCCTGCATCAGCCAGCTTGCTTCTATGTCATGACCATAAGAAATATGATCATCCTTTCTTGTCCAGTGTTCATCAAAGAAAAGCCCGAGATGCCAATTACCTTGATCCAGTATACGGTATTGAAAGATGTCCAACAATCCATGGATCTTTAACCGAAGCGTTTCATCAGGCCAGATCGTGTACAGATTTGCATACGCTTCCAGGACATGCAGGTGAGTGTTCATGGTCTTTTTTTCATTGGCATCTTTATCGCTCAGGCGAAGATCTCCGATCAGTGTCCACTCGCGTGTGAATGCTTCAAAGTAACCGTCTTCGATTTTATCAAAACTGTATTGTTCGATCAATGCAAACAAGTCTTTCGCCATCTGTAATGCATCAGTCCTGTTTGTTGCTTTAAAGTACTCACTGAATGCGTACAAGGCGAACGCCTGGGCATAAATCTGCTTTTTTGTTTCTCCCGGTTGTCCAGATTGATCGACCGTCCAGTAAACGCCGCCATAAGTTTTATCTATAAAGTTCGCCTTGAGATATTCAAATGCCCGGTCTGCCAGCTTCAGGTAATTATCTGCTTTTGTCAAATTAAATGCTGCCGAAAAAGACCATAGGATCCGCGCGTTCAATACGGCACCTTTCATTGCGGAGGGATGAATGGTTTCAGTAAAATCGATCTGCCCAACGAAGCCTCCGTGCTGGTGATCTATTGCATTTTTTTCCCAATAGGCAAGGATTGAATGAAGCTCAGTCTGGGCGGATTGTTTTAGTTCAAGAGTATTCATTGCTGCGAAAGGAATTGTATTTATTCAGAAAAGCAGAGGAACGATTGTTGAAAAAGACCTGTTATTCCGGTTTGCGTAGGGCCCCCTCTAAATCTCCCCCCAAGGGGGAGATTTAGAGGGGGCCCTACGCAGACCTAATGACCACTCACCGCCCATTCCAAACCCCTATAAATGATCTGTGTGAACATCGGATCCGTATATGCACTATCAAAATGTCCAAGACTGATATAGAACACCCGGCTTCCTTCAAAATAATGATACCAGCTGACAGGATGCACTGCACCCATCTTGCCGCCTTCATAACTTTTCTCATCCACAGTGATCACATAGTGCAATGAATCCTGAACCGATTTGAAATTATACACTTCATCCATCCACGTCAGCGTATCAGGGAAATCCCTCAACGGATAAAAGTTCTTGTCCGCCTTGCGGTAATGCGCGGACTGCGGCTCCGGATGTCCATCAAAATAAGCGCCGATCAGTTTATTATACCAGGGCCATTCATATTCCGTAGTGGTTGCAGCATGAATGCCGATAAATCCTTTACGCAGGTGAATAAACTCCTGTAACGCGATCTGCTGCAAACTGTCCAGTATATTTCCTCTTGTGCTGAGAAACACGATCACATCATATTGTTTCAACCTGTCAATGGTAAAAACAGCTGCATCTTCGGTTGTATCTGCAATGAACTTTTTCTGTTTGGCCATTGCAATGAACATTTCCTTTCCGGCTTCAATTGATGCGTGGCGATAACCGCCTTCGGTTTTGGAAAATACCAGCACCTTCCCGGGTTTACGTTGTGCAACTGCAGCGGAAGAGACATAAACCAGCAGCATTATAGTTACCCAAAACCCATTGATCCGCAATTGATCCATAGCTCAGAGATTTCTTTTTTTCAATTCGCTTACAGCAAAATCACACGCCCTGGCAGTAAGCGCCATATAAGTAAGTGATGGATTCTGGCAGGCGCTGGACGTCATACAGGATCCATCTGTAACAAATACGTTTGGCACATCATGCAATTGGTTCCACGCATTCAGCACAGAAGTTTTTGGATCGCGTCCCATACGTGCAGTTCCCATTTCGTGAACGCTTAACACGCGCGCGTTCGGCTCCAATGCACGATCATAAGTCTTAATATTCTTAAACCCGGTGCGTTCGAGCATTTCGGCGGCACTGTTCACCATGTCCGTACGCATTTTCTTTTCGTTGTCTTTTATTTCTGCATCGATCACCACCAGCGGCATGCCCCACTGATCTTTCTGTTCAGGATGAAGGCTGATCATGTTATCGTAATAAGGCAACACTTCTCCAAATCCGCCATAGCTCATTATCCATTTGCCTGGTTCGGACAAGTTATCTTTCAGTGACACGCCAATGCCAAATTCATCGTTTGATCTGCCGAATCCTTCTCTTTCCGCATTGCATTGAAATCCATACCCCCTCAAAAAGCCATGATCTGTTTTTTCCCCGATATTACGAAAGCGTGGAAGATAAGGACCATTTGCCCTCCGGCCATAATAGTACTTATCCTCAAACCCATCAATTGTGCCGCTTGCGCCGGCACCCACATGATGATTGATAAAGTTATGACCGACCTGCGCATAATTATTCCCCATGCCGTGCGGGAATACATCCGACCGTGAATTGAGCAATATTGCTGCCGAAGCAACCGTAGATGCATTCAGGAAAATGATCCTGGCAAAATACTCTTTTATTTCTTTTGTTTGCGAATCTGTGATCCTCACACCAATAGCCTTGCGTTTGTCCTTGTCATATAATATCTCCATGGCAATGGAGAAAGGGCGGATCGTGAGATTTCCCGTAGCGATGGCCGCAGGCAGCGTTGATGAGTTGGAGCTGAAGTATGCACCGAACGGACACCCCAAATGACAACGATTGCGGTACTGACAACGCTGCCGGTGCCCGATCTCCTTCGTCAGGTTAGCGATCCGGCCCATGATAAATTTCCGGTCAGGGTATTCTTTCTCCAGTCTTTTCTTCACTTCCTTTTCTACCACGTTCATCTCCATTGCCGGTTGAAATTCTCCATCCGGTAACTGAAACAGGTTTTCCTTTGCACCGCTGATGCCCGCAAATTTCTCTACATAACTGTACCAGGGTGCTATATCCTTGTAACGGATTGGCCAGTCAACACCATGGCCATCCTTTGCATTTGCTTCAAAATCGATGTCACCTATCCTGTAAGACTGACGTCCCCATACCAGCGAACGTCCGCCCAATTGATAGCTTCTGATCCATCCAAACGGCTTTTTCTGTATATACGGATGTTCTTTATCAATAACAAAGTACTGTTTTGACGCCTCTCCCCATGCATAGATCGTGCTCTGTACCGGGCTGTCCATCTTCTCTTTTACCGTTCCTTCTCCGCGATGCGGCAGTTCCCATTTTTCCAGTGTAGCTGTGGTATAGTCTTTGGGATGTTCGATCATTCTTCCCCGTTCCAGCAATAAGGTCTTCAGTCCCTTTTCACAAAGTTCTTTGGCGGCCCATCCCCCGCTGATCCCGGACCCGATCACAATTGCATCGAAACTTTCCGCCATGATAGATCATAGTTTTGATAATTGCTGCGAAGCGTCCTCCTGCTGCAGCGAACGGTTTTTCCCGATAATGTCATGTATCGTCTGCACTGAACCTGCGGAGTAAAAGGTATCCGGTGCTGTATTAATGCAATAGTCAATAAGTTTATCCAGTGAACTCACTGCCACATGCATCCGTGTATCACTCGATGCATAATAGATCAGCACCCTCCCATCCTCATCATCGATCCAGCCATTGCTGAAGACAACATTGGATACATCACCCACGCGTTCCTCGCCTTCCGGTGCCAGGAAATAACCGGCAGGTTTATTGATCACTTTGCCGATATCTTTAAGATCGGTCATGAACATATACAGCACATAACGCAAACCCGCTGCCGTATTGCGAACGCCATGCGCTAGATGTAACCAGCCTTTTTTTGTTTTGATCGGCGCCGGCCCAAGGCCGTTCTTTAACTCATATACTGTATGATAAACTTTCGGATCTATCACTTTTTCTTCCGTGATCACGGCGTTTTCCATGCTGTCACAAAAACCAAGGCCGATCCCACCGCCTTTCCCTGCTTCAATAAAGCTATCCTGCGGTCTTGTATAGAGGGCATATTTTCCATTTACAAATTCAGGATGTAATACAACATTCCGTTGTTGTGCCGACTTGGTTTGCAGGTCGCTCAACCGTTCCCAGGTCAACAAGTCCTTTGTGCGGACAATACCACATTGCGCCACCGCGCTGGAGGTATCGCCTTCGGGTGCAGCGGGATCTTTTCGTTCCGTGCAAAACAACCCATAGATCCAGCCGTCCTCATGCTGTATCAATCGCATATCATATACGTTTGTATCTGCCTCGTCCGTTGGCGGGATCACCACCGGGTAGTCCCAGAACCTGAAATGATCGATTCCGTTTTCGCTTTCTGCTACCGCGAAAAAGGACTTCCTGTCGGAGCCTTCAACTCTCGCCAGCAGGATGTATTTACCATTGAAACGTATTGCACCGGCATTGAATACCGCATTTATCCCAAACCTTTCAAGCAGATAAGGGTTTTTTTGCTGATCAAGATCGTATCTCCAGAGCAAAGGTGCATGTGCGCTGGTAAGTACCGGGTTTTTGTAACGCTCAAAAATACCATTGCCTGAAAAGACCGGGTAGTTCTGCTTTTCAAGTAAACTATTGAATTGCTGTTCCAGTTCCCTCTTCCGTTCATTAAAATAGCTTTTATCCATTTTGCTATATTTTGTTTATCAGTTTTCCAATTTTTGCCACCATGTTTTCCGGAGAATAAATATGATGACGATGAGTATGGCTATCGTAACCACCAGGGGAAGCTTTAACCATAACACCACATACATTGGCAGTATGGTCAAACAACATTGTGCGATCACGCCGAGCACGACATTGAACATATCCAGCCTGAACCGCCGGTTTGGTTGAAACGACGGATCTTTCAGCAGTACTTCCTGCAGTACGGGTTTCCAAAATCCCCAGGGCTTTACCCGTGTATAGAATTGCTGCAATGTGGCCGCATCCGTTGGCGGGCTTGCAAAAGTTCCAATAAAGCACCCGGCCAGTGAGATCACAAACAGTAAAGGCCAGTAATAAAGCGCCAGCGTATCAGGAAATATATACGGGAAGATCAATGCAGCAATAATCCCCACCATCATCCCCCAAAAGAACCCGTTTGCATTGAAGCGCCACCAATACCATTTAAGCGTATTCGCCGCTACATAACCGCCGTACAAACCCGCTACGATCCATTGCAACACACTGTTCACGTCTTTTGCAAAGAATCCAAGAATGATACTGAGAAATACCACGGATACGCCGACAACATAATTGATCCTGATGATCTTTTTGGTAGAAGCGGAAGGGTCAACGTATTTAAGATAGATATCGTTGACAATATATGCCTGGGCTGCATTGAGTGTTCCGGAGAATGTTCCCATGAATGCGCCAAGCAAACCTGTCAATACCAATCCGAAAATTCCGACGGGAAGAAAATTATTGATCGCGGCGGGCAATAACCTTTCAAAGTCTGCCGCGCCATCAGCAGTGATGTTGATCTGGTCAAAATACAGCAGCGCCAATACAGTCAGACCGATCACCATCGAATACCTGATCGGCAACAAAATGATTGAAACAAACCCCGTCATCTTACTCGCTTCCTTCGGCGAACGGGTTGATAACACTTTTTGCATATCATAATTTGGTGCAGGACCGGCCAGGCTTGCAAAAATGCCTTTGAACGTCATCATCATAAAAAAGAAACCAAACAAACTGTAGCCATCGCTTTCGATCTTTTTATTGGCGTCTGGCAGGATCCCCCGCCAGTCAAGATCAAGTTTCCAATTGAAGAAAGGGTTCAGCCATCCTTCCGGCACTTTCAGTGAATTTCCGTTTCGGTGAAGATGGATCATGGCAATGACCGCAATAGAAATACAGGCCACTGTCATGATCGCATATTTGATCACATCTCCCATTACAATGCTATGCATACCGCCAAGAATGGAATAGAACATAGCAAACAGCGTAAATATAATTCCATAAAAATGCGGAACATAGGCAGCGGGAATATCAAAAGGAACATAAGGCTGCACTATATGCCAGGGGACAAAGATCTCAATGAATTTTCCAAGACCGACGAAGCCGTAGATCAGGAAACCAAAACAACTCAGCAATGCAAATGCCACTACCACCACATGAGAACCTTTTACACCGGCTCCGCTGCTGCCAAACCTTGTTTTCAGCCACGCTGCTCCCGTATCCGCATTTGAACGGCGGAGCCATTTACTCAGGAACATCATCATGAATACCTGGTTGAATACCGGCCACAGCCAGGGCACCCAGATACTTTTCATTCCGTATACAAAGCATAGCGCCACCATCCACATCGTGCCGCTGATGTCAAACATATCACTCGCATCACTCAGGCCAAGTTTATACCACGGCAGGCTCTTGCCGCCCAACAGATAGCTTTCCTTATCCTGCCGGGCTTTCTTACGATAGTACCAGCCGATAAAGATCATGGTGATCAGGTATACAATGACAATCGAAATATCAATCCAGGTTAGTTTCATTTATCTTCTTCATTAAAACATAAAAAATTGGTTGCAGAGAGAAGAATCAATCCGCAACCACTGCTTGAACGATTGCTGGCTTTTTAAAGTAAAAAGTCAAAATTAAAAAGTCAAAAACGGCCCGGGCGAAGTCAAAAGTCAAAAGTAAAAAGTAAAAAATGGGCCGTTTGTAAAAGTAAAAACAAGAAAATTTTTAAAATGAATTACTTTTTACTTTTTACTTTTTACTTTTTACTTTTTACTTTTTACTTTTTACTTTTTACTTT
>QFQQ01000111.1 GCA_003243445.1 Citrobacter freundii
TTTACTTTTTACTTTTTACTTTTTACTTTTTACTTTTTACTTTTTACTTTTTACTTTTTACTTTTTACTTTTTACTTACAACTCTTTCCAGATCTCTTTTCCAAAGCTCTCGAGTGACGGGTCTCTTGCTCCCATCAGCAGTAGTACACAGTTGTTTGTCAGATGCGGGCGTATGGCTTCGAGCAGTTGACTGCGGTCTTCCACAAAAAAGGCATTGCTTCCTTTGGTACGCAGATCCTGTATCAGGTCGTTGGCAGAGATATCTTTTATTGCCGTTCCGCCTGCATAGAATATTTCACTCATCCAGATCTCATCAGTTGGTCTTAAGACTGCGCTGATCTCCTGTACAAAATCCTCCCGTAAAAATTTCGTTGGTCCATAACCGTGCGGCTGGAACCAGGCCACTACTTTCGGCGCCACAGGCTGGCAGGCTGCAATGGCTGCTGCGCATTTAACCGGATTGTGTGCAAAGTCATCGATCACCCATACGCCATGTTTATTTCCCAGCACCTGGTTGCGGCGATAAATCCCCTCATATTTCTTCAATGCTTCCGCAGCGGTTTCAAGTGGCACGCCGATCTGCGCCGCAATGGCCGTTGCTGCCAGCGCGTTTTCCATATTATGACGACCCAGCAGATTAAGGTGAAAAGCCGTGCCATTTACTTTGAATGAAATGGTCAGCCCCTCCTGGGAAAACGCTGTCGCCATGTATCCCGCAGGCTGATCAGCCTGCAAGGAGAAATCGTTTTTAATATCGGAAGATAATTTTGCGGCCAATGGATGTGATCTGTTCACCACAAAATGCCGGCTGTTATTTTTGAATGTGGTAAATACATCCATCAGCACATCGATCTCCTTATGATCTTTATCGATGTTCAGCAGCAGCCCGATCTCGGGTTTGTATTGCACGATCGAGCCATCGCTCTCATCCGCTTCGATCACCAGCCATTCCGATGTACCGACCTGTGCATTACCGATGAGGCCCTTGTTGATCAGGCTCACCAGTCCCGCGCCGCTGATAATGCCCGGCTTCAACCCGGCATGTTCGAGTATATCAAACAGCATCGCGCTGGTGGTGCTCTTGCCGCTTGTGCCGCCCACAGCGATCGTCTTTTTGCTTGCTGCGATCAGCGCCAGCAATTCAGAACGTTTGATGATAGGAATATTCAACTGTTTTGCCTTCTGCACCTCGATCACAGTATCTTCCACGGCAGTAGACACTACTACAAGATCCGTTTCAGCCGTGATCCCCGCGCCATCCTGTTGAAAGCAGGAAATACCTGCGGCTTCCAGTTTATCTCTTGTCTCATTTTGTTCCCCTTCTCTGAAGAACCGGTCGCTTCCCGAAACAGATTTACCGCTTCCCTGGAGATACTGTGCAATCGCGCTCATGCCTGCGCCGGCGACGCCGATAAAGAACGGCTTTTGGAAATCATGGATAGAAGAAATCATGTGCAAATAAACGTATTTTTTGGCGGTATGTTGCGCGGCGCACCGATGGCCGATGACCGATGGCTGATGGCCGGGCTTCGTAGACGATGCAGGATAATGTCAGTGAAGCTTTCTGATATCAACATGCTTAACCGACATTAATAGGCTTTCGGTTAAAAGTCGGCCATCAGTCATCGGCCATCGGCCATCCTCTCTCATTTCACCCTTTCAACCCAACACTTAAACCACTCTCCGCCCCAACTCGTTCATCACCGCCTTTTTTAACCCTTTGCGCCGAAGTAATATTGTTGGCGGTTGCGGGAGAGATGCCCGGAACCGGTGGTGCGGGAAGGTAAAAAGTGAGAGGCCTTCGCAACGGCAAAGATTTGCTTTACTATCAAAATTGTAACGATGAACAATACTGAACTGATCAAAGAACTCGCGGGTAAGAAAGTGCTCTTTGCCAACTTTCCGGCGGACGGACATTTCAACCCGCTTACCGGTCTGGCCGTTTATCTGCAGGATCTGGGATGTGACGTGAGATGGTATACTTCCAGCAAATATGAAATGAAGCTGAAGCAGATGAACATACCGTTCCTGCCAATAAAAAGAGCGCTGGACATTTCTGATATCGAGAAAGCTTTTCCTGAGCGGGATAAGATCAAAGGACAAGTAAAGAAACTTCGCTTCGATATCATCAACGTATTCGTACTACGCGGCCCGGAATATTATGCAGATCTGCAGGAGATCTATCAGAACGAATTCCAGTTCGAAGTAATGATCGCTGATTGTGCGTTCACCGCCGTTCCTTTTGTAAGAGAGCTGATGAAGATACCTGTGATCGGGATCGGTGTTCTTCCATTAACAGAAACATCCAAAGATCTGCCGCCGATGGGACTTGGATTGACGCCATCATATTCCGCATTCGGAAAGATCAAACAGGCTGCGCTCAGGAAGATATCGGATGCAATTTTGTTCAAACAACCGAACAAAGTGATGCATGAGATCCTTGATCAGTATAAGATCCAGCATAATCACGAAAGCGTGTTTGACATGCTGATAAAGAAAACGACCTTGTTCCTTCAGAGCGGTACACCGGGGTTCGAATATTACCGCAGCGATCTGAGCAGTCATATCCGTTTCATTGGAGCGCTCCTACCCTTTTCTTCCAAAAGACATGCGCAGACTTGGTTTGATAAACGCATGACCGAGTACAAGAAGATGGTGATCGTTACGCAGGGGACTATTGAGCGTGATGTTGAAAAGATCATCATTCCAACCCTGGAAGCATTGAAGGGATCGGACACGCTGGTGATTGCGACAACAGGTGGCAGCGGCACCGCGGATTTGCAGAAAAAATATCCGCAACAGAATATCATCATTTCAGATTTTATTCCGTTTTCGGAAATCATGCCTTATGCGGATGTCTATATCACAAATGGAGGTTATGGCGGTGTAATGCTTGGGATCGAAAACAAAGTGCCCATGATTGTAGCCGGCGTTCACGAAGGAAAGAACGAGATCAATGCAAGAATTGGTTATTTTAAACTTGGCATAAATCTAGGGAAAGAAAAACCGTCACCGGCGGAAATAAAAAAGGCGGTAAGCAAAGTGCTCAGCGATTCTTCTTACAAACAAAATGTGGAAAAACTGGCCAGGGAATTCACGACTTATAATCCGAACAAACTTTGCGCATATTATGCTGCAAAACTTTTGCAGGACAATGTGGCTACGGAAATACAATTGTATCCTGAACTTGCGTAAATAAGTTGTCCATTGTTGGTTATCGGTTGCCCGGAGAACAGACAACGGACAACCGGCAACTCACTTACCCAGTCTCTTCTTTTCTTCTTTCAGATTTCTGACCATTTCGGTAAAGCTGGTGCTGCGGCTGAGCGCGGACAGCGCCTGTGCGATACGTTTGGCTCTTGTCTGATCGGTCTTCGCTTCATCGATCCATTTGCTGAAGTATCGTTGCACAGAGCCGGTCAGTGTATCGAAGAACTTTTTCGCCGCGGGATCATCTCCCAGGCATTCGATAAAATCTTTATTAAACTGAAAAGGTTTTTTATCCTCTTCCAGTTTAACCAGCACCATGGCGCCATGTTTTTTTGCGATGCCTTTTCTCATAGCGGCATTTACCGGAAGAATAAAACTTCCGCCACCCATCGGCAGAATGGCGGCCATGGCGATCTTATGCTGATCCAGGCTTCCCTTTACCCTAAATCCCTTTTTGCCAGGTTTCATCTTTGCGGCAAGATCTGCGGGGATCTCGATATAGGTCCAGCCGGTTTTTTCCCCTTGCTGATCAAACTTCAGGAGCGTAGCTTTGAATTCGATTTTGCCCATGGAGGAAGAAGGTTTGAATGTTTAAGGGTTAAAAGTTTGACGGTTGCGTCCGACACATATAAAACTACATAACTTTTATGTCTTCCAAAACTTCAGAGAACCACGCCTCAAACGTTTAAACCTTTAAACTTTTTAAACGCAAGACTATGCTTCAATACCTGATAACAGCCCTGGATGGCAATGACGCCGCGGCATTGGAAAGAAGAATGTCTGTAAGACCTGATCATTTTAAGAAAGCGAGAGAATTAAAAGCCGCCGGCAATTTTGTAACGGGCGGTGCGATACTGGATGACGAGGGAAAAATGAAAGGCTCGATGATGGTGGTTCAGTTCAATACCGAAGATGAATTAAAGGAATGGATGGACAATGAGCCATATATACTTGGCAAAGTATGGCAGCATATAGAAGTGAAGCCATTCAAAGTAGCCGACGTATGATCAGCTGATGCCATGATATTTCTCTTTCACTACGGCGACTGTTACCAGCAACTGTCCCACATGGCGTTGGGTATGTTCGGCTGCGTGAAACAGTAATCCTATTACGGTTGTTGGAATTTGTTTACGGCCAATACCTCTTGCCTCGGTCAATGTGTTTTCGGGGGTCAGGGTAAGCTGGGATAATGCGCCGGTGACAGTATCACTGAAATGCCCCACCAGGCCTGCGGCCGTGATCGGTTGTGCTGACTCTTTTCCTTCAAGTTGAAGATATGTAAGCTGCTGTTCCGTCAACGGAAGTGCTTTTGCGTAGGTAAACAGCCGGTCGATCACACCGGATAGGTGTTGAAGATGAAAAGCGGCAGAAGCCAGGCCGGCTGGTCTTTTCCAGAGCAATCCATCGGGAAAACCGGTCATTATTTCACCAACTTCGCTGCGTGCCTGTAATAATGCATGTGCAACAGGCTGGAGGAGCGGTGGGATTCCTTCAACGGGACCGCGCTGCCAGTATTCAGGTGCCGATTGTTTTACCATAATGTTAAAGATACATCAACTGGTTTTTCTGCCATTTTATTCGTATATTTGCATGTCATTTTGAGCGAACAGCAAATTTTTGTAATTGAACGATTTTTTCTGCTAAGCATTTTCTGCTAAAAGTCAGTCTTCTTTACGTTGCGTTATTCTCAAGCATTTTTTATAATTTATCATTTCTACAAATGAACATTTACGTTTCAAATTTAAGCTTCGCCGTTCAGGACGAAGACCTGAGAGAATTCTTTACTGAATATGGTGAAGTTTCTTCTGCAAAAGTTATCATGGACAAATTCACTAACCGTAGCAAAGGTTTCGGTTTTGTTGAAATGCCTGATGATGCTGCTGCACAAAAAGCCATTTCTGAATTAGATGGTGGAATCGTGGAAGGCCGCGCTATCAAAGTAATGGTAGCAAAACCTCGTGAAGAAAGAAGCAACAACAAACCTTCTTTTTCTAAGAACCGCTGGTAATCTACCGCGCGAACGATAAATAAAAAGCCCGGACAATTGTCCGGGTTTTTTATTTATCGTTCAGCGCGGCACAAGTAAAAATTCAAAAGTAAAAAGTAAAAAGTAAAAAATCGTCCTGATCCGAAGTGTTAGCTTACGCCGGAGGCTATTTTTTAATTTTTACTTTTGACTTTTTACTTCCTTATGCTCTTTGTTTTGCCGGAGCCTTACGCTTACCTTTTTTGAGCGCCAGTTCAATGGCTGCGCTGAGGTTAGCATAAGTCGGTTTACCGGTAAAAGGCTCATCATTGATGAAGAACGCAGGCAATTCTTTTACGCCGCGGTCGATGCCTTCTTTCAGGTCGTCCTGTACCTGCCAACCGAATACACCATTCACCAGGTCGTCAAGGAATTTCTTGCTCTTAACACCTGCTTCTTTTGAGTGCAACTTCAGGCTGGTTGTTCCCAGCGTGTGGCGGTTGCTGAACAGTATATTGTGCATTTCCCAGAATTTTCCTTCCTGGGCTGCGGCTATTGCAGCTTCGCCGGCCTTCATACTGCGCTGATGTACGCGCGTAAGGGGAAAGTGACGGAAGTTAAACCGTATCTTTCCTTCATATTCTTCCAGCAATTGCTTAACTACTTCATTGGCTTTTGCGCAATCTTCATTTTCGTATTCACCAAACTCCATCAATGTAACTGGGGCGTCCTTTGTGCCTACAAAAATGTCCTTCGGTTCAATGATCTCCTCGATCTCTTTTTTAAATGCCATATTTGTATCTCTCCTTTTTGACTTTTCTCCGTTCTGTTGGTCGGGGGGTCAGGTATATAACAATCTCCATATATTTTGGTTGACTATTAATCCAGATCAACCAGCGTGGCGGCTGAAGGTAATGTTTTTTCATACCCGACATATACCCAAAAAAGCTAATTTTGAAAAAGTTCATTTTTCAATTGTATACCAACCTTTTATGAACTTTCTTGTATAATCGTATTCACTTATTTATGACAAAGGAACCAGTCTGGCGATGACCATCGGCGCCCACGTCTTGTTGCCACGCTGGATCTACAAAACGGGGATGCCTGCCATCATCTTTTCGGAAAAACCGTCATTTCAAATTGGCCTGGGTAGAGACCGTCTTTGCCGGTACAATGACGATCATGGCCTGGCTCCGATTCGCTTCGTCAATCCGTGCAATGTTAATTGTGCTTTATCAAATAACATTCTACTCACCCCATTTTTATGCCAGCAATAGTAAGTTTCCATTCCGTTTATAAGTAATAACACCAGTTTTTTATAAGTCAACCAGGTTTGTAGAGAGTTTTTTTAGTACAAAAAACAGGTTGGGCATCACGTATTTTTTTTGATAAAACCCTTAACTGGCAAGGGTTTCAGCAGATCGCTCATCAGTTTAGCATTCCGAAATCAGCCATATTTTGGTTTGCAACAGGAATTTCGCAGGCGTAATTTCGTGTCAGCAAGAGAGAAAAAAACACCGGTTCATCAGATAACCGGTAAACATCACCAGGAACTTGCCCCTCGGTCCACTTGCTTTTCGGTTGCCCCACAAACTCTGTAAACAAGAATATTTAAATAAACCTAAAAGTAAAGTCATGAAAACTGTATTGTCTAACACTCGTATCGCAGCTGTTGCTCTGGTTCTTAGTTTAACCCTGGTATTCTCTGCTGCTAAAGCAAATGAAACAACTCCTGCAGGCGTTGAATTGAAATTCATCGGTAACCTCAAAAATCAACCTGTATTCCACCTGAGCTATAATGGCACAGTTGAGAACGAATACACGATCGTTGTTCGCGATGAGTTCAACAACATTCTTTATAAAGACCAGGTGAAAGGCACTAACATCTCTAAAAAATTCATGCTGAACACTGAAGAGCTGGGTGATGTTGATGTTACTTTCGAGATCACTGACAAGAAAGTTGGCAAACCAGTAGTTTACGAGATCAGCAAAAACTCACGTACAATCCAGGACGTGGTTGTTAACAAGGTTAAGTAATTACGAAGAAGATATTCCCAATGAAGACATGCTCCGGCTGATGCTGGGGCATGTCGCGTTTTAGGGAGGATCGATGTTGGATGTTCGATGGTCGATGGTCGATGTTCGATGGTAGCATCTGTACTTTATTAATTAATAAAAGGCCGGAGCCGGCCATCGACCATCGAACATCCAACATCGAACCCCGATCATCCAACATTCTTTTTCATCGGTTGCCTTTTCCAGTACGTCAGGCTTCTCCACGCCCATTCCAGCGGTCCGAAACGGAAGAAATGCAGCCAGAGGTGACTCCAGATGATCTGGAGTATCCAGATGGCGGCGACGATGAGATATACTTCGTAGCGCTGGAGCTTGCCGTAAAGGCCGAACCCAATACCGTAGAAGATCAGACCGCAGATAAGGGATTGGGTGAGGTAATTGGTAAATGCCATTTGCCCCACTGGGCGCATAAGAGCAAATAACCAATTGAATATACCGGAACGATAGAGTAATATCAGCAGACCAAATATTCCCATGGCACGGAGCGTCCGGGAAACTGTATAGAATTCGAAAGAACTTTGCTTAACCAATTCATACCAGTTGAAATTTACGCGAAGCAACTCCTGGATCCTGAACCAGGAAACAAAAAAGCCAAGACCCAGGCCAAGAATGGCGAACACCCAATAGATCTTTACCGATGCCTGTCCCGTGAGAATTCCCTTTTTGTAGAAAGCCATCCCCAGGAACATAAAGAGCAGTACATCCCAGGCGCTCATGTATAGGAAGCGCAACATGGCCGATTCACGAAGGCCGGTGCGGAATTCATAAAGCTGTTCATAGCGTCCATTGGTCAGCTTGATCGCACGTTCCATTTTTTTGATCTTCTTTTCGCGTGAGCTGTTGTCTTTGAAATCCATCATTGCACCGAGCTCTTCTTTTTGTTGTTCGTTCAGTTTTGTTTTTGTGGTATCAATAGCTGCTACCAGCTCTCCCCTATAGATCGTTCGCTTATCCTGGTAAAGATCCCGGTTCTCCCGTGCGATCATCAACAGGAAACAAATACCCGCTGCGATGAATAACCCCCTGGGAGAAAGTTTACGGAAGGTGAACATGATCATTCCATAACAGGCATAATCAAACAAAATATCACCCCACCAGAGCAAAAGGTATATATCAACCAGGCCGAAGACCAGCAGCCATAGCTGCCGGCGCATAAAATAATCGGCTGGCGCTATTCCATCTACTTTTTTTTCCAGCCGGCTAACAAACAGGATGATGCCTGCTCCGAAGAGCATGGAGAAAAGTGCGCGTTGTGTTCCTTCCGGAATAAGTTCAACAAGCCTCCATACCTGGAAATTGATCGTTCCGATCTCATTGCGGATCGTTGGATCATAAGCGGCAGGACCGGGTAATGCAAAGCCCGGAATATTCATCAGCAGAATGCCAAGGATAGCGAATCCGCGAAGTGAATCGATGATGGAGATGCGTTCAGATTGGGGAACAGGCGCAGCCATTCCCGAAGGGATCATCTCTGAAATATTACTCATACAGGTTGATTTTACGTCCTATGCGGGCGGATCACTGTATTCAACAGGGTGTGAATTGAACTAATCGTTGCCTTGGAAAGTAAATTCAGTTGCAGACCAGGAGATCTATTCCCACACAAACTGGTTGCCGTTTTTGGCCATTTCAAGACCAAGCGAAGTGATATGAATGATCAGTGTATCTTTTTGTTCGGTAGTAACCAGTGCTTCTTCTTCGAGTAATTGCAATTGTTGCCAGATAAAAGACCAATCCTGGAATTGACGGAGGATCAGTTCCCTCGGCCTGCAAGCATATTTTTCCGGCTGAGGATCTTCTTTGACGATAGAGTAGATCGTATGGAGAAGGTGGTAATGGTCTAGCATATTTTAAAAATATCGGAAAATTCCTTCCAACGATCAATAACTTATCAACATTTTTTTTAACCCGTCAGCCGATTACAAAAGCAGGGCCATCAGCAGTTCGTCCATATATCGGTTTTCAGAGGCGAGATATGTATATTTTTTGAGCAGGCCTTCCCGTTGAAAACCGGCCCGTTCGTAGAGACTGATCGCTTTTTTATTCACAACGGCCACGCTCAGTTCAATCCGCAGAAAACCCTGCTGCCGGCAAAAATGGATGATCTCATTCATCAATTGTATTCCATAACCACGTCCTTTCAGGTCAGGATGAATAGCCAGACCTCCTATGTAAGCGGTATGCGCAGCACGATGTGTGTAGGGAATGATCTTTACCATGCCCGCATTCAGATCATCTGTAGTGAAAACATATTTAATATTTCTTTCGAGCAGATCGTTATACACAGCAGCAAAATTCTTCTTTATTCATTTGTTCATATAAGAGCCATGGATTCACGAGTGGGTGCATATATAAATTGTAAATGAAATCAAGATCTGCAGGCAACGCTTTCCTTAACATAACTGTCACTTTACACTAACAATTTTTTTAAATCATCTTCAATTTGCTAAAGAAAAGTGAATACACAAAATCGCGTGTGTATTACAAACAAAAAAAGTATCCATTAAAAAACATCAATTATGAAAAGTATCCTTACCATTTTCGCTTTTGCATTGTTAACACAAACCGCATCAGCCCAAGGGGGGCAACCTATATACGCCTCCAACCCTTACCCAAAAACAATTTCTGTAAATGGCAGTGCAGAAATGGAGATCGTGCCTGATGAGATCTATGTCCAGATCAGGCTTGGTGAATACCAGGAGAAAGGCAAGACAGTAAAAAATATCGATAAGATCAAAGCAGAGTTCCTTGCGGCATACAAATTGCTGGGCATGCCTGATTCGCTGATCAGCATTGCCGCGTATTCCGGCTCTGGTGATTATTATGAACAAAAGAAAAAAAAGAAACCTGTCGACATGCTTGCAGAGATCACTTACCAGGTAAAATTCAATTCAAGCAAACAAATGGATGCGATGGTTGAAAAACTGGACGATGAGGCAACAAAAAGTTTCCGTATCGTTTCAACAAGCCATAGCCGAATCATGGAATTCAGAAAACAACTGAAGATAAAAGCGATCCAGGCTGCACGTGATAAAGCGATCTACCTGAGCGAAGCTGTTGGCGAAAAACTGGGTGATGCGATCACCATCAACGAACCGGTGGAATGGGAAGCGCAGGTTCCAATGTATATGGCAAACTCCGCTATTTCGCAGGTAAGAATGAGTGAAGATGCGGCATTGGGCAGTGGAGAAACAGTGGACTTTAAAAAGATCAAGTTGAAGTTTGATGTGCAGACGGTGTTTGCGCTTAAGTGAGGAAAAGGTCTCAGAGGTTCCAGGGGTCCAGGAGTTCCAGGGGTTCCAGAGGTTCCAGGGGTTCCAGGGGTTGGAGCAGCCTGATAGTTGAGACTTAAAGCTTACCTGATATCGCAAATGCTGATGTTGAAAGTAAAAGCGGGTTGTGTTATAGTAATTAGCTATGCACGACCCGCTTTTTTATGCTTGTTTAAGAATACCTTGCTAATCAGGTTACGCTAACCTCTGAAACCTCTGGAACCTTTGGAACCTTTTAAACCTTCCAGAACTTGCAACCGATTGCATTAATCGAAACTTTTTTCCTATCTTCCGGTTTCATTGCTTAAAATGTCATTATGAAACTGAAATTTTCCACCTGTATTTCCATGGCTGCTTTATTGATGGCAGCCTGCAATAATTCGCCTTCTGAAAACAAGAACACTGTTGCGGACACAACGCCTGCGGCAGATTCTGCGAAGAAAGAAGATCAACCGCTTGTTACGAATATTTATACCGCTGATCCGTCGGCGCATGTCTTTGAGGGGAAATTGTATGTGTATCCCTCGCATGATTTCGAAGCGGGCATTAAGGAGAACGATAATGGCGATCATTTTGGGATGAAGGATTATCATATTCTTTCTATGGACAGTGTAGGTGGGGCTGTAAAAGACAATGGCGTGGCGCTCGATATAAAAGATATTCCCTGGGCTGGCCGGCAATTGTGGGCGCCTGATGCGGCTTACGCAAACGGGAAATATTACCTCTATTTTCCTGTAAAAGATAAATCGGATATTTTCAGGATCGGTGTGGCCACGAGCGATAAGCCTGCGGGACCGTTCAAGGCGGAACCCAAACCGATTGAGGGAAGTTATAGCATCGACCCTGCTGTATTCCAGGATACAGACGGCAGTTTTTACATGTACTTTGGCGGGATCTGGGGTGGTCAGCTTCAGCGCTGGGCAACCGGAAAATACAATCCGAAAGATGTGTATCCGGATAGTTCTAAACCTGCACTGACCGCAAAAGTGGCAAGATTAAATAAAGACATGCTTGGTTTTGCAGAACCGGTGAAGGATGTTCAGATCCTGGATGAGAACGGGAAGCCATTACTGGCAAAGGATAATGGCCGCCGCTTCTTTGAAGCTTCCTGGCTGCACAAATACAACGGTAAATACTATTTCTCCTACTCTACCGGCGACACGCATAATATTTGTTATGCTACCGGCGATAGCCCTTACGGACCTTTCACCTATCGCGGCATTATATTGAAACCGGTCCTGGGATGGACCAATCACCATTCCATTGTTGAATTCAACGGTAAATGGTACCTGTTCTATCATGACAGCAGCTTATCCGGCGGTAAAACCCATCTTCGTTCGGTAAAAGTAACTGAGCTGAAGTATAAGGCTGACGGAACGATAGAGACAATGGACAAGTATGTGAGTGGGCGATGAGGAGGGATGATCGATATTCGATGGTCGATGTTCGATGTTCGATGGTCGATGGTAGATCATAGACGATCGGATCTCAATTCACGTCTGAAAAAAATTAAGATACACGATGCCGCTGATTGGGCATCGTTTTTTTTGTGTACCTTGTACAGTCCGACCATCGACCATCGACCATCGACCATCGACCATCGACCATCGACCATCGACCATCGACCATCGACCATCGACCATCGCGACGATCCAACATCGACCATCGACCACCGACCATCCAACATCCAACATCGACCATCCTACATCAGCAGTTCTTAAGATTCCTTCTTAAACATGCGCTCATAAGCTTATTTTTGCGGGCAAATCGATCGTTTACGGGAAAACTGCTTACCTGCCGGTTTCTCTCTATCATACTCTTTTTTTTATGAAAGTCTGCGGATTCTCATTTGTGCGTAATGGTGTCAAACTCGAATATCCTTTCATGGAAGCGATCCGCTCCATCCTTCCCCTTTGTGATGAGGTGGTGGTGGCAGCAGGCAACTCAAGCGATGATACACTTGCGCAACTGCGTACGCTCGGACCGAAGATCACCATCGTGGAGACAGTATGGGATGAAAGCCTGAAAGAAGGTGGCCAGGTATTGGCTGTTGAAACAGATAAAGCATTGCAGGCGATCCCTGATAAGTACGACTGGTGCATTTATATCCAGGGAGATGAAGTGATCCATGAAAAATATTTTCCAGTGATCCGTCAGTCTATGCAAACTTATCTGCATGATAAAAAAGTAGATGGTTTTCTGCTGCATTATATCCACTTTTTTGGATCGTACAGTTATATTGGTATCAACAGCAGTTGGTACAGGCATGAGATCAGGATCATCCGTAACGATAAGAATATCTTTTCCTACCGGGATGCACAGGGCTTCCGTAAGAAGCCCAATGATAAACTTCGGGTAAAACTGATCGATGCATATGTTTATCACTACGGCTGGGTACGCAAACCTGAAGCGTTAAGGGCAAAAGAGATCGAAAAGATCAGGTTCTATAATAAAGATGAAGGAGCTGTGCACGGGCATGCAACTTTCATGAACCAGTACACGTATGAAAAAGCGACGGAGCCTGTAAAGCCTTTCAAGGGCACACATCCTGCGGTGATGCAGCAGCGGGTGCGTGAGCAGAACTGGGAATTTCATCCGGACCCAAAGGTGAAGTACGGATCGCTAAAGGATTGGTTCAAGCGATTTATGCTGAGATGGACGGGGTGGCTTCCCGGGGAGTACAAAAATTATAAGATCATCTGAGAGCACTGAGGTGCTCTTTTTTATTGCAGTATCTTTTGCCTGAGAGAGACATGATAGACCTGATCTCAGCATTAATCTATTTCGATTATCCCCTATAGGTTTTCTCTTATTTCAACATGCTACCTCACTCTTTATTTCTCTTTTCGTGCTGACCCGCTGGCAGCGTTGCCGGTAACGTTATCGTCTCTGATCATCACTAAAATCAGTAAGAAAATATACCTGTATTGATCAAATACAGTCATATTCATTATAAAAATAAAAAACATTCAATACTGTGCTTCATTCTTCATCGGCAAAAGCTGGTTAATGTTGAAGACGATTCACCCGTAAGGGTCATTAATAACATAAATTATTTGCCAGATGAAAAAACTATTCATGACTTTGCAGGGTTGCACAGCCATCCTGCTCATGGTGCTTACTGCGTGCAGTAAGACTGCATCACCCGATCTGAAACCTGTCACTGAAGAAGATAAAACACAGCCAGGCTCCCCGGCATTGATCACAAATGCGGTGACGATCCTTAACCCCGGCTTTGAATCAGATAAATCAAACTGGGGTGATGCATCGCTGTTTGCTATTTCAACGAGCGATAAACATTCAGGGTCCAAATCCGCAAAGCTTAGTGCATCCGGCGACAGGATACAACAGGTGGTAACTGTAACATCCAACACAGACTATATTCTTTCCGCATGGATTCTTGGGAAAGGAACGATCGGGGCAAAGAGCGGGTCCACTGTATTGAACAGCCAGGGTGGAACATACAGCACATGGACGAAGGTGACAGTAACATTCAATTCAGGCAGTGCCACATCTGTAAACTTGTATGGTGCCTATAATGCAGGTGAGGGACGCTTTGATGATTTCACATTGGATGAAGGAAGTATCAGCGGTACAGAACCTGCTGCTCCGACCGGATTGGCTGCGAGTGTCGTAAACGCTACTTCAATCAATCTTACCTGGACAGACAATGCCAATAATGAAACAGGTTATAAAGTAGAGCGTAAGACAGGTTCCGGTGGTACATGGGCTGAGATCGCGGGCAGTCTTTCCGCAAACACGACAAGTTACAACAGTACCGGTCTGTCAGCTGGCACAACCTATTACTATCGTGTGCGTGCCTACAACGGGACAGGCAACAGTTCCTACAGCAATGAGACATCCGCTACCACAACCAGCAGCGGAAATTATCCAGCCGATGTGCTGAACCTTACTAACTGGAAGATCACAGTGCCGTTTGATGGACCTGACAGTGGCACTACCGCAGACGAGATCTCGCAACCGGCGTTGGCTACTTATTCAATCGATCCCTGGTTTAAAAACAATTCGACCAATACGGGTGTGATATTCCGCGCCAATACAGGAGGTGCGACTACCAGCGGTTCCGGCTATCCGCGTAGTGAATTAAGGGAAATGACAAACAACGGCGCAACAAATGCAAGCTGGTCATCCGGCAGCGGCATTCATACGATGGAAATTGACCAGGCGATCACGCATTTGCCTGATGTAAAAAAACATATTGTCGCGGGTCAGATACATGATGCGGATGACGACGTGATCGTGTTCAGGCTGGAAAATCAAAAACTGTTTATTGATATTAATGGTTCAGACGGGCCGACGCTGACAAGTAGTTATGTGTTGGGAACGCGGTTCAAGGTGAAGTTTGTCGTGCAGAATAACCAGACAAAATGTTATTACAATGATGTGTTGATATATACGCACAATCAGACCTATTCAGGTGCATATTTCAAAGCAGGAGCTTATACGCAATCTTCCTGTAAGTCGGGAGGCAATCCCGGGCCGACAGAATCATGTGATGCGTATGGAGAAGTCGTAATCTATGGATTGAGTGTTTCGCATCAGTAATAACTGTGGGGATATAATGCTGATTTCCTCCTCAGCTTTTTGGCGTTATTTTCCCCTGATATTTTGTGTTTTTCCCTTGCTTTCAACTATCGTTGAGAGTGATCTTTACAGCAGAGAAATTTCTTTAGTCACCGTCATCTTAAGGACTGGTGGAGGAGGTCAGTCCTTAA
>QFQQ01000258.1 GCA_003243445.1 Citrobacter freundii
TTTACAAAGATAGTATCGGGAAATCGATCGCAGATAACTCAGCCTTTATGCTCTTGCTGGGGCAAAGTGAATCCGCAGTTAACGAAGCCGAAGCTAATAAACGTCTGGCGCTGGACGAGGCCGGTTATCGGTTCCTTAAAACTGTCCGTTCCACGAAAGGTGTTTATTCTGAAATCTTTGTCATATCGAAAGCAGGCCAGGGTATTTGCAGGCTTGTGGTTGACCCGTTCAGCTTACTGCTCTATTCGACTGACCCGAAAGACGTTGCCGCGATAAAGGACAGAAAGTCCCGGGGGATTAATACCGAAGAGGCTATCAACGAAATCCTGGTTGAGCGGGGGTTAGCCGCATGATTAAAACCGCTGCAATCGCCCTGCTGTTTGGTTTCATCGGAGCCGCCCTTTTTGGGCGGTTATTCCCACCAGCCTCGCCCTATGACTATGTAGCAGTCATCAACTTTATGGATGATAAAGGTCACCCGTTAGGTGAAGCCCAGTCAAGGTTGGTGTTAGCTCGCGCTGAGAAGCTTTCAAAGGCGGGATATCTTGTGCTCAATGCCTCAGCACTTTATAGCTACCCAACAGGGCTCCAGATCCCTCAGACCATCAGTACTCAGTAATAGTGGTGGACGAATGAACACACCCAAATCGGTATGGAGCTTAATATTTCGTAAAAAGCGAAGCTGGAGGCAACATATTGTTTTCAGCATTGTTGTTATTTTCTTAACCGCACCGCTGACGCTATACGTGCTTAACCGGTACGAGATTGGTATCGATCCACAAAATAACCAATGTCTTCCTCCGTACCGAATATATCTCGTCGATAAAATGGACAAATCTATCGTCAAGGGGAAAATTTACGCCTTTCATTCTGAGCTAATGCAACCTTATGGCAAAGGACTGAAAATAGTTGATGGCATTGCGGGAGACAAAGTATCCGTTGATCCCGAAGAGACTGCAATTAACGGCTCTATGGTCGGCGAGGGACTGGCATTAGCAGCAGAGTCTGGCCACACCGAACAGGAGCTCACGCGTAGTGGAGTCGTACCGAATGGTCGCCTGTGGATGATGGGGCGCACCAGATACAGTTTTGATTCCCGATACTGGGGATCATTAGACGAGTCGCAAATTATAGGCCGAGCGTATCCATTATGGTAAAAAAAACACCTTTTCGTCTTTCAATACTGCCATTTGTAACCGCTGTTGTTTGCACCCCAACCTGGGCCGAAAGCTCTGGTATTGATTTAAGTGATCTACCGTCAAGGCCGTTAGCCAACTTAGATAACATTCCGACCAGACCGGCTAATAACTATTCGGTCACCGACATTCAAAAAGCTAAGCGTCAATTATCTGCTACTGAATTGAAAGATATTGACAGTCTCATCAAAGCGGCTCGTGATAATCAAAATGTCGCTACCGACCAGGCTACTGACACGGTTAAAGATAATCGAAAAATGATGGGTGAAATGCCCGAGTATAAAAATACAGATGAACTAGTCGATG
>QFQQ01000259.1 GCA_003243445.1 Citrobacter freundii
TATCGACCATTTCATCGCTCTATTTCCATTGGTTAACCTCCGCCATGTATTGACATTTTTACATATTAACTGAAGACAAGGTTACTTTCTTCAGACTTCCTTACCGTCTTCCCGCCTTACCGGTTTAATTTTTACCGGTAAGGCGGCAAGACGGTAAGAACGAACAAAAGCAGCAGCTTGCTAACCCAACTTGATCTTTTTCATCACTTCAGCAAACAGCCGGATAGATTTTATCCGTTCTCCAATATCGTAGGCGGTTGACGCTACTATAAGTTCATTCACCTCTGTTTCCTTTATAAAAGCCTGTAATTTCGGCTTTACGCTTTCTTTACTTCCAACAAACGAATATTTAAGCATCTGGTATACCGAAGGATGATGGAAAACATCCCTCAGATCGTCGGTCATATCGGTCGGTGGTTGCAAGGCCTGGGAATTACCGGTTAAAACCCCGATGAACATCCTGATCAATGTTGTGAATAATCTTTCCGCTTCTTCATCCGTATCAGCGATACAAACATTGATCCCGGCCATTGTATACGGCTGATCGGAGAATTCAGAAGGCTGAAATTCTTTTTTATAAATGGCTAATGCCTCTAATAAATGTGTAGACGCAAAGTGACTGGCAAAGGCATAAGGCAATCCTTTTTTAGCTGCCAGATGAGCACTGTCCGTGCTCGACCCCAGTATGTAGATCGGGACCTCAGTACCTTCTGCGATAGCAGCTCTTACCTTTGCATTTTTGTTGGATGCTGAAAAGTACTGCTGGATCTTATCGACTTCCGCAGGGAAAGCATGTGCAGCGCGCATAAAGTCAGAACTGATCGCCGCGGCTGTTTCCCGGTCTGTGCCCGGAGCCCGGCCCAAACCAAGATCAATACGCCCGGGATACAGGTGAGCCAGTGTGCCGAATTGTTCCGCAATCACTAAAGGCGAATGATTGGGAAGCATTACACCTCCGGAACCAACTCGCAACGTATCGGTATTTTCCGCTACGTATCCGATCAGCAGTGAAGGAGCGTTGCTACCTATGTAGGGGGAATTATGATGTTCGGCAAACCAATACCGTTTGTAACCCAACGCCTCTGCTTCTTTAGCTAAGGCCAGTGAATTATTCAGGGTCTGTTTAATAGTATTGCCTTCCGAAACAATTGCCAGCTCTAATATGGAATACGCTATATTTTCTTTTTTCATGTCAACTACGCTGTGGTGATATAAATCCAGATCGCCATTTGGCTTTCCGGCTAGTTAACAGAAAAGAGCGCAATAAGTTTATCAGAGTGCAATTAAAATAATCAACTAGAAAGAGCTGCTTATTTCCTTACGCTTTAGCAGCATTTATCCGTTGATAAAATTGGGCTCTATACCGAAGCTAATCGTTACCCAAATCTATGAATGGCGTAAGGTTCCTCCTCAGGCGGACACGTCCCGCAGATTTACGCAGATCTAAAACACGCAGATGCACAGATGGTCTGTTAAACAAGGGAATCATCTGCGTATCTGCG
>QFQQ01000028.1 GCA_003243445.1 Citrobacter freundii
GGGTGCCGAGCCCGAGGAGCTCAAGGGTGCGGACGGTTTGGGAGTGATCGAGACACATGAGCCAGAGATGCTCGCGATCGCGGTTGAGTTTGGATTGCCGGAGGAAGGCGGGTTGGAGGAGTTGGAAGATGTCGGAGGCGGTTTGGATGTGGAGGTTTTGGGAGGGGGAGAGGCGGATTTGCATAGAGTTAAGGTTTTAAAGGTTAGGTTGTTTTTCGTTTTCTCACTTTAAAGTTAAGTAACTCCTCCGAATTTACATCATAATTTATCCGTTTAACGGATAATAATATCTGTTATAAGGATAAATTGTTGACATTTAAAAGCTTGGCTTAAATTTAAATTTAAACTTTCTTGTGAATGGCTAAGCTGGTTTTAAATAGACTTCGAATTGTGTTGGCGGAAAAGGATAAAACGAATAGATGGTTGGCGGAGAAGTTGAAGGTGAATGAGAATACTGTGTCGAAGTGGGTGACAAATAATCAGCAACCGAGTGTCGAGACGTTTTATCGGATAGCGACTTTACTACAGGTTAACTTGCCGGATTTGTTTGAGAATACAAAGAAATAGCGATGAGTTGAAAAAGAACTATGTAAAACAATCGTTTTGACTTATTCAACTTCTTTTGAGGTATTCATACTTTAAGAAGAGCCACCATTATTTTACGTCATAGCCATTTGAAAATGAGCTCAGCTAGAGAATCATTAATTGAAATCCTCAAAAATGAAAGCGAAAGGATAAGAAACAGTTATCCTTCTGAAGATGTTATATTCCCCATTATAGAAATCATTAGAGCTATTGATTATTATTCATTTCTTCTCAGACACGATCTTAATATAGAAAAACAACAACTTCTTTTGGATAGATACTTATACGGATGGGCTCATGCTTTCTCTATCTTTTATGCAGATTTGAGTTTAACAGATAATATACCGCTGTTTAAGTTTAGCAAAAAAGATAAAGAGTGGCTTGATTCTATTATACAGCATTCAGGATCGATTCAGATTTGTCAGCAACACCTGGATTTTGAAAAGGCAGATTTGATAAAGCTGACATCTTTTGATAATCAAAAATTTCAATTTGAGTTTTTAGTGGAAACTCCCGGTTCTGAGTATTTTGAAATACAGAGCTTGGCATATTATCATTCAATTACAGAAGAGGCTTTGGAGTTCCGGATTACTCCGCTTAAATTGAAGTTGCCGGAAATGAGAAAAAAGTTAAACCCTCTTGTCAAAGTTTTTCACGAAGACTTTATCAGTTATCAAGCGTCAGATGAAGCGGACTTATTTTATTCAGAACTTGGATATGTACAAATGATGACGTCTCAAATAATTGATGAGTTTGATCAGACTGACATTTTTGGCGGGATTCAATATAAAGATTATATGGATTTAGTTGAAGACAATTTCGGTAGTGCCTTAATGCATAGAGATTGTTGTATGGCATTGGCTGAAAAAACTTCCCACCAAATCTTTTTGAGAAATATTCTCTCCTACTGCTTTTCCAAAGAAGCGTTTCTGTCTGTTTTGGAAAAAATGCGAAAACTTAATAAGGAGAAAGTCTCTCAAATAATATCATGTTTAACTATAAGCAAGGAAAATTATCAATATCATCTTAATTATCCTGGAGCAAATCCGGCTCCCTTTTTCCAAGTTGGAAACGATACCTTGATTCGATCGGATTATGGTAGCTTGTCGAATCCCGTCTTCTTTTTGAATAGAGAACTTAAAAGAAAATACCCAATAGATTATTTTAATGCAGTAAATAGACGGGAGTTAAGGTTTAAGAAGCAGCTTTATGATCTTTTTCCGTCTGACCGAATAATAAAAATATTAGATAATGTAGAAATTAAAGTCGCTGGTAGAAGTACCGACATCGACGCGGTGTTATTTGACAAGGATAGACTTGTATTAGGATTGTTCCAATTAAAGTGGCAGGACAGTTTTTCAAATTCAAGTAAAGAGAGATTTAGTAGAATCACGAATTTAGTCCCTAAGTCAGTAGAATGGATTGATAAAATTCAAGATTGGATAAAAAGTAATGATTCTCAAAGTTTGCTGAGAACATTAAAAATAGAAGGGCTTAATAAGATCAATGATATTCACTTGTTTGTTCTCGCACGAAACCATGTACATTTTACAAATACAGAGCTCGATAAAAGAGCTTCTTGGGGTTCTTGGTTTCAGTTATTGGAAGCGTCTGCAAAAGTAAAAGATCCATTTAATACAAACCCAATTGGAGAACTGGCGGCGAAGCTTAATTTTTTTTCGCCGAATATGCGGCGAGAAATAGAGGAGCCATTAATCCATCAGGACATTGAGTTTTCATTCTCCAAATATCAAGTTTCAATAAAGGGGAAGAAATGCGAATCAGATGTGCAGTCTGATTCGCTTAAGGAAATCTAATAAGCTAATCTTTAATTCCTTGTTTTTCCTCAACTAGCTCTAGAGCTTCGATGATAAAATCCTGAAATTCAGGAGAATCATTTTTGAACCACGTACAAGATACGTGCGTGTCCTCTCTATCATGTAACCTATTTCCTGAACCGATAACTGTCATTTTTGGGCCTGCAGATTTTAAACGAACCACATCTCCCTTTTTGAACTTTTTTCATATGTATTGTTTATTTTAGAATAGTATAAGTCACATATAGTTAATCATCATCGTTATCATCATCTTCGATTTCGGAAAGCATCTCATCCCTGACCTCGAAAAAATATGGACATGCAGGAATGATTTTATCGTTTTCAACATCGTCAATAAACTGCTCTACTATTTCGTATTCATTTTTCTCGAAACCGTCTCTCTCGTTACCATACAAATAAGAAATCTCCAAAATAGTCGTCGCCAATAGGTCTCGATCTTTTGTAGTTATCGAAAAGCCAATGCTTTCGTGTATTGCTGGAGACACTTCGTCGTAGTCAAATTTTTCAGAGATCCCACTTAAAAGTTGACCTGAGTAAGCTGCCGACATATAATCTTCTATTATTGCAGTACGCTCACTCGAAAACAACACAGTTGATTTCGGTACATAGATTTGATATTCAGTCGTGTCTTCTTCATTTAACAGATTCCTGATCTCATCCAGGGAGGCTTCAAGTAATTCTGCCACATCAATCATAGAAAAAAGTATATTAAAATTTATTATAAATAAATATCGGAAAAAAATATTTTACTATAATCAAAAATATTATACCTTGAATTCCTTCAAGCCTTATCCTTCCCGCCCCACACAGAGATAAATGAAAACCTAGCAAGTAAGCATGAAAAGGATAGTGCCTGAAAATCAACTGAATAGAATTAAAGAGATCTTAAAGGAGCAAGGACGGTCTCAGGCCTGGCTGGCAGACAAGGTCGAGAAAAGCTATGTTGTCGTTACTAATTACTGCAACAATAACACACAACCGAGCTTAGAGATTTTGCGAAAAATAGCAGGCATACTGGACGTTGATGTGAGAGAACTTTTGGTTTCTACCAAAGAAAAAGCCAATGGCTGACGTTCACTCCAAAGAGAAAAGAAGTTTCAATATGAGCCGTATCCGGGCTAAGAACACAAAACCGGAAATGGTTGTAAGAAAATTCCTTTTCTCCCAAGGCCTTAGATACCGTCTTCATGACAAAAGATTTCCCGGAAAGCCGGATCTGGTTTTCCCCAAATACAAAACGGCTGTTTTCATTAACGGCTGTTTCTGGCATGGACACGAGGGGTGCAGATTTTTTGTTATTCCAAAGACAAGAACCGAATGGTGGATGGCAAAGATTAACAGGAACCGGGAAAAAGATATTACAAGCAAAGAATTGATACAAAATACAGGTTGGAAAGTGATCGTTTTATGGGAGTGTGATCTTAAATCCAAACAAAAGGAAACCGTACTGGATAACCTCATAAAAGAAATTAAAGCTAACAGATGAGCATTAGATACATAGATTTATTTGCCGGCGCAGGAGGACTTTCTGAAGGTTTTATGCGAGCAGGCTTTGAGCCGGTTGCTCACGTTGAACTGGATAAGGCGGCTTGTTTTACCTTGAAAACGCGAGTTGCATATCATTATCTTAAATCCGTTGGTAAGTATGATACTTATGTTTCTTACTTAAAAGGCGAAATAGACCGAAATACATTATACTCTTTTGTACCTCAAGAACTCTTGGACTCGGTAATTAATCTTGGTATTGGAGCAGAGCATAATGCTGCTATTCATAAAGCAATCGAAAAGAGATTGCAAGGGAAGTCAGTCGATCTCATAATAGGGGGACCGCCATGCCAAGCATATTCGTTGGTTGGTAGGGCAAGATCTTCTAATGGCATGAAGGGGGATCATCGTAATTATTTGTACGTTCATTACGCAAAGTTTCTTGAAAAATATAATCCTAAGGCCTTCGTTTTTGAAAATGTCATAGGACTTAAGTCTGCGGGAAAAGGCATTTATCTCAAAAACATGGAAAAATTGTTTTTGAAGAAGGGCTATAAAATGAAGCTTTTTACTGTGGAAGCTAACAATTTTGGGGTCCTTCAGAATAGAAAGCGAATTATTATTATCGGTTGGCGGGCACATTCGATTCTGAATATTCCAAATCTTGAAGAAATAACTGTTAGTGGAATTAATGTGGTAAAAAATCTATTATCGGATTTACCTAAAATTCAAGCCGGTGAAGGAAAGAACAAATTCCAAAAGTATAAGGGTAAAACGAATGAATATCTTAATAAGTCCCTCATCCGAAACGGTATTGATGTATTAACACAACATATTGCACGACCTCAGTCAATACAGGACAAGGAAATTTATCGGATAGCTGTGGAAAAATGGAATAGAGATAAGTGCCGATTGAATTATAACGAACTGCCAGAGCGTCTAAAAACACATCAAAACAGAAGCTCATTTTTCGATAGGTTTAAAGTTGTGGCGTCTGAGGAAACGTATGCTCAAACAGTAGTGGCGCACATAGCAAAAGACGGTCACTACTATATTCATCCAGATTTGGAGCAAAATCGGTCCTTAAGTATTCGAGAGGCGGCTAGAATTCAATCTTTTCCGGACGATTATTATTTTGAAGGGGTAAAAGAAGGAGTGTGCAGGACTCCAGCATTTAGACAAATTGGAAATGCTGTTCCTCCGCTTATGGCTTCTGTTATTGCCAACCTAATTATGAAATCTATATGCCCGATAAGATAAAAAACGGCTACTTTAAAATTCGGCCAGCAGGCAGGCACATCATTACAATCGGCCGAGATTTAATCAAAGACAAATATGCGGCTATCGTTGAGCTTGTAAAAAACGCTTACGATGCAGATTCCTTGTCCTGTGTAGTATCGCTATTGCCATTCGAAAAGAATGGAAAAAAGGGAATAAAAGTTATTGTAAAAGATGAGGGGCATGGTATGACCTATGATACTGTAGTTGAAAAATGGATGGTGCCATCAACTGATGATAAACTTGCTAGGATTCGAAGTCCAAAACAGCGGGTGATGCAAGGTAAAAAGGGAATTGGCCGCTATTCCGCGTCCATGATTGGAGATGACCTTGTATTACAAACCATCGACGAAACCGGAGACTTAACAACATTATACCTTATCTGGGATCATTTCACACAGGCTAAATATTTGGAGGATGTAGATGTTCTCATTGAGAACTTCAAGTCGAACAAACCAAGTGGCACAGAAATAATCATTGTCGGAGACGAAACTCACTTGCAGGAGTGGACAATAAAGCAAATTCAGAATTTAAAATTTGAGTTGAAAAAGCTGATTCCTCCTATTGATAAGAATGAACACAATATAGAAGCCGATATAGAGAATTTCAAAATTACACTTGAGCTCGGAGATTTTCCGTGGGAAGATCATGCAAATACGTCTGAAGTAATAGAGCCTTATCCGCTATTTGAATTGTTCGATTATAGGATTAGCGGGGATGTACAAGGGAATGGCCTTGCGACGTTGAAATTCGAAAATAAAAGAATAAAAGATGCTCCCGTTGAACACATTACTGAATTCAAAATAGAATTAAACCAAAGTTCAGGTAGAAAAAATGAGGAGGCCTATTGCGGAGAAGTAAAAGTTGATTTCCGTGTTTTTGACAGAGATTCAGTTTCTATTGATGGTTTGATAGAACGGGGATTAAAAGACCCCAGTACTGGTGAATACGTGGGAAAGAGAGAGGCCAGAATAATACTAGACACTTTCAACGGGGTAGGCGTTTATCGTAATGGATTTAGAATTCGCCCTCTAGGAGATGCGGGTTATGATTGGTTAGAGCTGGATAAGGAACGCGTACAAAACCCGTCATTTAAAATAGGAAGTGAGCAGGTTATAGGGTTTATTCATATTCAATCTGAAGAGAACTCCGGGCTTGAGGAAAAAAGTGCAAGAGATGGGCTTCGCGAAACCCCTGAATATTTTGGCCTTCAAGAAATATGTAAACAGATCCTCATCAAGCTAGAGGAACGACGTTTTATGTATAGGCAAAGTGTTGGCTTGGGCAGGAGTAACCGAGATTTAAGCAAAAAAATTGATGTTCTCTATAACTTCCAAGACCTTAAGCAAAATATTAATAAAGAGTTAGACGCCTTGGGGGTTGCTGAGATCAAGAAAAACGAGATTAATAAAATTATTGAAGAAAAAGAAGAGAAAAACAACAAGATAGCGGAAGATTTGAAGCAGGCTATCGCGATGTATCAAGGGCAAGCAACTGTTGGGAAAATTGTGAATGTGATTCTCCACGAGGGTAGAAAGCCGCTAGGATATTTTAAAAATCAAATTCCTTTAATTACAGAATGGAAAAACGAGCTGATTGAACAATATGATCAAGAGACTTTGGAAAGAATAACAAGCAGATTAAGTGTAATCGATGAACAAAGTGACATTTTCATAAAGCTCTTTGGGAAATTAGATCCTTTGTCGGCTAAGAAACGAGACCGTAAAAAAGATTTTAACGTAAGAAAGGTAATTGAAAACGTTAGAGATGTATTCTTTTCTGAACTTGAAAGTCAAGAAATTTTTTATGAAATAGATTGCGACATTAATCTCACCTGTTACGGTTGGCAAGAAGATTTTTACATTGCATTTACCAATCTAGTAGACAATAGTATACATTGGCTTCAATCGACAAGTGGAAAGCAAAAGAATATCCATTTCAAGGTCTACGAAGATGAGGAGTCTTTAATAATAGAATATCGCGATAATGGCCCCGGTATTGAAAAAAAGTTTATAGAGAGTGAAGTGATTTTTGAGCCGGAATTCAGCAACAAATCGGGAGGGGGCACCGGGTTGGGTCTGGCTATTTCTGGCGAAGCAATTAGCAGAAATGACGGCGATCTGAAGGCCATCTTTTCTGAAGAAGGAGCTTTTTTTAAAATTGAAGTGAAAATTCAATAGTTATGAATCAAATAAATCTGCTTATTATCGAAGATGAGACTGCTCAGATCCAGACCTATGAGGACAATATATATCAGCATAATAAAAAGTCTGAGTATAAGTTTACATATACGATTTGTAAAAGTTTCGATGAAGGCAAAAAAGCCCTTGAAACCCCCTACTATGACGCTGCTATCATTGATTTAAAGCTTTCGGGAAGTGACGAGTTGGAAGGTAAAAAACTCGTGGAGGATGTATATCAAAAACTTAGAATACCTATCATAATTTACTCCGGAAGTATTGATCAAATCGATACTTTTCCGGAAAATATTTTACTTAAGAAGAGGCTTAGAACGGAAAAACTAACATCAATTCTGGAGGAGATAATTCTGATATATAATACCGGTATAACAAGCTTACTTAAGCCTGCTGGAAAGATCGACACAAAGCTAACCCAAATATTCTGGAATCACTTGTCTAATGATCTTGAACTCTGGACAAAGGATAATAATCCGGATACTCTTTTAAGATATATACTTTCGCATTTCCAGGAATATCTAGAGATTGACCCGGTAGGTGATTTTCAACAATATCATCCATCAGAGGTTTATATAAGGCCTGCAATTAAGTCAAATTTTCATACCGGAGATCTTATCAGATATAACAAAGCGATGTTTATAATCCTTACTCCAGCTTGTGACATCGTAATTAATTATAAGCCAGGGCAAGGTGCCGAATTAGGAAAGAAGATTGCTTTTAGGAAGTCTGATACGATGTTGCTTGCTTCAGTTCTCGAATTCGATATCAAGACGATGTGTCTGAATAAAAATGGTGAAATAGACAAAGGTAAAATTGGTGAGTTTGTAAGAAATGGAAGTTATCGCTACCATTATTTGCCGCCGTATTTAAATCCTAGCGGCTATGTTATCGACTTTCAAAGTCTCCAATCGGTTAAATATGATGAACAGATAACTAAAATAGCGAGTATTTCTTCGCCTTTTATTAAAGATATCATATCTAGATTTTCTAGTTATTACTCTCGGCAGGGTCAACCTACCTTTAATCAAGAAAAGATTATCGATAATTTATACGCAAGTAGATAAAGTTAACCGTAATTTCAGAACAGGATAAATAGACGTGGAATAAAAGAGTCTTTTCCATTAGAGTCTTTTACGGAAACATAACTTATGCCTTCCTGCATTATCTGTAGCTCCTACACAAAATTCGAAAAAGGTCTCTGCTACGACTGCTACTACGACAAAGAAAACAGAAAAGCTCCCTCAACCGGAATGACCGATCGCGAATATCATTTCCGGTTCAGCATGATCAAGGGAAGAATCGCTGAAACGCTGATACAAGAGTTGTTCCTGGCTCTCCGCTATAAAGTCTTCAAATACGGAATGGAAAATACGATTCCGGGAATTATGGAATTGTTGCAGGGTGTTAAGTCGCCTGAGGCAAAGGAGATCAGTTCCATGCCGGATCTTGTGATCCAGAATCCGAAAACAAAGACGATCCATTTTATCGAGGTGAAGTTCAGGGCCGACGGATACTTTCGCCGGGAGGACCTTGCGCAAGATTACCCATGGAAGAATACATATATTGTTGTGGTTTCTAAGAAGCACATCAAATGCGTGTCGTTTACAGAGTTGGAAAGAGGCATCGAAATTACCCCGACATCGAAAAACTATCTTGGGGATAGGAAAGAATTCGAAACCGATAGAAGTATCATTATAGAGTTTTGTGATTTCGCATTGGATTTCTTTGAGTCAGTTTGATTATCCTCCAATCCCATCTCCGCGATATATAAAGGTTCACGCATTGGTGTCGTTATTTGCCTGATTCGTGCTGGTCACAGTATCATGCCCACACATCAATACTATTTTTGCCGACTATAACAACCAAATACAATTTGTGCCCTAATCTTCTAATTCGTAAACATGACTGATAATTATACACCTGACGAACAGGATGACCGGATATTCTCAAGTACAGCCGTCTGGGATGCTTGCTATGAGATCGCTCAAGAAGCAATGGCCGCGGCGTTGTCAGGGAGTAAAACAATTCAAGGGAAAACATTAGAAAAATTTATTTCTGATTATGTTGATGACTTGGGCGGCAATTAGCTACTCCAATGTTTTCATCACGAAATCTTTTTATTGCTAAGCAATCCTCATGACACGTTCAAACACACCGACTGACTACATTCTTCTACCCGCATACACCGATAGCGAAATAGAAACTTGCAAATTTGTAATAGTCCATGTTTCTCCTGCTTATAAAGAAGAATTAACTACAAGGCTTGCACTGCTTCAGCCGCTAAAAGCTGATCCATACCTGAGCGGCTTATCGTTTTGGGATGGGTCTGCTGCGTACTACACTGGATACGGTGAAGGAAAAGAGTCTATCCTAGGAGAAAATGATGCATGGGTTTATGTTAACCTGACCGCACAGGAATTAGAAGAATTGCCAGTACCTGAACACAGACTGGATACATTCGAATTGAAACTGACACCCGCTGGGTTTGCTTATTTCAGTGCTTTTGCGAAATACACTAGCGAAGAGTTTTGGAGTGGGCAATTTAGTATTGCCGAACTGTGTGGCTTATAAAAAGAACTCGCAATATAAGTAGTATAGAATCGATAATAAATATGCATGTAGGTTAGAAGATCACTTCTATCCATTTCTTACACAAAATCGATACACCCATAAAACGTCCATTCTTTGTCCCGGTTCTTTTACCAGATCCGCAGTTTCACACCTTGGGTACTTTGTAAACCATTCAACAGAGTGATCAAAACGCCGTACAAAAGAATTTGGTTGACAACAGCTTTTCAAACCAGCCAAAATACTTCTATCTTAAACCGATTTGGCTGAGTTTAAAAAATCAAACTCAGCCAAATCCTATCATTGCCAAAACCTTTCTCATGGAAAACTCGTCGGAAGAAAGGCAGAGCAGGAACGTTTGCAGACAGCCATGTCTTCTTCTTCAGCTGAACGCGTTGCTATATATTGCCACGATGGAGGAGCAGCTGCAGAACTCAGTTACGCACTAAAGGATGCGATGAAAAGTACGGTAGCGCTTGCGGTGCCTTCCACCTCGGTGACGGCGTTCGATCAATTAAAGAGATTCCTGGAACCGATTATCGCAAAGCAGCGATCGGTCTTTTTTATTTTTTTATATTTTGCAGCCAAACATTGTTAAATGATACCAGAAGCTGAATTAAAGATCTCGCTTGAGGAACTCGCGTTAAGAGGTAGCCGCATCATTGCAGCCCAGCCGCCGGTTTCTTATGAGACTGCTCTCCGGCAAGTACAATGGCTGAAAGAGAATTCAAAAGTGAAGCAATCTTCAAAGAAGAACAAGCTAAACTCTTAGAGAAATTTCGCATGATGGCTTGAGCTATATCATTCGCAATCTGTCTTCCGTCGATCCGGCTCGTAATCTTAATAATGCGCTCATCGGTCAATATTTTTGGCGTTTTTGCAGATTATTCTCAAAAAGGCAAAGAATAATGAGTTTGAGTTGTATTATCCCTGATCAGATCACTGGGTAACAATCATCCCGGGAAATTCACTGTCGTGCAAGCTTACATCATCCACTAGCATATTGTCGCAAAACCTTCAATTCTCTCCGCCCTATATTCCTGATATTTAAGAGCTTATTTTTTTGCGTCAAAAATGGTGTCGCAAAACCAGCTTTTGCGACACCATTGTGTCGCAAAAAGTGTCGCAAAAGAACGCTCGATCAACAGTGATAAACGTTTTCAATTGAACCACGTAAAGTGATTTGCTTTTTACTTTCGATACCGACTGACATTAACGGGTACGAGATTTTGTAAACGGCAACACTTTCAAGCACCAATTTGTGGGTTGTTACATTAATCCAAACAAATTATTGTTCGGAAAAACCGCTTGTTCGCAAAAAACGAACAGTCGGAAATTCCGAACAACATCAAGCTGACAGCATAGATTTATATACAGAATAGAATATTCTCATCTTCGACTCAAGTCCTGATCCAGCAACCTCAGCTTTAACATCGCAACGAACGCTGCGACCAATATAAATGACCACTCCATAATTTAAACCCCCTCACTCCCCGGAAACTCCACCACCAACCTACATCCCTCACCCGGTGCCGAAACCACTTCCATTGTTCCATTATACAATTCAGCGCGGCTTTGAATGTTTGCCAACCCGATCCCTTTTCTCTGCAGCGTGGTATCAAAGCCTCCGCCGTCGTCAGTGATCTCTATGCGGATGCTGTTGCCGGTCGCGGATAATACAATGGTGGCATTGGTGGCATTTGCATGTTTGATGATATTGTTCAACTGCTCCTGCACGATCCTGTAAATATTGAGCCGGAACTTATCATGAAGCCTGGCCGATTCGAAATGGTTGACCTCCACTTTTATGGAGAGATCATATACATACATCAGGTCTTCGGCCAGGCTTAGGAGGGCCGTCTCCAATGTGAGCAAACGCTGTAAGGGACTTGCCAGGTTTTTGCATAATCTCCTGATCTCTTCGATCGCATCGAGGATATAACCGGAGGATTTGTCAATCAAGTCGGTTTTGCGGGACGGCGAAGAGTTCTTTGCTGCACTGAGGTATAACCTGGATGCGCCCAATAGCTGGTTCACATTGTCATGCAGTTCCTTGGAGAGCTCAGCTCTTTCGGTTTCCTGCGCCGTGATGATGGCTTCGGTCAGCTGCTGATGCTGCGCATTTCTTTCTTCCTCCAGTGCCCGCTCGAGTTCCAGTTTTTCTGTAACATTCTGGGCGATGGTCAGCACGGCATCTTCATTGTTATACCGGGTACGATGAAGCCAGATCTCCATATAGATGTGTTGCCCGCTTTTAAGTACATGCCGCCATACGCCGGCGGGTCCATCATCACCGCCTATTTGAACATGCTGTAAATATTCCTTCAATTTTTCGCGGTCTTCTTCCGGTCGCCAGTCAAGCGCAGTTTTTTGCAGGAATTCTTCCCGTGAAAAACCATACTGTTTGATCGCGGCTTCGTTCACCTCCAGTACACCGAGGTCTTTTAAGCGGATCACATAAATGACCATCGGATTGTCATGAAACAGCCGGCGATATTTTTCCTCCACCTGCCGTTTATCGGTGGTATCCCTAAGCAGAATGCAGAACCCGATCTGTTTGCCATCCAAACCAGACAGGGCATACAGGCCAATATCAAAATAGGAGGTGTTCTGATCATGCTGGAAAATGTCTTCGAATAAAAACACTTCTCCTCTGTTCAGTTTATCGAGTTCATGTATGAAGAAGCCCCGCTTTTTTTCGGGGAAAAAGGCCAGCACATCATCACCCGGCAGGGGATCAGTGCAGCCGATCATTTCCAGGAACTGCCTGCCCCCGGGATTGGTGGACAGCAATTTCTTATTCATATCGAGGTAGAGGATCATATCAGGCATGTTCTCCACCAATAAGCCGTGATCGATTTCATTTACATTAAAAGCCATACAGCGTCAGGATCTTTAGTGTGTTAATAAAAATCTCCGGTGCACCAGTTCGATGGCCGATGACCGATGGCCGTTGGCCGGGAATACAATAGTCCGCTATTGGTAACCCTCTATGCTAATGATAGTATCAATTTCAATCTTAAAGTTTGCCTTCGGCCAACGGCCATCGGTCATCGGCCATCGTTCATCCGCCATCGGTCATCGACCATCGACCATCGACCATCTTGTTTTACCCGGCCTCATGGCCGATGTAAAAATCTTTCCGGAAGTCTTCAGGTGTTTTACCGGTATACTTCTTGAAAAATTTGGTGAAGTATGAATTATCCTGGAAGTTCATCAGTGTGGCGATCTCACTGATGCTGAGGTCCGCATTGATGAGTAATCTTTTTGCTTCCAGCATGATGCGGTCGCGGATGATCTCGCCGGCGGATTTTCCCAGCAGGTCTCTGCACAGTGCGTTCAGGTAGTTTGGCGTAACGTATAAACGTGCAGCATACTCGCTTGGCAATTTCAAGGTGGTGAAATGTTCATTCACCAGTTTTTGAAAATTCCGGAGTGTGGTGAATCCTGGTTTTGACAGTTGCTTTAACCTGGTCGGTTCGATCTGCCTGGTTACGGTGATAAAAAGTTGCAACAAGAGGGTACGGATCATTTCCGTTGCATGGTTTTTCACCGGTTTTAATTCGTTCAATAATCGTTCAAACAATGTTGTTACTTCTGTCAGCCAATGTCCGCTGAGGTGTATTACCTGGTCGTCTCCATAGCCGCCAAAAAAGGGGAATCGTTCCAGGTAATTCGGTTCTTTAAAAAATGAATCGAAAAAGCTTTCGGAGAAATTGACGATGTACCCATCCACCTCACCTGAAAATTGCCAGCTATGCACCTGTCCGGGGTTCATGAAATAGATCTGTCCGGGTTTAACCATAAAGCTTGTGAAATCAATGGCCTGTTTACCTGCACCCTTTGTAAAAAAGACAAGGTGATAGAAAGAATGACCATGCGGCTGCAGCAGGTACTTTCTTTGCGCGAGGTATTCGCCAAACCTGCAAATGATGAATTCTGCGGGTTTGCCATCTGCGCCTTTGATCGTGCGAATAGAATATACAGGTAATTTTTGGGGCATTTCAACGGCAAAGGTACAATTGCAGGGCGGGCATCTGTTTGTATTAAATCACGGGTTGATGGTATTATTTACTTGTAGGTAAGAAGTACCATTGAGGGGGCTTGGGTCTTCTTTGGGGTACATGTATCCAATGAGAGTGGCGTAGGGTTCCTCCTTCGGCGCACACGTCCCGCAGATCATAAAATATTCAGGAAATATAGAACAAGATTGCTAACAAAAAGCTGTCATCCCGGCACCGCCTCCGCCAAGCTTCAGCGGGCAGGCCGGGCAAATTTCAGCCACTATCGAAGTTAATGCAAGCCAGAGCCGGGACCTCCGCTATTTGTGGGGCTCCCGGCTCTGGCATTCCGATTACAGCAAAATGGCTTAGGTCGCCCGGCCGGGATGACACACTCTGTTATTCATGTTATTAGATGGAATTTCGCAGATCAGTCTCTGATAACCGAGTGTCATCTGCGTGATCTGCGGATTCGAATGTCGGGGTTTACACTTTCTGAGCAGCTATTGCGATAGTAGGGATGATAGAATCTGCGAAATCTGCGGGACGTGTCCGCCGAAGGAGGAACCCCAGGTTGCAGCGAAGCAAAGGAAAATATATTGAGGTACCGGGAAACTGCACGCCAATCATTTATAAATTGTAGGTTTAATCCATGAGCAACTCCTGCGCCGTTTTCTGGAAAGATGAATTGGTCGGATATTTTTCGATTGTTTCGAATGATATGTGGTATTATGATGGCCGTTGGGCCTGTGCAGATGCTGCCAATGCTCGTGAATTCGAGACGCTGGCGCGCAGTCTTGATCAGCGGCGTATACGGGAGTTTCCTGAAGAGGGCCTATTAGTACAGATGTCCTTCGACGGGTATTCCTCATTAGCCTATATGCTTGTACTGGGGTTTGTAGGCGATGATCTGGTGCTGCGACTGGTAAGTCCCGAAAGTGCAGCGTACCTCGATCTGAGTCAGTTTCCTCCCTGGCAGATTGCGGATAACGGAAAATTCTTTGAAGAAGAACTAAAGCGGGAAGTTTCTTTCTTTCATCCGTTACGGTTTAAGCAGGTGAGTGCAATTGGTCTGCGGAGAGACAGGGATGATGTGCTGTTTAAATTACTGGACGGATCATCGCGGTATGCGGTGGTGCATCTGACTTATAAGAAGGAGCGGTCGAGGAAGTTTCCCGCCACGAAATTTTATAAAGACTGGAAGGCGTTTTATGATCAGGAACTGGCGAACCTGGTTGTGCCGTTTGATATCGACGAAGTGGCCAATTCCATTGTACAGGAAGCAGCGAAGCATGGTGCGAGATGCGAGGTGCATTCATTTGATTCCGGTGCTATGATGATCGATCTGTATTGGAAGGATCAGTTGTATGTGGTTCAGTTGGATGATGAGCAGCTGGGGTTGAGTGAGGTGACAGAGAACATTGATTTTTCTACGGTTCCGGATAGATCATTTAGACAGGCAGTATTGCTGGTGGAGAATGTGCGGCGGATTTTTCAGTAACCATCCGGGAATGAAAAGTATATCGCTCCTATAACCTTACAAGCGATCCGCCAGCATTGAACCTTCCCGGTCCAGGTACCAGATCTTATAGATGATAACTGCCGCATTACTCAGTTTTATCTCAAGAAACAGTTCGTCTTTTGTACGATACACCCGCCACTTGCCAGTAGTGGCGTTCTGTTTAAATGATTTGCAGGTTTCTCCTTTTTGCCTTTTGAACAATCCTCCGGGGCGCAGTTCATAGTGATTTTCGTTTCCGAACCGGTCATTGCAGTCGTCGCCATAAGAACCATCGCCGCGTTTTTCGCATTTGCTTATCTGCATTCTCCGGTCTGCATCGTCTTCGCATCCGAGCATCCAGCGACCCTGCAGAAGAGCGGTAATAGTATCGACAGGAGCGTAACCCGCAAGATTGGATGTGGTGATAGTGGCGGTTGAATCAATGTCATAATTGCGCTGTGAGAGATGATAATTGTCAGAACCGGGCCTATAGATGAATTCGTTCCAGATCCCCACACGCTTATTGTCCTTGTAATTGCCAGTCAGGTATCGGTGGCAAAAAAGAGAGTCCTGGTATTCTTCCCAAACACCCTGTTTTAGAAAAGGCGGAAAGTAGTGCGTGACAATACTCAACCCGTTACCGCTGGCTGGCCGCCCATAACTTTTGGATGAGTCGGCAATCCCTGGATGAACAGATAAATGCCCGGAGCTTTTTAACCCGTTATTACTGGAACCCTTGGCACTGCGGAAATATTCGCGGAACAGATAAGTTGATGAGTCGACGCGAAAATATTCGTAACGGTAGACAGAAGATTGCTGATAAGAGACAGCTACGTAAAGCGGCCGTTTGCTATTGTAAGGAATTATGCGGCTTTCATATCCATGAAGGTTAAGTGACTTCCGGCCGTGGAAGGGTAGCAGCGTGTCAGTGCTATAGACGGTGTCCGCCTTTGACTCAGGATCAATTGAGTCCTCTGCCGTGATTTGGGCGCAAACCACTGTTGTGAGATTAAGGACAAGTCCGGTCAAAAGTATTCGCATAGGTGATAGTAAGGTAAAGCCCAAAGTTATAGGCAAAGTATGAAGGTTTTTTATCCGGAAAATATTGTATTGCAAAAAAAGATGAAAGGATCATTCGTTTTACGCCCGGTAAAGCAAATCATAATCATACGCTGTAAAAACAACTGGTGAAAGTATGTCTTATAATGTTGGGATAAAAAGTTATAGTACAGTGATTTTGTCAATCCGTATACATTTTCCGAGCTGGGCTGTCGGGCTTGCTGCTTTGTTGCCTGTCTGACGTTTTTCATACGATAGGGGAGAAAGGCAGCGCTTCACTATTCAAATGTTGTTTATTCTCAACAAATCTGGCTATTTTGTTGTCAATAAACAACATTTTGGCTGATCATCCGTCGTTACGCTGATGGGGATTATTAATATTTTTTGCCGGTCTCTCTAAAACACTCTGGGAATACGCCGGTCAATGCATTATTCAGCGCCTTTCTCCCTTCCCAAAAAAGCTCTATTTTTCGGTTCCATGAACCGACTGCTCCACACCACCCTGATCCTTTGTACCTGTCTTTTGCTGGGTTCCGGTCTCTACGCCCAGCCGGCAAACGAAACCCAGCGCACTCAAATGCTGAAAGATCTTCGCGCCATTGCCAATAACCCTCCGCATCTGACCAACACCGTCCGCTTCACCGCTGCGGCTCCTGGCAATAGGACATCACCCGCATTACAACAACAATTAAAGAACGAGCTTGCCAGGCGTAGGTCAAAACCATCTCTTTCTGCCCGCCCGGGCGGGCAATGTGAAGACACTTCTTTTGTAAAACTGATCGGACTAAAAAACGCGGTGATGTATGTGCAGACAGTTACCACGACAGCTGATGACGGAGTACTCGTCGGCCTGCTGCTGTGGGACAGTACAAAAAACTTTCCCCAACCCTCCTGGATCCAATACGGCGTGCTGGCAAGGCTGAATGCCCGCGGAGATATAGCGTGGGTGAAACAGTTTGTTGACCTGTCAAACACGCCGCAGAACCTGATGTATATCACAGGTGTGATCGAGCTTGCAAATGGAGACATCGTTTGCAGCGCGAACTGGAATACCAACGGCAGTTCCTCGGTTTACAATACCCTGATCTACCGCCTTGATAATAATGGTAATGAAATCTGGAGGAATACCTTAAAATCCAACATAAGCATCTTCAACAGTGCGACGGGAACCTTTACGTTTGATCTTAAGGCTGCGGTAGAAGGGCTGAATGGAGATCTGATCATTTGCGGTACCAGCCGGTCCAATCTCAGTTCCGGCAAAATCGAAACCATTGCACGGTTGAATAGTCTGGGAAAACCTGTATGGGATGCAAATTACCAGAATGATGGATCCTATCAGGGTGGTGCGGAAGGTGTGTCGGCCATGGTACAGAACGGTGAGGTGATTTTGGTCGGGATCAGCCGTGGTTCAACTTACCCGCTGACATCAGGCGCTATCAATATCTCACGTTTGCGGTATAGTGATGGCACCACGATCGCCAACCGGTTTTTCAGACCGGTGTATTCAAACGAAAATGTCGAATTCTATAAAAGTTTCACGGCATGGAAAAATCAATGGCATCGCCTGGCTAATGGGCACTATATTTTTACTGGCGGACTGTTCGGTGATTTCAGTGCGCCTTTCCCGGTGATCGATCATTTTGGTGTAGTGGAATTTGATGCGCAGTTTGATCTTGTAGATGCCTACACCGTCAGCTCGACCCTTAAAAGCAATTACTATAACAGCACGATCACGTTTGCACCCTCCGGGAAAGGATTGTTTACCATGCTGGAATATATCGGCTCATATGTGGGGAATGTGTATTTCGGTTCGATAGAAAACAAGCAGATCCTAAAAGAAAGAAAAGTGTATCTGGAAGGAGGCATGCCGGGTAACAATGGCTTTGCGATCTTCAAAGACAAAAGCTATGCGTATGTGCAAACAAATTTCCAGGAAGACGCTGCCAGTAATATCACCAGCTATTTTGAGTTCAGAAAAATGCATGACAGTGATACTGCTTCCGCCTGCCTGGGAACCGATACCAGCCTGTTTCACTTAGATGATTTCAATGTTATAGAAGATCCCGGCTACTACTACTATAACAAATACGTCGGTAACATGCTGGTAGAGGTGCCACAGAATCTCCTCATCGCAGATACCCTCACCGGAAATAGCCTGAATCCCTGCAAACAAACCAACTATTGCGATACCGTCAGCATACACGGCACCGGCAGCATCTGTGGCAGCGGAACCTACCTCGACTTCACAGCGTTTAAGAACCTTGCCTGTGGCGCACGGGTTGCCTGGAACATCGACAAAAGCGCGATAGACAGCATGCGGGTAACGAGCGACTCTTCCACGAGGATCTGGTTTAAGAATATCAACTGGCAGGGAAAACTATATGCAAGCCTGACCGGCAGCAGCTGCGATCTGCCGGCGATGGATTCAATGAACATCAGTATTGTGAGAGGACAGCAACCGGTATCTCTTGGCAGGGATACGGTGATTTGCGCACAAACAAGCCTGCAGTTGAATGCGGGTAACACTTATTCCGTTTATGAGTGGCAGGACGGCAGTACAGCTTCCACTTTCAATGTATCGTCACCGGGTACTTACTGGGTGCACGTTCGCGATAATTGCGGCAGCGCGTTTGAGGATACGATCGTTATCAGCGCCCTTGATGTGAGTGTTGATATCGGCCCTGACCGGATCAAGTGTAATAACGATACACTGCACCTGGATGCACCTTCCGGGTTTATCAATTACCAGTGGAGCAACAGCTATAATATCAATACCACAACCGGTGCTTCCGTGATCGTGCGTCCGGATATCGACACAGCTTATTTCCTGAAAGCGGAACAGCAGCCCGGATGTTTTGCGTATGATACAGTGAGGGTGAAAGTGAATCATTCACCGGTGATCGCGCTGGGGCCGGATCAAAGTTTTTGTAAAGGAGACAGCGCATTTGTTGATGCCGGTGCCGGTTTTGTGCAATACCAATGGTCGAACGGTGCCAGTACTGCTACGTTATATTTGCATGATGCTGGTGCGTATTCGGTTATTGCAACCGATGCGCAGGGTTGCTCTTCCCGCGACACGATGAACGTAACCAATGTATGGTCCCTTCCCGTCGTATCGCTTGACAAGAACAATGAACTTTGTGAAGGCAGCAGCCGGTTGCTGCAGGCGGGTAATCATAACACATTTTTATGGCAGGATGGAAGTACCGGTCCATCGTTCAACGTAACATCCACCGGAACCTACTATGTAACCGCGTGGAATATCTACCAGTGTAAAGCGAGCGATACGACGATGATCACGCAGATCCTTCCTGCGCCGCGTGGATTTTTGCCGGAAGACACAGCCGTGTGCAGTTATGGTTCACTGGTGATCCGTGCGCAACATACTTATTCATCTTATAGCTGGAATAATGGTGCAACTTTGCCGTCTATCTCCGTTACAAGACCCGGCGAGTACTGGCTGAAGGTTACCGATGCAAAAGGATGCATCGGCACTGATACGATCGTGGTCAAGGGAAAGGAATGTTTGCTGGGTCTGCATGTACCCAAAGGTTTTACACCGAATAATGATGGAAAGAATGATCTTTTCCTTCCCGTCATTGGCGGAGAGGTGGTGAAGTATCAACTGACTGTATATAACCGTTGGGGCCAGGCGATATTTTCTACCAGTGACCGGTTTAAGGGATGGGATGGAAAATATGGTGGTGTGCTGCAGGATAGTAATGTTTTTGTGTGGGTGGTAACGTATCAGTTGCAGGGAGATGTGGTGAGGAGTGAAAGAGGGACGGTGATGCTGATACGGTAGATGGAAGTGGGAGGCATGAGTAACCCCAAATTAGTCCACCGCAGGCAACAACCGATAAGTAACAGTCTTACTAACTTTCATCGGCTTCCCTTCTTCATCCACAAAATCCAACACCACCGGTATGGTATAAACACCTGGCTTACCCTTGGGTCTGATCAGATACTTGAATGTTGCATCTTCCCGCAGTTCACAAGGCCTGCCATTGATCAACGCTTTGGGTTGTGCCCTCCGGGAAAATGCGCCAATACCTGCAGTGATCTCCAGTTGCTCACCTGGAAGTAGAGTCCCGCTGTTTTGAGCGACAATCGCAGAATAAACCGTATAATAAAAGCCCGGGTCGGTGACCTGTTCATTACAAAAGCGAATTACTGAGTGCGCATTTTGAGTTACGGCCAATCTGAGCTGTGCGAAAAGGGCGGCCCATTCGGTTTGGCTGAAGTTATTCCGCGTATTCAACCTGTTTGAAATGGAAACAAGGCCTTCCCGGTTAGCAGAGGAGTCAGAAAAATTGCCTGCAAATTCAGCGTTGATCAAGCCGTCTGTATTCAGAATGGAGTCTTCGTATTCTTTTAAGCTATTTTTCAGTCGCGCAAGCTCGCTTTCTTTACAGGGACCTCCATTCTCTTTGCAACTGTTTGCGATACGCTCGATCTCGTGGACCAGTTTATTCCTGTAATGATCTGCTTGTTCTGCTTTTGGTAGCCAGATTTCAGCCTTAGCAGCAGAGCCCGGAGACGTTTGTTTTTTCTCAAGCTCGGCAATAGTGATCTGGCTCATCGAATGAATAGTTCGTGAAGCCTTTTCAAGACTTTGTTGCATGGATGTGATCATGGCATCCCGTTCAATCGATTGTTTACATGAAAAGCAAAGTGAAAGAAGCGGCAACCAACGGAAAATAGCTTTGTGCATATTGGCGGTTTGGATAGTGAACGACGTAAAGCAGCTTGCAGCAAATCTACTGCTGCGTTCTATCTTGAAGCATTACCTACATCGGTGTTAACCAGTTTCTTTACCAGACCTTCTTTTACCCGGTCAATCCTCGCCATATTCTCCTTCTTCCTCGCTTCATCTTTCAGATAATGATTATAATTCAAAAACAAATAATACATCAACGTCCGGTTATACAGATCAACCTTTTCATCGCTGATCACTTGTTCCATCATTTGTTCAATGCCATCCGGATCTTTGTATTCTGCCAGTGCCCGCCCCACGCGGCCGATATAGCCATCATAATGATTAGCCGCAGGATTGGAGATCCGTAAAGAAATGCCGAGTAAAAGATCCGCTACCTGTATGTCCAGCACTTCCAGTTCTTTTAGATAGGTCTGTCGTTCTCCCCAGGCATAGCTGCCGTCGGAAGCACGTTCGAATTTGTCATTCATGATATCGAGATGGGCGCGGAGGAAGATTTCCCATTTGACGGTTTCGGCGGAGAGTCGTGCGATGTTGAGGGCGTGATTGCGTGGACGGGTATCCTGGCTACAGGACCCTACTACAATCCGGTTTCGTTTCAGTGCAAGGGCCCGATCCGGAGCGCCGTGTTTTTCAAAGTATGTTTCGAGAGCGGATGAACTGTTTCCGGTTTTCATCGCCTCGGTATAGGCTGCTTCGGCCAACAGGCGCAGTTTTGATTCATCCGCGCCAGACAGCAATATTGTGTCTCCTTCTTTGTTACTGCTGCATTTATTGAGATATGTTTCAAACTCGTTCATGTACGGTGCCCGTTTTTCATCAGGAAAGCGCCAGCCGCCACGTTTAAGAGCTGCTTCGGAAAAGATCTGTGCGGTGGTATCAACCAGGCAATCGGCATATTGGATCCAGCGTGCGTATTGTTGAGGGATACGGGGCGCTTCAAATTCCCGGGTGATGAAAAAGGCTTCCAGCTCCCTGGGAAAGCCGTATGACCGCGGTTCATAGTCGACAACCCATTTTCCCGCGAGTGCTCCCTCATATTTGTTGAGCCCGGAATGGAAAGATAGATGTTGTTCGGCGTGTGCATTCATGCCAATGCTCCTGAAGCCAATAAAGTCTTTGCCTGCCGGATTAGTATCCCGGTAACGGATCACACAAATATTTTCAACGATGTTTAGATCCTTGTATTTGTTGCGAAGCTCAGCGAGGGTTTTTCCCTGTTCCATATCCTTCTTCAGCGCTTTACAGGCGGCTCCTCTGAGGGACACAAAATGACCAATGGTTTGCGCTTTTGCGAAATAAACCGGATCTGCATTACAGACCTTGAACTTCAGGTTGAGCGAGTCAACAATATATTTCAGTTGCCCGATCGTTTTCGGTGAATAGATTAAACCATTTTCATGATGTATAAACTCGGATGACTGCGCAAAACTGGTGCGCGGCAGCTGCATGGAAACAATGGCAAAGAGGGGGAGTAACGGTTTTGTGACGGACGCAATGATCACGTCAGGGATAAAGAGCAGTTTCATGTGGTTGGGTTTGGTGATGAGGTGTTGGTTGATAAAGTACGGTGTTGTGACCGGTGTTATTGCCGGATGCAATTGTTTTAACAGGACTTTTAAGCGTTACTGTTTTCCATAAAAAGACTCTACCCACTGCTTCCTGTTCTCCGCCGTTTTATCCAGTTCATTTATCTGATCAATGGTTGCCTGTTTCCAACCCCAGTTGATGTCATATAACCAGTACTCTTTTTTGCGTGGCACTTCAGCCACGTGGATCATACCTGGCAGGCTATCAGCTGCGGCATAACCATACCGCGCGGTAAAGTTGAGTTTCTTAATACCATCCGGATAGCCGGCTGGTAGGGGCACCGAGTTCGCCCGCCAGTAAGCGCGGCTCTTTCTGATCTGCCCCTGCAGGTCGATATCTTTTCCCTGCAGCTTGCGGTGAAAGCTCGTCAGGATGATGCCACTCATATCATCCGGATGATGAATTCCCAGCGAATTGAAATGCTTCGACAGTTTAGAGCCTTTCCAGAGTCCCCAGTTATTACGCATGGACATACCGAGGGAGAAATGATAGTTTGCCGTGAACTGATCTTCGGTCATCTTTTGCACGGTTGTCTTTACACTGTCGGCAAAGATTGTATCCAGGTAAGCGATCGCTTCGTCCAGCGTAGTAGGTTTGGGTAGTTTTTTTGCTTGTGCAAGGACGGTATTTGACACAAGGATAAGGATCAGCACCACATGGCATAGCTTTCTTGTCATAGCGTGGAGATTTTTTTTGACGAGATGCTGGGTTGGAGGAGAATGCACACAGGGTTATGAATTTTCAGTAAGTTCTGGCAATAGAGGTGCCGGCTCGGATCAACGAGCCGGCACCTCTCGTAAGAATTAAGGGCAATCTGGCAGGCTCAGCAGATTGTCCTGCTTATCACCATCTGCTTCTGTCGTCAGATATGGCCTTCCTTCTCTGTATTTTACGATCACATCGACGAAATGTGTAGCGCCTTTTGCTTTCACAAAGTAGCTTTCCCGCTTTTGCTCAATGTTTGTGATAGCCTGCGCTGCGGTGATCTTTTTTCCTGGCCAACCGACATGCGTGATTCGGTAGTGTGGACTCGTGTGATCGATCCGGTTAATGCAGAAGATTTGCTGTGGCATAGTATAACATTTAAAGGTTAATGAAATCAGGTTAGTTATGTTCATCTTCGCCTGGGAGCACTTCGGGTATGAGGCTTGACATACGTTCCGTCTTTCCGTGTGTAGCCCTTGACCGCAACTGGCTTATAACCGCTGGTAGGGATGCTTTTAACACCCTCTATCACGTTTGCAGAGCCGCTGCCAACCGTAGCGGGTTTGTAGGTAGAATCTGCGGGGTTATCTGCAGCAAATACATTGACTGAATCCGTTGACGATAGCAAATGTTTTAATTGCCGTCTTGTGATATTTTTGGCTTTTCTGAATTCCTTTAAATCGGTGTATCCACGAATCTTTTCATAATATACTAACCCCCAGGGGTTTTCATGTTCTACAAGTACCTGTCGGCCTGCGGGAACAGTCATCATCTTTTTGGTCAGTCCGGGGTCTTTATATATTGCTGTGGCATTTTTTGCAGTATACAAGAATGATTTGGTTGGTGTACATGCGCAAAAAAATAAGAATGTGCTGACGAATAGCAGGATAAGTTTTGTGTACATATAAAATAGTTAGAAAGTTTAAAAAGATGATTCTGTCGAGATTTTATCATATCCCTCCACCGTCTTCACCAGCAGTTCCGCATGCAGAAAAACGTCATCCACCGTCGCCAACTCCATCCTCGTCTCCTTCTTCTGCTCATCAAACACTCCAATATACTTTTTCGATCCATTGAGATACAACCTGCAGATCGGTTTCCGGTTGTTATCATCCAGCAGGATTGCGAAATAAGATTGCGCGTCCCGGTGAACGATCCGGCTGGCTTTGATCTTCTGCCGCAAGATGGCCTTCACGATCTGATATGCTTCCAGCTCTTCGACTGTAGTTTCGATCTTGCTTTCTTCTGCTGGTTCTATCGATTCTTGTTGAGCCGTGGCACCTTCTGTTTGCTTTTGCAAGGCGGATTGTAATCGCTCGGTGATCAGGTCATTTATATATTGCTGTAAGGATCGTTTGGTAAGATCAGTGAATGTCTCGATGACGCGGGTAGTCAGCATGCCCTGATAGATCTGTTTGGCGAAATGCCGTACAAGTCCTTCGGTCGGGGTCTGGAACTCCACGCCGATCAGCGCCTTCAGTTCATTCATATGTTTCAGATCACTGGCGGTACTTTGGATATTACCGACATCGAAATACGATTTGTGGAATTTCTTGAGCTCTTCCACCTGGTTATCGCGGATATCGGTGACGTTGAATTCGAAGAACGGCTTCTCATCCATCTTATTCGGCTGTACAAGATCTGTATAGAAGCGATAGATGATGCCATTGGAAAGCAGTCCAAACTTCGCCGGTGTGGTATGAAAGTACCGGAAGAGTTGTGAGTTGTGCGGATCGAGGCTTTCCTTCCAATGCTTGCATTCCACGAGGATGGCGGGCTGACCGTCTTTCATGATGGCATAGTCTACTTTTTCACCTTTTTTGATACCGATATCAGCAATGAATTCAGGCATTACTTCGAAAGGGTTGAAGACATCATAACCCAGGAGTTTGATAAAGGGCATGATGAATGCGTTCTTGGTGGCCTCTTCGGTGAGGATCTGATCTTTGAGTTTCTCTACGCGTTCAGAGAAGAGTTTGATTTCGTCTTTGAAGTCCATGAGATGACGTTTTATAAACAGTTTAAAGATTAGTTTGATACGGTAATTCCGGGCAGTGCAGTGTCACGGACGGTTGTCTCTGTTGTTTCGCCGAGAAATACTTCAAGCGGCATTGTGCTCAGGTCATTAGCCATGGTTTGTTCATCGGAAGCGGTAGGTGGGCCGCCTTTCCTTGCAAAGGAGTAGTAGGCTCTCCCTGCTTGCAATGCGACCTTCCGGTCTTTGCCATCGAGTGCTGCTTTGTACAGGTTAAATAATCGTTTGACTTCTTCACTATACAGGGCATTATCTTTATTGTCTCTCACGGCTATCAGGACAATGCCGATCAGCAGGAGCGTAAGTATAGAAATAAAAATTACCATAGTAGGTTATGAATTAGCGGTTTCAGGGTCTGAAGTATCTTCACTGTCTATTGGTTCGCTTAGCAGTGATGCAGGCAGGTTTTTCTTTGGTTTGATGCCGAGATCCCGGAGCTTCTCTGCGCGCGACAGAAGATTTCCATTACCATCTTTTAGCTGCCCGATTGCCTGATCATAGCTTTTTTGCGCCTTACTCAAGTTGGTGCCTATTTCGGTTAATGTCTGCACGAAGCCCGCCAGTTTATCGTACAGTTGCCCACCCCTTCTTGCGATCTCTAAAGCGTTCTTATTTTGATATTCTCTTTTCCATAGATCTACGAGCAACTTCAATGCAGCAATTAAATTGGTCGGGCTGATCAGCAGGATGCGTTTATTATATGCATATTGCCAAAGCTCCGGGTCATGTTGCAATGCGAGTAAATAGGCCGGCTCGTTCGGAATAAACATCATTACAAAGTCAAGCGATGGAGCAAAATCCTGGTAGTTCTTTTTGCTGAGATCATCGATATGTTTTCTGATGGAGCGCAGATGCTCGTCAATGAATTTCCTTTGTTCATCATGCTGGTCAGCTGCAACATATCTGGCGTAAGCCGTGAGTGACACTTTCGAGTCGACGATCACTTTCCGATTGTCAGGGTACGCGATGATCACATCCGGCTGCATTCTGTTACCCTCTTCATTTTGCCAGTTCTTTCCATCTTCATCTTTGAGGGTTTCTTGTGTAAAGTATTCGCGGTCTTTGACCAGTCCGGATTTTTCAAGTATGTTCTCGAGGATCATTTGCCCCCAATCGCCCTGCACTTTCGAATTTCCCTTGAGCGCGTTGGCGAGGTTGTTGGCTTCTTCGCTTACTTTCTGGTTGAGTTGCATGAGCCGGTCCAGCTCTCTGCCCAATGAGAAGCGTTCTTTTGCTTCCGTGTTGTAAACTTCTTCAACTTTCTTTTTGAAACTGTCAAGGTTTTCTCCTAGCGGTTTGAGGATGTTGCTGAGGTTATCCTGGTTGAGTTGGGTGAAGCGGGCTGTTTTTTCTTCGAGGATCTTGTTGGCGATGTTTTCGAACTGGAGCGTGAATTGTTTTTGGAGAGATTCGATCTCGGATTTTTGGGTTTGGAGTTTGTCCTGTAGTGATTCATTTTTTGCGAGCAGATCGGCGAGCTTTAGTTGAGCGATCTGGGCTTCGCCGGATCTTGTCCTGAGGTCGGCTGCCAACTGTTGCTTGTCGTCATTTGATTTTTGCAGGGAATGCTGAGCAATACCAAGTTCGGTGACGAGTTGGTTGAAGCGTGCAGTTTGTTCATTCCATTGCGATCTTGGAATGAATTTATTGTTCAAGGTGAGCCTTGAAACGAGCCAGGACAGTAGCGCGCCAAGGATGAAGGCGATGAAAAGATAAGGTAGCATAATGAAATTGTTGATTGGTGGCTTAGGTCGTTTTTATGTTATGTCTGTTTTACATTTATCCTCGCAGCTACATTTAAGCTCGTGATTAAGTAATCAGGCAACCATTACAGCAGTGCTTTCAAAAAGATCACGATCAGCTCGCCAACTGCAAAGCCGCCCCCGACACCTGTGATAAGCCTACTGATGTTACTATGATATCGGTGCAGCTTGTTCTGCATATTCCAATCCGCGAGCATGATCAGTAATGCCGCAAACAGGCAGTAGAAGGGAACAGCCGGAAGAAAAATGCCGGCCGTTAAACCTGTAACATGCCCTGCACTTGCGCCCAGGCATCTTGCGCAAAATGGCATTGCTTTTCCTTTGATCTTGAAACAACGCTCGGGTATACCGTGGCAACCGGGATGAAGGTTTGATAGTCTCATATTACCAGCTATGACGGCATTTCAAACACGTGATGCGAACTTTGTTCTGCTTGTGGGTGCCGCAGAGCAGACCTAGCGGTCCGAGTGCAATTGCGCCGCAGCATCCTTTGGCTCCGCTGAATCCTTTTTTATCCGCATGGATCTGTGTTGACCCGCATTTCGGACAGCGGATAGCATCTTCAGTCTGATAAGTGTGATGAATAACTTCGTTCATGTCGATTTCGTTTGAGTGGAAAAGTGTGGTTGTTGTATTTGCCTTTGCTAAACTATACTATGTACAAGGCAGAAAAAATAGCGAAGAGTAAATACAGGAAAAATCCCCGGAGGTTGGAGGTTTTATCCGGTCGGGCTTATTCCTGGTCTTTATGTTGCCAGCAATATCTCCCATCTTTCACCATTCGTTTACACCGGAGGCCTTTCCTGGTAATTCCCTGACAACGCTGGGAAGCGTTAATATTTTGATTATCGTCCGGATCGTATCTATCGTTTTCATTCCGGAAAACCCGCTGTTCAAGGCGATCCACTCTTTCTTCGAGTGCATGGATCTTATCAACCGGATCTGCATCCTGGGATAGTTGATGACAGGACGGTAAGCTGACGATCAATGCTATCAGTATCCACTGTATTCTCCGTGAAATACGTTTACGCATTAAGTGTCTTTTTTCCGGTTATTGAATATAGCGATAGCAAGGACGCCACACGCGATTATCCACGGCCATTTGGATGACAGAAATGATCCGCCGATAATCCCGCCACCACATTTGCCGCAACTGCCACCTCCCTCATTGCAATAGCGACATGAGCTGCAATTAGTGCAGGCCATACAGTTGGCCTTACCTGTACAACGTCCGGCAATAGCCTGCGGGCTTGCGAGCATGACGATGCCTGCAAGCAGTGAAATGATCCAATGCTTCATGTTATTATTTGCTGTTGGTGATGATGAATAAACTCAGATCAGACCGTTGGTCAAGGCGTATATAGCGAGCGTTACCCTCGTCTTAACGTTCAGTCGCTTGAATAAAGACTCGCGATAGCCATCAATTGTTTTAACGCTCAGGTTCATCCGGTCGGCGATCTGCTGATAGGTCATTTCCGTTGCGACAAGCTTTAAGAACTCACGTTCTTTTTCGCTCAGATTCGGTCCAGTTTCAAATTTGATATTACCATTCAGGTTTTGCTGTAGTATTTCAGTTGCGGCCTCAGAATAATAGAAACCGCCTTTCGCAATGGTATCCAATGCCTGATGCATTTCCTCCACTTCAATGTCTTTATTGATAAATCCCTTAACTCCCATTCTGAGCATACGTATTATGGCTCGCTCGTTTTCAAACATGGTCATTACAAGCACTTTGACTCCCGGATGAGTCCTTTTTAACCAATCAACTGACTGATAGCCATCCATTCCATGCATATCAATATCCATCACAATAATTTCCGGGAATGGTCCTTGTGTCATCTTCTGCTGGAGCATATCGCCGCTGTCCGCTTCGAAGAGGATATTGTATTTGTTCTCCGTATCACCAAGGTTGATCAGTTTGATCAGGCCTTTCCGGAATAGATTATGATCGTCCACTAACGCGATATTTAGAGTAAGAGACTTTTTCATGCGGCGAGTTGATTGAGTTTATCCGGATGCGAAATTTCGATTGTAACGGTTGTTCCTTCTCCGGGAACGCTTGAGATGCTCAGCACCCCGTTTATCTGACTGGCTCGTTCTTTCATGTTAAGTAAACCAGTGCTTTGCTTTTCAGCGCTGAGTTCCATTACTTTTTCTATATCAAAGCCTTGTCCGTTATCTGAGATAGAAAGCAAGAGATTGTCCGGGCTGTAAGACAAGGATAAAATAATCTTGCTTGCTTCAGAGTACTTGATTACATTATTCAGTACTTCTTGGCAAAGACGAAAAAGAATGATCTCGTGATCTGGCTTAAGGCGATATTCCTCGCCGGTTTTTGTTATAGTGATCTCATATTTTTTACCAATGCGATGGAATTCATTTTCGAGGGCCTTGCCTAAGCCAATGTGTAAATTATGACCCGTGTTAAGGCTCGCACTAAGTCCCTTCAGTTCGGCCATTAGTTGTTTAACGAGTCCTTTTGTTTCAATTACATTCTCGCGTGTGCCATCGGTGGTTTGCGGTAGGATTTCTGCAAGGTTGATATTGATCAGTGAGGCAAGATGGCTTACATTGGCATGGAGTTCTTTAGATATGTGATCAAGTGTTTGCTCCTGAATCGCGAGTTTTGATTTCAGTAGCGTTTGCCCAAATGCTTCTCGCATTTCAAGCATTTCTCTTTGGTGTCGGAATTTTTTTCGCTGGTAGGCGAATAGGATATAAATAACCGCGAGACCAAAGAAAATTATGATAAAACTGGATAAGATGATTGTGTAGATGGTTGTTTCGGATGAGGTTTGCATAAGTAGCCAATTAGGTAGAAGGTGTAACAAATAATATTCACGATGTCCTGTGAATAAAGGTATTTGGAGGCAAAAAGAGTTAATCTGTCAATTAGAAATGTAAAATTCAGAAACAGCATGATGGCGAATAAAGCGTAGATAAACTGTCCCAGTAATAACCAGGTAATTGCCTGCCTGGATAAACTCACGATTTGCTCGTCGCTCACAAGTTGAAAAAGACAGATTGTTGAGAAAGTGATCGTGATAAAAGCGAAAGGGACTAAAGAAATACTATTAAGCTGATGTGGACCCTGAATGAAAAAATAATTCACGATTGAAAGAACACTAAGAAGCCAAAGAATTGTCAAAAGGAATTTTCTGACGATTGGACTCTTTACGAGGCAATAAAAAAAATAGGTACTCACGATGCCTGACAAGATCAATCCAATATTGTAAATCCAGGTATTATACTCAGTATACTGAAGCAAATACGAAGGGAACCATTTGCGTTTTATGCCAAATGACCAGATCGTGGCGGATGCCTCGACCACAACGCTAATAATCAGAAAGATTGAAAATACTTTGAAGGGCTTAGGCCATTTTTGCGTGAAAGCTTTCAGGCTAAAAATGGCACTAAGCACCATCGGTATGAAGTAAATGAAAGTATATAGTTCCAAGATTGTCTTTTTCTAAAGTTAATGAAGTATAGTTTCATTTACATAAACATGTCAACCTTCTCCGCCGTCACCACCATCGGGACAACGTGGCGGACATGGATGACCGAAATTGAAATCACGGATATCCTGTTCTGTAGGATTATCACCCGGAAAAATAAAGATATCTCTTGGCAAAGCTGACCGTTCCGGATAATCGGGTTCATCTTCCAGCACAACATTCGTGTGGGAGATATAAGCTCCAAATGTTGATTCTCGTGTCGAGTTGAAGAGCAGGCATAACTGGCCGGCGTATTCGTGTCCGTCTTCATAAACACCGAAACTGACGCAGATGCCGTCTCCTCCGGCAAGGTCGATCTCCTCCAGTAAACGGGCAAAATGTTCGCGCGAGTACCAGATGGATTTGGTATCGGATCTTCCCAGGGCTGTGCTTAATATTCCATGTTTTTCAGTGAGGAACTTTGTGATGCGTTGGTTTGTAGCCGTCTTTCCGATATAAAAAAGCGGAAGCGGTCTTACGGTTTCTGTTTGCATAAAATGTTTTTTGATAAGTGAAATGATTGGGCTTGTAAACGTTTACGCCGCTAAACTATACCGTCATCACCCCAAAAAAAACACGCTGAGCCAAATACCGGAAAAATCCCCTATATGAGAAAGGCTTAATCCGGTGCCGTTTTAAAAAGGGGATTTTTCCCCTGCCAGTACAGGTTTTTTACCTCAAAAGAGCTTTTAATCTTTGAGCTCATTCTTCCACTAACCACAACTAAAATGAGAAAAGCTTTGATCGTAGGGATCAATGATTATCCCGGCAGGCCATTAAGAGGATGTGTTAACGATGCTGATACTATCGCCGAACTGCTGGCATCTAACGCAGACGGTACGACTAATTTTGAAGTACTCTGTTGCCATAATCTCAAAACAAAAGATAGTCTGCGCGCAAACCTTTACCGGCTGTTCCAGAACGATGATGAGTTGAGCCTCTTCTATTTTTCCGGGCATGGTTCTATCACAAAATATGGCGGTTATCTGATTACTCCTGATTTTTCGCGGAATGATGTCGGTATCTCAATGGATGAGATACTGACCATCGCGAACCTGTCACCAGCCAGGCATAAAGTCATCATACTTGATTGTTGTTATTCCGGGGCGATGGGCACGCCGGCTATCACAGAGAATAAGGTGGCATTTCTCGCGAAAGGTGTGACTGTTCTTGCCGCGAGCCGTGATGATGAGCCTTCCATGGAAGCTGCGGGGCAGGGATTGTTCACCAGCCTGCTCGCGGAAGGATTGCGTGGTGCCGCAAGTGATATCTCGGGCAAAGTAAATCCCACAAATCTATACAGCTACATCGATAAAGCTTTTGGCGGATGGCAGCAGCGGCCGGTGTTCAAGGCAAACATTGTAGAGTCAGTGTGCCTGCGAAAATTAGATCCGCTGATACCCAGGGAACAGATGATAAAGATCACCGAATATTTTTCAAAACCAACCGATGAATTTCAGCTGGATCCTACCTATCAAAATAGTATTCCTGGCTCTATTCCCGAACACGTTGCCATATTCAGAGTACTTCGCCGCCTGCATGTGCTACGGTTGATCGAGGTGCCGGAGGAAGAATATTTCTATTATGCAACGGTGAATCATCGCCGTTGTAAGTTGACTGCGCTGGGTAAATATTATTGGAGTCTCGCCAAACAGGGACGGCTTTAAATAATGTACAAGCTATTATATATGTTCAGACAATTCAAATATGATCTCGCTTTTTCTTTTGCAGAAGAAGACCGTTCTGTTGCTGAGGCGATTGCCTCAGCATTTAAAGCAAGGAAACTTACAAATTATTATCTCTACACAGAGCAGGAATCAAGGCAGTGGGGGAAAGACCTATTCCAAATCACGCTGGATGTATATCGCAACAGCAGGTTTGTGTTAATGATTTGCAGCAAAGATTTCATCAGAGGTTATTGGTCCGGCATCGAGCAGCGGGCAATGATGTCTGCAATCAGGAGAATTGAAGGACGGATACTTCCATTGAGGACAGACGAAACAAAATTGACAGACTTGCCAGAAAGTATTGTTTATCAACGATGGTATAATGATCCTGAAACTATTGCGAGGTTTATTGCGAGCCGGGTGAGGGAGGATAAGGCAAAAGCCAGAAAATTGAAGATGTTATTGCTGGGCGGATTTGCTATCAGTGGAATAGCTTTCTTTTATCAGTTAAATGGTGATGGAGAAATCACATGTCCGATTGTTGATAATAGCAGTATTGGTGATCCAATCATGATTCGCTGGAACGCGCAACAGTCGATTTTGGATTCAAACAGCAATTCAGTTCTTGATGAGGACACATTTTATTTAAGCAACACGGAAGTTACGGTGAGGCAGTACAAGGAATTTTGTAAGCACACAAAAATTGATTTCCCGTCTCAGCCTTTTCCTCAATTGGATAATAATCCCATTGTAAATGTTAGTTGGGACGAAGCGCAGGCATTTTGTCGATGGAGAAATGGACGACTACCGTCTGACGAAGAATGGACATATGCAGCGTCTGCGGGACTTGATGACAAATACAGTGGCGGAAACAATGCCGGTAAAGTGGCTGTTTATGGAGGTTTGAAGAAATTTAAATCTGTTGGTAGAAAATGTCCCAATGCATTGGGCATTTATGATATGAGCGGGAATGTTGCAGAATGGACAGCAACCAGTATGGACTCTTCCAATCAATTTAAGATTGTAAAAGGCGGTTCGTATAAAGACGCTACAGCAGCGATGCAGGTGAGTGTAGATTCTGCAAAGCATCATACTGCTCGTTCTCCCACAATCGGTTTCCGCATTGCCTGGGATCAAAAACCATCAAAATAAAACCATCAATATGAATCAAGCAACCTTTGAGATTTTCAAGAGCAAAAAAAACGGCGAGTACTATTTCCGGTTAAAAACGGCGGACGGCGACAATATCCTTGCCAGCGAGGGATACACAGCGAAAGCCTCCTGTGAAAAAGGCATCGATTCTGTAAAAAAGAATGCGCCGCTGGATGAGCGCTACCTGAGAAAAGATGCGCCAGGTAATTACCGCTTCAACCTGAAAGCCGCCAACGGTGAGATCATCGGAAGGAGCGAGGGCTACACCACGGAAGCAGGGCGTGAAAGCGGGATCGAATCTGTTAAGAACGCAGCTCCCGATGCCGGAACCGATGATCTGACTTAAAACTACTGACAGGGAAAGGATTGTCATTCCTTCTTCAGCAACCTTCCTCCTTCACCAGATCCTTCCCTGTCTATCTAAAAAATCAAACCAACATATGGCACTCACACCTGAACTCAAAAACCATTTCCTTCATTTATATCAGCTTGCATTATCAGATGCTGATGTGGATATAAAAGAGCTGGAAATATTGTATCGCCTCGGTGAAGACCGGGGGCTGACGCGGACCGAAATGGACTCATTTCTTTTACAGCCGCAAAACGAAGAACTGCAACCACCGCAAACCGTTCTGGAGAAAGTGGATTGTCTTTATGATCTCAGCCTGATTGCCTGGGCTGACGGTAAAGTTGAACCAGCTGAGCGCGCCATGCTCGGCAGCTACTGTGCAAGGTTCGGCTTTCGCGAAGAGAATATCGCAGCAATCTGTGAGTTCTTACTGGATGCCGCTTCGCAGAACATCCCTAAACAACAAATTTTAACCACCGTTTCTCAAAACCTTTAACTATGGGACTTCTAAACATTTCCCGGGGACTGTTCGCTGTGAAGGATACGCCACCGGCACCCGCAACAGAGATCAAACCCGAACCAAAGAAAGATGAAAAGATCAATTACCAGGATTATGGTTTGCATCAGGCGTATCTGCTTGGCGGATCTCCGGCTGGGTTGAAAGTGTCTTTACAGAAAGTGTATTTTGATTTTAAGGAGAAGGTGAAGGTGAATCTGAAAGAGCAGGAAGAATTAAAAAGACCGGCAAGAGTTAAGCTGGAAGAACATAAAGGAAATATTGAACGCTGGGAGAATAAGATCAAGAGCATTAAAGAGGAGATTGTTCCCAGGCTGAAGCAGCGTATTGAAGCGTTGAAGGAAGAAAAAGCACATATACGCAAGAACCCGAAAGAGATCATTGGCGATGCAACGGGCAAGCCAAGTTTTATTATTGGAGGTATTATTCTGCTTTTTCTTACGGTGTACCTTTTTGTATTCTATAGCTCGGCATCTTATTCTGCATTTTTCAAAGAGTTTTCATTAAACGAGATAGGCGTTGCAAACTCAATATTCGATGCACAGGCTATTTCGAAGGCACTTAAAGATGGAATAACCGAATTAATGCTGATCCTTACGATCCCGTTTGTATTTCTCGGTTTAGGCTACCTGATACATAAAATACAGGAAGAAAAAGGGTACAAAAAGTTCTTGAAGATAGCAGCTCTCGTGACCGTCACGTTCATTTTTGATGGAATATTGGCGTATGAGATCACTGAAAAGATATACAACATAAAGAAAGAAAATAGCTTCGGAAATATGCCAGACTTTTCGGTGTCGCTCGCTATAACCTCTGTTAATTTCTGGCTGATCATCTTTGCTGGCTTTATCGTTTACCTTATCTGGGGGTTTGTATTTGATTTTGTTCTGGATGCATTTGGAAAGCTGGACAAAGTAAAACTTGCGCTGAACGAAAAAGATCGTCAGATCCACGAGGCCGATAAACAGATCCTTGAGATGACAGCAGAGATTGATAAAATGAATCATGATATTGATGATTCGAAGACACAAATAAAGAAGCTGAACGAAACGCTTAACAGTGTGATCATTCCCCGCGAATTTGAGAAGGATGCTTTCAGCTTTATGGCGGGATGGCTAACCTGGATGAAAGGTAATGGCAAAACTCATTCTGAACTAGATGGTGCAGAAGCTATCGTTCAGGAATTCGTCAGCGTCGCAATTTACAATTACCCCAAAATCAATAACGGATGAAAAAGATCTCCATATTTATCTGTATCGCAGTTTTACTAGTAAGCTGCGGTTCACCGGATACTCCAAATACTGACAACAAAGAAAACACAAAGATGCCACCTGGTCAATCTGCGAATGCAAAAACAAGCAAACAACTTAACCTGACCATCTTGCTTGATTTGTCGGACCGGATTGATTCATCTATTACCCCATCCCAGCCCCAGCATTATCAGCGCGATACTATCCTGATCAATCATCTGACCAATTATTTTATCCGGGAAATGGAATTAAAAGGAGGGCATATGGCCAAAGGAAAGATGAGGGTTGTGTTTCAACCTACCCCTTCAGATTCAAACATCAATGATGCTGCCGCTAAACTAAAAGTGGACCTTTCACCAATGAAGCCGCCAAGCAAGAAGGTTGTGCATGACGGATTGGGTCAAACAGTCAACGAAAACATTGGGCGGATCTATTCTATTCCATTGAGTCAGTCGGAATGGCCCGGGTCCGATATCTGGCGATTTTTCAAAAATGATGTGAAAGATGTTGCAGTGGACCCGGATACAACCTACCGAAATGTGTTGGTCATTTTTACAGACGGGTACATCTATCACGAGGACTCGAAGGATAAGGCAGTCAACCGGTTTGCTTACATCACCCCGGAACTGCTCGATAAATACAGATTACGACAGGGCAGTGCAGATCAGAAAATGCAGCAGCTTGATTTTGGTCTGATCACAAAGCGATCTGATTTGCAGGATCTGGAAGTCCTTGTGCTCGAAGTAACTCCGTCTGCCGGTCATAAGAATGATGAGGATATTATTCGTTCTGTATTGAACAAATGGTTTACAGAGATGAAGGTAAAGAGATGGGCAATTTTCAACTCCGACCTTCCAACAACAACCAAACCCAAAATAGACGGCTTTTTAAATAACTAGTCGTATCTGAAAAACGAATTCGAAACATTCGCAGCAGATCATTGCGAATGTTTCGATACGCAAAGAACTATCAATTAATCAATCATTATGGAATGGAAATACAAAAAAGACTTCCAGGCTATTCCTGGGATCAAACTTCAATATGGTAAATCCGGCATCAAAACCAACATCGTTCCATCTTCAAAAGACGATGATCCCAAAGACACAGAAGAAAAGATCCGCCATCGCTTATTTAAAACCTATAATGATGCAGATGAAATAAAAAGCAGTCCTATTTCTGTACTTACGTCGCCGTCATTACGTGAACTGAAATCTTTCCTGTTATACGCGGGAGAGAATTATGAAGAGATTTCATTGCTTTTACAGTCAAAGCAACAAGATCTGCAATCAAGGCAAAGGTCGAAGAACAGGAAAGAAAAAAGCCTTTTCAGGGCATTTTATAAGAAAGCCATTCAGCGGTTATCAGATGAGATCGTCATTATGACTGAAGAAGCCGAAGAGTTACAACAGCAACTAATGCTTTCCGCCGTTCAGCTTGAAGTGGATACAGACGACGTCTATGCAAGTCTTTACACCAACATGATCGACGCATTTAATTTGCTGACCCGCTGCGAAAAGAAATGGGACTTTACCAGTTCGAAAAGAACGAACCGGGTAGCAGAAAGAACTTCTGCGGCCAATACGGTCACCCGTTCAGAGATCAGGATCTCGCGTCAGCCGTTGGAATTATTTGCCGATAGCCAGCCTGCGATCAAGTTTCATAATATGAATGGAGGCGATCTTTATTTCTATCCCGGGTTTATGATCGTGTATGAATCAAAATCAGAATTTGCGCTCATCAGTTACGCTGATCTTGATGTTGAATTTTATGAGCAGCGGTTTATTGAAGACGAAGCTGTGCCGTCGGATTCCAGAGTTGTTGATCATACCTGGGCAAAAGTGAACAAGGACGGTAGCAGAGACAAACGTTTTACGGGGAATTATCAGATCCCGGTCGTATTGTATGGCAAAATTTCCATCAGCTCGGCGGAAGGATTGAATGAAGTGTATTGTTTTAGTAATCCGGAGTACACGCGGTTATTCTGCAAAGCGCTGCGCGATTATTGCGATAGTTTGAAAAAAAGCCAACAGCCTGCTTAAACAGTTTGAGCAATAGCAATGGATAGTTATAAATAAACAAACATAAAATATGCTCACACCGCCATTACAAGAGATAAGATCAGCGATAATGGGAATGCGATTGCGTGAGAAAAGTATTGACCAGGTTGATAGGCCTTATATAGAGTTGCTTGATGTGCTTGAGCAATTGGATTTTTTGGAAGCAGACTTAAGCAAGGCCTTTGAAGAAGGTGGACTGCCGGCTGCAGCCCGCGTGGTGGTGAAGCCAGGTGAACCGGATTGCCAGATATGCGGCCGTACCATCGTTCCGGGAACAGTTTAAAACATAGATTATGCCTGCAGGCCATTATAACATTTTACATAGCCAGGATAAGACGGAACTGATTGCTGAATTAGCATCAGGTGCGCAAGGGATTCCGCCAGTTGAGCAGCAACGGCTGTTAATGGATATTTCAAGTACGCTTGCAGTGTTGCAACAAATGTATTCTATCGATTCTATCAGTTTCAAAAAGGCGTTTGATCAGCTTTTTTATCTCGCTAAAATTGGGCTGGAGGGGATAAATGCCCAACCGGAAATGGCTGCGGCAATGTTGAAACAATTGAAGAAAGAAGTGGTCGATCAGGAAGCTGGTAAGGTAAAAAATAACTATCTGCGTGGATTAGGTAAGAGGGCGGCAATGTTAGGGATTCTTCCACTAGTTGGGGGCACGGGGTTGCACTTTATTGATCAGCATTCTTTGATCGCCAGATACATCGATCTGCCGGGGACAGCCAACATGCTGATCCTTTGGAGCGGAACGATGCTGGGAGTCTGGTTGTCATTTGCAATCACCAGGGTAACGCTTGAATTCGAAGATCTCGCAATAGTGGAGAAAGACAGGCTTGAGCCGTTGTTGCGATTGTTATTTACAGGAGGGTTGGCCATGGTATTTGGGCTTTTGTTTATAAAGAAAGCTGTAGTAATTGAGTTGGGAGAGTTGTCTTCAGTGCAGGCGGGTAGAAATCACCTCGTAGCATTTTTAATGGGAGTATTATTGGGCGTGAATGAGCGGGGAATCGGGAGAGTATTGTGGAGGAAGGTGGGGCCAATGATCAAAGAGCCTCTGTGAATTAAAACTCCAACGGTGGCTGAATAACGAAAGAATAAGTGCTGGTTAATGAGATCACTATGTAGCCGGGGGTGATGCTTCTGGCAAATAGCTTGAAATTTCCATAAGTAATGCAGACTCATGACCCCTAAAGGCAAGCAAACATTCAAGCGTTGTTTGAAAGCCCAATCTTACTGCTCCTTCAATGACCAACTATCTTCATACCTTGCACCTCTACCCCACTCAACCCAAACCAAATGATCAAAAACATCTTTGACGACCGCCTCAAAACAATCGGCCTCTTACAACTCACCTCCGACATGCTGGAGGAGATCAATGGCGACCGGTATAAAGCGTATATCAAAGTGCTCTATCTTCCAACGGGAGGAAGGATCAAGGTGGATTTCGATCGGTATGAAACAGAGGATGCGGCGCTATTTTTTATCAGCCCGAACCAGGTCCTTTGCGCGGAACAGGTCGGCGCTGCGCCGGGATACCTGATCTTTTATAACAGGGATTTTTATTGCATCCAATTGCATGATGAAGAAGTAGCCTGCGATGGGCTGCTGTTCAATAACATCAACAATATGCCGATGACGAAGGTGACGACGGAAGAAAGGGTGTTCATCAATTACCTGTTTGCGCAGCTGGAAAGTGAATTCCGCCTGAAAGAATCATCGCATGAAGAAATGCTGCGTACTTATTTGAAGCAACTGCTGATCAAATCGACCAGGCTGTGGAAACAACAGCACCTGGGCGGGGTGCTCACCGATCAGCAGAACGATCCCGATGCGTTCCGCCAGTTCACTCAATTGGTGGACGCACATTACAAAGAGAAACATACCGTGGCCGATTATGCGGACCTGATGCTCGTCGCGCCAAAAACCCTGACGCATAAATTCAAACGCATGAACCTGCCGGCACCTAATGACGTGATCAAAAACCGGCTCATGCTGGAGGCGAAGCGGCTCCTGGTGCACACCGCTATGACGGCAAAAGAGATCGCGTATGAACTCGGATACGAAGATCCCGCCTATTTCAGCCGGCTATTTGTGATCAAAACAGGCCTGTCGCCTTCGGCATTTAAAGTAAAGTACCTGGGACAAAGTGCTGACGCTACACTTAGCAAGGACGGAGTAGTTGCATAAGCGGGATCTTGTTGCCGCTGGTTGACAGGAAGCCGGTAAACGGACCAGCCTGCAGGCGATCACGATCGAACATACCTGCATGGATATGCGGCCCACCGTTTCACATGCAGACAAAACCTCCGGCTTTCAATTGAATCTGCTCCGATAGCGCCCATGCTCCGGCTTCTCTGCGGGATGGCGACCAATTTCTATTTATAAATATCGCCGCAGGGAAAAATCTCCAAGACTCTCCGCCGTATGTCCATTCTCCCGGCCCTTGCTTTGGACCACCTTTGTATTGTCAATCGCAAATAACTAAACACAATACAAAAACCAACAGCAATGAAAACATTCATCCTCTTTATCAGCCTGTTCACCGCGTTAAGTGCCAGCCAATACAGTCATGCGCAAGGAAAACGCACACCCGCCGCAGCTGGCCGGGCGGAATACATCGAAGTAGAAAAAGGCGTTAAGCTGCACGTAACCGATCTCGGCGAAGGCCAACCCATCGTACTCATCCATGGCTGGCCGCTGAATGATGCCATGTATGAATACCAGTACCAATACCTGGTACAAAAAGGTTTCAGGGTGATCGGCATCTCGCTCAGGGGATTCGGGAAATCAGACAGACCGTATGGCAAATATGATTTTGATGTATTCTCCGATGACATCAAGGTAGTCCTCGAAAAACTAAAGATCGAAAACGCGGTGCTGGGTGGTTTTTCCATGGGTGGCGCGGTAGTCCTGCACTATATCACCAAATACAAAAGTGCACATATCAGTAAGCTGGCCCTGTTTGCTGCCGCAGCTCCTTCCTGGAAACAACGCGAGGGATATCCCTTCGGCGCGTCGGACGAAGCTGCCGCGAACCTGATCGAAACAACGATGACGAACCGGCAGCAATTGATCGAAGACTTCGGCAAAGGATTTGGCGCCACCGAGACCAGCCTTTCTCCGGCCACTGCTAACTGGCTCGCTGGCATCAATGCCGATGCATCGCCTTATGCAACCACACAAGCCATTACCGCCTTGCGTGACCTCGATCTTCGCCCGGTGCTGGATCAGATCAACGTACCTGTCGCGATCTTTCATGGTACAAAAGACAAACTGTGCGACTTCGTATTTGCAGAACAGTTGCACAAAGGCATTAGAAACTCCTACATCGTAAAATTTGAGAACAGCGGTCATGCCCTCTTCGTAGAGGAAGCGGGTAAATTCAACGCCGAGCTGGAGAAGTTTGCGAAATCATAAAGAAAAACCGTATAGATAGCAAAACTGCGGGCAAGGTGCCCGCAGTTTTTTTGTATGTGTGGAGTGATGCAGGCTGACGAACATCTTTTGGATATTGAAAGCTTGATTATACCCGGGCCTGCCTCAACGGTTCAGAGTCAGATTAACAATGATATAAGATGGTTGATATCACTGAAACGAAGCCCGGAAGGCCAGCGGCGACTGATGCGTTTTATTTTTAAACAGCTTGCTGAAACTTTGCGGATGTTCAAAGCCCAGTTCATAAGCAATTTCAGCAATGCTTAAACTGGTGGTCGTAAGCCGCTCCTTCGCTTTTTGAATAAGCTTTTCATGAATATATTGTTGCGCATTCTGGCCGATCAGGGAACGAAGCAGATCACTGAGATAACCGGGAGAAAGGTGCAGTTGTTCCGCGAGGAACTGAACAGTAGGCAAGCCTTGCTGCAGCGATTGTTGCTGATTGAAATAGTTATTTAACAGCGTTTCTGTTTGTTGCAGGATATCATCATTCACGACCTTCCGTGTAATGAATTGCCGCTTATAAAAGCGATTGACATAACTGAGGAGTAATTCCAGTTGTGCGATCATCACGTCCTGGCTGAATTCATCCACACGGCTGTTGAGTTCCTTTTCCATATTTTGGTAGATCGATAGGATCGTTTCTCTTTCTGCTTCGGACAGATGCAACGCTTCATTTGCCGAATATCCGAAGTAACCATATTGGCTGATCTTACCCGCAAGCGGATAGCCGAGGAAAAAATCAGGATGGATCAATAAAATATAGCAATAGGTCTTGCTGTTGTAATCGGTGCTGCCCACAAGTTGGTTCGGCGCGAGGAACAGCATACTGCCTTCGTCATAATCATAATAAGCGCGTCCATACTTCAGGCGTCCGTTGTTGTGGGTGATGAACGTGATCTTGTAAAAGCTTAACACATCATAGATCGGTGCCATGCCCGGATTAAAAGGATTGCCTTCGTGAAAATGTATAAGGCTGATAAGCGGATGTTGCGGCTTGGGCAGACCAAAGGCCGCATGGCTTTCCGCGATCGAGATAAACCGGATGAGTGAATCTTCTTTGCCTTTCATGACATAAAAATAAATGAAACCGGTGACGGGTATAGCCACCGGTTAGTGAAGAGATGATCTTACCAGGGCACTACATTGTTGGCACCGGCATAGTGAGCTGGTCCGGTGAAACTGCCGCCTGGCAGGTCCTCCGCCAACGCCACCCGGATCGGTTCGACAGAACCTTCTTCCACCGAATCGGTTCCCTGGAAATTATTGAGTGCTGTCGCGGTAAAGCCGGGACTGACAAGATGCACCTTGATATTCGTCGATTGTAGATCGATCGCCAGTGAGAGGAAAATACCATTGAGTGCTGTCTTCGACGCACCGTACGCAGCATCGAAGGCACCGCGATAAGGATTGGTGGGATTGGCGTTCAGTGTCAGGGAACCGAGCGCGCTGGAGACGGTCACGATCCGGGCGGCAGGCGCCTTGTGCAATAGCGGTAAGAATGCCTGCGTCACGGCAAGCGTTCCAAATACATTGGTTTCCCAAACCTTTTTCAGTTCACTGATCGAAATAACACTGGCGCGCTGCGCGCCGAGTATTTCTTCGAGACTGCGACCGGGTTGACCCACATTTGAGATGGCGGCATTATTCACCAGTAATGTAAGATAGCCCGCTTCGCTGGTGACACGGCTTACGGCTGCAGTGATGGATGCGGTATCTGTAATGTCCAGTTGAATAGCCGTGGCATTACCGCCGATCTGCGTAACGGCTGCTTCGCCTTTTGCCAGATCCCTGGAACCGACATAAACAATGTAGCCATTCTCTGAAAGGGCTTTGGCAATTTGAAAACCGATGCCTGTATTTGCACCAGTAACGAGTGCCACTTTTTTTGTAGTTGTCTGCATAGTTGTTTCGTTAAAATGATGAAGCGAAGTTCCACACAGGTAATCCGGTCTGCGTAGCCAAATTGAGAATTCTTGTAGTCAAATTGAGGACCTCGGGTCATGTCAATTCATTTCAACGATTTATCCGGGGCAGAGCATATCAACCGCTGCCAGACACAGATCAACCATCAGTCAACGCGAATGGAAAAGGCATCCGATAATCTCATACTCCGTACCAGTCCTTTCAGAAATTTACGAAATATCGAGAAGATCACTACCCCGCTTTTCTTCTAACTCCCTCTTCTTCAATCTCTTTTTTGCCTGGCATCTTCTTCGCCCTCCCCTTACCACAAAATCGTTACACCATGCGTCTTCAATCCAACAACCATCCTTTACCAGTAATAACCACGCAGCAATACCATGCAGGCATCAGCATCAACCGCATCGCGCAACTGGATCTGAGGGCTGATCCCAATGCCGGTTTTTCACTCTTCTTCCTTGCAGGTGGAGGCGGCATCATCAACTTTAACCATCAACCGGTCCAATGGAACGATACATATGTTTCTGCATTGACAGATACAGATCGTTGTGTGCTGAAACAAGGCTGTTTTAAAACAGGTTATCATATAGAACTAAGCCGTACGTTCATTCAACGGAATAATTTGTCGGTGGAATTATTGCCGTTCAGCAAAAACAATACAGGACAAAATGGTTTTTCCCTGCAACCGCCTGCTGCGGAAGAGATCAATGATCTCTTCAAAAAGATCAGTCTATTGCAGGATTTTACCAATGGACAGGATGAATCGATCACAGCTACGCTTATCAAACTGCTGTTGCTGTACCTTCAAAAAGCAATGCCGGAAACAAACAGGTCCGTCACAGCGAAAAGACAGCATGCCCTGGCCGATCTTTTCTTTTCATCGGTAAGTAAACACTTTCGTGCAAAGAAGATGGTAACGGATTATGCGAATGAACTTTGCATCAGCCCGCATTACCTGACCCAGGTGGTGAAAGAAGTGACCGGTGAAACACCGAGTTATTTCATTCAGCAACAAATTGCGAAAGAGGCAAAAAAGCAGGCGATGATCTCTTCGAAATCGATGAAGGAAGTGGCGTATGAACTTGGCTTTGATGACCAGGCGCACTTCAGTAAGTTTTTTAAAAAGAATACCGGCATGAACTTCACGGCTTTCCGCAGCAGGACCATCTTTACTTTATGAACTATCATAAATCAACGAAATGCCGTAATAATGCTGATAGATCTGAAAAGGTTAATACCGTGAATATGAGTAGCTTGGTGAATGGCATCACAATTGAAAACAACGGATGCACGACGACTGGTGGTGGATGGTTGATAACTACTCTAACTGTAATTTCTTTTATTCCCGGAACGTGATGTTCATGCCAGGATTAACCATTCATCACTGTCATCGTACATCCTCAAAACGAGATGGATTTGAAAAACAATTTAACGGATGTAAATAATCTGACTGATCCGCCTACGGCGAGACAAATTCTCTGGGCCAGCCTGATCCTTTCATTCTCGGCGGGATTCGCCGATACAGTGACGTTCATCGCGGGGAATGAAACATTCTCCGCGCACGTCACCGGCAACTTCATTATCCTTGGCGCAAAACTGGTGGGCCAGCAAGCCGATCAGCATTCATGGCTCAGCCTGCTGAGCTTTCCTGTATTTATGATCGCGGTGATGATAGGCGGTTGGTGGGTGAGCAGGGGACGTTCACCAAAATCATTATTACTCCTGGAAAGCCTGTTACTGTTGCTGGCCGGTATTATGGCCAGTACACTTAGCATCTGGAAAGGACAACATAATGGATTGACGCTGCTGATCGTGATGATCACGGTAACAGCGATGGGTTTTCAGAATTGCTTTAGCAGGCTCGCGGCTGCATTTACGTTCGGGCAAACAACGGTGATGACGGGCAACGTCACACAATTATCGCTCGGCATTCGCGAATATTTCGCGCGGCAAAAAGATCCTGCTGCACTGTCCAGGCTAAAAGCGCAAGGCGTCCTGATCGGCGGCTTCGGGATCGGATGTGTATCGGGTGCTTTCCTCGGCGGATGGTTAGGGCTTCCCGCATTAGTGTTGCCGGGATTGATCATGAGCACGTGTTACCTGGTGCATGATCAGTTGGATGGGCTGGCAGCGGGATCAACGATTAATAAAAAAATGAAATGATATTGTTGCGGCGAATCAATCGATGGATACTTTCAGTCTTGCTGGCAGCTTGCATGCATATTGTATCGGATGCGCAAACAGCGAATGATCTTCAACTCGTACAAAAGATCACCGGTGCTCAAAAGCTGGATACCGCCGCCATGGAGAAGCTGTATAAAGCCGGTGATGCATGCCTTGACAAGAACGGATCATCTCCCATCAACATTCCGGGCGCTGCACAGATCAGCGAGCTGCTGAAACGCCTCGGTACAAAACCTGGTTTGCAGGTAGCCGGAGGCTGGAGTGCATTACTGACTGCAAAGATCAATCGCGAAAGAGGAGAAGCAGCGAGATCGCGGCAACCTGCATTGCAGGCTTTGGAAGTGTTCAGACAACTGGGGTATATCCGGACACAGGCGGAAGCATTGATAGAGGTTGGTGGAAGCTATAATAATGAGCGGGATCAACTCGCAGCGAAGATCAGTTATTATGAAGAAGGCATTGCGCTGTATCAGCAACTGGGCGATAAGAAAACCGTGGCGCAGTTAAAAGAATTTGTTGGGGATCTTTACCAGTTAAAGCAGGACTATCAGCGGGCGCTGGATAATTTATTCGAAGCACTTGCGCTGTACAAAGAAACAGGTAATAAGAATCTGCAGGGCGTTTACAGCCTGATCGGTGCGGTATATAGCGCCAGGGATGATTTCGCGCAATCACTCAAGTATAATTTGCTCGCGGTGGAAGCGGGCGAAGCAGCAAACGATAAAGGACCCTTGATGGTGGCGATCTACAACCGCGTTGGGCAGAGTTATTATTCCATGGAATCGTTTGGTAATACGCTGAAATATTTTGAACGCGGCTTGCAGGTGGCCTACGCCAATAACGATACGCCCTCGATACAAACAATGCAGATGAACGTTGCCGATGCATTGCGTAAACTCGGCAATACAAAAGCCTCGTTGGATTCCGCAAAGGCATCGCGCAACATCGCGCCGATACCTGCATGGGGAAAGCTGTTCTTTGAAGTAGCCACTTTCGCGATCTACTGCGCCGCTGAAGATTTTACAGAAGCGGAAAAATCGTATCAACGTTTATTGAAGATCTACAATGATCCGTCCACAACCGAGAAAGAACGCCAGCAGATCAGGGTGACCGCAGTGAGTTACCTGCAACAACGGAAACGCTGGGCGGAATCAGACCAGTTACTGAGAGCCTATGCCGAACATGCGAAGCAAACGCCGATCACGCTGCGCAAGGCCGCTGCTGCGGAAAAGTTTATGTTCCGCGTGGATTCGGTGAACGGAAACTGGCAGGCCGCGAATGATCATTTATTAAAATACATTGAATTAAATGATTCCATTCAGCGTGAATTAAGAGCCAAAGAGATCGGCGTATTGCAGGTAGAGTTTGAAACAAAGCAGAAGGATAAAGATATCCAACTGCTGACGCAGAAAAGCCAGTTGCAGGAAGCTTCATTGCAAAGAGAAAAGATCTTCCGGAATGCGTTCATTGCAGTGGGCGCCTTACTGTTATTATTACTGGCGCTTTTTTATAACCGGTACCGGTTGAAGCAAAAGGTCAATCAGCAACTGGAAAATAAACAGGCGGAGATCAACGAGCAGAATGAGCGATTGAGGAAAGTACTGGATGATAAAGAATGGTTGTTAAAAGAGATCCATCACCGCGTCAAAAATAATCTTCAGATCGTGATCAGCCTTCTCAATACACAATCGCGGTTCCTTGACAATGAAGATGCGATCACGGCGATCAGGAATAGTCAGCACCGTATGTATGCGATGTCCATTATTCATCAGCGGTTATACCAAACGGAGAATTTAGGAACGATCGATATGAAATGGTATCTGCAGGAGCTGATCAGTTATATGAAGGAAAGCTTTACGACCGGTCAACGGATCAATATAGAGATCAATGCGCAGGCGCATGAGCTGGATGTGGTGGAGGCGGTGCCATTGGGGTTGATCGTAAATGAAGCGGTAAGCAATGCGATCAAGTATGCGTTCCCCGGTGGGCGAAAAGGTTTGGTAAAGGTCAGTTTCATGCAGACGGATGATGACCGCTATCGGTTGAGTGTGGAGGATAATGGTATTGGTATAGATAACATAGATGAAGTATTGCAAAAAGGAACATTGGGGTTGAGCCTGATAGAAGGGCTTGCGGGGCAACTGGATGGCGCGTTGAGTATGGAAAATACAGCGCAGGGTTTTCGCATCAGCCTTCTTTTTTCCGTCCGCAACCTGACTTCCAATAAAAAGGAATGGATAAACGAATGATCATGCAAAAGGAACATATTCTGATCGTAGAAGACGAATTTATTGTGGCAAATGATCTCCGGCATATTTTGCTGAAAGAGGGATACCGCGTAGTAGGGATTGCCGCGTCCGTGGAGCAGGCAAGAAAAATGATCGAAGCAAAGCAACCTGACTGGATCTTGCTGGACATTATGCTGAAAGGTGATCTCACAGGCATTGACCTGGGAATGGAATTGAAACAACAACAACGACCATTTCTTTATATTTCTGCGAATACCAACCAACAGATCCTGGAAGCGGCAAAGCAAACAGAGCCGTATGGTTTTCTGGTAAAACCATTCCGCGAAAAAGATCTGTTCGTGATGCTGGATATTGCCCGTCATCGGTTCAGTGTTGAAACAAAAAAGATCGCTGCACCACTGCCTCCACCAACGGCTGTTCCCGGATTGATCGGTGAAAGCCCGCAATTGAAAGCGGTGATCGAACAGATCAGAACGGTTGCAACAACGGATACATCGGTGTTGATCACGGGAGAAAGTGGTACGGGCAAGGAAGTGGTGGCAAAAGCCATTCATCAATTGTCAAACCGCGCAAAGAAGCCGTTGATCACGGTGAATTGCGGTGCATTACCGCAGACACTGGTGGAGTCAGAGCTGTTTGGTTATGAAAAAGGGGCCTTTACCGGGGCAAATCAACGGCATGCGGGCAAGTTTGAACAGGCGAATGGCGGTACGATCTTCCTCGACGAGATCGGGGAACTGCCGTTGGAAATGCAGGTCAAACTCTTGCGTGTACTACAGGAAAAAGAGATCGAACGGCTGGGAAGCAGCCAGACCATCAAGGTGGATATACGGATCATCGCGGCCACCAACCGGAACCTGGAAAAGGAAGTAGCAGAAGGACGTTTCCGGTTGGATCTGTATTATAGATTGAATGTATTCCCGATCGAGCTGACGCCATTGCGTACCAGGAAGAAAGATATTCCATTGCTTGCTCAGCATTTTTTACAATTATACAGCACCCAAAACGGTAAAACTATTTCGGAAATAGATCCGCAAACGATGGAGCAATTCATGCAATATGCATGGCCGGGGAATATCCGGGAAATGCAGCATCTGATTGAAAGGAATGTCTTATTTGCTACAGGCGGTTTGTTGAAAGTGGAGATGCCAAAGCAATTGATGAAACAAACCGATATCACAGGCGGTTCGATCAAAACGATGGAAGAGCTGGAGCGTGATCATATCGTCGCGACATTACAACATGCCGGAGGCAAAGTTTCCGGCCCGGGCGGTGCAGCGGAGTTGCTGGGCATTCCCGCACAAACGCTGTATTCAAAGATGAAAAAGCTGGGGATCCGGCAACAATACAATTGATCGATTGACATAAACGCTCTCCTTCACCACAGATCACGCAGATCACTTGCTTATACCGGACATTCATCTGGGGGTCCAACGCGCTACCTGATAAAAGACATCGATATCCTTAACGAAATGACACTAATTTTCATTCGCGAATTAAGCGTACTTTTAAGGACTAAAGACCCCGGATCCAATCACCCTTTATCCGTCCGCCATGCTTTCCTCTCTAAAAAATCATCCCTTTGCAGTTGAAGCATTCTTCGACAGTTCCATTGTGCTGAGTTTCGCCGTTCCAAAACAAGAATTGCTGCCACTGCTTCCCGAATGCCTGGAGCCAGACACTTTCCAGGATAAATGGGGATTCGTTGCCCTTGCCATGGTGAAAACAAAAGGCCTGCGGCCAAAAGGGTTTCCTTCTTTTATGGGCGATGATTTCTTCCTGACTGGCTATCGCATCTTTGTCCGCTATACAACCAATGCGGGAAAACGCCTGCGCGGTCTCTACATCATCAAATCAGAAACAGACAGAAAGAAGATGCAGCTCTTCGGAAATATCTTTACGCATTATCATTACACCACAACAGACATAAAAAGCATTACCGAAGGAACACAAACAACGATCTCTTCCGGCAAATCCGGTTTAAATATTATTGTTGATGATAGCACTGAAGACATTCCCTTACCCGCAGGCTCGCCCTTCAATGATTGGAAAGAGGCGCGGAGATTCGCCGGTCCGTTACCATTCACTTTTACATACAATGAGCAAAAAAAAGAAGTGCTGATCATCGAAGGTGTGCGCGAGAACTGGACGCCTGCGCCGGTCAGACTGGTTTCCTGGCGATCCGATTTTATAGAAGGACTTGCGTTGAATGGATTGAAACCCGCCAATGCTTTTATCATCCGCAACATTCCCTATTACTGGAAAAAAGGCAAACTGGAATTATGGAAAGGATAAGAGCACCATTCCAGGGAATCACGAATATTATCCGCTTTAACTGGCATTTTTATGTGATCGCGTTGGGGGCGATCATCGCATTGGTTTTTATCGGATCTTATTTTCCGGCAGAGATACAATTCTCCACTTATGTCTTTTGTGCATTGATCATTTTATCTGCCGGTATTTCACTCTTTGTTTCCTATTATGTATATGACCGGTCCGGTTTGTATGATCTTTCCTGGTTAGAACCCTTGATCACCGGAAAGGAAAACACAGTCATCAATGTAAATGCGGGCTTTGATGAAACAAGCAATACGCTGAAGCATCTTTTCCCAACGGCGGATCTTCGTGTGTTTGATTTTTATGATCCGGCGAAACACACGGAAGTATCTATTAAAAGAGCAAGGGCCGCGTATCCCTTATATCCCGGTACAGAAACGATCACCACGAACTATCTTCCTGTTCAGGAAGCATCGGTCGACCTGATCCTCCTGATCTTTGCCGCGCATGAAATAAGGGATGATGATGAGCGGAAAGTTTTCTTTGGTCAGCTGCACCAAAAACTAAAACCGGGAGGAAAGATCATCATAGTGGAACACCTCCGCGACTTTCTTAATTTCTTTGCATACAATATCGGCTTCTTCCATTTTCATTCTTTGCAAACATGGCGGCAAACATTCAATGCAAGCGGATTTAAGATCGACAGTAAAAAGAAGATCAGTCCTTTTGTAACCCTGTTTATCCTCAAAAAAGCATGATCATCCACCTCACTATCACTGGTTATATATTGATGATACTGGCGATCATCCACATTTCTTTTCCGCGCTATTTCAACTGGCGGAAAGAACTGAAAGATGTAAGCATGATCAACCGGCAGATGATGTATATCCACACTTTATTTATCGGGCTTGTAGTCTTCCTGATGGGAGCACTTTGCGTGAGTTCACCTGCTGAATTATTAAATACTTCATTAGGTAAAAAGATCTGTCTTGGACTCGCGGCATTCTGGGTTACCCGGCTGGTGATCCAGTTCATCGGCTATTCTCCCAGATTATGGAAGGGAAGATCGTTTGAGACAAGCATGCATATCCTGTTCAGCATACTCTGGACATATATCAGTTGTGTCTTCGTGATTGCCTGCTGGAATGTTTACAGTTAAGGGATCATTTTGAAAGAACATGCTCTTTCTTTATTCCCAGCTTCTGCATTTTGGAGATCAGCGTGGTGGCGGGCAGACCCAGTTTCTTCGCGGCGCCCTGTGGCCCTGATACGCGGCCATTACATTGATTCAACACATGCAATATATAAGTGCGTTCCATTGCGGCTAATGTTTGTACCGTATTATCGCTGTCGCGGGACGAACGCAGATCTTTTACTGGCATGGCAATCTCGGTGATCGTTTTCCCGCGTGAAAGAAGAATGGTTCTTTCTATCAGGTGTTCCAGCTCGCGGATATTTCCCGGCCAGTGATAGGCTTCCAGCGTTTTCAATACTTTGGAAGAAACGGTTGTTTCTGTTTTGTTGGCGCTATTGCCATACTTCTTCAGAAAATGATTGGTCAACGGCGCAATATCTTCTTTACGGTTTCGCAATGGCTGAAGGTGCAGCGGCACGACATTCAACCGGTAAAACAGATCGCTGCGGAAACGGCCGTTCATTACTTCCTCTTCGAGGTTCCTGTTCGTTGCTGCGATAATGCGGACGTCTATTCTGACCGGTTGATTGCCACCCAGGCGTTCGATCTCTTTTTCCTGGATGACGCGTAGCAGTTTTGATTGCAGCAACAGGGGCAATTCGCCGATCTCATCGAGGAAGATCGTACTGCCGTTGGCCAGTTCAAACTTTCCGATGCGTTGTTGTGTGGCATTGGTAAAGCTGCCTTTCTCATGGCCAAACAATTCGCTTTCGATCAGTGTCTCGGGTATTGCAGCGCAATTCACGCGGATCATCAAACGGTCCTTTCTTGGCGAGTTTTCATGAATGGCGTTTGCCACCACTTCTTTTCCCGTACCTGTTTCGCCTTGTATCAGTACTGTCGAATTCGCCGGTGCGATCTGAACGATCAGCTGACGAAGTTCTTTTGATGAAGCAGATTCACCCACCAGCATGCTCTTGCCCGGCAGCAATTGCTGCAGGTAATTATTTTCCTGCTGAAGTTTTTGTTTAAGCTGTTCCAGGTCATTCAATGATCTGGCAAGTTGTTCATTCGCGATGATGTTTGCTATTGCAATAGTCAGCTGATCCGCTACGCCTTTCAATAGTGAGAACTGCGCGGGTGAGAACGTCTGTTGTTCGGCCGCATAAAAATAAAGTACGCCTTTGGCGGAAACTCCATCGATCTTCACGGTCAGCATCTCCGTGATACCGGCGTTATACCAGTGAACGATATAAGGCGGTTTATGTTTCCGCTGCAACAGTTTACGCATATCGTGGATCAGCGGTGCGCCGGCATTTAAGGTTTCGTCAAAAATGCCGTCCTGTACAGGATGTTTGCTGTGAATGATCGGACTTTCCTGTGTAACCGACCGGATCTTTTCACGCGAATGGAGGAAAGGCGTGTGGGTTTCACCATCCTCGTTCAACAGGCATAGGGTATAGTACCGTGCATTGAACGCACGCAGTAATTCATGTGATACCAGCTCCCAAAGGTCACTGCGCGTACGCACCGCCGCGATCCTTGAGTTCATTGAAAGCAGTAAGGACTGCTCCTGCTCCTTTTGCCGGAGCTGGGCGAGCAGATCTTTTGTGTTTTGCCGGGTTGCTGTGGAATTGGTATCAGAATGCATTTATGCGCGTGAAATTAGGGGAGAATGGGCAGATGAGGCACGAAAATGTACGGTATTTCGTAAAAATGCGGACCCAGCCCATCTATTGTGATCTTCCCACGGCAAACTTGGCCATTAAAGACCAGCTCCCGGGATTTCTTTGGGATGAGGGTAGAGCCTGGAGGAACCGGATCTGGCAGGATCAGTAATCTGGATACAAGATGCCGCAATTTGCACACAGCCCACCGTCCGTATCATCGCAATTTTGTGTTTCAACAATTTTAAAAAAGATGACACAACAACAGCAAAAGAATAAGGTCTGGTTTATCACCGGCAGCTCACGCGGATTCGGACGGGTTTGGACGGAAGCTGCACTCAAACGCGGAGACAAAGTAGCCGCTACCGCACGCACGCTTGAAAGCATTGCAGATTTCAAAGAAAAATATCCGGATAGCGTATTGACACTATCACTTGATGTTACAAACGCAGCACAGGTAAGATCCGCGGTACAACAGGCATTCGATCATTTCGGAAGACTCGATATCGTGATGAATAACGCCGGTTATTCGCTCGTTGGTACTATTGAAGAAGCAAAGCCTGAAGAGATCCGTGCATTGTATGAAACAAATGTATTGGGGCCTGTTTCAGTGATACAGGCGGCACTTCCATTATTGCGCAAGCAGGGTTATGGCCATATTATCGGCGTATCCAGCAATCTTGGTCATGTCACCTTACCGGTGATCGGCTATTACTGTTCTTCCAAATGGGCATTTGAAGCGATCCATGAAAGTCTTGCTGCTGAGATCAAACAATTTGAGATCAATGTTACGATCATCGAACCAGGTGCTTATGCTACAGAATTTGGTTCCCAGCAATCTTTACGCTTTGCGGGTGAGCTGGATATTTATAAAGATTTCAAAGCGAAATTTTTTGAAGGGCTGATGAATCTGGAAAGAGGCAATCCTGATGCAACGCCGGCGGCTTTGTTTAAAGTGGTGGATGCAGCGGCACCGCCATTACGCTTTTTTCTCGGCAATCAGAATTTGCCATGGACAAAGAAGGCGTATGAGGAAAGAATGGCGGAATGGGAAGCATGGGCAGAGGTTTCGAATGCGGCGCAGGGGAGTGTGAAGTAATATTAGTGGCTCATAACAGCAGTCCGCTGGGAAAACTAAGAGTCATCTTTCATAGCGGCGTAAAGCTGCCTCCTTCGCTTAGGCGTATAGGGCCCGCAGATTTCGCAGATTTATCCCTCTAATTATTGCACCTTTATTCTCTAATAAAACTGGCTTTAGTTTGTATCCGCAGATTACGCAGATAATTTTCTGATAACTTGAAGATATTTGCGTAATCTGCGGACGCTAATAAAACGTAGTCGTTTATAGGTAATCATTTCATATGTCGGACTGATAAATCTGCGAAATCTGCGGGCTACCCTACAGCAATAGTCAGAGACCGGGAATAACGCTTACATCCGGTAGCAAACCTTACCGCGCTTATTCTGTTATAAAAACAACATTTGATCACATGAAAAAGCACGACACTCCTCATCATAATTTCCATTCCATCACCGCAGCCCATCGTGCGTTAGATCTTCCTGATCCAAAGCATCCGCTGATCAGTTTGATCAATGGATGTTCAGGCTGCGCAACGGATATAGCAACGGATAGAATGGCCGGTTCGCATGTATTGTCTTTCTATAAGATTTCTTATAAACCCAAACTCAGCGGCAATCTGAAATACGGGCAGCGCTATTATGATTTTGATGGCGGCGGTTTATTGTTTGCTGCGCCCGGTCAGGTGATCGGTCCCGGCAGAGATGGTGGCGAAGATGTGGAAGCTGAAGCAAGATCACGGTATACCCTACTCATTCACCCGGATTTTTTTCTTGGCTATCCGCTGGCGAAAAAGATCAAACAGTACGGGTTCTTTTCTTATTCGGTATATGAAACACTGCATTTGTCGGACGAAGAAAAAGAAACGATCATTTCTATATTCAGCATGATAGAAAAAGAACTGGAAAGCCGCATCGATGATTTGAGCCAGGACGTGGTGGTCTCTCAGGTGGAGTTATTGCTGAACTTCGCCAATCGTTTTTATAAACGACAGTTTATTACCCGCAAGGCCGCCAATAACGATCTGCTTACAAAACTTGAAGAGTTGCTGGATACTTATTTTAATGACGATTCACTGCTGCGAAAAGGCGTCCCTTCTGTTGCCTGGCTTGCCGCTCAGCTGAATCTTTCTCCAAGTTATTTGAGCGATATGCTGCGATCTCTTACAGGAAGAAATGCACAACAGCAGATCCATGACCGGGTGATCGGAAAAGCGAAGGAGATGCTGACGACTACGGATCTTTCAATAAGTGAAGTGGCGTATGCACTGGGTTTTGAATATTCGCAATCGTTCAGCAAATTGTTTAAAAGGGAAATGAAGATGTCACCGGTTGAGTTCAGGGGATCTTTCGACCAGGCGGTGTAGGGGGCTTCGCGGGGTTGGTGAGAGTTTCATAGGTTCCAGGGGTTTCAGAGGTTGGGTCGTTCTGGTTTGGAGAGTAAAGAACTTTTCGATTTTAGGCGGCTCAACCTCTGGAACACCTTAAACCTTTGGAACCTCTGGAACCTTTCTTCTAGCGTATTATTTTGTTGATCCGGCGATCGATCGTTACCGCCGAGCCCAGCGCATTAAAAACAGCGGTGGGCTGCTGCTCATTCAGCCAGGTGAAAGCCGGGCCATACACTTTTCCAAAATCGCAATCCACTTTACAACTGATCACCGGATTCGTTTCCCATACCGGGTGATTTACTTTGTACTCCCAGGTCTCACCATCCCGCACGTTTGTATAGCCATAATAATGTTCATAGATAAATTCTTCCAGGCTGCCGGGCGCTATCGGTACAGGTCTGTTCTCAACAACCGCGCGGAGGCTGTATTCTTTTTCCTGTTGTGTCCAGTAATAACCAAGTGATTTCTGCTCTCCATCGATCTTATATTCGTGACGCATTGGCGCCGCGATATAATGTTCCTTGTAAAGCTGGTTGGCAAGAAACGCCACTACACGATGGGGAACGATCTCACTGAGAAAAACAACCCCGCGCCTGTATTCATCTCCCTCTTTTCTTTTTACATAAAAACGAAGGTTCACTTCATTGAACGATCCGAAGAACGGGATCGGACATTCATAGATCCGGGAGTTGAGAAAGCGAAAGCCGACAAGGCTTGCATAGGTTTCACCCTGAAAGAAATCAAGCTCAAGACCATGGGGAAGATGTGGATAGAGTAGTGATGGTGGTACGACGTAGTTGACCATTACCAATTCGCGCCAGTTAGCTTTGAGAAATGTTTTCATTATTTGATGGTTCGATGATCGATAGGAATCGTCAGGCGTTCGTGGGTTATATTAAGGCAAAGATCGTATTACTTTGAATTGATAATGAATGAAAGTAAATGAAGATTTTATTTGTGTGTGGCGTAAGGCCCCCTCCAACCTCCCCCTTCAGGGGAGGCTTTGAACATTCATTATACTTGAAGACCAAATGCGCTCGGAAGTATACTTTTCTTCAGGATTTGACTCTTCGATTTAAAAGTATCTGCTAAGCCTCCCCTGAAGGGGGAGGTTGGAGGGGGCCTTACGCAATACGCATGGAAAACTGTTAACAACCTTGTTCTAATATACCAGGGAATGTCTTATAAGCTGAGGGCTTATCCCCCGAGACAACCTTACGGCTTCTCAATTTAACAGGCCTACGCCGCCCATTCCGTCGGTGTCTTTCCAAACTTCTTTTTAAACGCATGCGAAAAATGCGAAAGACTTTCAAAGCCCAAATCCAGGTAGATCGCAGAAGGTTTCAACTGTTTTCGTTCGATCAGCTGCCTTGCTTCCGTCAATCTTTTCTCCTGCAACCATTGTCTTGGTGAAGCATTGAATATCTTTTGAAAATCACGTTTAAAACCAGCCAGACTACGGCCCGTCAATTGCGCAAACTTTTCAACCGGCACATTAAAATGATAATTCGTCAGCATGAATTTTTCCAGGTCGATCTTATGCGGTTCTGAAAAATCAAAAAGAAAATCTCTTAATGATGGCATCGAATACAACAATAGCTGTACTGCTTCCTTTACTTTGAGTATGCCAAGGCTATCAGAGAGCTGGTGTTGCTCAGGATGCTTTACATACGGCATGATCGATTGGAAAAATCCCTGCAGAAAATCATTTCCAGGAATAAGTATTGCGGATGGTCCGGTGTATTTTGAAGTGGTAGTCAGCTGTTCTTCCAGTGCGATCTGGCGGAGCAGATCTTCCTTTAGACGGATCACGATGGTTTGATAGAACTCATCATCTACCGGATGCTTGGTCAGTTCCGCCAGTTGGTTTCTGCGGATGAGTAATAGTTCGCCGCGCTTTGTGGTTACTTTATGATTGCCCGCTTCAAAACTCATCTGGCCGGAAACCTGTAACACCAACACGCAATCCTCAAAAAAACCGACCTTATCTTTTCTTGCCGAAGCGAGATAAGAGAAGAAGAGAAGGCCGGGTATTATTTCAGTCGGATTCTGCATGGGTCATCAAAGTTACTAACGCTGTAAATATGTACCACCCAAAATACTGCCGGGTGCAAAATGTGTATTCAATGCGTGCATTTCTTCTGCGGTGAATTGAACCTGCATAGCGCTGATATTCTCCGGTAATCTTGATCTGCGGCTCATGCTTACGAGTGGCATGATGTGTTCACCCTGTTGATTTACCCAGGCAATGGCAAGTTGAGTGGGTGTAAGACCTTTATCTTTCGCCATCGTTTTCAATAATTCAACTTTCTCCAGGTTCTTCACCAGGTTATCGCCCTGGAAGCGCGGGAAGTGAAGCTGGTAACTTCCTTCAGCAAGCGGTGCTTTCATTTCGCCGGTCAGCAGGCCTTCGGCTGTATTGGCAAATGCGATAACGCCGATGCCTAATTCTTTTGCTACAGGCAACAGGTCTGTTTCGATCTGGCGATCTGCCAGTGAATAGCCGATCTCCAGTGCTGTGACAGGATGCACACTGTTTGCTTTTCTAAGCTGTTCTACCGTGATCTCCGATACACCGAGATGGCGCACCTTACCTTCTTTGATGAGATCAGCGATAGTACCTATAATATCTTCAACAGGTACGCTGTTATCCATTCTGCATGGCTGATACAGATCGATGGTTTCTATACCGAGACGGTTGAGTGAGTAATTGATAAAGTTCCGGATGGCGATCGGGCGGAGATCAAGGCCTAGCCAGGCGCCATTATAAAAGATCGCGCCGAACTTTACACTGATGAATGCCTGGTCGCGCCTGTCTTTGATCGCTTTGCCTATCAGCATTTCATTATGACCGGCGCCATAGAAATCGCCTGTATTCAAAAAGTTGATCCCATTGTCCAGCGCCGCATGGATGGTCGCAATGCTTTCGTTCTCGTCCGGGCCTTTGCCGCCCCAGATCGGAGACATGCGCATACAGCCAAGGCCAAGTTTGGAAACGAGCGGACCATTTTTACCGAGAGGTATTTGTTTTACTTGTGTCATTGTTTGATTGATTGAAGACACAAAGTTGGGATGGAATGAAGGGGAAGAATGTCGTGGGTAGCTCAAAAAACTTGTCTGAGTGGCTCAGATTCGATGATCGATGGTCGATGTTGGATGGTCGATGATCGGAAATAGCTGATACCGGAAAACTGGAATAGCGGTGTCTCGTCAAACGGTTTCAAATTGCAAGGTTCGACCATCGGCCATCCAGCATCGATCATCGAACTCACAGCCACTTCCTGATCTTCTCCAACAGATCTTTCATCTCAAAAGGCTTCGCCAGGAAATCATTGGCGCCGGCATCCATTGCATATTGCTCAATATCCCTGCTTGCGGAGATCATGATCACGGGTAAATGTTTGGTCTCGTCGCTGCTTTTCAACTGGCGGCAAACATCTGTGCCGTCGGTGCCGGACATCCAGATGTCAAGCAATAACAGATCAGGAAGCGTTCCTTCCAGCTGCAATACAGATGCGCCGTCGAGCGTGCTTCGTACGTGATAACCTTCAAATTCGAGGATTGCGGAAGTAGCGTCAAGAATGCCTTCGTCATCGTCGGCAATAAGAATCGTTTTTGGGATGGTGGTCCTTTCCATGGATATTCGGTTCAGTCAGTTCTGTTATGTCCGGAAGCACAGGCTTGCGGACGGGTGCGACGGTAAAAATTGGTAAAATCCACCATTCATAAAAGAGCAGCTACCAATTATTTTTAAAAAACTATTGGAAATCTTTTTTACGTGGCAGGTAAAAGCAAAAATTTGACCCTTTTCCTTCAGCACTCTCCACCCAGATGCGTCCGCCTTCGCGTTTGATGATCTCCGAGGATATATAAAGACCCAGGCCAAGGCCAGGGAATGTATGTTGTTTATCGCCGCTCACCCGGTAGAACTGTTCGAACACCTTTTCGTGTTTTTCGGGCGCTATGCCAACGCCAAAGTCTTTCACACAAAGCTTTACGCCATTTTCTTCTTCCCGGGTGCTCACCAAAATTGTATCTGAGTCCGGAGAATACTTGATCGCATTGCTCAGCAGGTTTGTAATTACCTGTGCAATCCGCTCGGGATCCGCAAAGATCTCCCCGCTGATCTTCCCTGCCTGAACGATGATCTTATGCTTGCTGGTGGTCCGGCGTATGTCTTCCACGGTTTCTTCCACCACGTTATTGAAATCGAACCAGCGCTCGTTGAACATCAGTTTTCCCGCCTGTATCTTGGTCGTATCAAGCAGATCGCTGATCAGGTTTGTCAGCTTATTGATCTGTACCCCCATCCGGGATAACATCGTTGTTTCCTTTTCATAACCCTTCTCACGGAAGATCGCTTCCAGCACCTGCGAATACGCTTTGATGCTTGTTACCGGCGTTTTCAATTCATGACTGGCAATACCAATGAACTCATCTTTCTGTTGCTGCAGATGTACCTGGCGGGTGATATCCGTCGCCATATTTAAAATGGCGTACACTTTTCCATTCGCATCATGCAAGGGCTTGTAGGTAAAGTTGAACCAGAAGGATTGCAGTTTTCCGTCCACTACCAGATCAGCTTTTTGCTGATCCGTATGATACACTTCACCCGTGCGGAGTACTTCCTGCAATATAGGAATGAATGGCTGGCCTTTTAGTTCCGGCACCGCATCGATCAATTTTTTACCCACTGCCGATGCATCTTTCCCCCAAAGCTTCAGCATGGCATCATTAGCTACTTCTATCTCCAGGTCTTCTCCAACATATAATGCTGTGGCCATTGGCGCTTCAAGGATCAGGCTGCGAAAGCGTTTCTCACTTTCTTCTACTTCCATTCTTGCTTTTACCTGTGCTGTTACATCGGTGGCAACGAGGATCACACTGTATTTACCATTGGAACCAACGCGCGCATTCACAAAGTTGTAATAATTGTCTTCCATTCGCCCGTTGCGGTAAACGCTTGCGGGAGTTTCATATCCGTAATGTGTTTCGCCGGTTTCTCCAACATGGATGATCATCTTATCAAAACCCTGCCTGGCAATTTCCGGTAAGGCTTCGGCAAAATGAAGCCCGATGACAGTCTCATCCCGGCCCCAAATATTGAGCATGGCAGGATTTGCCGCTACGATATGCAGTTCGGGACCTTCCACCAGCGCGATGGCAACCGGTGCGTGCATGATCATCTCGCGGAATTTTGCTTCGCTTTCCCTGATCGCATCCTGCGCGGCAAGTTCGGGCCGCAGGTCCCGCATGATCGCGCCCACGCCGACCACCTCGCCTGTATCCGGGTCATCGATGCGGATACAGTTATTTTCCAGCGGGATCAGCTCACCGGTCTTTATATTACGGATAGAAAAACGACCCGACCAGCGGCCTTCTTTTATCACAGTCGGTAACAACTTCCGTTCAACAAACTCGATCTGTTCATCTGTATGAAAATTTTTGATCGGCACAAGTGATACATCAATGTCTGTGTCCAACCCGAGTAATTCCTTACCTGCCGGATTGATATAGGAATTGGTGCCGTTCAATTCAAGCAGCGACATCAGGTCGATTGAATTTTCAGCCAGTGTCATCAGCTTCCGTTGTTTTTCCTGGGAAGCAAGTTCCGCCCGGAGATCGCGCGCGATGGTTGCACGCCCCTGTGCTTCACCAGTCTCCGGATCATAGATCAGCATGGTGGTACCATGAACGGGAATTGCCGCACCGGTTTTAAAATGCCGGTATACGATCCGGCCCGTCCAGCGTCCACGCTCAAACAACTCTTTGTTTACCTCGTCTTTCAGCTTTTCCACTTCACCGGGCATCAGGTATTCGCTATTATGGCGCTTTACCTCTTCCATGGAATCAAGCCCAAGCATAGCGCGGCCGGCATCATTCACATAATTCACAAACCCGTCCCGGGACGACAGGCTTACAAAATCAGGACCTGACACCAGCAATGCCAATAGCTGCTGTTGTTGATTGGAAGAAAGAAGGTTGAGTAAATTTTTCAAGTAGTGGAAAATGAGGGACTAAATGTACGGCAAATCGGTAAGAAACGTATAGACGGCGGACGACGGACTACAGACCGCGGACAACCCGGCAAGAGTTGTGTATCCAGTTGACGGGCAATAATGCCTGCCACATACTGAAAGGGAAACTTTTTTCATATTCTCTCTTACCGTCCTTACCGTCTTTCCGGTTTAATTTTTACCGGAAAGACGGTAAGGACGGTAAGAATGCAGGAGAGTTGTGGCTTGAATAACTTTCCGGCCGGCGATGGCAAAAGCCTGTTGGCCGAATCTTTGACGATGTATGAAGGAGAAATTGAAATTTTGCCGGTGAGAATTTAAGAATAGCAAATACTTACTGGGATTTAATAAAACGCCTATGTCAATTTTTACCAAACACATTACACGTGCTTTTGCTGGCGCGATGGTCTTTTCCCTTTTGTGGCTTTCGTCCAATGCGCAACTAAGCGCAAAAGAGCGTGATTCGTTACGGGTAAATATTGCCCGTGTAGCATCGTCAGTGAATGCACGGGTTGGGGTATCCGTCTCGCTGATCGAATCTCCTGATACGGTTACGTACAGGGGTGAAGAACGTTTTCCCATGCTGAGCGTGTATAAATTTCCCATTGCCATTGCGGTAATGAAAGAAATGGATCGCGGAAATCTCTGGATGGAAAAGTATGTACGTATCAATAAGGACTCCGTGTATGCCAATGAAGAAGAAAAGTATACAGAAAATAATTTTCCCGGCGGAAGGATCACCATCGGGCAGTTGGTAACATTGATGCTGGTCCAGGGAAGTAATACGGCCTGTGATAAATTGCTTGACGTATTAAAAGGGCCGGCCTATCTGCAACCCTATCTTGATGATCTCAATATTCAGGATATGGCCATTGCGAGCACGGAGCGGGAATTGCATACCGATTCATTAAAGAAAGATGATAACTGGACAACGCCGGTTGAAATGAATCATTTATTAGCTGTAGCCTATACCGGTGATTATTTGTCCATTAAGAACCATGATTTTCTGTGGGATAAAATGGCGGAGACGGTCACGGGGGCAGACCGTATCAAAGGTTTGCTGCCAAAAGATACAAAGGTGGCACATCGTACAGGTACCGGTTATGGCTCTTATAATGATGCCGGCATTATTTTCCTGCCAGGTGGAAAACACCTGGCTGTCTCGGTTTTTATTGCCGATGCACAGGATTCTCCGGAAAGATGCAGCGCAGCGATCGCAAAAATTGCGAAACTGGCCTGGGATTATTATTCACGGCATTGACAAGGTGTAAACTCTCCCGGAGTTTACGGCCCCATCCGGAATCGGAAGGGCACGATAGAAGGCTTAGTGTGTTTTCTTCATTGGGAACTTTCTCGACCGTTGCTGCCCATTCATCATTCCTGAAATTTCCGCCAGCAACGATCTTTCCGATTCCAGTGTATAACTGATCTTCTGCGGAAAATCATGCGCGGGGTTTTCAAATACGAGGGAGTTTGTATCGGAAGACTTCAGTTTGAATTTTACCGGCTGATCATTATTCTGGCCTTTCACCGTTGGAATATAATAAAGATCATTCCTTTCTTTTTTCAACAAAATAGATTCCAGCGCGATCGAATCCGTAGCAGTGATCACATAGCTTCTTCCGGCAAAAGTGGAATCATTCAGTTTGCTCCATTCTTCTACCATTTTTCCGCGTTGCGTTTGATTTTCCCATTTGCCTAGCAGCCATTCTGCTGCTGAAAGTGGATTTGTCTGAGCAGCGGATGGATTGCAGACCATCGTTAGTATGATCATTGAAACAGTTACTTGAATGCGATTCATATTTTGTATTATGTTTCTGACAAAACTGAGTAATATTTCCTTTTCAGAATTGTAAAAAAGCGACTTCTATTCCATGCTGAAGAAGTTGACCAATGGCAGATGTTTACTAAAGTATTGCTTTGGACTTAAGCCGGTGAAGGCCTTGAAGTCGTTGGTAAAATGCGCCTGATCATAAAACCCGCTATCGTACGCCAGTTCAGTAAGTGAGCTGTACTTTTTTTGTGCTGAAAGTGTCAGAACGGACTGCAGCCGTGCGATACGCGCGTATTGTTTTGGGTTAAGACCTGTGGCTGCAATGAATTGACGTTCCAGCTGGCGACGGCTTATGTTTAACTGCAATGAAAGATCATTGATATTAATATTGCCTTTACACAGGTCGATAGCGGATACGCATTGATCTACGAGTTTATTTGCCGTTGTACTTCTTAATTTCAGCAAAAGAAATCTTTCAATGATCTGAAGACGCTCATCATTATTCTTAGCATGGAGCATCCTTTCTTCCAGTTCGCGCCCATCGTTGCCCCAGATCTCCATTATATTGATAGAGGCGTTATTCAATTCATCTGAGCTCAATGATATAAATGGTTTTAATCCACCGGGATAAAAACGGACGCTGAAAATGCCAACCACGCCGTTGCCACCTATCTCGATGAATTGTGTCAGTTGCCCATGAATAAAACTTCGCGGCTGGTATACAGATGAGCCATCGCTATGATACCTGCTAAAAAGATCGCCATAGTGAAAAATCAGCTCCATACATCCATCGGGAAAAACGCGTTGTTGCGTTCCAGGCAATTCATTCCCTTCCATCGTCCAGTAACATTTAACAAAGCTGGACAGTAAGCGTGAAGGATGATATAACTGGTAATTCATAACGGGAGTTGAAGGTAGGATCATTTTTGTAAAATCCCTTTGATTCCGTGATGACTAAGTTAAATGTACAGGAAAATCAACCCGGACGAGATTGGTTTTAACCGGTATAAAACCAATGGTTCCTGCAATAAGAATCAGCTTCGCGTTTGTAATAAGCTATTCGTGATCATTCGCGCTCATTCGTGCGCTATTCGCGTTCCAGCTCTTTGAGACGATTACGCGCTTCTTCATAGCCGGGATAGATCTCCAGAGCCTTTTTGTAATAGATGATCGCGTCTTCCTTGCGATTTAGTTTCAGGTAGATGTTGCCCGTTGTTACCATCACCAGGTCCTTGTCGGGAAATTCTGATGCGTTGTTTTGTGAGATGATCATCGCGTCTTCGTAACTTTTTAATAGTAATAATTGCTCCGCGATAAAATTCATGGAGATCCAGTCGATATAATAGTTGGCAGTATCGGGTTTTAATTTTTTGTATTCTTCAACGGCGGCTATAGTGCCTTTTGTGCCGATGACGGACTCGACAACTTTGTGTATCGGTCGTTTGATTTTTACCGGTTTATTGTATAGTAGTGTGATCAGGTTTTTGGTGATGCCGAAGAAGTCTGTGGGAGAACTGTTGCAGAGGATCACTGCCATGCTGTTGGTGGATGGGATGCGGAGAAAGAAGGATATGAACCCTTCTGTCATTCCCAGATGAAAATTAACGGCTATGCTGTCGGCGTCAGTATATTTGAAGTTTTTATTGAACCATCCAAAACCATAATCTGCGGGTTTGATGCCGGGTGTAAGCATGGCATCTGTTAATTCTTTATTCAGTATGCTATGGTTGGTTATCCCAAGATGAAATTTAAACAGATCTTCAACTGTAGAATAGATATCGCCAGTGCCCATTGTATTTGACTGATCACGGAAATCTGCACTGAGGTAGCCACCGGGACTATAATCATATCCTGTTGCGCGTCTGTTCACCACTTGTGTGTGATAGTAGGACCCGGAATTTTTCATCCCAAGTTTATCATACACATCATTTTTCATGGCTGTTGCATAAGACTTACCGGTTACTTTTTCTATGATGTGGCCAAGTGTAAAATATCCCCAACTGCTATAGTTATATTTTGAACCGGGTGTAAACGCAAGAGCTGAATCGGCATAGATCTTTATATAATCGTCCCTTTCAAAATACTGGCGGCTGATACGAGGGAAGAAATCTTTTATGATATCATAATTCGGAATGCCGGATGTATGACTCAGTAATTGCCGGATCGTAACAATGCCCGCCGGTTTATTTTTGAATTCAGGAAGATAATCCGCCACGGTCTTATCAAGACTGATCAATCCTTTTTGCACTTGTATCAGCGTCAGCATTGCTGTGAGCGATTTGGATACCGAACCGATCATAAATTTTGTTTCTGTTGTATTCGGGATATTCCACTCCCGGTTAGCCTGCCCAAACGCTTCTTTATAAATGATCTTTCCGTCTTCGGCAACAAGTACGGCACCATCAAACATATTGTAGTTATGATAAGCGTGCATAAGTTTTGAAAACTTTGCAGAGCTGGTTTGAGCGAATACATGGCCGCCAATGAATAGCGTCAATAAAAACAGCAGTCTGGTTTGCATTGCTTGCCGTGTTGGTGTTACCAAATGTACCGAATAAATGAGCGGAGTAAATCAACCTGTCAGTGGCCCGGGTTTGAGTGCAAACTGACGCAAGGATAATATTTTGCCCGAACATGGCTATGCGCATCGGTTGTGTTCAAAAGACAAGGCGGCATTGGCAATCCGCAAAAGGCATTCAAAAATGAATGGGAGACCGGTTTTTGTTGCATATTTGCCGCATGCAGAACGAATTTGTTCCACCTGCCGTTGCGCATCAATTGCAGCTTTACGCGGCGGCTGCATTTTTATTTTCCAAAGGAAAATCGCATCCGCAGATCATGGACATTTTATCTGTTCATGAAAATAATTCCGGGTTGCTGAAGATGATCGTTGACTATGCGATGGAAGATAAATGGGACAAGTTATATGAACAGGCCCGTGAGCTGTTTGCACTGGGAAGGACATGTGATGAGGTCTTCGCGGTAATTGCTGCGCAGGAAGAGGATCAGGATGTTGCCCGCTGGATCTGCGGTTCCTGGTATGAGTGGAAAACGCATTACATGGAAATGCTGATCGAAGGTGCAACGAACAGGGCCGAAGGATTGCAGGGAATGCTGGTTGGTACTGCGGTAACAGCACTGCTGTTCTGGATGAAGGCGGGTTGGGGACCAAAGGCGTTAAGTATTGCCGCAACGGTGGTTTGCTTTGGCTTATGGGCAATGGGAATGTATCAACGGAGAATGTCGAAAATGATAGATCGTTTTTTTATTATCAATCATTGATGAAAATAAAAAACCCTTTCGTTAAAACGAAAGGGTAACAGTTAGTTTTAATTGTTCAAACCTTGAAGACAAATATAGAGGAGATGAACTGATTGGATTATCCGGATAAACCCGGAATCATCCCTATCACTCTATTTTTCTAAACCGCTCATTACCTGCGAAATGTGTTCCAGCTATATAACGCAACCAAAACATCCTACAGGGCGATAAATACTCAAGACAGGTTAGAAATAGTAGGTAATAGAAAATAATTAAAAATTCTTAGACATTGCCCTATTAGGGGATAAATGAATCTTAAAGGATATTAATCTCCTAATAGGGTGTTTTATTATCTTTAAACTAACATATCCCGTTCATCTTCAATATTTTGACTTTGCTATTTTTAGTCTATGGCAGACAAGCAAAGGACAAATTACAACGCTATTAAGGTCGTACTTGCACAACAGGGAGTGACGGGAAAAAAGCTTGCGGAGGATCTTAATGTTAAGCCACAGCGTGTTTCAAAATGGGCTACCAATACCAGTCAACCTTCCATTGAATTCTTATTTGAAATCGCGGGTTGTTTGAGGGTAGATGTCAGGACCCTCATTACTGCGAACGATCCCAGGGGCGATCGCCCGAATTTGCCTATACAGCTTCCCGGTCAGCAACGTAAAGATCAAACAGGTTAGCGTTTGCGCGTCCTGCATTAAAGCCATGTATCGCTAGAACTGTCATTGAGTAAATCATCACGTTCATTTTTATCCACGCTATTTATGGATCCCAAAAAGAAAATCTACAACCGCATCAAAGCCAACCTCGCGCTCCATCAGATAAAGAATAAAGAACTGGCGGAAAAACTTGGCGTAAGCGAGCAAACAGTTTCGAAATGGTGTACGAATTACAGTCAGCCATCGATCCCGCAGCTGTATGAGATTGCGATTCTTTTGCAGGTTCCCGTACCGGAATTACTGGAGCCTGTTAAGTTGAGATGAACTCCGCGTAGAATGACAAATTTTTTCATGGATCATCAAAACGGTAGCATCTATGGCTGGGCCGATAACTATCATTCAACCATTTCTTCCAATATCATTTCCGGAGCAACCGTACCGCTCAGCTCAATACCCTTATCCATCAATTGCTGCCGGATAGCGGCTTTATTGAAATTCAGATTATCCACGAGGAAATTATGGCGTATTTCAAATAACTGAAAAATATCGTCCCAGGTGTAGGCATAGATCTCATAGTTATGTGCGGACTTGACCAGGAAACGCCGGTTCTTCTCTTTCATTGATTCATATTGACCTTTCACGTATTCGTCTACATTGTTGCCAATGACCATAAACTTCCATTTGCGCTTTTGTGAATTGAATGCTTCATCGGTGCGTATGATCTCCATATAATCTTCGATCTGCCGGACCTGCTCCACGCCGATATCAACGGAAGGTCGCTTCAGTTCAACGATGATATTCTCTTCCATTTGCAATTCATCATCGAGGTTGTCAGGGATCAGGCGCTTACGGCAGATAAAAAGATCCGGACGCCTGGGTGAAAGTATGCGTCCTTCTTTCTTTGTGCCGTTCCTGTTCAGGTTGCCGTTTAGGAAGTCAATATATTTCTCATGTAACTGGTTAAAAGCTTCATTGGCTGATACGAGATGATATTGCTCACCAAAAAGCCAGTAATTCTCCTCGATCGCTTTTTGTAAATGACGGATCTCGGAAGTAAATCTTTTCAGATCATACACCAATGACCTGAGCAGAAGGATCACCTTGTAACGGTTTTCGATCAGGCTGACCATGCGGGTAATGCCGGCCATGGTTGTTTTCTTCAGCAGGTCGGACAGTTCGTTTCTTTCCGCCGTGTTCATGGATACGATCTGGCCGATCAGTTCGAGTATTGTATCGCGCTCATCCTTTTCCAGTAAAATATTGATGAGGCCGATGCTGATCTTTTGTTGTTCTTTGTTCAACCCCTGGAATAGTTTCGGTTCGATGCAGTAGATTGCCTTCACCACATTGATCAGGTCCTGTTTACGAGCCTGGTCATATTTGTTGTCTTTGAATGCGGGGATCACGCCCGACTTTTCATAACCGGCGATCAATTGTACCGCCGCCTGATCCGTTACAAACCCTTTTTGTTTCTCCCTTAATAATTTCTGCAACCGCATGGTCAACGCCTTGAATGCCGGTGATGACCTGGTGGCGGATCCGTCCAGTGTCAGAGATTGTTCTTTGTCAAGCGGATTGAAATTATCAAACAGCGAAGATTCGATATAAACACTATGATTGAACCCGATCGCATTATTGTTGAAGGAGGTCAGGTCTTTGAAGACTTCATTCTGCTCACTGTTCAAAAAATAGAAATAGAATTTATCACCGATCTTTTCGGCCCAGCGGATAAAAGTGATGCGGAAGCGGTATGGCTTCTCATCTTTTTTTGCAACGAAGTCAACGCTATCCGTTTCTGCTATGATATGCTCATAGCCGACCGGTATTCCATTGATCGAAATGCGATAGTTCTTTTCTTTATTAAGCAACAGGAACCAGCCGAATTCTTTGGCGAGATAAGTCGTAAACTCAGGTTTGGAAAAAGACCAGGCGGTGACATTGGTGAGTTCGGTGAAGGTCACGCTGGTGCCTGTCTCCAGTTTTTTGGAGATCTTTTTATTGTCGGGATTGTATTTGTTCTTGGAGCTCTGATGGATATCGATCGTGTACTCCAATAGTTTTTTTGTTTTAGCATCGCGGAATACAGTTGTCCACCGGGCAGCACCGGCGAAGGCGACGAACGAGAATCTTCCTTTACCACGATTACCGCGAACGGCCGAGGAAGACTTGCGGAAAGCCGATCGTTTGAGAGAGTCCATGAAGTTGCCAAAGGTCTGATCGATAGTGTTAAGATCGATCCCATGGCCGTTGTCTGCGATAGTGACTTCGGTAATAAAGTCGAGATTATGTGGTGCATATTGAACGTCAACGTGGGTGGCATTGGCGTCGAAAGCATTCCAGATGTATTCTGCGACCGCGGCCATGTAATCGGAGGTAAGTCCGGCGGAATCGATGCTTGTATTGTTCACTAAAACCTGCTGCTCCATAAGTCGATTGTTAGGGATAAGGTTTTACGAATATACTAAAAATATTAGCACAATAGAACTAAAAATTTTCGGACTTTGTAGCCGGCAGAAATGCAAGATTTAAACCGGGACTCACCAGCCCGGCGGATAGCGTAGGGAAACGGAAGAATAAGGTCTTAGGCGTTTATCTTACAATTTTTGCATCACCTGAAACATTTCTCTTTTCCGCGTATCTAACCTCTCTGAAAACAGCGTGCTTTGCAATGATGGACTTCGATGAAATTTACACCCGGTATGCTGAGCGGGTATACCGCATCTGCCGGGGATATACCAATGATCAGGAGCAGGCAAAGGACCTGGTACAGGAGACCTTTATTGCGGTCTGGAAGAACCTGTCCCGGTTTGAAGGGCGATCGGAGATCGGTACCTGGATCTTCCGCATTGCGACCAATAACTGCCTGCGCGCGATGGAAAAAGAGCGGCGGATGCCGAGAGCGGAATTGCCAACGTTATTAACTGAATCAACGCAGGAAACAAAGGCCGAAAGACTGCAGTCCCTCTACGATGCCATTGCCACCCTTCCCGAACTCGACAGGCTGATCATCGCCCTGACGCTGGAAGACCTTCCTCAATTGCAGATCGCGGAGATCGTCGGACTGAGCCACGGATCAGTCAGGCTAAGAGTACATCGGATCAAAGAAAAACTCACCCAGAAAATCAACGTCCATGGAAGAAATAAATGACTGGCAGGCTGTGTGGAAAACAGCCGATACAAATGCATTGCCTTCTGCCAACGAAATGAAAGCAGAGGTCCGCAAATTTTTGCAAACCCGGATACAGAAGAAATGGATGGTGATCGTTACTGGTTTTGTGCTGGCGGTACTTGTACTTATTGTGCTTGTGATCACACCATTTAAAATTGTGACCACCTATATCGGTGGTGGCCTGATCGCTTTATCATGCCTCGGAATGTCTTTTGACAATGCGCGTTCGTTGAAAAGGTTTTATCAGTGCAATGATCATTCTACTACGGACTTCCTTGCTTTTATAGAAAAGACACGCCAGAATCAGTTGCGGTTTCATAAAAGAACGCAGGGACTTATACTGATGGGGCTTTCGGCCGGGATGTGTTTGTACCTGTATGAGCCCGCCTTGCATCACCCGGTGCTAACGGCCGGTATCTACCTGGTATTTGCAGTTTATATCGCGGTATGCTGGTTCGTGATCCGCCCGCGTGTATTTATCAAAAGTGCAGAGGCGTTGAATAAAGCGAAAGAGCGGATAGAAAAATTAGAACAGCAATTAAAAGAAACAGAAAACGAACAAGCATGAAATACAAATTCAAACCTACACTCTTATTAGCATCCGGCTTATTACTGGTATCAGGTTCGATGATCCTGCCGCGATATGTGCAATTGCCGGACTTTCTTCGTGGTTCGATGCTTGGGGTCGGGTTGGCACTGGAGATGATCGCGTTGGCGGCAATACAAAAAGGAAAGAACGTTTGCGTGAGGTGATTTCGGAACTGATATCGCTAAATCCAAAGATGGTGTCATCCCGGTCTGCCTGCTGAAGTATGAAGCAGGCGGACCGGGATGATCTCTGTATAAAACTGTTCAACTTCTTGTTATGGAACGAGCTGCTGCGCGCGATATAAATTATCCGTCGACTGTTCGATCTTTGCTTTCAGCCGCGGATTGTAAGCAGGATGCTCCTTTAAGAACTGCTCCACCACACTCCAGGCTTCCTTCGTTTGATAATTTCCAAAAATGGAGCTAAGCCAGTCCTGCGGATAAAATATATCTCCTTTGCGCTGGACTTCCTCCAATACTTCAAGGCTTTTGGGTAAATACTTCACCGCTGTTTGCTGACGCAGCGGATGATGCAGATAACTAAGCGCCGCAGTTGTCCACGATTCCTTGGCTTCATTGGGATGACTCACAAGATAGTTCAGCATACTATCGCGCCGCGCCGGGTTTGGTGATAATGCCGGCATCAAAAAGCTAAGCCGTGCTTTTTTATCTTCATCCTTCAGGCGATCACGCTGGCGGATCAGTACCGAAGTTGCTGTATCATTTTTCAACGCTATGGTTGATGCCAGTGAAATGTAGTCGTCTTCTGCAAGACGCAATCCTGCGGGCGGCTGTTGTGTCTGCCATACTTCATACAAACGTCCCAGCGCGGTTGGCGTTATTCCTATCTGTTGATATGCCCTGAAAAGAACTTTCTTGCTACCGGGATTGGTTTGTGTTTGCATGGCGTTCCAGATCGCTTCTTCCAACTGCGGAGCAATGGCTATGCGCTTGTCAGGCGCGGTAAAACTCCAGTAAAGATTTCCGAGGTAGCTGGTCAGTAATCGTAAGTTGGTTTCATCTTTTTCCAGTGGCAGTCCTTCTGTTAACAGGGTGATGAATTCAGCTGGCGACATCGCTCTTCCTGCCAGTACATTTTCATACAGGTTGATGGCTGCGGAGGCTCTGCTTACAGGGCTTGTTAGCTGCCATATTTTTTGTTGTCCTGCATTATCGATTGGGAAAAGTCCATAGCCCATTCCATCTGCATTGAAGAGGATCCAGTCTGGTTTATTTAATCCTTTCAACTCCGGAATTTGCAGGCTTGCTTTGTTCATGTTTATCTGTATGCTGCGAACACTGTCGGGATACACCAATGCCAATGTTACGATCTGCGGCCAGATGCGGGCTGTTCCTCTTTCCGGCTGTTGCGTCATTTCCAGTTCCTCTATTTTGTTCCCGTCGTATTTGATCTTATAGTCGAAGACCGGCCGCCCAGGTTCATTCACCCATACGCGGTTCCAATCGTACAAGTCTTCTTTTGAATACTTAGCGAGGATCTTTATTAAATCATTCCAGGTAGCATTACCATTCGCATAGGTCTTCAGGTATTCACGTATGCCTTTTTGAAAATTGTCTTTACCCATCCGTGCTTCCAACTGGCGCATCATGATCGGTGCTTTGTGATAGATGATGCTTCCGTACATGGTGCCGGCTTCCTGCAGGTTTTCCAGTTGCTGACGGATAGGATTGCCGCCTGCTGTACGATCCACGGCATAGGCAGCGGGATAATGATCCTGCACAAATTTGAGCTGAAAGGTTTCGGTGCCTAATCGTTGTTCCACCACTTTATCGGCCATGAAGTTGGCAAAGACTTCTTTCATCCAGACATCGTTGAACCATTTCATGGTGACAAGATCTCCGAACCACATATGGGCTGTTTCGTGTGAGATCAGGGTTTGGCGGCCCAGCAACTGGTCTTTGGTCGGCTCTTTTAAAAACAAGCTCGATGCTTTATATAACACCGCGCCGGGATGTTCCATGCCGCCATACTGAAAATCTGGAATAGCGGCAAAGCCGATCTTTTGAAAAGGATAAGGGATGCCTGTCCACTCTTCAAGGAATCTGAGCGCAGAGGTATGCGCCTGGAAGATGGAATCGATATTGGTCCCGGGATCTGTTTCGCGGTATAATAATTCCGCTACAGACCTTCCTGTTTGCTGTGCTGCGCGGTTAAATTTACCAGCGGTAAATGAAAAAAGATACGTTGGTAATAAGTCTGATTCTTTGAAACGATAGGTCGTTTGCGTATTGCTTTCACTACTGTCGATCAAAACGCCATTGCCAAGTCCTTTCCAACCTGCTGGAACAGTCAGGGTGAGAGAGAACCTTGCTTTCAGGTCTGGCTGATCGAAACAAGGGAATACTGTTCGTGCACGATCTGGTACCAGGAGTGCATAGAGATAATCATCATTCCTGTTAAGCGAAGCATCGCCGGCAATGAAGGAAATGTCTATGGTGTTGGCTCCTTTTCGAAGCTGTGCTGCAGGAATAATGAGATGTTCCTGCTCAGCGCGCGGTGTAAGTTTTTTACCATTGACAGACACTGACTGGATGTTTTCGACCGGTTGTTTAAAGTCCAGCTGAAGTTGTTCTTTATTAGATTTAAGCGTAAAACGGATGGTTTCTTCAGCCTGAATTTTTTCCTTCTTTATGGCTGGTATGTGGAAGTGAAGCTGGTATCGAATGGAGGAGATCTCTGCGCGACGATGTTCGGCTAATTCGAGAGAAACACCGGTGGTGATCTGCTGGGAGAAGGCGGAAGTAACGGTTGTTATTGATAGGATGAAGCAGATCAGGCGTTGGCGCATGGGAATGAGTTTGTGTGCAATATTACTGAATAGTGCGATTGAGTGAGAGGATTGGCTTAACGGCCTTGCACCGGAGTAAACATACCAGATCTTAGTGTGCTGTATTCGAAAAAGAAAAGAGGAATGATATGCATTCCTCTGAATTTTTGATCTTGCGTTCGCAAACACAAGGCAGTATTTACTTATCCGGGCTAAGGGTTGTATACTAATTTAACGGTTTCACCGCCATCATCATCGATCAATTGTTTGAGGATCCCGGCGATGCGTTGCTGATCAGCTCCGTTCTCCCCATAATTGAATAAGGGTAATACAAACACTCTGTCGGACGGGCGATACATATCCGTTTTATAGGCGAATGTTTCAAAGCCTTTCTTGCCATGCAGCAGCAATGTCTTGGGATTGCTTTTTGAATTTTCAACTGTCATGGCTGTTATATCTTTTAGCGGAATAATGGTGAGATAGGAACCTTTCTTTGTGTCAGAAAGACCGATCATGTCCAGGTTATAATGAATATACAGTTTATTTCCTGCGATATCGAGCGCAGTGATTTCGTAGTTACTGGTTTTGCCATCGAGTGAAAGACGGATCTTGCGGCCGATATTAATGAAATTCCTGACAAACTCGAGCCTGTTAGCACGGGCGAATATAAATGCATCACTCAGATCGTTCAACTGTGTTTCGATGTTTTCGAAGGAATTTGCCGATTCTTTAAGGTAATGTAAATAGATTGTTTTAAGTACAGAGTTTGGCGTCAGCTTTGCGCCGGGGTCACGATAAAATGCATTTTCGTTATTCAATTCGATCTTCAAAAATCCGAGGCTGGATTCCGGATCGAGCTTCATGTTCGTAATGGATTTGATATGCTTTGGCATGAACTCATAGGAGACAGATACATTCTTTTCATCTTTGCTATCATAAGCATACGAGTACTTCAATCCATAGTCGGTGGTTTCCAGTTTTGCCTCTTTCATCAAATACCTCGTTTTATTCTTTTCGTGAAAGTAGAGGTTGCCGATATTCTTTTTCAACTCTGTATTCAGCGCGGAAACCATTTTCACGAGTTCCGGTTGTAATCTTTGCATCGGCACATCGGCTTTCTCTACCTCATATTTGCCGGTGGGATAGCCTTTGTTTTTTATGTTGTCTGCTTTTTCATAAACGGAGTATTTCGATTCTTTTTCGAATTCATCTGTAAAGGCGAGTTTGCCTTCTTTCTCCAGCATGTCCATCTTGATGATCATTTCGGGCTCTTCAATCCTGTCTTCATACTTAAAGCTTTCCTCCATAATTTTTCCTTTCCTGATATAGATGATGTCTTCCTGGCCGGGGCTGTATTCATAGACAAGATCTTTACCCGGAATGAAAACCAGGCGGAGGCCTTTCATGCTTTCGGGGATTTCAATCTTCTTATTATTTTCAAGATAATATTTCAGTTCCCATTCTTGTGCGGTAAGGAGTTTCTTTGTATTTGATACGGAGTAGTTCTGTGCGACTGAAGAGAGCGTGATCAACGAGGCAATCAAGAAAGAAAGGTTGGCCTTAAACATATTGGAGGTTTATTTTACGGGAGGGTAAAATAGGGCGAAAAGTTGGTTTGGTCAATAGGTGAATTGACGGAGTTTCTTGACATTGACCGGTGTTTGACCCCTCTAAATCTGCGGGACGTGTCCGCCGGAAGAGGATACCTATGCCAGCCCACATTTAAGGCGGCACGGTAACCACTAAAGCTAATCGTTACCCAAATTTTCGGACTTGCGTAAGGTTCCCGCGGATTTCGCAGATTTATCCTCACTATTGATGAAAAA
>QFQQ01000260.1 GCA_003243445.1 Citrobacter freundii
GTTCGCTGCCGCGTAGGCAGCTCAGAAAAAGAACGAGTCCTCGGCGGCGTACTCGCTATCGTTCGCTGCCGCGTAGGCAGCTCAGAAATGCAGGCGGGCCTCGTTCGCAGCCATGGTGATGTTCGCTGCCGCGTAGGCAGCTCAGAAACCATCAGCGATCCAGCGCAGCACTTGCGCGTGGTTCGCTGCCGCGTAGGCAGCTCAGAAAATGCGCTCCATCAGCGCCCGTCACGACCGCGCGTTCGCTGCCGCGTAGGCAGCTCAGAAATTGATCGCCTCGGCCAGGGCCGCGCGCTTCTCGTTCGCTGCCGCGTAGGCAGCTCAGAAATCGCACACCCATAGAAGCGTCATCACAGCCATGTTCGCTGCCGCGTAGGCAGCTCAGAAAAGCGTCCCCGCCTGCTACGGCTGCAAAGGGAGGTTCGCTGCCGCGTAGGCAGCTCAGAAACCGCCAATCGACCCGAAGTCGGACTGGTTGAGGGTTCGCTGCCGCGTAGGCAGCTCAGAAACGGACGTCGCAGCCGTCATGCCGGATTTTGACAAGTTCGCTGCCGCGTAGGCAGCTCAGAAAAAGCATGCGGCCACGCTGGTCTGGCTTGATCCGTTCGCTGCCGCGTAGGCAGCTCAGAAATGCGTCAGGTGGGTCCAACGGACTCTCTGGGAGTTCGCTGCCGCGTAGGCAGCTCAGAAATGTGGATGGCTGGCTGTCCGACGCCATGCGGGGTTCGCTGCCGCGTAGGCAGCTCAGAAACACTGGTACGGCTCCCAGCCCGGCCCTTCTTTGTTCGCTGCCGCGTAGGCAGCTCAGAAATATTCGGTACAAGCCTCCATCAGGGGCATCCAGTTCGCTGCCGCGTAGGCAGCTCAGAAAGGCCGCAGCCTGCATCGCCCGCTCGGCACCGTGTTCGCTGCCGCGTAGGCAGCTCAGAAAGTCACTGGAGCTCGGGGGGTCTCAGGCCTCAGGTTCGCTGCCGCGTAGGCAGCTCAGAAAGGCGGCCCCCAGCCTCGCACTCGGGTCGCGCCGTTCGCTGCCGCGTAGGCAGCTCAGAAACTCAACGATGAAGTGCTGATGCAGGACGGCCAGTTCGCTGCCGCGTAGGCAGCTCAGAAAATCGAATTGCAGGCCGCCGTCATCGAGGTATTGTTCGCTGCCGCGTAGGCAGCTCAGAAAAATTAGGCCAGATCGTCGAACAGATTTCCGACGTTCGCTGCCGCGTAGGCAGCTCAGAAAACCCTGGAGCTGGCGCACCTGCAGAGCCTGGTCGTTCGCTGCCGAGTAGGCAGCTCAGAAAAGTCGGCGTACAACAAGGCGCTGAGCCAGATCGTTCGCTGCCGCGTAGGCAGCTCAGAAAGTCATCCGCCAGGAAGTCCATGCCCTTTGCTGGTTCGCTGCCGCGTAGGCAGCTCAGAAATGTACCGCCATATTCGATTCCGAGCACCCGGCGTTCGCTGCCGCGTAGGCAGCTCAGAAAATCAAGCGCGCGAATG
>QFQQ01000261.1 GCA_003243445.1 Citrobacter freundii
AGTAACCCGCCCAAGCCCGCACCAGCGGGCTTTTTTGTATCCGAACTCGCTGCGACCGGAAAAGACAAAGGGCGCCGAAGCGCCCCTTTGGGTGTGCGAGCTTTACGGGATCAGCGCGTAGTGACGTACCAAGTCACGACAGCTGCTGCAATGACGAAGACAAAGATGGTGGTGATGATCATGTTGGCTTCCCAGATATCCACGACAGTGAACGCAGTATGGGGCACGTCGTGAGCAGGGCCACGATCTCCCATGTCCGGGGCGGGCTTTTTGCGAGCTGGTACCCCCGGCAGGGTTCGACCAAATAGCACCATCCCGGAAGACTCCGGGCATGCCAGCAATCCGCTCCTTCCGAGGCCTGAACAACGTCACCGACCCGCTGCGGCTCGGCCTGTCGTGGTTCACCCGTGCCGACAACGTCGATGTGACGGAATCGGGCGGGGTGCAGGTCCGCGTCGGCCGCTCGCTGGCGATGGCATGCACGCCCACGGGGCTGTATTCCACCCGCGATTTCAGCCGTCTTTATGTGATCGACGGCGGCGAGCTGCGCCAAGTCCTGGACGACATGACCGTGCGCCCCCTGGCGCAGGGCCTGGGCCGCGATGCGTACTGGACCGAGATCAACGACCAGGTGCTGTACGTGGCCGGCGACGCGGCCGGGATCATCACTGCCGAGGGCGAGGCGCTGCCCTGGCGCATGCCCGTGCCGGCCGAGCCGCGCGTGCTGGTGGGCGAGGGCGGCCAGCTTCCGGCGGGCCAGTACCGCGTTTGCGCCACCTTCATCCTGCCGGACGGCCGGGAGACGCCGGCCAGCACGGCGGCCGAGGTCGTGGTGAAGCAGGGCGCTGCACTGCAGATCAGCGGTATCGAGCAGCTGCCCGGCTGCGTGACGCGCGTCTACGTGGCACCGGCCGACAGCACCGCCTTTCAGCTTGCCTTTGGCGATGCCGGCCCGGCCGCTGTCTGGGCACAGCCGCCCGAGGCCCTGGGCCAGGAGCTGCTGACAGATGGCCTGGACCCGCTGCCGCTGGGCGTGGACGTGATCACGGAGTGGCGCGCCCGCATCTATGCCGCCCAGTACCTGCCCGAGGAAGACAAGACTGTGGTCTGGCGCAGCGAGCCCCTGGCGCCGCACCTGTGGAACCTGTCCGAGGGCTTCTTTCTCATCCCCGGCCGCGTGCACGCCCTGGCGCCGAACGATGCCGGCCTGGTGGTGGGCACCGACCGCGCCATGCATGCCTACACGCCCGAGGGCCTGGCCCTGCTGGCCCTCTACGGCACGGTGCCGGGCCTGCCTTGGGCGCTGGATGACAAGCGCACCTTGATCTGGTCGCAGCGCGGCCTGTGCCAGTTCCCTGAATTCACCAACCTGACCGCCTCGCGCGTGAGCGTGGCGCCCGGCCTGCAGGCTGGCGCGGCCGTGCTCGAGCTGGACGGCCAGGTCCGTTTCCTTGCCTGCCTGCACGCGGGCGGCACTCCCTTCAACC
>QFQQ01000262.1 GCA_003243445.1 Citrobacter freundii
AATAACATCGAGTTGTAATTGATAAGGAAAAGATCATGGCACAAGTCATCAATACAAACAGCCTGTCGCTGTTGACCCAGAACAACCTAAATAAATCTCAGTCTTCCCTGAGCTCCGCTATCGAGCGTCTGTCTTCCGGCTTGCGTATCAACAGCGCGAAAGACGATGCTGCTGGCCAGGCGATTGCAAACCGCTTCACCTCTAACATCAAAGGTCTGACTCAGGCGTCCCGTAACGCCAACGACGGTATCTCTATCGCACAGACCACTGAAGGTGCTCTGAACGAAATCAACAACAACCTGCAGCGTGTGCGTGAACTGTCCGTGCAGGCGGCGAACGGAACGAACTCCGGTTCTGATTTAACCTCTATTCAAGATGAAATTAACCAGCGTTTGTCTGAAATCAATCGCGTAGCTGAACAGACCGATTTCAATGGCACGAAAGTGTTGAGTAAAGATGGTAAATTGACTATTCAGGTTGGTGCGAACGACAATGAAACAATTTCTATTGACCTGAAAAAAATCGACTCTTCGACGCTGGGGCTAGATAAGCTTGATGTTACCAAAATGGCAAACACCGTTTCAAATGGTACATCATTGAATGTAAGCGCTACTTTTGATGAAAGCATGCTCAAAGATTTGGGGGGGGCAGCAGTAACCGGTGGCAAGCTTATGACAGATGATGATGGTAAAACATATGTTACTGTTAACACTAAGAGTTATGAAGCTAAAGTTGATAGCACAAAAGGCACGGTAACATACGATTCTACAGGAGCTGAATATACCCCGGCAGCAAATCCTGTAGAAGTTAAAACAGTAGGCAAGACTGTTAAAGTAGATGCTGAGACAGGTTTTGCGAAAAACCAAGATTTAGTAAAATACAAAACTGGAACAGGCGTTAATGCCAAAGATGCTTACGCTATTAGAACAACCGACGCTGTCACAGGTCATGCTACCTATACATCCGCAACATTTGATGCTGATGGTAAAGTTACCGCTGGTACTGCTGTCACTCCTGATATTACGGTAAACCCACTGGATAAAATTGATGCTGCGTTATCCGATGTAGATAAATTCCGTAGCCAGTTGGGTGCTGTTCAGAACCGTTTTGAATCTGCAATCACCAACCTGGGTAATACCGTAAACAACCTGTCTTCTGCTCGTAGCCGTATCGAAGATTCCGACTACGCGACTGAAGTGTCCAATATGTCTCGCGCACAGATCCTGCAACAGGCGGGTACTTCTGTACTGGCACAGGCTAACCAGACCACGCAGAACGTTCTGTCTCTGCTGCGTTAATTTACGCTTATCGCGCAAACCCCGCTCCGGCGGGGTTTTTTACACTTAGCTTTACCCGTAACCCCCAAATAACCCCCCATTTCACCCACTATTCACCCGATTAAAACCCCTGCAGAAACGGATAATCATGCCGATAACTCATTTAACGCAGGGCTGTTTATCGTGAATTCACTGTATACCGCTGA
>QFQQ01000112.1 GCA_003243445.1 Citrobacter freundii
TACATCTGTATTCGATATAAAATGACACATCTTTAAAAAGCGACCTAAAGTCTCCCCTGAAGGGGGAGATTTAGAGGGGCCCCAAGCCTGGCAATTCAGGCAGGTTTTGTTAAACGACATTGGATTTCAGTGTTCGAATGTGCATTTCCTGGTGACCTGATAGACAACGCCGGCACAATTCACGCATTCTTCTCACCCTGTTCATTTCACCGGCCTATATGTTCATTTCGCCTTGTTCTTCCCGGTTGGCGCCGGTACAAGTCTCCATCTTTACATCAGCAAAAAACAATAAGCTATGTTCAAGAAAGGATTGACCATGTTGATGTTGCTGATTAGTGCCGCCGCAGTTGCACAGACCGGCAGCGACCCGCTAACCGGCAAATGGAAAGATGAAGCAGGAGAGCGCGTGATCGAATTTGTCAGGAAAGGCGATGTATTTGATGCCGTAATCCGCAAGGCAAAAAATGCGTCCCTGGTCGGAAAAATCCAGATCAGCGGACTGAAGAAGAAAAAGGAAAATACTTATTCGGACGGCACGCTATACATCATCGCCCAGGGAAAAACAGCTTCCTGCTCCGCTAAAATAAAATCACCTGATGAGTTGCAGCTCACCGGTAAAATGGGCCTGTTCTCAAAAACCCAAAAATGGACAAGGGTGCAGGAATAGCACTTTATCTGGTGGCCTGCATTTCCGCCGGATCCACTGTTGTAAATCTTAAGTAAAATGATCATGAAAAGATGCTTGCTGGCCTGTTTGATAACAGCCGGTATGACCTATACATCGCATGCGCAATTGCATATCCGTTCCCTGAAGGATATACTTGCTTATGCAGACAGCAATGCGGTTTCTATCACCTCATCGCTTATTCAGCAGCAGATAGCTGCATCAAAAACGAAAGAAGCCAGTGCCTTTTTATACCCTTCCGTCAATGCATCGGCCGGGTTCAACGATAACCTGACATTGCAACCGACCCTCGTGCCTGAACAACTGTTCAATCCTTCTGCGCCTGCTGATAGCTATAAGGAGATGAAATTCGGCAGACAATATATCTATTCGGCAGGTATACAGGCCCAATGGAATATCCTGGATTTTCAACGCATTTTCGCCCGGCAAACTGCTGCATTGCAGGAAACGGTTGAGAAAAGCAATACTGCAATAAACCGTTTTAATACCTATAATCAACTTGCTTCCTCTTATTACTCCATTCAGCTGACAAAGTATATGCTGGAAGTATGCGAGAAGAACCTTGCCGCCACCAGGGAAATGCTGGCCAGTGCAGAGGACAAATATGCCAGAGGTGTGATCGGCGAACAGGAACGGAACCTTGTGGCTATCGAGCATCTCCGTAATGAGAACAACCTTCAGCAAGCCACGGGTAATCTTGATCAATACCTGCGTCAATTGCAGTCGCAGCTGAATGTACAGGACGAGATCATTGTCGATAAGGAGGATGGCCGTGTCAATGTCACGGATGCATCGGCAGATATCGGCCAATGGCCTCTTCATCCTGAAGTTGACCGGCAGGAGATCGCCCTTGGAATGGCCCGGGCATCGTTGAAAGAAACCAGGGCGGCGCATTACCCTTCGCTCAGTGCAGTGTACCAGTATAACTACAATTGGGCCACTTCATCCTTTATGGATTTGTCGGGCGCCAACCAGCTACCGCAACAGTATCTCGGCCTGAAATTGAGTGTGCCCATTTTCAATGGCCTTGCAACCCGGCAGAGGACAAAGCAAGCCGGCCTCTACTATAAAATACAGGAAGAACAACTCAATGGTATAAAGCTGGCGAAAGAGAAAGAAGATGAGATACTGCTGATACAATACCAGCAATCGCTGAAAGCAGTGCAGAAAAATAAAGACATACTAGCGCTGCAGGAGAAGAATGATTTTCACTCGGCCAACCAATATAAGACAGGCCTGATCAGTCTGGATGTCAGGATCGATCGCTATAAAGACCTACTGTCGGCCCAGGATCTGTACCTGCAAAGCCTGGCCGGCTATACGCTTTCACAATATAAATTTTACATAAGGCAACTAAATTTTTCAACCGATGCCCAATAGATCATCAAAACATATCCCGTGGCGGCTTATTACGTCTTTGACTGTATGTGCTGTTGCCGGATTCATATCCTGCAAAAAGCCGGAGAAAACATTCCCGGTGCGAAAGAACATTGAAGAAGCTGTATTCGCCAATGGCTTCATGCAGCGCGACAATGAATACACTATTTCAGCAAACGCTACAGGGATCCTGCAGGAGCTTTCTGTTAAAGAAGGTGATGAAGTAAATGCAGGCCAGCTGATCGCCATGGTCAATCATAACGAACAGCTCAGCCAGGTACAGCAATCCACGCTGGTATACGAAGATGCACAGCGGAATGCGGCAGCAAGTTCAGATCAGCTGCAACAATTACAGCAACAGATCAGCCAGGCGGTTGCACAGCTCGCAACAGACAAGGCGAATTACGAACGTTACCGGGAATTGAAAGAAACCAATTCCGTATCTCAACTCGATTACGACAGAACAGCCCTTCAATACAATACATCAGAAAAAAACCTGCAGATACTGGAAAGAAAATACGATGATCTGCAACGTTCATTACAACTTAATGCCAGCACAAGCAAGGCGCAACTGAACAGGCAAAAAGCAGTGCTGGACAATTACCGGTTACAGGCGGTGTCAGCAGGAACGGTCATCAGCGTTTTTAAAGAGAATGGTGAAGTGGTGCGCAATGGTGATGCAGTTGCGAGGATCGGCAGCGGCGGATTCCTCCTGAAAATGTATGTGTCGGAAGATGATATTGTGAAAGTGAAGACAGGACAGATAGTGATGGTGCATCTCAATACTTATCCTGACACAACGTTTACCGCCCGGGTCACAAAGATCTATCCCGGTTTCGATAATAATGAGCAATCGTATACCGTGGAAGCAAGGTTTGACCAGCTGCCCAACCGGCTGTTCTCCGGTACCCAGCTCCAGGCGAACATCGGGATCGGAGAAAAACAACATATTCTGGTTATACCGGCAAAGTTCGTCGCAAACGGAGACAAGGTGCAACTGGAAAACGGGGAGATCAGAACAATTAAAACAGGGATCAGGAACGATGAATGGGTTGAAGTTGTAGCAGGACTTTCACCAACCGATGCAATCGTAATGCCCGGAAAATAAACTTGTATGAATACGGATTATAAAATCGCCTGGGTACACCTTACTTCACGATTCAGGCAACTAATGGTGGCTACACTCAGTGTTACATTCGGTGTCTCTATGTACATTTTCATGAACAGTTTTATGTCTGGCGTGAATAACACACAAACAGACATAACGTTCACTTCAATGCCGCATATCCGGATCTATAATGAGTTGCCTTCGGAGGCTCCGGAACCTCTCTTCCCGGCACCGGAAGACAGTAACACCATCAGGATCGTTGATAACGCGCGGAACATCCGGTATACGGACGGAATAAAAGATGCCGATCCGATCGTGGCAATGGCAAGGCAATTTCCCGAAGTAAAACAGGTGACCGTTCAGCTGAATCAGAACGTTTTTATCCGTAATGGTTCCACCAAAGTCAGTGCATCCCTGTCCGGCATCGATGTTGCCAATGAAGATGCGCTCTTTCATATCGCCGACTATATGGTGGAAGGGAATATCTATGATCTTGACAAACGTGTGGATGCAATAGCGATCGGCAAAACGCTTGCGCGGAACACAGGCCTGAAGATGGACGATAATGTAACAGTGATGACTGCTGACGGCGTCACCAAAAATTTTAAGGTAGCCGGAATATTCGAAACAGGATCGGTTGGTACTGACCGTACCAAGGCCATGGTCTCCATTCGCTCGGCACGTCAGTTGTTTTCCCGGAATAAAAGCTACGCCACCGATATACAGGTGAATGTGGAAGATTACAACAAGGCCAGGGAAGTCTCCCAAAAGCTTGCCGGTATCACCAGGTACAAGGTTGAAGCCTGGCAGGAAGGTAACAGTCAGCTTGATTCTGCAAATGTGCTTCGCGACATTACTGCGGTAGCCGTATCGCTCACGATCATTATTGTTGCCGGATTCGGTATTTACAATATCATGAACATGACAGTAAATGAGAAGATCAAAGAGATTGCAATATTAAAAGCCATGGGATTTAACGGAAAAGATATTGTTGTCATCTTTCTTACGCAATCAATGGTGATCGGGTTGATAGGCGGTTTCACTGGTATTGGATTGGGTTATGCTATTTCTACAATCGTCAGCAAGATCCCTTTTAAGATCGCTACGCTTGATTCATTGCCGATCAGTTTCAACCCGGCTGACTATGTTATGGCATTTGTAGTCGGCCTGCTTATTACATTCCTGGCTGGTTATCTCCCGGCTAAAAAAGCGTCCAAAGTGGATCCTGTGGATATCATTCGCGGATAGCAATGACGTAAATCAACTTAACAATCAGTTATTATGAATGCACTTATAGCCAGGGGTATCGTCAAATACTTTAAGATCCCGCAGCCATTCCAGGTGCTCCGCAATGTTTCCTTTGAAGTGGAAAAAGGCGAATTTGTTTCCATCATCGGTAAATCAGGTTCCGGCAAATCTACCTTGCTCTACCTGCTGTCTACAATGGATACAGATTATGAAGGAGAGATCGAGATAGGAGGAACAGTTGTAACAGGCAAGAGCCAGAACCAGCTCGCCGCCTTCCGGAATGAACATATCGGATTTGTATTCCAGTTTCATTATCTCTTACCTGAGTTTACCCTGTTGGATAATGTAATGTTGCCCGCTTTAAAACTTGGACGAAGATCAAAAGAGGAAATAGAATCGAGGTCAGTTGAATTGCTGGACCTGCTCGGTCTGAAGGGACATGAAAAAAAGCGGGCATCGCGCATTTCCGGCGGACAGCAGCAACGCGTGGCGATTGCACGCGCGTTGATCAACGATCCGGCTATTATCATGGGAGACGAACCAACAGGCAATCTTGATTCAAAGAACACAAAAGTTGTATTCGATATATTCCAGCAACTAGCCAGGGAAAAAGGACAAACCATCATTGCCGTCACACATGATGAGGAGTTTGCTGCCAACAGCGATCGCATCATTGAACTGATGGATGGAGCCATCGTCCCGCACCATCTAAATGCACATTAATGAAAAACATCAACAACTGCATGCGGACGATCCTACAACGAATCTGTGCAGCTGTGCTGACGATGATATGCGGCATGCAGACCCATGCTCAATTGCAACGGCTGCCCGTTGCTGAAGTCAGCTATGAGCCGTCCCGGTTGAAGAATGATACAACAAACGGGGCACTTAAAAATATCAGCGTGTTCGTGAATCTTCCGGTCATGAACAGGGAGAAAGTAAAAATGGGAGGGAGGATCGGTTATCAGCATGTTCAGATCACAGATCTGGGCGCAGCACTTGATCATTCATTAACAGCGCTGGAGGGAAATCTTTTCAGGCTGCGGAAGCTAGATGAACGCCACCAGCTGCATTTTACCATACAGGCGGGGATCTATTCAGATTTCAAAGACCTGCAGACAGATGATCTCCGGTACCGCCTGAGTTTCTCTTACCTGGTCAAACATTCCGAAAGCTTTTCAACTGGATGGGGAATGGCCTACGCGCGCCAGTTCTTCGGTCATCAGATAAATCCTTTCATCCTGATCAACTACCAGATCAACGAGAAACTGAAGCTGAGCGGTCTTTTCCCTATACGGCCTGTGTTGACTTATCAGTTGAGCAAACGTTTCTCCTGGGTAAATGAACTGACTGGAACTGTTCAGAGCTTCCGCCTTTCTGATAATGGTAACGATCAGCGTAATGGATTTATTCAGCTCTCCGGGTGGAAGATACTTAGCTCGGGAAAGATGCTGGTGGGTAAACGCCACTTATTCTCCGCAGGGATCGGTTTTGCGTTACGTCAGAATACGAGCTATTATGAAGATGACGGTTCCCGCAACTGGAAGCTCTTTACCTTTGATCTCTCGGAAAAGAATCCCCCGGTCAGATCGGTCAATACAAAAGGAGTCAGCTTTATGATCGGATATGATCTTATCTTGTAGCAGTTAGATGCCTGAAATGACTTCATGTGAAATATAAAACGCGTTACATATTGCCCGTCGTACTGGCCCTGGTTTTGCCAGGCCTGAACTTCGTTGCCAATAATGAACTTACCATCTCCGCTGGTGAAATGTTGAAAAGATGGATGTATGCATCCGTCTTTCTTTATATACTATGGTTCCTGCAGGATTTTGTATGGCGTTCCGGTGGAAAGTTCCGCTGGTTATGGGCACTGGTTGCAGCGCTTGGCATGGCTGCGTTGATATACGTTGTGCTGTGGGTCTTGAAAGCTGAGATGCCGAATATCCCCAAGGTCCAATTGACCCTGAAGATCATATCAGCATCTGTATTGATACTTGTGATCCGGTATGCGATCGAAGCGGGTGCCAGCGTTCAGCACCTGCAGGTGGAAAAAGAACAGATCTTGCTGGAGAAATACCGGGTACAGTTACAGGAATTGCGGACGCGCGTCGATCCTCATTTTTTATTCAATACGCTGAATACGCTGCGTACGATGATCAGGAAAAATCATCCCGATGCGGAACGGTTTGTAATGAATCTTTCCAGCCTATACCGGCAGACACTCACATTCAACGACTCACTTACGTTAACCTTGCGCGAAGAAATGGATGTGTTGCACTCCTATCTTTTTTTAATGCAGAATCGCAATGAAGGCGCTATCCAAACGGAGATAAACATAGACCCTTCCTGGCAGGATGCACTGTTGCCGGCCATGAGCCTGCAGGTAATGACAGAAAATTGTTTCAAACATAACCGCGTGTCACCTACAGAACCGTTACGGTTGGAGATCTATACCGAACAGGATGGCTATGTGGTTGTCAGGAACAATCTCCTGAAGCGGTTTACGCTTACGCAACCTTCGGGATATGGACACAACAATATTTCCCGGGCGTATGCATTGCTGAATGTTGAAGGCGGACTTGTGGTGAATAAGACAGATGATTTTTTTGAAGTGCGGTTAAAACTGATCAGGCCATGAATATTCTTATCGTGGAAGATGAAACACAAACAGCGGAATACCTTCGGGAAGTGATCGAGCAGCAGGGAGATTTTATTGTCGTGAAGACCCTGGATTCGATCGTATCAGCAGTGGATTATCTTTCCAGCCACCAGCAGCATCTCGACCTGCTTTTCCTCGATATCCAACTGGCGGATGGCGCCGGCTTTGAAATATTCAAACATATAGACGTTACAGTACCGGTAATATTCTGCACGGCATACGATAACTACGCCATGCAGGCGATCAAAAGTAATGGTATCGATTATATACTCAAGCCGTTCGAAGAGAAGGCTGTGCATAACGCACTGGAGAAATATAAACGGATGATAGATACGATCGGAAAAAAGGCCAGGAATGCAATGGCATTCCCCACGCATCCGAAAGTATACCAGGAGAGTTTCCTGGGTCAATTACGGGAGAAACTGATCGTTACCGATACCACCGACATTGCTGTTTTCTCGATTGAACACGACCTGGTTTACCTCTATACATATAAAGGCGAAAAACTGCCCTTGTTCAAGAACATGGATTATGTGGAATCAGTGGTAAATCCTTTTAAATTCTTTCGCATAAGCCGGCAGATGCTGGTCAGCCGCGATGCGATCAGGTCAATCCAGCCTTATTTCAACAGGAAGGTCATTCTTGAGTTGAAGGTCGATACTTCGGAGAAACCAATCGTAAGCCGGCTGAAAGTAGCGCCCTTGAAAGAGTGGCTGGAAAGCGGTGTGAAAGGCTGAGAAAGGCAAGGGTGTTTACGAATCTGTTTTTCGCCGCCTGACCGATTGTGCCTCCAGAATGAGGTTTCAACCCAATGTTTAGCTAACCCAACTTGCTAGTTATAGCGTTAAAGCAGTTCGATGGCCGATTTCCCCTCTTTTGTCTGAAGGTCCTGCATATTATCAACCATTTCATCGCTGTATTACTGGATTATGTCCCTTCAATGGTGTTAAGTCGGCCATCAGCCATCGGTCATCGGCCATCGAACTACTATAATACTTTAGCTGGCAAGTTGGGTTAGCTAAGCCGCTTGGTTTGTACATTCTAACCGTCCGTCCAGCCTTCCTGGTAAAATTAAACCGGAAAGACGGTAAGGACGGTAAGGAAGTCTGAAGACAGCTGCTTTTTCATCTGTGATGAATAAGAAATTCAATCTTTGATATTTCTATCTAAATGCTTCGTTTTCAAAAGCATAACGCCAAATCTCAATTTTTATCTTAAATTGGTATTTGTTTCGTCAGTTGATGAAATACCATTGGTCTTAGCAGGGAACAGCAGACAGGATAAACAGATCTTTGGACTATACGAAAGAAAGTCCTTTTCTGTTTACCATCTGGCCCTAAAAATCTGTGCACAAATTGAAACTACAATTTTATATACCGGAGAATGATACGTTGAAGCAATATATAGAAGGTTACTATTTCATTGTCGATGAGGATGCCGAAGGAACTGAAGAATACCTGACGTTTCCCAATAACTATGCAATTGTTACCACAAATCTTAATTCCACTGTTTCCTTCAGCGATAACAAGATCTCCATTATCCCGTCAGCCAGGGAAAACATACATGCCAGCCTGGTGTACAGCTACGCAGTTCCAATTGTAGTGTATTACGAAAAACCTATCCGGGAGATCACGATCTATTTCAAGCCGCTTGGCATTAACCGGTTCGTGAATAATCTGGAGACAATGTTCTCTTCTGAACAGATGGTAGAATTTATGCCCGATTTTTCTGATTTCAAAGAGGAGATGAACCGCATTTTTCAGATGGATGACAGGCAACGCCAGAGAACGGAATTAGAAACTTACTGGTTGTCGAAACTAGTGATGAAAGATCTGTCTTCTGTCGAAAGTATCCTGTCTGATATTGAATCCAACATGAAAATTGCCGACATTGCTCAAAAGAACGGTATTTCAAGAAAACATCTGTACAAGATGGTTTACAGGCATCTCGGCAAATCTCCCATGGACTACAGGAAAGTGTTCAGGTTCAGAAATGCAATAGCGAACAAAGGCAAAGTGAAAAATCTGACAGAGTTGTCTTATGAAAATGATTTCTACGATCAACCTCATCTCGTAAAAGACTTTAAGGCCTTTACCAGATCCAGCCCGCATGCTTTTTTTAAACATGTAAATACCGAGAAAAAGAATATCTGGCGTTTTAAATAACAGGTAACATTTTTACAATTTTTCGTACTTTTTTAATTGTTTCTTTGGGCTATATTTTGAAAATCAGGAAGCAATGAAAAAAACAGTTTCTACGCTCGCATTGGCGGCCATATTGCTGGCAACGGCAATTCCGGGTCTTTCACAGTTGTCTTCTCAGAAGATCGACTCGCTTATGGAAGAAGCGTTGGTCAAATTAAAAGTTGCCGGAGCCTCGATCGCTGTTGTAAAGGATGGCAAAGTAATACACCAGAAAGGATATGGTTTTGCATCTTTCAACACGAAAGAGAAAGTGAACGAATACACCAACTTCCAGATCGCTTCCAATACCAAGGCTTTTACCACTGCTGCACTGGCAATATTGGTCGATGAAGGGAAAATAAAATGGGAGGATAAGGTAAAAGACCATATTCCGGAATTTAAAATGTACAATGATTATGTAACGGACAACTTTAGTATTGTCGATTTACTGACTCATCGCAGTGGTCTTGGGCTGGGAGCGGGGGATCTGACGTTTATCCCCGATGGAGCTGATTTCACCGTGAATGATCTGTTGGGTATTTTCAAACATTTCAAACCGGTTTCTCCATTCAGAACAAAATATAACTACGACAATTTACTATACATTGTTGCCGGAGAAATTATCGCCAGAGTAAGTAAAATGAATTTTGATGAGTTCATTCAGAAACGGATTTTTACTCCATTGCAAATGACATCTTCCTTTGTTGGAGATTCAGCTATTCATAATGCGAAGAACCTGGCGACACCGCATTCCACAGCAACAGGTGAATTAAGAACAATCAACCGTTTTAATATTGGCATGATCGGCCCGGCGGGAGGAATCTATTCAAATGTATCAGACATGTCAAAGTGGATGATGACGCAACTTAATAGGGGCCGGTATGGAAATGATTTGAAGTCGGTGTTATTCAGCACTGCAAACAGCAATACAATGTGGACGATTCAAACCGTCTTACCCAATTATGTTTCGGAAAGATACAATACACATTTTAACGGGTACGGCTTAGGTTGGGTACTAAATGATATGAGAGGTAACCTGGTTGCCATGCATACAGGCGGCTTGCCGGGGATGTTATCGCAGGTCACGTTGATCCCTGATCTTAAGTTAGGAATAGTAGTGCTGACTAATACAGAAAGTGGTGGTGGCAGTTTGACATTTGCGGTTACCAGGGCAATTATGGACAGTTATTGGGGCCTCGATGATGCACAGTGGATCGATAACAGAGCCCGTAATCTTGCCAGGAACATCAGCGCCACAGATGAGGTAACAAAGAAAGTATGGGCACGGGTCGACTCGGTGAAAAATAGCCGCTTTAAGCAGCAGGATTATATTGGCATGTACGAGGACAAATGGTTTGGACGGATGCAGGTTTTCGAAAAGAGTGGCGGACTTTGGGTCAGGAGTCTGCGTTCGCCAAAACTAAACGGCCCCATGTTTTTTTATGACACGAACACATTTGCCGTAAAGTGGGAATACCAGGATATGAATTGCGATGCCTTCATTACTTTTTCTCCGGGGAAAAAGGGTAAAGCGGAATCTTTTAAAATGAAAGGTATATCACCTGGTATCGATTTTAGTTTCGATTTTCAGGACCTGTATTTAAAAAGGATAGATTAAGTTGAAAGCCATGCAGATATCCATGGATGAAAAGGCAATACCAGGCGCAAAGCGGAAAATTTGGATATACTTCATTATAAGTCATAAACACGCTGTAAACGGATGCTTAATCACCCCAGCGTCGTTTACGCCTTAGCAGCAGTTACGTACTCTTGAAGGGTGATTTTCCCACTGATCAATTGTGTATATAAAAAATTGATATCCGGGTTTGATTTTTTGATGTTGCTTACAAGTTCTTTGTCAAAAAACAGGGTACTGATTATGGAAGACATAATTATCTATTTTAAAGTTTGTTTAAATTCAATAGAGTTAACTGAAGCTCACGTCTGGTAACACCATTGTGTGATCAGAAACTTGAGTGTTGCTCTTTTGACAATACAAAGATATCCCTGATAAACAGATGTTTTTATTCCAATTCCAGCCGATTTGATCATCCCAAACACTCCGCTTTTTCGATAAAACCCTTACTGGCACTGCATTCTGCAGATAAAAATCATGATGTCCACCGGATAGATAAGAGAAATAAATATTAATCAATACATTGAAATGATCTATCCGGTGAAAGAAAACTACCCGGGGATCTGTACTGTTAATGGGGGCAGTAAATAGCAAAATAAACGCAGTTGATTCTGCTATATCAAGAATTGAAATTACAGGCTACGTGGGCCATCGGGTTCAGATTATTCGAAGGGCCGGTAGTTGTGATAAACATTGGGAACAGATGGAAGTGCGATTAGCCCACAATTAAAATTCAATGTCGTTTAATTAAGGGCACGTGTCGAAAATAGCTGGCATCCGATATCGGCCACGTCCTTTTGCAATCATTACCTTCCCGCTCTGTTTCCCCG
>QFQQ01000029.1 GCA_003243445.1 Citrobacter freundii
TAAAAAGTAAAAAGTAAAAAGTAAAAAGTAAAAAGTAATTTATTTTAAAAATTTCTTGTTCTTCCTTTATAAACGACCGATTTTTTTACTTTTTACTTTTGAATTTTGACTTCTCCTCCTTCCGGGTCTCTGCTTCAAAGACGACATTAGAAACCGATTAATGCAAGCAAGTTTTTATAGCATGATCATACCTGTATCGGGCCGCAGGGAAACATGCTTCACCGGGTACGACAACGCTTTGGGGAAATTAGTACCTATATCAAACAGTAAATACTGTATTTTCGCGCGTCATTATTGGCCGTTTTTTTGTTGCCTCGGTTTCGTGGTCACGACAATCAAGCGCGATTGATAACCTTCACTTACTGACTTAAAAGATGAAATACCAACTAACCGTGCTATTCTCATTCATTATGGGAATAAGCTGCTGCCTCGCACAACCAACCATCAGTGATTTTACTCCCAAATCTGCCGCACCCGGAATGTCGATCAAGATTACCGGGACTGGTTTTACTTCTGTCAACACTGTTACCGTTGGCGGTGTCAGTTCATCATACACTGTAGCTTCAGCAACGGAAATTAATGTAACAGTTCCCGTGTCGGCTTCCGGAAGTGTTGCAGTAACCACTGCCGCCGGCACTGCTACACGCCCCGGTTTTATTTATGTGCCAACCTCAGGGATCATTACTGACTTTGGCGGATTCTGGCGCACCACAGCCGCCAGTCCCACTGCAACCACTCCGGACAATAGCCATAACCTGCTTGCGTTTACGCATAATGGTGTGACTTATTCAACCGGTGTGAACAATGCTGTTCTTACCAACAACTCCATTCCGTTTACACCGGCGACATTTAAAGCTTTACCGGTCGCAGCGATCGCTGGTGTGGCTTCCGGCTCGGGTTCTACCTATGTAGCGCTCGCATCAAAAGTGGATGGCTCAGCAACCACTGCCTTTGTACCCGGAGCAACTGCCTATACGATCAAGCAATCACTGATCGATGGTGTTAATGGTCTTAATCTTGGTACAGGTGTGACCAACCTGCCGAGCACCGCGGTGATGACGTTCCAGATCTATAACATTAACGCAGACCGGGCAACTGATCCGGAGCCGGATATTATTCTTACCCAGATTGCATCTCCTTCATCCTCCAATGATGTATTCACTTTCCTGGATGGGTCAGGCAACCAGGTAGGTACGTCTTTCACGCAGGACATGACCTTGCTGCCGAAACTTGGCACCTATATACTCGATCTGTTTACTATCGGCAATATTCCTTATAATGCCGCACGTCCGTATAGTGTGGCGTCAAGCGGAACCAATACGACGCGTGAGATCCGCGTCGTGAGCCTGAATCTTTCTGATTTTGGGATCAATGCACTGAACGCGGCGAATGTAAAAGCATTGCGTATCACGCCCAGTGGTAACAGCGACTACGCTTTCATCGGTTATAACTCAGCATCAGTAAATCTTCCGCCGAACGCGGCCCTGAGTACGGAAACTTCTGTGAGCCGGGTCTGTCCGGGTGGTACGGCTAGTCTTGAGATCATTGGTACACCGGCTGCCGGAGGTACCCTGTCTTATGTCTGGGAAGAATCAACCAATAGCGGAGCTTCGTGGACGACCGTAACAGACGGTGGAAACTATTCCGGTGCGACAACTGATCGCCTGCGGATCGCGAATGCAACGGTCGGCAATCAGTATCGCGCTACGGTGAATGAAACGGGGAACGGAAATGCCGGTATCAGTGGCGTATTTACAATAACAGCTGCTTCGGGAACTAGAGCAACAAGTGTAGCGATTTCCGGTGGAGGAAGCACCTGTTCGAATACAAATGTGCAGCTCACTTCAACGGTCACCGGCGGATCGAACCTGATCTATCAGTGGCAATCGAATGCTTCAGGAGCATTTGCAGATATCCCGGGTGCAAACACTGCGATCTATATTCCGCCAACAACTCAAACAGGTTCGGTGGATTACCAGCTGGTGGTATCACCTGGCCCTGCCTGCCCTGGCGATAATTCCAATATTGTTTCACTCGCGGTAACAGGTATTTCCACCACCACGCCTGCGCAGCGATGCGATGCAGGATCTGTTACGCTGAGCGCCACTGCAACTTCCGGATCAACCGTATCATGGTATTCGGTAGAATCCGGCGGATCTGCGCTTGCTACGGGAAATACCTATTCCATTCCGTCATTAAGCAATACGACCACGTATTATGCTACCACAGCAGGTTGTTCGCAAAGAACACCGGTCGTTGCTACTGTTTATCCGCCCAGTGCGGCTGGAAGCGTTACAACCATTCCGGGATCTTCACCGAATACAACAGTTCTGACACTCGCCAGTCAGACAGGGCAGGTGTTGAAATGGCAATCATCCACCGATAATTTCGTTTCCGCTGTTGCCGATATTGCATCAACCGAATCGCAGATCACCGTTACCAATCCTGCACAATCCACACGATATAGAGCAGTAGTGCAGAGCGGAAGTTGTGCTTCGGTCAATTCAAGTGCATCTACTGCAGTTGTATTGCCGATCCATGCGAATAGTTTGAGATTGACCAATCTCGGCGGCGCCATTTTGCTTACCTGGGAAACTTATGACCAGGATGCGGCGATCGCATACGATATTGAAAGATCAACGGATGGTGTAAGCTTTACACGCATCGCTTCAGTACCGCCCAATAACTCGCTGAAGTACGAGTGGAAGGATGAAAATCCGGGAACCGGTACTCTTCTTTACAGGGTGAAGGAAGTGCGGGTTAATGGTGCTTTTAACTACAGCAATACCGCATTCATCCGCCTGAATGGATCTGCAGGTCTGATGATCTATCCAAACCCGGTAAAAGACAACACTATCAAAATACAATTGACAAATGCAGAGAGAGGTAAATGTACTGTTCAGTTGTTCAATGCTACCGGCCAGATCGTACACAATGCAGTATTCAATTATCCGGGTGGCGTGTTCCAGCAGTCATTGATCTTACCGGTAAAATTGCCGATGGGTGTTTATAGAATGGTGCTGGTGGATGCGAAAGGAGAGAAGACGTTTGCATCGCTGATCGTTGAGTAAAGGCTTGTTTGTATAAATTGAGAAGACTGCTTCATGGGAAGCAGTCTTTTTATTGGGTGATAGTTACCGTTGAAAATTCTTTGCTAGTTAACGTTTCGGCGGGCAGGCCGGGCGATGTCATTAAGTTGAGGGTATAAAGCGGATCAGAGGTTGTCCCGGCCGGGCGACCTAATGTTTGATGCAAATTTGAAGCTGCCAGAGCCGGGATCTCCACAAATGAGGGGCTCCCGGCTCTGGCTTTTTTATAGCAGGGAGCGAACTGTACCAGCCCGGCCGGGATGACAAAGCGTTGAAGCCTTAACTAAACGACATTGAATTTTAATTGTGGGTGAGGGATTTTACCAGCCCTGCAATTGACGGTTAACCGTTAAGTTTTACCGCACAACATATTCGGCGATTATCCACACCACATTGATCAAAATAGAACAAGCTGCCTCATCGGGCAGCTTGTTCTATTTTGATCAATAGTCGTTCTTTCAATTAAAAAATATAATCCGTACTAAGGAAATTCGAATCGCGCTTCTTCACAATTTCATTCAGCAGATTCTTATTTGAGTCTGTAACCTTAGCCGCCACCAGTGAACGGATAGAGAAAGACCGGAGTGCATCAAATACGGAAAGCGTGCCCTCTGCACTGTCTTTCCTTCCGGTGAACGGAAATACGTCGGGCCCGCGTTGTGCCTGGCAATTGATGTTCACACGGCTTACCAGGTTTACAAAAGGATCGATCAGTTTGGCTACTTCCATCGCATCTTCGCTAAAAATGCTCACCTGCATTCCATGCGAAGCATTTACCTGGTAGCTGATAGGCTCTTCAATCGAATCGAAAGGAACAACAGGAATCACCGGGCCGAATTGTTCTTCATGATACAATTTCATCTGATCATTTACAGGGAATACAATAGCAGGTTGGACAAACGATGCCTGGATATAGCCACCGTTCTCATTGATCACGCTGGCGCCTTTGGCGATCGCGTCTTCGATACATTCTTTCAGATATGCCGGTTTATTTGCTTCTGGAAGAGGCGTGATCTTCACATCCTTTTCCCATGGCAGACCTGGTTTCAGTTTGGTTACTGCTGCTTTTAATTTTTCGGTGAACGCTTCTGCAACGTCTTTCTGAACAAAGATCAGTTTAAGAGCGGTACAGCGTTGTCCATTGAAAGAAAGTGAGCCGAGTATACATTCATTGACTGCTACGTCAAGGTCGGCATGTTTTGTAACGATCGCTGCATTTTTTGCATCAAGGCTTAAGATGGCGCGAAGGCGATTCACTTTGGGGTGAAGTTTCTTCAAGCCGTTGGCTACTTTACTGGAGCCGATAAAGGCCAGCACATTTACTTTACCGCTTTCCATGATCGGTGCGATGATCTCGGAGCCTTTACCATATAATGTATTCACGGTTCCTTTTGGAAATGCTTCCTTGAACGCTTCGAGCAACGGGTAGTGTGCGAGCACGCCATGTTTTGGCAGCTTGAAAAGGATCGTATTGCCCATGATCAGTGCCGGGATCAGCGTGGTGAAGATCTCATTCAACGGGTAGTTGAATGGTCCCATGCTCAGTACAACCCCAAGCGGTGCTCTTCTGATCTGCGCGATCGTTCCCTCGGATTGCTGGAAACGGGATGATTCGCGATCGAGGTCTTTCAACGCGCCGATTGTATCATTGATATAATCAACCGTGCGGTCAAATTCTTTGGTGGCATCTGGTAAGGTCTTGCCGATCTCCCACATCAGCAGTTTGATCACGAGGCTGCGCTGCTGGATCATGAGGTACACAAATTTCTGCATGCAGTTGATGCGGCCTTCAACTGACATGGTTGGCCATTCGCCCAGGCCATCGTTATAAGCCTGTACCGCTGCATCCAGTGCTTCGAGGGCTTCCTTAGGTGTGGTGTCAGGTACACTTCCCAGCAGTTTGCGTTCCAGGCCATTTTTACCCGGCACACAAACCGGAGAATAGATATTCGTAACTGCGCCATTCCATGGCACGATAGCGCCATTCAACAGATACTCTCTCTGGTGGATCTCGGTGATCCTGTATTCTTCCGGAATACTGTTCTCGTCTTTGAAAATTTCAGGAAAGGCTGCGGCAGGTGTTGATTGTTGCGACATTGGTCAATGGTTTTCGTCCTTTATAAAATGTTCCGTTTACTCAGCTCACTGAACACAGGAGGTTCAGCACTGATCGTGCTCAGAATTGACATGGAAAGTTAAGGCAAGCTGCGCGTTTTCCGGTAATATTAGGGGATTAATTACGGGCGGTTGGGAGGGAAGGGGTTTCATAGGTTGCAGAGGTTTCATAGGTTTAATAGGTTTAATAGGTTTCATAGGTTTGGGAGGTTTGAGAGGTTTGAGAGGTTTGAGAAGTTGTTGAACCTCGGAAATGTATATGGTTTGATCATGTCAGGCGAGAATCCCGGGACATGATCAAACCATTATTTTTATCAACTGTCATAAACCTCCCAAACTTCCCAAACCTATTAAACCTATTAAACCTATGAAACCTCTGGAGCCTCTGAAACCTCTGGAACCTTTCTCTCCCACTTTTATTTCCCGTCTTTCACAAAGACGACATTCCTTGCACGCCCCTGGCTAATATAAAAGCCGGTTATCTCGCCATTGGCAGAACGTTGGAATTTGAGATTGCCGCCGAATCCGGGGATCCTGAATCCGTCCCGGTAAGTGGGCTGAAGACGGAACGATTCATAGCTATTGAATTTCAGGTAGAGGGTATCAGATTTTTCTTCCACAGCGAGTCTTGCGGTAGCTTCAGTGGAATAGAATGTTCCTTTGAACGCAGCCAATGTTTGTGGCGTATAGTCTGGCGGAGGTACCGGTTTGTACAGGATCGAATCGCGGTTCGCGGTTATCCACCACAGATTTTTTTCTGTGTCGAAGGCAAGGATATCTGAGCCGGTTTTAAAACTTGACCCGGAAATGGCATTCAACCTTGTCCGTCCTTCCATCACCAGGTGTCCTTCCACGATGCTGATCTGTATTCCGCTCGCTAGCCTGGTGTTCTGATACCAGCCTGTGAGATTTTTCAGCGTTTCCAACGGTACCTGCACTTCCTGGATCGCAACAGGTTTGGCGGGCACCGCGGGAACAAAAATGTCCTGGACCTGACCGGCGATGCTGCGCGAAGCTGTATCGAACCGGGATGAATTACTCAGCCAGGCGATAGACAGATCAAGTTCCGGAAAGTAAGTAAGATCGCAGCGATAGGAACCAGTTGCTCCATCGTGTGTAATAACTTTCTTTCCCTTTGACGTCTGTATGAAAAGGCCCGCTGCATATTGGTTCAAACGCTGGTCATTTAACGTGTCTTTCGTGATCTGTTTCTGCAATAAAGAGGGTTGACCAAATTTTCCCGATAAATAAAAGGTGTTCCATTTCAGGAGATCTTCTGAAGTGGTAAGCAGTCCGCCATTGCCATATGCGTCTTCATAGAACATATCGGATTCATAACCCTGACCGGTTTTATAATAAGCAACTGCACGGTTAGGCACAACGCGTCTGAAGTTATCCCGCCATTGCGTCCTGGTCATGCCTGCCGGCGTGAAAATATATTCTTTGGTGAAATCGGCAAGGCTTTTACCGCTTACCCGTTGCACAATGATCGCAAGGAGATTATAGTTAGAATTACTATAGATAAATTCGGCGCCCGGAACATTGTTCAATGTCCGTTGTTGTGCAATGATCTCCAGTGCATCTTCATTGCGGAAGGATTTTGATCCGCGGCCAAATCCGGTCAGTGCTGCGATCGTTCCCCAGTCTTTCAAACCGCTGGTATGATGAATAAGGTGCTTTATTTTTATAAGCGTTCCATAATCGGGTATTTCAGGAAGATACTTTCTTATATCGTCTTCGAGGGAGAGTTTACCCTGTTGTTCCAGCAACAGGATAGCGGCTGCTGTAAATTGTTTCGACACAGAACCCGCTTCTATGACCGAGTTCATTGTTAATGGAGTTCCTGTTTCAAGGTTGGCCATTCCCCATGCTTTCGAAAAGATCAGCTTTCCTTTATAACTGATGGACAACTGGCAGCCAGGTTCCTTTGCAGTGTATTGTGCGAAGATCTTTTCAATCTTTGGACTGATCGTGTCCTTTTGAGCCGTTGAGCTGAGCGGAATGATCGCTGCAAGGAATAATATCAGGTGACGCATAGCGACTTTCAATTTGTGATTGAAGTAAAGGAAAAGAATTCAAAACGATCGCTTTTTTTATGGGACACGTGTGCAGAATATTACCAACGGTCACAGGGCAGCGGTCTGAACATTCCATGTGTCCGAAAATCAGACAACGAGTGTCCGATTCCGGACACTTTAAAGATGGCGGAGTAATACTTTAATTGTAAAACAAAGCATTATACTTTGGCAATTGATTTGTTTAGCAAATATGAATTAAATAGTATGTCCCGAAATTATTTAGGCGAATTTGAAGAGATCGTGCTGTTAACAGTAGCGGCTATGGAGGGTGAGGCTTATGGTGCACTGCTGCTGGATAACATTGCGGTTTATACAGGCCGGGAAGCGCAACTGAGTGCGATTCATGTGGCGTTGTACCGACTGGAAGAGAAAAAGCTGGTGACTTCCAGGCTTGGAGGTGCAACGGCCGAACGCGGAGGAAGAAGGAAGCGTTTATTCACTATTACCGCAGAAGGCATGCAGATCCTGAGAGATATCCGCGCCGTGCGCGAAGAACTCTGGCAATTGATCCGTGGTTAAAAAAAACTGTATGAAGAAAAGACGTTATCACAAGCCTCCGGCATGGATCCATTTTATTCTACGGAAGAGATTGAATGAGGATGCGTTGGAAGAGGTGCTGGGCGATCTCCATGAACTGTATGCGCGATGGGCTGATCGCTCAGGCGTATTTATTGCACAGCTTCGATACATTCTTCATGTTTTATTTTTTCTGCGGCCATTGCCGGAAGGACTTAACAAGAAACCTCTTCCAAAATATCTTCAATCAAAACCTACAATCAATACTGCTATGTTCTATTCTTCTTTAAAGATCGCCTGGCGGCAATTGCTGAATAATAAAGGTTATGCGATGATCAATATCGGAGGCCTTGCAGTTGGAATGGGTGTTGTGCTCATGATCGGGCTTTGGGTATGGGATGAATTATCATTTGACCGCAATCATAAAAATCATGACCGGTTGACGCAGGTTTGGCAAATGGTAAATTTTGACGGGAATAATTCCTTTTATAATTCCGTGCCAGTTCCCATTGCGCAGGAGTTGCGAAGCAAATACCCCGAGGTGGAGGCTTCAAGTGTGACGACTAATATCCGCGATTTTGCATTGAGTAAAGATGATAAGAAACTGATGCGGGCCGGCATCTTCGCGGAACCCGCATTCCCTGGAATGCTTACGCTTGATATGATCGACGGGGATCGGGCTGGGTTGAACGATATGCAAACGGTATTATTATCTCAGTCCTCCGCCAAAGCTTTTTTTTTCAAACGAAACAGCGGTTGGAAAAACGGTCCGGCTGAATGATAAAGTAGATGTAAAAGTAGCGGGCGTATATAAAGATCTTCCATCCAACAGTACATTTGGCGAGGTCAGTTTTATTGGAGCATGGGCGCTTTTCGCAAAGATGGATATGACTGCAAGAAATGCATTGGAGCAGTGGGATGAAAATTCCTTCCAGGTATTTGCTTTACTGAAGAAAGGGACGGATCTCCGTAGATTTTCTGAAAAGATCCGCGACACACGCATGCGCATGGAAAATCCACCGCCTTACAAACCCGCCTTCTTTTTACATCCAATGAATAAATGGCACCTCTACAGCGAGTTCAGTAATTGGATGGAAAGTGAAGGATTGATCCGGTTTGTCAGGCTTTTTGCTATTGCCGGTGTTTTTATTTTGTTGCTGGCTTGTATCAATTTTATGAACCTGAGTACGGCAAGAAGTGAAAAGCGTGCACGCGAAGTAGGCATCCGTAAAACGCTTGGTTCACAGAGGGGGCAATTGCTCTATCAGTTCTTCTCTGAATCTGTATTGATCGCATTTCTCAGCCTGTTGCTTTGTATTGCGCTCGCGCAGTTGGCTTTGCCACTCTTCAATACCGTTACAGGAAAATCAATGCATCTTCCCTGGAACAATTGGATCTTCTGGCTGATCATGTTGTTATTTACATTGGTAACCGGAATATTGGCCGGAAGTTATCCTGCATTGTTTCTTTCTTCGTTCAGGCCGGTGGCTGTATTAAAAGGCACTTTCAGGACAGGAGCAGGCAATGTATTTTCGAGAAAAGTTCTGGTGGTTTTTCAATTTGCTGTGTCTGTAGCACTCATTATCAGCACGGTGATCATGGGAATGCAGATCGATCATGTGAAAGACCGGCCTGCCGGTTATCAGCAAAGCCGCTTACTGGAAGTGACGATGCACAGTTCCAATCTCCGTGGCAAATACAACGCGCTGCGTGATGATCTGCTGAAGACAGGTCTTATCTATGATATGGCGGAATCAAATGGAAGTGTTACGTCAGACTATGGAGGAACCACCGCCATTACCTGGTCTGGTAAAACTCCGGGCTCGAGTCCACTCATCATGGCCAGTAATGTAACGCACGATTTCGGTCATACGATCGGTTGGAAGCTGGTCAAGGGGCGTGATTTCTCCCGCTCTTTTGTAACGGATTCTTTTTCCGTTATCCTGAATGAAGAGGCGGTTAAGCTAATGGCATTAAAAGACCCGCTCAATGAAGCGATCACACTTGGTGAAAAGCAATACCGGATCATTGGTGTGGTTGGTGATATTATTAAAGGCGATCCATTCCGGCCGGTTCCGCCAAGCGTCTTCCTGATCGATTACAGGAGCGCCAACCAGCTGATACTTCGTATTGCAGATAATGCAGGCACAAGTGATGCATTGGCTGCGATTGAAAAAGTATTCAATCGCTATAGTCCTGCGGAGCCGTTTGATTTTAAGTTTGTGGATGATAAGTATGCAGTAAAATTTGCCACAGAAGTCCGTATTGGCAAACTGGCAGGATTTTTTGCCGCATTTGCCATCCTGATCTCATTGCTTGGATTGTTTGGCCTCGCTTCTTTTATGGCGGCAAGGAGAACAAAAGAGGTCGGCATCCGCAAAGTACTTGGCGCGAACATTGCGCAGGTCTGGTTTTTACTATCCCGTGAATTTGTGATCCTCTCCGCCATCGCATTTTTGATTGCTTCACCCATCGCATATTATTTTATGAACAAATGGCTGGCAAATTATCCTTACCGGATCAGCATCCCGTGGTGGATGTTTATTATCGTGGCAGCAGCTACGATCTTCTTCACTCTATTAACGGTAAGCATACAGGCGATACGCGCAGCATTAATGAATCCGGTAAGAAGCATCCGGATCGAATAATGAAACATTTTTAAAAGATAAGGACATGGATCTACTGCCCTGATAATTTTTTAAAAGCAGCAATATTTTTCAGCGAATCAAAATCCTTCCCCTTTAATTCCATTTGAAAAAAGTCAAGGGGAAGGCTTTCGTTGAGATGCATGTGTGCCTGCTGCAAAAACTGTATGGCCTGTTCTTTCTTATTATCAAGTGCATAGATCCGCCCAAGCTCCAGTAATGTGATTGGTTCATTGGGAAATCGCCTGTGATACTTTTCAAGTACAGCCAATGCTTCTTTGTTTCTTTTCAGATTCTTCAAAAACAAAAATTCACCATAAATGGAAAATGTCAGGTAAAGCGGGTTATTCATAGGTGCCTTCTGAAGTTGATAGACCAACGGAAGACCATATTTTTCAGCGACGGAGTCGACATTTATTTTTGTATAACTATCCATAATGCCGAGAAGTGTTTCGTATTCGGTTGGATTTCTTTGGATCACTTCATTATTCAACTGCAACAATTTTTTCAGATATACATCGGCTGCCTGCTGATGACATTGGTATAAGGAAAAATAAGCGCTTTGTAATCGCGGTTCCCTGATATACATATCGGACGGCTCAATTTCGGCGAGAAAATGTTGATAGTAATAGGTTGCTGAATCCGGATTCTGTTCTGCTTTATATATTTCCGCAAGCCAGTAATACGCATCCATCATTCTGTTGTCGCGGGGTTGAACATTGTTGTAAACATCAATGGCCTTTCTGAAATAGAACTTTGCACTATCGGGATTATGAAGATTTTCATTGTACAGGTTTCCGAGCTTCATATAAGCCTGTCCATATTGCGGATCAATAGCGATGATCCGGTGGAGATAGAACAGGGCGCTGTCATTTTGATTTTCCATTTGTTTGAACCGGATCGAGATCCAGATCATATTGCCTACATTATCCGGCTCCATTGCGATTGCTTTTTGTAACAGCGCAATTGCCTGGGCCGTATCCTTTTCATGCCATTTTACATCTGACATTACCGAGTAAGCATCGCCGGTCTGCGGATGAAAACTGACCGCTTTTTCCGCATTTTGTTTTTGAAGCGCCAGTTTCTTTTCCCAGTCTTTGCCATCATAAGTCATAAACTGGTAAACGTGACCAAGAAATGCGTAAGCCGCCGAATAGTCCGGGTCTTCTTTTATTGCAAGCGTCAGATAATAGGCCGCACTATCTGCACCTGCCCTGGACCATTTCCAGATATGATCGTAATACGCTTTTTTGAAATAAGCATAAGCCCTTCCATTGGGCGAACCGACCCGGCTTGAGTCTTTATAATAGTTGTAGCCTTTCTGCGAAAATGCATTTGGAAGAAAGAAGATCAGCAATGAAAATAGCGCTGTAAGTTTATTCAGCCGTTGACAGAATGAAAAGGGGATAAGGTTTTTACGCATACTGACTCAGGTTGATAAAGCTAATATAAGCAGACAGTCTGCCAGTGTGGTAGTAAAAAAGCGACATATTTGATTATGCAGCTTACTGATTCGGCACTACAATATCATTCTCATATCCGTAGCCCGAAAATCCTGTGACGCTTGACCTGCCGTAATACTGAAAATCTTTAGCAAGATGATTCAGATCGTAATAGCCGGCGTCCAGTGCAATGTCAAGCCAGCTTTTACCCGGGTTCTTGTGCCTGAGCAGATTGGAATATACAAACCTGTTCAGGCATTGAAATTTTTTGAGCGGGATCCCGACCTGTTCTTTGAATAATCTTTCCAGTTGCCGGGGGCTTTTACAAAATTTTGTTGATAATGTTTTCAGGTCAAATACAGTGGGATCGGAAAGGATTTCATGAGCGATCATTTCTGTTAGCCGGGTCTCCTGTTTTTTACGGATCGAATGAAGCCGGCGGAGGAGGAAGTCGTCTATTGCCAGGGCTTTTTGTGCATTCGTTTTACTTTCACTCAGTTGTTCGATCAGCAGGTTTGTGTTGCTTCCAAATACAAGCGATCCGTCAGTAAGAAGATTACTGAACGTACTGCCGGCAATACCTGTGAAATAAAACAGCCCGGAGGGTTTAAAGGTGACTTGAATTCTCGTGCACCATGCCGGCATATGGCTGTCCAGAAAACTATGGTCAACCATGCCAAAGATGTTGAACCGTTTTACGGAAAACTGCTGTTGCGTTGAGTTGGAGAAGAGCGTTGGAATATTATCGATAAAGAGCTGAAGGGTATGATCGCGGAAAGCGGGCATCTTCCAGCTGTAACTGCTGGTCCATCCGTCGATCTGGTGAACAAAGAATGCATAATCCCTGATCCAGGGGCTTAATTCCGGATGTGGCTGTATGATCTGAACAGACTGCAATACTGAAGTTTTCGAAAGTTACCAAACAAAATGAAGTAAGCCAATCGCTCAAAAAGATGATCGCCGGCAAAAACTTCAGTGACGCTGACCCCGTGCGGGTGTCTGAAGAATAATCAGTAAATTCATTTTCGCCATTTAAGACAATTGTCATGAGCAACGCCAGGAGTATGCACCCTGACTTTTTTCAATTACTGAACTTCAAAGACAAACCATTGATCGATCTTTTCACTGATCTCCGGAACTATGTTTTTGAGATCTGTCCGGATTGCAATGAACTGGTCTATCACACCCATGCACTTACTGCTGTTTTTTCATTATCTGATAAACTGGCTGATGCGTTTTGTACAGTGCCTGTCTATTCCAATCATTTCAACCTTGCTTTCAATCGCGGTACATTACTGAAAGATCCGCATCGATTACTCACCGGTACGGGAAAACTGATGAGGCATATTGCTGTAGAGAACAAAAAGGATTACCGGAATCAACGCGTGAGAGAGCTAATAAGGGAGGCAGTATTGTTTTCAAAAAAAGATATGGACAAGCCCATAAGTAAAACGGGGATGACCATCTCTAAAATAAGCCGCTGAGCGGAATAATTTTCTTGTCGCTATGTTTCTTCAGTTCATGAATGCCGATGCGGAAAGTCATTCTTCTTCGGTCATTTATCTCCAATGTTAAATAATTGTTTCCTCTGTATTATTCCCTGCTTCATTGCCCATTTTTGCAGGATGAAAGAAAAACGTACGGATCCTGAAAAGCATATGGTTGCTGATCTGGTATTAACAGTTATTCGCGGCAACAGGCAGATTGCTTTTCACCCGGAAATTTGTTTCCGTGTTTACCAGGGGAAAGGAATGATGAAGAACAGATAAGATCATTTTACTGTTAAAAAAATAAATTACCAGATGAATTTGCAGGCATTTAAATTAACAATAGGCGTTTTAATTGTTTCAACGATCATTTCATGTAATGATGCTGCTGAGAAAATGGCGGTTGTTCAGTCAACAGAACCTTTGGTTGTTAAACCTCTTTATGTAACAGACACCGTACCCAATGATTCAGACGATCCTGCTGTGTGGATCAATTATGCAGATCCTGCAGCCAGCCTGATCATCGGGACAGATAAGGATTCCAGCGGTGGTTTGTATGTTTTTGATCTGAAGGGAAAGCTTGATCAGGCAAGATCCGTGCGCGGACTGCGGCGGCCGAACAACGTGGATATTGAGTATGGGTTGATATTAAACGGAAAGCCGGTTGATATCGCCGTTACTTCCGAGCGCTTCACGCATAAGCTTCGCATCTTTTCTTTACCGGATATGAAGCCGGTTGACAATGGAGGCATCCCTGTGTTCGAAGGAGAGACGCAGCCGGAATACCGGGATCTGATGGGCATTTCTTTATATAAGGATCTGTCCGGCAATATTTATGCGATCGCGGGACGTAAGACCGGTCCTTCGGAAAACTACCTTTGGCAGTATTTGCTGAAGGATGACGGTACTGGTCATGTAAAAGCAGAGCTGGTCCGCAAATTTGGAAAATACAGTGGTAAGAAAGAGATCGAAGCGATTGCAGTGGATGATAAGCTTGGATATATCTATTATTCTGACGAACGTGTTGGCGTCAGGAAGTATTATGCAGATCCCGGAAAAGGAAATGAGGAGCTGGCATTGTTTGCAGATACCGGATTCGCCGGTGACCACGAAGGTATTTCGATCTATAGAACATCTGACAGCACAGGGTTCATTCTTGTATCAGATCAGCAGGCTGACCAGTTCAGGATCTATCCAAGAGAAGGTCGTGCAGGCGCGCCGCATGATCATCCGTTGCTGCGAACAGTGAAAGTATCAGCCCATGAAAGTGATGGCAGCGAGTCTGTGTCCGTGCCGCTCGGTCCGGATTTTCCGCGCGGCATTTTCGTAGCAATGAGCGATAATAAAACATTCCAGCTTTACAGACCGGAAGCGATCCTCGGAGATTCACTGCTGAAGAAGTAATATGAAGCCCAAAATAGACGAATGATGAGGGTTGTCCATGACAAACGGGCAACCCTTTTTTTATAACGATTGCTGCTGAAGATAGTATGTGCTGTATCTTCGGATGAGTTAATAAATTTCCGTTTATGCAAACAAAAGCCAGGTCAATCCGCCCGTTCATTGGTGCAAAGGATTTTGATATATCCAGAAGTTTTTACCGTGATCTTGGTTTTGAAGAACGGGTGATCGATCCGTCTATGTCATTATTTATTTCGCAGGGGATGGGTTTTTATCTGCAAAAAGCTTTTGTGCAGGATTGGGTTGATAATACGATGTTGTTTTGGGAAGTGGAGGACGTAGATCAGTTCTGGCAGGAGTTACTTGCGCTTGATCTGCCTTCGAAATATCCCGGGGTACGATATACACCTGTCAGATCGCTTTACTGGGGGAAAGAGTGTTTTGTGCATGATCCTTCAGGCATTCTGTGGCACTTCGGCCAGTTCAGCTAAAGCAAGCTATATTCAATTGAGTGCAAAAACCTGTTCATTGCGGTGTCATGGTTATAGAAATAAAAGAATGTATTAGTAGTCTTTTTGAGTGATACGTGGTTTCTTATTCAAAAAATAAAAAGCTTAATATAAAAAGTTATCACTCCTGATAATATATTAGTAGTTGATCAGCCGATGCTTTTGAGTAGACGGATTTTTTTATTAGAAGAATGGCTGTTGGCGGGGAATTAATATTGGCCGGCATCGTTGGCAATGTAACCGTTTCGCCGTATTTTCCCATAAACCACTACCACCACCATGAAACGAATCCTTGCTTCACTAAAGGCCTTTTTCCCGGCCACAGGCCATTCGGTGCAGGATCATGATCAACCTGCATCTTTGCTTAGCGATCTGTTATTATCAGAGACAAGTTCATCCCATGCTTATCAGGGGCTGATCAATCGTAAACATTAAACGCTCAATATGTCTTACGATTATTTTTTGCAGGCGCATATTGAAGGCGATGACCAGGTTGTGATGACCAGTGAAGTGTTACGTATTTTTCAACCTTATGCAATTGAAATTGCGGACAATTATGTGGATCTGGATTTTGGTGACGCGGGATCGTGTACCATTTTTATGGAAGTCTCCAGTCCTTTCATTTCCGGTATCAATATCAATTGTCCCTGTTCAGCAAAGGAGCTGGTTGATTGTTTATACGATATAATGGTACTGGGCAATTTTGTCTTTTTTGAACCGGATGGAAAGAATGTGATCGTGCTGAATGAAGAGACAATTGCACATTTACCGCACGGCATGACAGATTCATTGGGTGAAGCAGTGGTTGCGGAAAGCAGGGATGCGTTCCGGCAGCTTTACCAGGTGAATTTTAGCTGATCAGCAGTTGAGTCTTATAGTTCGATCTCTATAATAAAAAGATCTCCTTCGGCGATCGTTTTTCCCGCTGATTCTCTTCGTTATTTTCCCGCAAGATTTTGTGTTTTACCCTTGGTATCGGCGGGGCTGAGGAGATACCTTTATACCAGAGAAGCTTTTTTAGTCGCCGTCCTCTTGGAGGGCCAGGGCGTCGGGCAGGTCCTTCAAGAGGGCGGTGCTTTTTTTATTATTGGCTGAAAGGCCAGAATCCTGGTAAAATGAATAATATGGAAACAAAAAATATTAATACAAGATGGAGATGGGGAGAGAAGCTGAAAAGGATATTCATCTTCAGTACATTCCTTTGTAAATATAGATTGCACGAGATGTATCCGTTTCGGAGGACGATCTTGGGCGATCAGCTATTTGAGATTGGAACGAGGAGAAAATATCTCAGCGCGATCATAAGATCAGGTGGCTGGATGAAATCATTCGCGAAACACCGGGTTCGATCATTGAGCCTGAGCATCGCCGGTTTCAAATTCGGCTGAACTGATTTCAAAACTGTTTACTCTATTTTGAAACGGTATTTCGCTTTACTGAACAATTAAGAAGATCATAGAGGACACAAATTTCCCATCCCCCAGGCCCGGGGCAAGGCAGGAGTGTGGCTGGTTAGGATGATAGCGCAGCAGTGCTGCGACCGGCAGCAGTGACCGGCCAGGCGCGTTTGAGCATATGCGTAAACCAGTAAATAGATGTCTTGAAAGATCCAATGCTTCTGATTTCCATGGCTGCCCGGGTTTATGTGTAGAGCCTTCATCTTTCAGGAAGTAAACCGGTCTGTTCCCTGTATTTTCTATTAATACCTTTATTTTAATCGCCACTTATATCGTATCATTTCAGAAACAACATGCACGGGTTAGTCGGTTCAGCAAAAAACGATTATTCCTGGTGATGGTATTGTTTCTTTGAATAAACCATTGTTTCAACCAAACCACATTGCTTTCTAACCCCGGATCACAGATATTTGTATTCCAGTTCCTGGGTTTCATTTATTTCATAAATAATACAAATGTCTTACTGCAGTGCAATCCTCCGGATGACCGAGGAGAAAAAAGCGATTCACAAACCTTATCATGACGAACACTATGGATTTCCCATCCATGATGATAACGAACTCTTTGGCCGGCTGATCATGGAGATCAACCAGGCGGGGTTAAGCTGGGAGACAATTCTGAAAAAAGAAGCAGGGTTTCGCAAAGCCTATCACAATTTCAATATCAAGAAAGTCGCCGCTTATAAAGAAAAGGACATCGAGCGGCTGATGAACGACCCCGGCATCATCAGGAACCGGTTAAAGATCAACGCGGCGGTCGAAAACGCGAAAACCATACTTGCCCTGCAAAAAGAATATGGCTCGTTCGAGAAATGGATCGAGCTCAATCATCCCAAAACAAAAGAAGAATGGGTGAAGCTGTTTAAAAAGACATTCCGCTTTACCGGTGGCGAGATCGTGAATGAGTTTCTCATGAGCGCCGGTTACCTGAAGGGTGCTCACGCTGACGACTGCCCGGTACATAAAAAAGTGCTCAAGGCAAAGCCGCTTTGGAACCGCAAGTGATATATTATATATGGTGTCCGTTTGGTGAATGAGAGCAATACTGCTTACACCTCCCAATTCTATCCATGATTATTAACCCGGTCAGGGAAAACGTTTTCGTAAACACATCCCTGATCCGGTCTTTCCCATCTACTTTTCATCCCTCATCAGGCCACGCCATGCCTGTCAGCCACAGAAAGCGCCGGCAACGTTCCCGGAGTACCGGGTTTTTCGTATGCAGTAGTGGCAAAAAAGCGCAGAACGACCGTTTTGGAGCTTTTTAAAAAAGCCCGGTATAAAAATTTAATAGCTAGAGAGTTACGAGTTACATTTTTGGCGACTTTTTACTTTTTTTCAAATGCAGTAGTGATGCAGTAGGGAGATTTTTGAAAAAAGTGCGTGGTAAACCTAGATTCACTTACGTCAACCGCCTACTTTTTTTATTAACCCAAAACGATTAAAACTGCTTGTCATGAAGAAACTTCTTCAGCATCGACTCTGTGCGATCCTACTAATCCAACTGCTTTATTTCAGTGTTGCCGCCCAGGACAGGGTTGTGTCCGGGACGGTAACAAGTTCAACCGGCCAGCCACTTGAAGGCGCAACAGTGGTAGCCAAAGGAACATCAGGCGCAACCACCACTGATGCCGCCGGCAATTTCCGCGTAAACGTTCCGTCCGGCGCCAAACAATTACTGGTATCATATATCGGATATTCGACACAGGAGGTATCGGTCCCTGTCTCCGGTTCCATTTCCGTAAAGCTCGAATCAACGGCTGCCGCCAGTCTTGAAGAAGTGGTGGTCGTAGGTTATGGTACACAGAAGAAAAGTGTGGTTACCGGTGCGATCTCCAGTGTACGCGCGGCTGACCTGGAGAATCAGCCGATCACAAGGGTTGAGCAGGCTTTGCAGGGCCGTACATCCGGTCTTACCATTTCATCCAATTCCGGTCAGCCAGGTGCCGCCGCCACAGTACGTATGCGCGGCTTCACTTCTTTCGGTAATGGAAAGAACGAACCGCTATGGGTTATTGATGGAGTGGTGATCGATAACGGCGGTATCGGTTACCTCAACCAGGACGATATCGAATCAATCGAAGTGCTCAAAGATGGTGCGTCGGCGGCGATCTATGGTACACGCGCTGCTGCCGGTGTGATCCTGATCACCACTAAAAAAGGCAAAGCCGGAACGCTCCGGATCAATTATTCCGGTTTCTATGGTATTCAACGCCCAAGCAAAAAACTGGATCTGTTGAATGGTACCCAATATGCAACCCTTCGCAATCAGGCCCTGGTTGCTGCAGGTCAGGCCCCTGCTTTTGCAAACCCTGAATCTTTTGGTAAAGGAACAGATTGGCAGGATGAGATCTTCAACAACAGCGCTTCAAAATACAACCAGGAATTCAGCGTAAGCGGTGGCAATGATAAAGTGAGCTACTTCACTTCGTTTGGATATAATAATATCCAGGGAGTGGTTGCTACGCCGGTTTCAAAATGGCGCAGGACCAATATCCGCATCAATACTACGTTCAGACCGGCAAAATGGATCAGCTTTGGTGAGAACATAGGTTACAGTAACGCAAAGAACAGCGGCATTGGTGAAGTGAACCGCGAGTTCGGCGGTATCATCAGCTCAGCGATCAACCTCGATCCAACAACTCCAACCATCATTACAGACCCTGCGGCCCAGGCTGCTTATGTGCCGGCAAGCGCAACCAACCTCGCCGCTGCAACAAGAAACCCCGCAGGTCAGTTATACGGAATTTCTCCTTATGTATTACAGGAAATGAAAAACCCGCTTGCCGTAATCCAGAACAGGCTTGGCAACTATGGATGGGATCACAACTTTGTAGGTAATGCATTCCTCGACATTACTCCTGTGAAAGGTCTGCTGATCCATTCAACCGTTGGCAGCAAAATGGCATTCTACGGAAGTGAAACCTTTACTCCGGTTGCTTTTTACAACACCGCAACCGCGATCAACCAGTCAAGCCTCAGCCGTTCCACCACTTATGTGATCAACTGGAACATTGAAAACACGATCTCTTACAACCGCATCTTTGGTAAGCATAACGCTACTATTCTTGGCGGTTGGGGTGAGTACAAAGACGGGAACGCACGCGGCGCAACCGTTGTTTACCAGAACATCCCCGCGCGCACGTTCGATGAGGCTTCTTTCCGCTTCAACGCGCTGCCTGCCAACAGGCAGAACAGCAGCGGCTCCGATGGAACCGATCACCGTATCAATTCTCTCTTCACCAGGTTACAATATAACTATGATGATAAGTACCTGCTGACTGCATTGTTACGCCGTGATGGTTCTTCCCGTTTTGGCTCCAACAATAAATTCGGTTATTTCCCTTCAGTGTCACTCGGCTGGGTTCCAACAATGGAAGAATGGTTTCCTAAAGGAAAAGTGCTTACCAGCCTGAAAATTCGCGGTAGCTATGGTGTAACCGGTAATGACGGTGGTATTGCAGACTTTGCTTATGTGCCATTGATCGTTGCCGGCGGACAACGTAACTATACATTCGGTACAACGGATGTGGTAAACATCGGTTACAGCCCCGGCGCGCCTGCGAACCCTGATCTGAAGTGGGAAGAAACAAGCCAGCTCGACATTGGTTTTGATGCGATCTTCTTTAATAACCTCAGCCTGACGGTGGATGTATATAAGAAGAAAACAACCGGCATCCTGCAAACACCAGCAATTCCTGGTTATGTTGGATACGGAAGCTTTGCACAGAACTATGATGATGTGGAGAATAAAGGTCTTGAAATCGAAATGGGTTACAAGAAACGATTGGGTGATTTCAACCTCAGCGTGAATGGCAACATTTCTTTCTATCAGAATAAGGTAACCAAACTTCTCCCTGGTCAAACATTTATCGAAGATAACAGCGCAACATTCCAGAACATGGGTAATATCACCCGTACCCAGTTGAATCAGCCGTATCAGCGTTTCTTCGGTTATCAGATCCTCGGCATTTTCCAGTCTCAGGCAGAAGTAGATGCATGGGTGGGCGCTGATAAGGTAACCAAACTGCAGCCAAATGCAAAGCCTGGTGATCTGAAGTTTGCCAACCTGACAAACGATAACATCATCAATGGTGATGATAAGATGTACCTGGGCAACCCTAATCCAACAGTAAGCTATGGTGCAACGGTCAATCTTTCTTATAAAGACTTTGATTTCTCTGTATTCGGTAGCGGTTCCGGCGGCAACCAGATCTTCCAGGGTTTGAGAAGGCTTGATATTGCTGCGGCAAATTATCAGACAAAATACCTGGATGCATGGACGCCGACAAACACCGGTGCAACATTGCCACGCATCGTGAACGGTGATCCGAACGGTAACTATTCTAAATTAACAAACCTGTATCTGGAAAACGGTACATTCTTTAAAATACGTACTCTCCAACTTGGTTATAATCTTCCGAAAAGCATACTCAGCAAGATCGGTGCAAGCAGACTGCGTGTTTATGTAATGGCTGAAAACCTGTTCACTTTCACTGGTTATAGCGGCTTCGATCCGGAGATCGGCGTAAGCCCTGACTCAGGCGGTGGTGCTCAGTTCGGTATCGACCGCGGCGCTTATGTTCAGCCCAAGTCAATCATCTTCGGTTTAAATCTTGGATTCTAATCAAACAACAAAATCATCATGAAACATAAATTCTTATATACAGCATTATTGGCCTTCGGCCTTCCGTTGCTGAATGGTTGTAAAAAAGAACTGGATGTGAATCCGCAGGAGCGTATCCCATTCCAGAATTATTACAAAACAGAAGCCGATGCATTTGCCGCACTCGTTTCTGTATATGATCGCTTCGGATTTCAGTCCGGCGGTTTGTATGATAAGATCGCGATCATGGACGTAGCGGGTGACGACCAGTTGGCTGGCGGCGGTGGCCCGTCTGATATCAATGATCTGCAGGTGATGTCAAACTATACACTGAACGCAAACGTAGGACCTCAGGGGTATCTGTGGAACCGTGGTTACTCCGGTATCTATCGGGCCAATGTATTGCTGTCGGTAATTGACGGAATACAAATGGATGCCGCAAAGAAAGCCCGCTTTATTGCGGAAACAAAGACCATGCGTGCGGCTTTCTATTTCGATCTTGTCACATTCTTTAAGAACATCCCGTTGATCGAAGGGATCGTGGATGTAAAAGATATGTACAATATCGAGCAGACAACACCTGATAAGATCTATGCTTATATCGAGAAGGATCTGAATGAGGCAATTCCCAATCTTCCCAATACTGTTCCGATCGCAACGGAAGGTGGCCGTCTTACAAAAGGTGGTGCGCAGGCCCTGCTCGGCAAAGTTTTGCTGTCCCAGGAAAAATGGCAGCTTGCCGCCGATCAGTTCGCCGTGGTAAACGGTCCAAACCCCGGTGTGGATGCATCGGTCTATGGTTATAAATTGCTGCCCAACTTTGCTGATCTGTGGAGAACCAATAACAAGTTCAACTCAGAGTCTGTGATCGAGCTTACGCATAGCGGCAACTCAAATGGCGGTTGGGGTGATGCAGGAGCAAGCGAAGGAAATCTTCTTTGCATTATCACCGGACCAAGAGGTTATTCCCAGCTGAAACCTTCAGCACCGGATTATTTCTCCGGTTATAGCTTCCTCGTATTTACACGCGCATTTTTTAACATTATAAAGGATGATCCGCGTAAGAATGCAACGGCAATGGATATCGATAGCCTCAAAGCAGCAGGAGAAGCCAATTACACGCCCGGTTATAATAACACCGGTGTGTTCCTTGCGAAATTCATCGCACGCACATCAAATAAAGCTGCAACAACACCTGAGCTGAACTTCGGTCAGAACATCTATGAGATCCGTTTGGCGGATACCTATATGCTCGAGGCTGAAGCGTTGATGAGAGCAAATGCGCCGGTTGACGCCAGCAGCAGAGCATATAAATTGTTCAATGCCGTCCGCGCCCGCGTTGGATTGCCTGCCGTTGCCCTGACACAGGCAAATCTTGAACTGGAACGCAGGCTTGAACTGGCAGGTGAAGGTCAGCGTTGGCTGGATCTCAGACGCTGGAACAAATCCGCAGCTGTGCTCGGCTCAAAGGGATTTGTAGCCGGAAGACATGAACTGTTCCCCATTCCACAGAATGAGTTGAATAATACGAAGCTCAAACAAAACCCAGGATGGTAATCGTTTATTTCCTGGAATGATTGCAAGGACAATCTATCTGTAAGCAGTTAGCAATCGTTAAATCAAGTTGCCGTGTGTCTACACGGCAGCTTTTCTTTTTTATCTTTATCCGGGTGAATTTTTAACGAACTTGGCCCCGGAAATGATCGCTGTTTGAAAACCATTCCGTATCTTTTTATCATACTTGTATTGCCATAGACAAAGCAACTGGATGAGACGATTTTCTTTTTTCTCTGCTGAGAACTTCAGGACATTCCGTGTGGTGACGATCTTACAATCGCTGCTCTTTCTTCTTGTGCTTCATCTTTCAACACCCTCTTTTTCCCAGAATTCCGTACTGGTTCCCGAAATAATCAATTTTGATAAGAACGAATACGACGCCGGCATACAAAACCGTGTGATCGGTCAGGGTAGTAATGGACTCATGTATTTTGCTAACAATGACGGATTGTTGGTATATGATGGAACTTACTGGAGATTGTATGCATTGCCAAACCGCAGTATCGTACGCGCGGTCCTGGTAGATGGCGACAGGATCTATGTTGGCGGTCAGCAGGATTTTGGTTATTTCTATTTCGATGGCCGCGGTTCCATGGCCTACCGCTCCTTAAAAGAATTGATACCACCGGGCGAAAATGATTTTGCCGACGTATGGCAGGTGGTCAAATATGAAAATGATATTTTCTTTCGCTCAAGCAAACGGGTTTTTCGTTATACAGATAACAAGATCTATGCTTCCAAAAGTATCGACTGGCGATTCATCGGCACAAGCCGCGGGATACTGCTCGGTCAGCAATACGAAGGAGGGCTGATGATGTTTGCCGGCGGACAGTGGCGTCCATATAAAACCAATTATGATTTCTCCAGAAATAAAATGATCATCCGCTCTATTTCCGACTTCGGAACGGATAAAGCGGTAATGGCTACTCTTCGCAGCGGTCTGTTCGTGCTGGATGTAAATAATCTTTACAGGTTTGATCATCCTTCCGTAACAAAGATGTCCGCAGATCTGATCCACTCCACCTGCACCATCGATACCTCGAGGATCATTGTCGCTACCAAACTCGGTGGCTACTATGTGATGGCCACAAATGGAAATATACTTCAGCAGATCTCAAAGAAGGAAGGATTGCAAACAAATACTGTTAACAATGTCTTTGTCGACCGTGAACAGAATATCTGGCTTGGACTGGATAATGGAATTGATCTTGTTGTAAACAACAGTGCGATCAATCGCCTTAATCCCAATTATGAAAATAAAAGCCCGGGATTTACTGCAAGGGTTTATGATAATAAGCTTTTTGTCGGAACCAATGTGGGGCTTTACAGTATGCCGCTCAAATCAGGCTCGGGAGCTGATATCATGAAAGGTGATTTTAGCCTGGTGAAGAACAGTAATGGTATCGTCTGGGGGCTTTCTGAAGTAAATGGTCAGCTGTTGATGGGAAAGAACGATGGTGCATTCCGTGTTGTCAATAATGAATGCGTTCCCTTTGACACAACAAGTGGTTTCTGGTCTTTTCACGCGGTAGGCAACCAACAGCCAGTTTCGCGGATGATCGCGGGGACGTATAATGGTATCAATCTTTATAGTTTTACTGATAATAAATTTAAAAGCCTGTTGATTCAGACGGTCTTCGAATCCGCAAGATATATCGTCACCATCGGTGATGAGATATGGGCCGCACATCCTTACCAGGGACTTTATAAGATCGGGTTTACTGATAGCGGCGGTTTGATGAACACGCAATACAAAGACGTTTATAACATACTTTCCTCGGGCCACAATCACCTGTTTAAGATCAGGAATCAGATGGTGCTGCTGACAAGAAAAGGCGTGTATGAGTATGACAGGAAGATGCATGATTTTAAGATCTCCTCTTTCTTTAACCAGTTTTTTCCTGCTGAATATGTATCATATTTAAGGGAAGATGAAAAAGGAAATATCTGGTTCATTCAGGATAAAAAGCCCGGGGTAATAGATCTTTCAAAACCGGGCAAACCTTCTGTCGTTTATTTTCCTGAATTAAATAATCGCGTGCTTGGCAACGATGATGAATTTATTTATCCGATCAATAAAAACAATGTGTTGATATCGGGTGATATTGGTCTTTATCATATCGATTATGAAAAATACGCGAATGCACATCAGCAGCTTCGCGTATTGCTTAGAAATGCGACCGCATCTTTTCAAAAAGACAGCATTCTTTTCGGAGGGTACCAGGCCGATTGTGATACGCAGAACACAGCCCAGTTGTATACCCTCGCTAGAGAACTAAGCTATAAATGGAATTCTGTTCATTTTGATTTTTCCGCTCCTTTTTACGGCGGAACGGTTGAATACAGTTACCGTCTTGCCGGTTATGAAGATGAATTTTCCCCCTGGTCAAAGAAAACGGAGCGTTCCTATACCAATCTGCCTCCCGGTGATTATGTATTTGAAGTGAAAGCAAAGAATAGCTGGGTAGCGGAATCCGCGCTGAGTCAATTCAGGTTCTCCGTTTTACCCCCGTGGTACAGAACAGTGCTGGCCTATTTTCTTTATACCCTGGCTGGTGTTGCCGTGATCTATTGGTTTTATAAAAGACAACAGCGAAAATATCTTGCGCAGCTTGCTGCAAAACAAAAAGCACAGCAGCAGGAATTCAAAGAAGCACAGCAACGATTGAAAGAAAAACATCAGCGTGAACTGGAGATGAACGAAAAGGAGATCATTCGCCTGAAGAATATTAAGCTGGAAGCGGAGATACAGCATAATCATTCAGAGCTTGCTTCCAATACGATGAGTTTGTTGCAGAAAAAGGAATTGCTGAATCGCATCAAGGATGAAATAGTGCGTGTGCAGACTGAAGCGGATCCGGATAAAAAGGAAAAGAATATCCGCCGCATCATCAAGGTGATCAATGATCAGTTGGAAATGGATGATGACTGGGAACGCTTCACCGTTTATTTTGACAGGGTGAACAATGATTTCCTTAAGATATTAAAGGAGAAATTTCCTTCTCTTACACCTGCTGATCTTAAACTCTGTGCATACCTCCGGCTGAGTTTATCTACAAAAGAGATTGCAGATCTGCTTAACCTTTCGGTTAGGGGTGTAGAGAGCAGCCGTTATCGCCTGCGCAAAAAGCTTGAATTACCCAATGAAATGAGCCTGCTGGAATACCTGGAAAAGATCGGAACAAATCCGAACGGCCCCGGTGAAATACCAATGCCAGCCGAAGGTGAAGCTTAGATCACCTTGATTATTGTTTGAGATCTTTATAACTGATCAGTTCTATCTTTTTTTCCTTAATAAGCGCGATGATGGAGCGGTCCGTCCACAGATCTGTTACGCCCTGGCGATCCTCCGCAACGTTTTCATAGCCGATATGAAAGATCGCCCGAAGTTCTGCGTCATCAAGACCGGGATGCTCCAGGAACAGGTATGTCTTGTCCGGCTGAAGTTTGTTGAGCGTACTGATAAAGCTTTTCTTCTTTTCTGCGAATGTTTTGTGTGGCCCGTCAAAACCAATGTACGACACATTGTTTTCTGCCAGATCGATATCAATATTGAATTCTTTTGCCAGTTTACGGGCTACTGAATTGATCTCCGGGGCGAGGCCGGTACAGTTCATATGGGTTGAAATATGACTGATACGCGGGATCTTTTTTACTGCCAGTTCGATCTGCGCTCTGAATTCCTTTTCAATGTCTTCGATCTTCCATTTATTTTCCGATAACGAACGACCGGGATAATTTTTATTCGGCCAGATCATCGGCTGGAAATAGCCATCGGAATCCGTCAGGCTGGGACATACGGAAACAGGTCTCCATTTAATATTCTCCCATTCACTGCTGAGTGCAAGATGAACGCCCACATCTACGCCTGGATTTTCAGCCAGCATTTTGACCGCTTCAGGAAACCACGGCGAAGGAACGATCACTTCGATGGACTGCTCAATTCCCTGTTTGTATGACCTGATCAGCGCAAGATTACCGCTGTGGGAAAATCCCATATCATCACCACGGATGATCAGACGGGCTGGCTGTTGCGAATGAGTGATCAGGCTTGAGCATGCAAGCAATATTGGCAGTGCATATTTTTTTAAGAACATAAAGACAACTTAAGATTAGTGTGTGAGGGACCGGAGGAGCTGTTGTTTACTGCAATTTAAATTTACGGGCTTTAACCGGAGATTTTTTTATTTTATATTCACCAATAATTCCTTTTTTATGAAGAAAAACCTGACCGGTTTTGGTTTGTTTTCTTTTACTGTCAGCTCATATTTGGCTGCCTTATTTGTTGTGGTATGTGCTTGCTGTGTTAGTTGCAAAGGGCAGAATTCCCGTTTTGAAAAGATCAATAAAGATCTTCACAGTAAGGATGTATCAGTGCGTTCAAAAGCTATCAGTTCGCTGCGAGAGCTGAAACCGACAGTGAAAGAACAGGAATTGATGCTGGAGGAAGCTGCAAAGCCATTCCCTGTTTCCGAAACTTCTGATAAGTCTATTGGTGCGCTGATAATCGCGTCGGCGGCTGAGAATCCGGATATAATGCTCGTTGACATTATAGGGAAGAATTTTGCCAGATATGATGCGACGGGCAAACATGAGGCGCTGACCTATCTGTCAAAGGTGGACAATATAAAAAGCATCCGGTTGTTCACCGATCTTTTTACAGAAAATGCAAAGGAGGCATACGCTTTGCCCCCGGGCATTCTGGAAAAGAACTATCGTTATAAAGAGATCATTTTTCCTCGATTGCTGACGATTTCAACACAGTCGCATGCTTATGCGGATGTTTTATTGTTATTGTTATCGTATTTAGAGGCGGGTGAATTAAAGCCTTCCTCGGTGCAGGAACAACTGCCTTCTATTATCAGTTATAGCACGGAGCTAAGAAAAAAAATGAATACCAGGAGTGGGAACAAATGGGACGATCCTGAATTGTATGAGATATATAATAATGCAGGTATTGCTGCTGATCTGTTGGGGCATTTTGATACACCTGCATCAAAAATTGAGTTGGCTGAATATCTTGGTCAGCGGGATGTAAAAACGAAGATGTTTGCCGCAGTTTCCTTATTGAAGCTGGGGCAATCGATCTCCAATGCACTTGCGCTTGAAATTGCGGCTGATGCCGAAACAAGAAACTGGTTTTATGAATCGCTGAAGGCAATGAATAAGACCAGCATTTATCCCGCACAATTTAAGACGCAGGCCTATTTTGCCGAGGGTGATATGGTCAACTGGCTTACGTATCCTGCGGAGCTGGGGCGCGTGCCCGATGCAATTGAGCTGATGAAAACGGTGGAGGTTGATCTGCCCCGGCAGAAAGATAAGGCTGTGTTCTATTTGTTCCGGTTTAAGAGTGACAATGAATCTTTCAGGGAAGATGGATGGATGGCAGGCGTGGCTGGATATTATTTACAGTCTGAAATGCCTACTACAACGGCCAACGGATATACGTTTAGTTCGTTTGAAAAATGGGATGCGAAAACGCCAGATCAACATGTTGATGAGATCCGGAAACTTATTGATAACGCTAATAACGGCAGAAATTAAGTTGATGTTTACCTCACAAATACCTGTGTATGTTTATCCATTGCATCGGTCAGCCAGTGTTCATTGATCATTGCCATGTCCGAAGGGAGCTGATCGGGAGAAAAGAATTTCAGTTCCTGTGTTTCATTATTTGAAAAATTGACAGGGATATTTCCGGTCAGTTGAACTTCAAAATAGGAAGTAATGTATTGAACCTGTCCGCTGTTATAATGATAGGTTTGTGATTCCGGTGAAGAATAAACGCCGATAAACCGAACGATGTTTCCCATTGTATCTGTTTCTTCCCTGATCTCACGAAGGATGGCGTGTTCGATCGTTTCTCCAAACTCCACGTGCCCGCTGATGATGCACCATTTGTTCACGTCCTTTCTTTTTTGCAAAAGAATTTCGCCTTTGTCGTTAAAGATTGCGGCAGCAACGGCAGGTAGTATTCTGTGTGTCTTGTCTGTCATACCGGATAGAATTGAACAATGAAATTACCGCTTTTATCCGGTGCTTATTAAAAGTAAGTGAGGCAATGGACCAGGGGATACCATCATGAATCCGCTAAAATCACTATCTTTCGCTTTAGTATATGGCCGGAAATTTCCTGCCATTAAACTCATACAAACGATCTTTTGTAAAATGCCAACAATGAAAAAGATTATCGGTCTTACGGCGTCAATGTTTATGCTTGTAGCTGCGAATGCGGCGGTTAAATTACCAAAATTATTTACAGACGGAATGGTGTTACAGCGGGATAAGCCTATTGCTGTATGGGGATGGGCTGATCCGAAGGAAAAGGTAACGGTAACGTTGAATAAGCAGACGAAAACAGTGGTGACAGATAAAGCCGGTAAATGGACCCTGATGCTTTCAGCCGAATCTGCCGGTGGCCCTTACACGCTGAATGTGAAAGGAAAGAATGCGTTGGCAGTTAATGATGTATTGATCGGGGAAGTCTGGATCTGCTCCGGTCAATCGAATATGGAAATGCCGATCGGTAGCTGGGGATTTATTCAAAATTACCAGGAAGAAATTGCGGAAGCGAATTATCCGATGATCCGTCAGTTTGCGGTTCCCAAAACCATATCACTTGAACCCAAAGATGATGTTGGGGGAGATGGATGGAAAGTTTGCAGTCCGGCGAATGCTGCAGAGTTCTCTGCAGTCGCTTATTTCTTCGCGCGCGATCTTTATAAAGAATTGAATGTGCCTGTTGGTTTGATCAATACGACCTGGGGAGGTACAATGGTCGAAACCTGGACGAGCCGCGAGGCTTATGAGAACAGTCCCGAGTTCAAAGATATGATCTCAAAATTGCCGAAAGTAAACCTGGATGATCTGCAAAAAGAAAAGATGGAACGGACAAATGCCAAACTGCAGCAATTGCAGGGTGGTTTGCCGAAACCGGACGAGGTGGCGAATTGGAGCCAGCCTTCTTTCCAGGAGAATGGATGGCGTACGCTGAATATTCCGGGTCTTTGGGAAGAGCAGGAGCCGGGTGATCTTGATGGTATAGTCTGGCTCAGGAGATCTTTCGAAGTGAGTAATGCTGATGCAGGTAAGAAGGCGGTGATAGAGCTTGCAATGATCGATGATAAGGATGAGTCTTATGTTAATGGAAAGCTGGTCGGTTCAACTGCGTCGTACAATGCAAAACGTAAATATGAAATACCGGCCGGTGTGTTGAAGGCTGGTAAGAACCTGATCGCAATCCGCATCACAGATGGTGGCGGCGGAGGTGGCTTGTATGGAGATGCTGCTGATCTGAAGCTGACAGTCGGTGAAAATACCACACCACTTGCCGGTAAATGGTTCTATCGCGTTGAAAAAGTAAGTAAAGAGCAGTCCGGCGTCGGTGCAAATAGTTTTCCTACATTATTGTTCAATGCAATGATCAATCCGCTGATCCCTTACTCTATCCGCGGCGCGATCTGGTACCAGGGAGAGACAAATGCAGGACGGGCTTATGAGTATGGCAAGTCATTCCCTTTGATGATCACTGATTGGAGACAGCGGTGGAAGCTTGGTGATTTCCCTTTCTATTTTGTTCAGCTGGCGAGCTTTGGCAACAATAATGGGAATAGTGAAAGAGGAAGCACCTGGGCTGAACTTCGTGAGGCGCAATCACAAACCTTGTCTTTGCCAAATACGGGCATGGCGATCACCACCGATATTGGTGATACAAAGGATATCCATCCCAAGAACAAACAGGATGTGGGGAAACGGCTTGCTGCGATTGCGTTGAATAAAACGTATCATAAGGGCAATCCGTTTATGGGACCGGTTTATGAATCTTCCAAAGTTGAAGGAAATAAAATCATCGTAACATTTTCAAATGCAGATAAAGGCTTGGTGGTAAAAGATAAATACGGATATGCAAAAGGGTTTGAGATAGCCGGTGCAGATAAACGGTTTTATTATGCAACCGCGGTAATTGAAGGCAACCGCGTGATACTTTCCAATCCAAATGTATCACAGCCCGTGGCAGTAAGATTTGGTTGGGCTGATGATGCGGTGGATGATAATCTGTATAATGCGGAAGGATTCCCGGCGGGACCATTCAGATCTGATAAGTGGAAGGGGATCACGGAAGGGGTGAAGTACACGATCAATTGATCTGATCATATAAATGCTGAAGGTTTGTACAGGTGGGGCTTGGCCGAAACCTGTACAAACCTTTTGCTTTAATATGGAAGGCATTCATGAATTCGTTGAGGGATCTTTCGTCGCCGTTCTTGCTGTCAGCAGAAAAACAGTACAGGCCGCGGGTCCCGGCGAAGAATGCGATTTTGGGTCCGATGAAATGGATATAGGAAGGATCTGTTTTTGTTTCGATGGTCCGGGCTCCCGTTGTTTTATTTTCTTTTATCTCATCGGTGATTGTCTGAAGTGTTTCTCTGAGATCTTTTTTGAATCGGCTTTGCTAAAAAGCATGAAGATCTCCTTGTAGCCGGAGCGATAAGTTGTTTCGCCATCGAGACCGGGCGCAGGATCTTTGAAGTTTATCCGTATGATGGCGTCGGCTTTGGCAGGAATAAGCTGGCTGAAGTTGGTTCCTGTGGGGTGGGCACGTTCTATGATCTTATAGGGATGGTAATGGTGAAGCTTAGGATGGTGAAGATCGTGGTGATGGAAAATAGTTTCATTTGAAAAGGTTTGGGACGAAGTTCGGGAAGATATGAGAACAGCAGACCAGTGGTTGAGCAGGTTGAAGAAATTGTTTGTGGATGGATTGGGCAGGGGAGAAGGGATAGGGATATTGCGTCGCAAAAGATGAGAGGATTTATTGAAGGAGGAAAAAACGGAGATTTGTCAGTTTTTTCCCGCGGAGAGCGTTGTTTTTCCCATGGTTGGATTTTGAATTTGAGTGAGATTTGAGGACTGATTGATCGGGAATTAGGGGTAGGTTGTTGAATTGTCTCCTGCTGTTTGGGTAGGGATGGTAAGTTGTCGGCTGGGTGAGGCTGATGCTTGCTATGCCACTGCATTTCCCAACCGGCCCAATCAAGTCATTTGGTGGTGGAGGCGGGGGAGGGAGCCCATTGGGCGGGCGGAGGGTGGCGGTGCCTGGACTGCCCGAACAGCGATATGCCCGATGCTTCAGTGAATTCCCATGTAGGCCGGACTTAGACATGTTGCAACCTTATCTCCGACGAGCCGACGGTGCCGATCTTTTCCCCGCAATTTGTCAGCAATTTTCTCGATATAATTCCGATCGTGCTGATAGACCCGCTGGTTGGCGCGATCCATACCAGTAAATCTATAATGCCCATGAAGAAGAAACTGAATCTGTCTTAATTCAATCTGCTATAAACCTTCTTTTGAAATAGTTAGATCTGAAGTAATCTTATCAATATCATTGATCTCATCCCAGCCGCTTCCTGGTCTCACCTGACAGCCATTACAACCGAATTATCAATCTAGAAACATTACATCATATACATCAGCCGGCTGTCAAAACCGCCACCTTCCTTCACAGCTTAATCTTCTTTTTCCCGCATCAACGCCCACAGTCCCAGTGCCGGTCCAATTGCCAGAAACATATAAACGCAGGCGGGATGCAACCAGTCTTTAAAAACATTGGTAAGCTGTATGCTCACGATCGTGATCGAAAATCCAATACAGTTAACAATAGTCAATGATGAACCTCTCAATGTGGCCGCAGCATTCTGCGCAACCATTGTTGAGAATAATGGTGAGTCAGCAATAACAGAAATTCCCCATACAAACAGGAATAGGATCAGCAAAGCGGGGGATGATGAAGTTAAAAATACAGGCGATAAAAGACAACACACTCCAGAAACCGACAACGCAATCGCAGCAATTTTCTTCGTTCCGAGTTTTGCTGCAATAAGCCCGCTGATCACACAACCCAATCCTCCCGACGCAATGATCAAAAAGGAAAATAACGGGACCTCAAACGCAGCTGACGGATGAAGATCTTTATAGGTTGTCAGCATCACCGGGACAAATACCCAAAATGCATATAGTTCCCACATATGACCAAAGTATCCAAGTGCTGCTGCGCGGAACTTTTTATTCCGGAAGCCTGACCAGAATGCAGCGGGGTTGAACTTTTGCGCCGGTTGCCGGTAAGGCCCGTCCGGCACGAGCAGTAGCATTGCTATGCCTCCTGCTAATGATAATCCCGAAGTGATATAGATGATATCTTCCCAGGGTAATGAACCTGCAAATGATTGCAGCAGGTGAGGAAACGAAGTGCCAAGAACCAATGCACCAACCAGGAATCCCAATGATTTTCCAAGGCCGGTGGCATAGTGATCTGCAGCTATCTTCATCCCTACCGGGTAAATTCCCGCAAGAAAGAAACCTGTCATTAATCTTAGTACCAATAGTCCCGGACCGTGTATACCTGGTAATAGTATGGTGAGATTTAACAACGACGCAATCAATGCGGAAGTAAAAAAAACTTTTGATGGGGAAATACGGTCAGCTATACCAAATATCGCAAACAACAGTGTTCCGGTAATAAAGCCAAACAGAACAGCACTGCTGAGATGCGCCAGATAACCTGCGTCAAGACCAAAGCCCGCAGCAATTGAAGGCAGGATGGCGTTGACGGCGAACCATACTGACGTGCAGGATAGTTGCGCTAAAACAATGATGGGCAGCACCTTTTTCATCGGCAGAGTAGATTGTGGCAAATCTAAACCAATACTTTTCAAACGCTGAGCTCAACGAAAAAAAATTTCGACAGGATTTGTGCTGAAGTAAGTGAAAAGAGTTGGATTGAAGCGCCCGGAAATTGAAAATGTAATTAATCATTACAGACGGAATCGTATAAGGATATTGCTCGCAAAAATTTAGTTTGATACGCAGGTATAAATTAATGGGTAACCATGTGAGAAGGCTGCCATCACCAGACATGCATAGGCCTGAATACCGGATTTTTTATTTTCTGTGTATACACTGTCAGATCAACGAATTTTACATTGATATTGAGGATTTCAGCAGCGGGAATAGCAAGTATCTCTCCTTTGACCGGTTGAGGAGGTCCTGGTTTATTCAGAATGGCGTTGCCATGGGTTGATGTTTTGACGGTTTTAAAATCTCTTTTTGAAGACTCGGAAAGATATAACCTTTCAAGCGTCTCCCCTGAGCAAATAAAGTCTGTCAGATAGCCTGAGTATAGCATAGTTCCTGAGTTCGTATTCACAAGAACATCTACAAATACAAGATCAAATGCCTTCTGTATTTTCTTTTCAAGCAGATTTCCCGACCTGAATGCATTGAACAGATACCACCAATGGTTATAGATCCGCAATGCCTCCATCGCGCTATGAATTTTTATGCGTTGCAGGTATCTTCTTAAAAGACGCCCGACAATTACAGCGACTATAAGTTGCGTAAAATTGTAAAGAGAAAAATCAATCAGGTATCTCCGTAAATCTTCATTTGAGCATTTCTCAACAACTGATTCAATTTTTCCTGACAATAGCAGGATCACCAGATCCAGCCTGACCGTCTGGTAAAACAGCAAAATACCAGTAGTATGGGCGATCAATGCAAAGATGGTACAGGCCATCATTACTTCCAGCGAGCTCCATTGAGGTTTTCCTTTTTGAAACCGTCCATAGCTAAAGGATATATAGAAAGCAACTGGAGGCAACAACAATACAAAAACGATTATCGCGCTAAAAGCTATATTCATCTTTTATCAGTTTCATGATCTATTTTGGCTACATGCGGCCAAAAATTGATAACAAATTCTTGTCCTTCGTATCTGACTATAGCGCCGTTGCCATCCTTTGTATACGGGCCGTTAATAATTGCCATCGCAATAGCCCGTGCCAGCGGCTTATTCATCAACACCTCCCATCCCAGTTTGGAAATATTTACATTAGACATGATCGTTCAGATTTTAATACACCTCAAAATTATCTTTATCCTCTTTTTAATCCGAATCAAACGGCATGAGTTTTCCTGAATTTTACCTGTTTTAATACCCTTTGATCAGGATGAAAAAACATTGCTAAAACAGAAAAAAACTTTCTTTAGATCATAGTCTATATCGTCAATCAAAAACATAGAATATACTCAAATAAAAAACGGAAGCAATTGCTTCCGTTTTTAAATTCAATACATCTTTATTAGTATTTCGCTGGCTGCCCTTTTTCAGGAATAGATTCCAGAATGAATTTTCTCAGATTCTCATTCGCCGTCGCCAGATCTTCTTTTCTCAGGTACATCATGTGTCCGCTTTTATATCCTTCCCATTTGAGCCGGTCTTTCAAACGCCCGCTCGGATCCAGTTGCCACATGCTGTATTTCGCATTGAAATAATCGCAGGCTCCATCATAATAGCCCGACTGAACCAGCAAATGCAGAAACGGATTCTGAGCCATTGCCTGACGAAGATTTTCGCCCGTGCGATCACCGTTATTGTTCCAGGGTCTCACCGGGCCAAACATATAATACTTCAGGTCTGTTTTATATTTCAACTCATCGCGGATATACATGTTGATCGCCGGGGTGAATGCCTGCAACCACGCCGTCAACTCTGCATTATAATCCGGCCCGTCCCCGCCTGTTTGTCTGTCCAGTCCCTTATATCTTGAATCAAGACGGCCAACTGTAAAGCCCTGGTCGCGCAACAGGTCTTTCCAGAACAGGTTGGTTGAAACGTCAAGGTTGTTTTCGTTTACCGTTTGTTCTTTCAGCCCGCTGTATCTCGCGATCTTCTGCGCTATGCTTTTACGCTGCGCATCCGTCAGTGAACCTCCGCGCGAAAGCGCCGGCAGCAATTCATTGATCGTGAAATCTTCCACTTCGGGCAACATCGCTGTCAGCTCTTTTTGCTGAAGATCCGCCGGAAGTTTCTTGTGATACCAGGCTGTTGCCGCGAAATAAGGCAGTTTCAGTGCCGCATCAACTGGTCCGCTGCGCGCTATACCAAGTTCAGTCGGCGATACAAGGATCACCCCGTTCAGATACATCCAGTGTGAATTCTGCAGCTCCAGTGCCAGGCCGGATACACGTGTTGTTCCGTAGCTTTCCCCGATCAAAAACTTCGGAGAAGCCCATCTGCCTTTTCGTGTAACAAACGTATTGATCCAATCCGCCAGGTATCGCACATCTTCATTCACCCCAAAAAAACGCGAGGTTGGGATATCCTTATTCGCAGGTCTTGAATAACCCGTATTTACCGGATCTACATACACAATATCCGCCACATCAAGAATCGAATGCGGGTTATCCCTCAGTCCAAACGGCTGGATCGGATAGCCTTCATCATCTATATTCAACAGACGTGGACCCGTATAACCGATCTGCATCCACACGGAAGCCGTTCCCGGTCCGCCATTGAATGAGATCACCAGTGGCCGGCCCGCTTTGTTCGCCACATCATCCCTTTCGAAATAAGTGTAGAACACACCAGCCATCGGTCGCCCTTCTTCGTCCCACACAGGAATTGAACCCGCCTGAGCAGTGTAGGGGATACGCTGTCCTTTGACCACCACCTCATGTTTGGTCGTGACAGCTGAATCCATCAAAAGTCTCCTGCTGGGCGATATCGGCAGATCATTTCTGGCAGGAGCATCACTGCTGCCTCCTGCTCTGGGCGCCTGTGCCGTCACTGCCGTAACTGCCATCGCCGAAATGGAAAGGGAAAGAAGAATTTTTCTCATAAAAATTGTTAGTTAAAGTGAAGCGTCAAGATAAGCAATATTGGGGAAAATGAGGGAGGGAGGATGGACCGCAGACCGCGGATCGCAGACGTTTCATTATAAACGATCTTGTTTTATAGGTATGAAAAGACAAAGACTAAATTATAAAAGCTGATCTCGATATTCTACAAACTTCTGTGTTTGCTCCGAAACAATAACACTGTCCGCTCCTGGAGCATGGTCGGCGGTCGGCGGTCTGCGGTCGGCGGTCCGTCCTCTACTGATCTCAGAGATTTCTCTACAAGAATAAATTACAAAAGCTCATCTCCGGCATTCAACAAACTTCTACATTTGCTCAGGATCGATAATACTGTTCGTTCGTAGATCATGGTCTGCAGTCCGTGGTCCGTCGTCTCTCTTCATCCTTCAACACACAACAATGCACTACAGAACATTTGGCAGAACAAATTGGAAAATAAGCGAAGTCGGATACGGTATGTGGGGAATGGCCGGATGGACCGGTTCCGAAGAAAAACAGGTAAATGAAGCGCTCGACCGGGCAATTGAACTTGGCTGCAATTTTTTTGATACAGCATGGGCTTATGGTGATGGTTTGAGCGAACAGATCCTGAATAAAACGATGAGGAGGCATACGGACAAAAAACTGTATGTCGCTACCAAAATACCGCCAAAGAACCGCAAATGGCCGTCCAGGAAAGGCTTTGCGCTGAACGATGTTTTCCCTGCGGATTACATTGTCGAATACACTGAAAAAAGCCTGAAAAATCTTGGTATTGAAACGATCGATCTTCAGCAGTTCCATGTTTGGGAAGATGATTGGGCTAAGATGGATGAATGGAAAGAAGCGATCACACAACTGACCAAACAAGGCAAGGTGCAGGCCTGGGGACTGAGCGTGAACAGATGGGAACCCGATAACAGTCTTGAAACGATCAAAACCGGGCTGATCGATAGCGTACAGGTCATCTATAATATTTTTGATCAGGCCCCGGAAGATCATTTGCTGCCGCTCTGCCGCGAGATGAATATCGGCGTGATCGCCCGCGTTCCGTTTGATGAGGGCACACTTACCGGCACATTTACCAAAGAAACCAGTTTTCCAAAAGAAGACTGGCGCTCAACTTATTTTGTTCCTGAAAATTTAAATGCAAGCGTTGATCACGCTGACGCGTTAAAACCATTGATACCCGAAGGTATGACCATGCCGGAAATGGCAATTCGGTTTATCCTCAGTAACCCGGATATTGCTACCACCATCCCCGGTATGAGGCGTATCAAAAATGTAGAAGCAAATATGGCCGCCGGTGATGGAAAAGGTCTTAACGCCGCTTTGTTACAGGAATTGAAGGCGCATCGCTGGGATAGAACGCCAACAGAATGGTCGCAATAATATTGAACCCGCTGCGCGATACCGGAATGACAACAAAAGAACAACTTGAAAAGATCATCAATGATCTGCAGCAATTGCCGGCGGGGAAACCGCCGATCATGGGTGTTGTTTCATTGGTACGATATATCTTCTGACCATGAGACAACATCCATTACGTGTTAAGGGGTCTTGGTCTTTCCATGGGGAAGCGTATACGGAATGTAGCGCCTTGCCCCTCTTCGCCTTCTACCCAGATCTTTCCCATATGTCCTTCTATGATCTCTTTTGAAATATAAAGGCCAAGCCCCATTCCTTTCGGAGCTTTTCTATCACTGGAAATACGATAGAACTGGCTGAAGATTTTCTCCCGGTGTTCCGGAGGGATCCCTGCACCTTCATCACTTACACTCACCTGCACTTCATCGCCAATGATCAACGCGCTGACAGTGATCCGTGTTCCGGATGGAGAATACTTTACTGCATTCGTCAGCAGGTTCACCAGCACCTGCATGATCTTTTGCTGATCCACATTCACCTCCACTTCCTCTGCCGGATTATCCAGCTCGATGATATGATCCGTGAAATCGACAGATTCGATACTTTCTTTTAAAATATCCTTAAGGCTTGATCGGTTGAAATGAAGATCCAGCTTGCCGGCCTGGATCTTCGAAATATCAAGCAGATCTGCAATGATCCCTTCAAGCCGCGTAAGTTGTTTCGTGATCTTTGGCAAAATATCCTGTGCAGGAATTTCAGCAGCTTCAGCAAGCTGAAGATATCCTTTAATGGTAGTGAGTGGCGTCTTCAGCTCATGGCTTGCAAAACCAATGAATGTATCCTTCTTGCTGTTTAGCGCATTGATCTCATCATACAGCTTTGCATTATCCAGTGCAATTGCAGCCTGTGATGCAATGGCCGCAACGAGCGTTTCATGTTCATCATTGAATACGCCCACTTCCGGGTGACCAAAGAACAAACCACCGATAGGCACACCACTTTGTGATACGACCGGAACCGCGAGATAACTCACAACGGGGAGATGTCCTTTTGGCATTCCGCTATGCGGCGCATTCCGGCCATACCTCGGGTCTTTGGTGATATCAGCCGAACGAACAATACCCTCGCCGTCAAACGTTGCTTTGAAGACTGCCGTATTGCGCGGCATACCAAACCGTTCAAAATCGGCTTTTGTTGCACCGGAAAGTGTATATAATGTATAAGATTCTCCTGTTGAATCAGTTTTATTATAGAAGAATGCGCCAAATGCCGCACCCGCGAGCAGGGTAGTGGCATCGGTCACTTTTTGCAGGATAGTATTCACGTCCAATTGTGCGGAAATCACTTTCCCGATCGAATGGATCAGCTGCAGCCGCTCTTCATATTGTTTTTTCTGTGTAATGTCCCGCGCAATCTTTGATGCTCCCACGATCACGCCCTGTGCATTTTTTATGGGAGAAACAGTGATGGAAACGTGGATCAGGCGGCCGTTCTTGGATCTTCGGACGGTTTCAAAATGCTCAACACGATTCCCTTTCTTCAAATTGGAGATAATCATTATCTCTTCATCCATCCTGTCGTGGGGAATAATTATGTAGATCAATTGCCCCAATGCTTCTTGTTCTGTGTAGCCGAACATACGCTCAGCAGCTTTATTCCAGCTGGTGATCCGGCTATCAAGATTTTTACTGATGATCGCGTCTTCAGAACTCTCAATGATGGCAGCCAGCATGGCATGCCTTTCTTCAGTATTATCTATTAGCATTCGCGCTTAGTTGGTATGACCGTGTACGTTACTAAATATGAGCCAAAATTACTTAAACAGAACGTCATTCACTCAATAGAAAATAAATGATCCATTTTTGGCGGTTATTTTGCAGCCAGTAAGAACGCTGAGTAGAATTGTAATAAACAAAACCGAAATGCTGAAAATCCTCGTAGTAGATGACGACAAAGATCTGCTTGAAATGGTGACGCTCGTATTGCGGATCCATGGCATGGATGTATTCAGCCTGAATGACCATCAGCAGTTCTTTCCAACTTTGCAGGACTTCCGCCCCGACCTCGTAGTGCTGGATATCTATCTTGAAGAGGCTGATGGCCGTGAGCTCTGCCGGCAAATGAAAACAAACGGAAATTTCAACACAACGCCCGTAATACTTTATTCAGCCGGTCATATTTCCCCCTCTTCAATCGAAGACTGCCTGGCAAACGGCTTTTTACAAAAGCCATTCGATATCTCCATTTTATTGAAACGTATCAAAGAGCATTTACCCGAAAAAGCCGAGTGAATTAACAGTCAGTGTATTTTTTATTCTAAACTTCTTTAATGTTTTCCGCAGAGAATTGTCAAGTGGCATAAAAATCAATTTCGGTTGGTTAAGTTCCATCGTGTATTGACATTTTTGCACATTCTCAAGACAACATTGCTTTCTGCAGACTCGCTTACCGTCTTCCCGCCTTACCGGTAAAAATTAAACCGGTAAGGCGGGAAGACGGTAAGAAAGAACAAAAGCAGCAGCTTAGTAACCCAACTTGCAAGTTATAACCCCAGGCGGTTCGATGGCCGATGGTCGATGGCCGACGGTCGACGGTCGATGGCCGGTTTCCTCCCTTTTAGCTGAAGGTCCTTCATCTTGTCGACCATTTCATCGCTCTATTTCCGTTTGGTTAATCTCCGTCATGTATTGGCATTTTTACACATTAACTGAAGGCACGTTACTTTCTTCAGATTTCCTTACCGTCTTCCCGCCTTCCCGGTAAAAATTAAACCGGTAAGGCGGGAGGACGGTAAGACCGAGCAAAAGCAGCAGCTTACTAACCCAACTTGCCAGTTATAACCCCAGGCAGTTCGATGGCCGACTTAACAGCATAGAAGGGCGTAATCCAGTAATACAGCGATGAAATGGTCGAGGAAACCGGCCATCGGCCATCGAACTGCTTTAAGACTATAACCAGCAGGTTGGGTTAAAGCACCGGCTTATCTGCTACCCAACCCATCTTTGCACAAAAAAGGCACGGGAAACATGTAACACCCATTCATTCCCCGTTTCACTGTACTTTCGCACCGAAATGGATTTTCTCAAAATAACCGGTATCAGCAAAGCGGAAAATGGCAATGCCGTCATTAGCGGAATTGACCTTGTGGTGAACAGGCATCAGCGCGTTGCAATTGCCGGAGAAACAGGTTCGGGCAAAAGCACTTTGCTCAAGATCATCGGTGGGCTGGCACAGGCTGATGCCGGCCAGGTCAGGTTCAACGATGTAAGAGTGGAAGGGCCGGCAGAAAAACTGATCCCCGGTCATCCCGGCGTCGCTTATCTTTCCCAGCAATACGAACTGCCCAATAATATGTGGGTGGAAGAAGTGCTGGAATATGCAGACGATCTTCCCCCCGGCGAAGCTGCCCTGCTTTACCGGACCTGCCGGATCGATCACCTGGTGAAACGTCGCACCAATCACCTGTCAGGCGGCGAAAAACAACGCATTGCGCTCGCACGTTTGCTCACGCGTATGCCGGAATTTTTATTGCTTGATGAACCGTTCTCCAATCTCGATCCGATCCATAAGAATATTTTAAAAAATGTGATCAAAGATATCGGGGAGAAACTCGGCACAACCTGTATGCTTGCCTCTCATGATCCACAGGACACCTTGTCCTGGGCTGATGAGATCGTGGTGATCCGTTCCGGGAAGATCGTTCAGCAAGGCAGTCCGGGCGCAGTTTATTATCAACCGGCGAATGAATATGTCGCAGGATTGTTTGGCACTTATAATCTTATCACACCCGGCGCAGCCACACCACTTTATTCTTTTCCTTTGGTAAAAAAAGATAAGACGATCTTTTTCAGACCGGAAGCGATAAAGCTGGCGGAAAAAGAAGAACCTTCGCTTGAAGCAATGGTCAACAATATTGCATTCATGGGCGCTTATGATGAAGTGGAATTGGTGCACGGAGCATTGCATTTCATCCTGCGAGCCGTTCCAAACAAATTCAGCAAAGGAGAAACTGTATACCTGTCATTCGATACTACGCAGTTTTGTTACTGGTGACGAACTATATCACCAGTTTATCCCGCCTGATCCTCCAGATAAATCCGTCAAGAATATAATGCGTGATCTGCGGTAAGGCCAGCAGCGGAATGATAAATGCCAGGACGGTCTTGTCGAGATCGGGTGCGGTATAACCGGCAATGCCAAACAGGTTTCCATGCTCTTTCCAGACGGTGATATCCCATAAACCTTCTTCAATAAAGGCAAACAGGAATAACGACCCAAGAAAAACAAGCAGTCCATATTTGCTGAATACAACCCGGAGAAATTTGCTTTGTGTGGCGGCATAATTCTTTTTCCCATAGATCCATATAAGAGCCATGTAAGGGATCCCGTGACTGACCACGTTCAGTAAAGTGAACGCCAGATCACCATTGAAATAAATGATGCCGCCATACCAGGAAAGCGCTGTCCCGGATACAACAAACAGCTTGGGAAAATTAACCTGTTGCTGTTTGATCCATTGAATGATCTCTTTTACCATCCAGGTTGTCATCAGGGAAAAATAAAACACTTTTAATATGAGCAAAAATGTATCAGCCCTGAAATAGATAAAATCGTTTTCGACAAACCAGTTAAAATTTCTCGGTCCTTTGAAATGCCAGTAAAGCAGTGGATAGATCGTTGCATAATAGATCGTCATCGTGTCGATCAGCGAGGAGAAATTATTCTTTTGTTCTTTCCGGCTGTATAATCTCATGAAACCATATTGCTGCCGGATAAAATGAAATACAGCTGTATAAGCAAGCAGGCGCCAGAACAAACCTGGCCCGATGCTATAAACCATTACACCGATAATGAACCCGATCACCGGGATCGCCAGTAAGATCGTCCGCTGCTTTTTAAAAGCAACAGGGTCAAAATAGGTGCGGTATAAGGTACTGTACACATGCGCCACGTCTATCAGCAGGATCAGTATCACCCAACTTGCATCGGAGATGCCTTTTGCATTTTGAAAAAGCCCCGGAAATAATGCAATGATCAGCAGGCACACAAACGGCGGCAGCAGAATAAACAGGATATCTGTCGACGGTTTTCCAAGCCATGGTTGTGATTGCATAATCAGGATTGAGTTTGAAGGATTTTTTTTGCAGCGCCGATTCCCTGGTAAAATGCCTCTTCGAAAATGCTTATTCCAGCTAGATCAGTATGTGCGAAATGGATCTTGTTATTGATCGATGCGGAAAGATTCTTCCTGGTATCACCGTGTATGATATTCGGAAGCGGTTGCGCCATCGCATGGCCCCACACCATGACGTTCACTTCTTCCGTTGCCTCGCGGATGTTCGGATGGATCTTTTCAAGATCGCTGAAGATTTCCTCCCTCCATACTTCTATCGTTTTCTCCTGTGCCTTTTTTCTTTCCTGTGAAGGGCTGGCATCAGTCAGCGGAAGATAGTAGGTGATATTCTTTTTAGCGGTCTGTTGTTGCAGCAATTCATGTGTTGCTTCCACATAACCGAGAGATGGACTATCATGCAACACGTTATCCCAACTGAATGGCGAGCCCGATCTTTCTTCCAGTGCATCAACTTTAAGATTGGCGACCATCCATGGCACATAAGCGAGAGAGGAATGAACGGACTGCAAACGCTGCTCATCGTTCAGCAATCTGGCACCAACAAAATGTGGAATGGCCATGACGCAGTGCTTTGCGTGTATCCGCTCCACTACATGGGTTTTTAGGTCCATGAGATCAATATCAACACCATCATTTATTTCCCGCACTTTTATGGCCATTGTGTTTGTTCTGATTTGTGGTTCGATATTTTTCCTCAGATGGCCGGCCAGAAAACCATTTCCCTCAGGCCAGGTGAGCACATCGCCGTGCGCGGCATTGGAACCTTTACCTTTTCTCCCGGCAAAATAATGAATGCCTGCCCAGGCGCTGACGAGATGATGCGGAGTGCCAAAATCATCACGGCAGCAATAGTTCACATACTGATGAAGATAATTGCTGGTGAATCCCTGCTGGTTCAGCCATTCTTTCATCGTTATTTTATCGAGCAAAACGAATTCTTCCTCCTTACTTGATGAATCGACCGGTATTGCAAAAGCATGCAATCCTTTAGTATCTTTCTTATACCTGTATTCATCCATTTTTTTCATGAAACTGTCTATCTGTTTCACTTCGTCTGATGGAACGCCATAATGCGGAACCAATCCATCCTGCCAGCGTCCGTTGATATAAAGGCGTTCCTGCGGATCAAAACAGAGATAAAGCTCGTTATAGATCGGCAGGCCTTCAGCAGTTTTGCCGACGATCACTCCGCATTCTTCCAGGAATTGCAGATATTCCGGCAGATCGTTATTCGGTGTGGGGATATAATGAGCACCCCAGGGATATCTTGAAAGTTCATTGCTTCCGCCGGATGCATTTCCTCCGGTTTTATTTTCCAGTTCCAGTAAAATAAAATCACTGGTGTTATTTGCATGCAGGTATCTCGCGGCAGACAATCCGCTGATGCCGCCGCCGATGATCACGATCTCTTTTTTGGAGAAACTGGTAGGTTCAGGAATTTTTTTATCCCTGATAAGATGTCCCGCAGCGGATGATGCTCCAACGATCTGCCCCCTGACCTTCCTGCCTGGTTTGCATGCCAGACCGAGTTTGGCAATGGCAGATAACCCTGCTGTGAGCTGTATGAAGGATCGGCGGTTCATTGGCCCAGATATTTCCCCCATTCTTCTTCAAAATAATTTACCAGGGCCTGGTTGTTCAGTTTGTTCGTTTCAAGCCGCTGATGTGCTTTCATGTCTTCGGGAAAAATAAACATCTGCTGCATGGTCGATGCATTCAGGTATTTTAATGAATCAGGCAGGTGCAGGAACCAATCCTGCCGCTGCGTTGGCGAGGCGATGATATAACCCCATTCACCAAATGAAGGTACGAGATTGTGATAGGCCCTGGTGTATAATCCCGCTGACTGCAATGTACTGTCAATACACCAGAAACTTTTGGGCGCCACGTAGGGAGAGGTGCTTTGGATGACCGCTATGCCGGCGGGTTTCATGGCATGCTTCAGCATTTTGTAAAAAACATTGCTGTATAATTTACCGATCGAAAAATTGGAAGGATCCGGGAAATCTACAATCACTGCATCAAATAACTGCTGATTATTGCGAAGCCATACAAAAGCATCTGCATTATGCACTTCCACTTTTTTATCAGAGAGTGAAGAATGATTGATCGAAGTAAGCATTTCCTGGGAGGAAAACAGCTTTGTCATCGCAGCATCAAGATCAACCAGCACGACTTTGTCTACAGATGGATATTTCAGGATCTCACGCACCGCCAGCCCGTCGCCACCGCCAAGTACCAGCACATTTTTGGGCGCTTCCAGTGAAGAAAGGGTAGGGTGGACAAGTGCTTCATGATAGCGGTATTCATCCGCTGTACTGAATTGAAGATTACCATTCAGGAATAATCTCAGCTCGCGTTTATTCCGCGTAATAACGATCCGCTGATAGGGCGATGATGTGGCATAGACGATCTGGTCATTAAAGATCATCGTTTCGCTATAGGACATGATCTTTTCGGAAAAAACGAATGCCACCAGTTCCAGCAATAACAAAATGATCGCGGCCACCTGCAATCTCGTCCCGCGGTGCAGCTCCTTTGAGAAATAAAATGCAAGATACCAGCCGATAGCGATATTCATCATTCCGAAGAATAGTGATGTGCGTATGAGACCGAGATGAGGAACGAGTATCAGTGGAAAGATCAGCGAAGCCAGCAATGCACCTATATAATCGAAGCTGAATACACGGCTCACGAGTTCTTTGAATTCAACTTTATCTTTCAGGATGCGCATCAGCAGAGGGATCTCCAAACCAACAAGAATGCCGGTGATGCCGACCAATGCATACAACACGATCCGGAATGAAGAGGCGAGCGGGAAAACGAGGAACAGGATCGCGGCACTAAAACCACCGATCAGGCCAACCAGCAGTTCTATCCTGATGAACCAGCCCAGTAGCCGCTGTGAAAAATATTTCGATAAAAAAGATCCTATCCCCATGGAGAAGAGATACACTCCAATGATAGTACTGAACTGCGTAATGCTATCGCCGAGCAGATAGCTGGCAAGTGTGCCGGCCACGAGCTCATAGATCAACCCACAGGTGGCGATGATCAGAACCGCGATCAGCAAAAGCCATTGAGCGCTGCTTTCTTTTCTTTCCATCTTAATGGATCGCAGACGCGATGATAATAGCTACGGACAACATAAAGAAGCCCGCAAGAACCGCCAGCGCCATGTTTTTATTGTCAAGAATCTCTTTCCGCAAACTGTGCTTCGGTGTCAGAATTTCAAACAACACAAACGCAACCACGAGAATGCCGATCCCCAGGAAAGAATAAACGATTGAATTAGTAAGTGCCTGTGACATATACGATGATTTATATTATTTATGATAACCCGGTCCGCTGCTGCTCCAGCTTTGCTGGCTTGAAAAAGCAAACATCCGCCCCCCGCTCAGGTCATGCCAGGTCATGAACGCGGTAAGAGATATCGCGATGATGATGAACCAGCGGAACGGGAAATATGGATGTTCGTTATTAAAGAAATTCAGATTCATGAGTTGTCGGTTGAAAAAGGACTGCTGAACCATCTGTTCGCTTCCTTTTGGTGATTCATATATCCTACTGCAAACGGCCAGATCAGCAATAACGCGATCGACCAGAAAAGATTTCTGTACGTTGGAACGTCATATTTTATACGGATAAAAAAAGAGCTGATGGGAGAAGCAGCGTAAGATACCGGCGCTTCCCTTGTTCCCTGTAATTGCAGGAAATAATTTCCTGCCGGTATTTTTGTAAGATACACGGTACCTTCCCTGCTTCCCTCCGTCCAGTGCTCGCCTTCAGAATAGCCTTCGTAATATTCCACACCTTTTTCCAGTGAGTATTCTTTACCGTTATCTGTATTGACCAATGTTGCATTTAATTCAAACCAGCTGTTGTTCACACCCGCTTCAATATAGAATTCAAGATTGGAACTCCATTTGTCAAGATGAAATTTCTCTGTAACGATCGAGGCGGTATTGGTGCTGTCAGGGATCGGATAGGTTTTTTCCAGTATGGTCAGATCATGCTTCGACATGTTGATACAAATATGGATCAAACAAAGTATCAGTATGCTCCATAAGGTAACTTGCACGATCCTTGTCGAATTCGCAAACCCGGTTGGCTGGATCGCGCCGACGCCAATCTGTGGTGGCATGGTTGCTGGTGAAAAAGCTTTTTCAATATTTTTCCGGCTTATATGTTTAGCGAAATACCAGGTGACTCCTTCATCCGGGTTCCGTTCTTCTATCCACATTTCAGGGGGTGAAATGAATTCTCTTGCCTTTGTTTTTTCGTTGTCAAAAATATTATAAGGGAATTCACCGGCAGCGCCGGTCACCTTGTGCGTATAGGAATTATAAAGATGGAACGGCTCGTCATCATAAATGATCTTTTGATAGTTGGTGGCCGTGATCATGGGGGAATCGGATTGTTCCTTTACGAAGATCCAATGCCCGTTGTATACGCTCAGTGTTGCAAAGCCGTGTTCCGGGTTGAATATCGTATACTCAGACCATGCCGCCGCCTCAGCATTGTTCTCCTGTTTCTGCACGAATCCGATCACTTCATAACTGATATCATCGATCTTGCCTGTTGAACCGATCGGAAGATCGATCGCGTTATTAGCTGCTTTTACACTGTCCCGCTTAAAATCCATTCCATTCCTTAACTCATAACAACTGCCACACTGCGGACAGGCACAGGATTGTGCGTACGGAAATGTTTTTATCTCGATCCGGGTAGAGCATTTTGAGCAGCTGAAGTTCTTATCAGAATAGGTATACGGCCGCAGATTTTCCAGTTGCAGCTCTTTAAAAGAAGTATACTGCACCTGGTAAAAATGAATTTGTTTTTCACCCCATTCGAAAATTGTGATATGGGAACCGTCCTGCGCAGAAAAATCGGCAACACACAAATACGGATCCGGTGACAGCACGAATAATTCGCCTTCGACTTCCCATTTAAGCGCGAGTTGTTTTTTCCGGAGCGTAAACGGTGCGTCCGGTTTCAGGTCAATTATTGTCCCATTTTTCGCGCCTCTTAATTTCCGGTAATCAAACGCCGGCATTTCCGGCATGGATCGTAAAACAGCATAAATGCCATACCCTTCGCCCAGCCATGCAATCCTGCCGTTGTCAAAACTGATCGTCCAGTAATTGAATACGGACTCTTCAAACCAGGCACGGAAACGGCCGAGAACGGTGAAGCGTTCGCTTTGCCATGTGCCGGTGGTGCCGGGTTGAATGATTTCATTTTTTTGCAGGATCGGGAACTGCGGGGATCTTGATATGATCCCGGCCATTGTGCGCCAAACGATCGTGCCGCAGGATCCACAAATCCCCATATTGGTCAGATCACTGCTGAAATGGATGATCCTGGAGCAATCCGGACATTGGCTGATGCTGCTTGCTGCCATGGTCAACGGGTTAAAAATTGTTCCCGGGAAATGGTTGCACCGAAATATTCTTTGATGGATCGGTAGATCGCAGCGGTAGTACCATCGTTGTTCCGTTGAAAATTACTCAGGTAAATATCAAGATTGATCAATCCGTGTTCCGGCCATGTATGAATGGAAATATGGCTTTCGCTCAAACAGATCACAGCCGTAAAACCCGCCGGAGAAAAATCATGATATACTTCGCCGAGTTTCTGCAGCTCGTGCGTGCTGATCAACTGTTCAACGATCTTACGGAATCCTTCATGCTGTGTCAGCAATTCAGGGCCTGTAGCCTGCAGGCTTGCGATAATGTGTGTACCGGGCTGATAACTCATAGACAGTGGTTCGGGTGCGTAAAATACAGATTCCGGGGTAATTTATGGCATTAATGTGGTCGATGGAGGGAAGAGGATAGGTGCCCGTTGTTGGTTGTCGGTTGCCTGGAAGAGAGTTCTCCTCTAAATCTCTCCGTCGCGGCGGACTACATTGTACTCACAACTTGGGCTGGTGTAAGGTTCTTCTTCCGACGGATATATCCCGCAGATTTCGCAGATTAGTTGCTGATAACAGACTGTCATCTGCGTAATCTGCGCATGCTGATAAGGAAATCTTCCATTTATAAAATGCTATTTCGATAGGAGAAATGATAAATCTGCGAAATCTGCGGGAACATTTCTCCGGATGATGCCGCAACGTATAGCTCAGGATCTTACTCAGTTTTTTATGATCGTCTTTCATATTCACATCATTGTTTCAATAAACTCAAAAAAACTACTGCGCCAATTCCGCGCTTCTATCGCTTGATCGCCAGGTCCTCTTTTGCTGCCCACATTCCTATATCCTGTTTACTGATCGCTGCCGCCATCAGATCAGGAAATTTATCCGGCGTACAGGCAAACACCGGGATGCCCAGGTCAGAAAAATATTGCGCATTCGAATGATCATACATCGGCGCACCCTCATCATTCAATGCAAGCAGAACGATCAACTGCACACCGGCGCTGACCAGCTCTGCTGCACGTTTCCGCATGTCTTCCTGCTTGCCTCCTTCATAGAGATCGGTGATCAGTACCAGGACGGTATCCAGTGGTTTTGTTACCACCTGCTGGCAATAGGTTAGTGCCGCATTGATATCGGTGCCACCGCCGAGTTGTACGCCAAACAGCAGTTCTACCGGGTCAGTCAGTTCTTCCGTAAGATCTGCCACGGCCGTATCAAACACGATCATCTTTGTTCGGATCGCCGGTATGGATGCCATCACCGCTCCGAAAATGCCGGAGTAAACAACCGAGGTTCCCATCGAACCGCTTTGATCGATACACAATACTACATCTTTCAGTGCAGTTCTTTTTCTTCCATAACCGATCCTTGTTTCCGGAATGATTGTCTTGTATTCCGGCTGATAATGTTTCAGGTTCTTTTGAATAGTTAACGGCCAGTTGATCTCATTATGTTTTGGACGGCGGTTCCTTGCGCTTCTGTTCAGGCTGCCGGTGATAGCCTGTTGTGTTGGTTGAGCGAGGCGCCGCATCAGTTCATCCACTACTTTTCTTACCACCATGCGGGCGGTGTCCTTTGTTTTATCAGGGATCACCCGGCTGAGTGACATTAACGTTGCCACAAGATGCACATCGGCTTCAATAGTTGCCAGTGTTTCTTTTTCAAACAGCATTTGTGTAAGGTTAAGCCGCTTCAGCGCATCCTTCTGCATCACCTGCACCACCGTATTGGGAAAGAAACTCCTGATATCTCCCAGCCAGCGCGAAACATTCGGGGATGAAGGCCCAAGGCCGCCCCTGCGGTCATTATCGTACAGGGCTTCCATGGCCTTATCCATCTGCAGGTCATCGCCGCTTAACGCATGACCGGTTCCATCCTGTTGTCCTCCCAGGATCATTCTCCACTTTCTTAGCTGTTGCTGATCTTCCATGATGCTGTTTAATTTTGTTGGATCCTTTGGTTTGTTCGATGTTCGATGATCGATGGTGGCTGTTCGATCATCGATATCCGGTAAGGATTTTTTATAGTGATTTTACCAGTCTGGAAAATAATGTACGAATGTCGATCATCGAACATCCACCATCGATCATCGAACATCGCTCATCGCTCATCACTCATCACAACCGGTACCCCATCAACTCCAGTACCACCCCAATACCCTTAGCTGCCCGCTCTTCATCCAGTCCGCTTTGAATTTTTATCGTACTGGCCTTACCGCCGGCTCTTACTTTTTCACCAAGCTTTCTTCTTTCCGGCTGCGTGAAATTTGCGAAGGTTCTCCGCAGCAGGGGCAATACCTGTGTAAATGTTTTTTCATCCAAATGACGAAGCCATTCATTTACCAGTGACCAAAGGTCTTCATCAACGAGCAACAATGTGCCGCTGCCTTTCAAAAAACCTTCAAGCCATGAGGCGGCCGCATCCGGAGAACTTGCAGATGACATGGCATAGTAAAATGCTTTCACCAGGTTTTCCCCTGTTACCAGCTTGTAATCGGAAAGCAGTCTCAGCGAATATCCCGCGATCACCGGCGCTGTGTGCAGGCTTCCGCTGATGGCAGTCAGCATTTGCTGCCACATTTTTGTCAACTCATCATTTTGCAAAAGCGTGATCGCTTCATTCAATTTGAAGAACAGATCAAGTAAATGTTGTGCCGCATCATCATCAATGCCGGTACAAGCTACCGGCAGGCTCACGCAGATCCGCGTGATCATACTCTGGATGATGCCGAGCACCATCTCTGCATCCGTTCTGCGAACGTTACCGTACCGGCTTATATTTACCAGGTTGGGGATCACTTCCATCAGTTGTGCCACATCACCGCTGGCAGCCGCAAGATTGTTTACCTGTGTAATGAGTTGCTCAACGGCAAACGGCAATTCCGCGGGAATGGTATTTTCCAGCAATGCGGCTATTTGGGTAAGACTACTTGTCCTGCCCGCTTTTTCTATTACATAGGCAGAAGCGGCATCTTCCACGGTATTACCATACGTTCCTTTTTCAATGATATGAATGGAAAACTCCGGGTCCCATTGTAACCGCCATTGTTCTTTGAAAGTGCCTTTGCCGGATGCAGTTGACTGGCGGCCCCATGCAATATCGATCAATGCAAGACGGTGAAGAAAAATGCTTCGCTCCAGGTCATTCTCTTTACGCAGATCCAGCGTATAATCTTTCCAGTCGGCCGTTGCCGGAAGGCGGAGACGTTTTTGTGTACGTTCAATATCGAGTTGCAACGGTGGTCTTGGAATGCTTTCCGGGATCTCACCGATCTTATCACTTACGATCAGTTCATGATGTACGAGTGAGAGCAGTACGTTTTCGCCGTTACAAAGTACACTCAGCGTTGCTTCGTTCAGTTCTTCCAAACCAGCTTTGTGGCGGTGACGCAGCGATGCAAGTGAATTGGCCAGTCTCACCGCTTCGATGATATGCGCAACGGATGTATCCATTTGTTTGCTGCGGAATAGTTGCGCCACCTTCGCCATCCAAAGTGTTCCGTCATCATCCGGATGATGCCAGATATGCTCGTACCAGCCGGGAGAATTTATGCCGGCACCATAACCGCTGAAATAGCTAAGCCGGTTATATGTCCACGGGATCCAGGTACATTCAACTTTTACTTTTGGCAGATTTTTCAGCAGATCATTGTCGTCTTTCTGCTTTGGCATATTGATAAGGGCAGGAGCATGCCATGCACCGCAGATCACAGCGATGGTATGGAACATTTCTTTTTCAGCCTGACGGATCACTTTCCGCATGTATGCTTCACGCAGCCGTTCACGCCTGTCGGTTTTAGGAAAATGCTCACGCAATACCTGCATTGATTCATTGACGGCTTCAAACACTGCTTCATTATTGAGGCGGTGTTCAAACATTTGCTCCCACCATTTCTCTCCGTCTTCATAACCGGCAGCTTCCGCCAGGTAGCTCATGGGATCTTTACGTAAAACGATCTCTTCATCGGCGCTTTCCCCCGCGCTATTATCCATTGCATAATTATTGATCCCTTCTTTATCCGGGTCTGATGCAGGCTGTTGTTCACGTTGCTCTTCTTTTCTCAGTGCAAAAGAATTGCCTGCAGGAAGATCCATAAACCGTACATGGATATTATTCTTGCGGGCAAACTGTATCGCCTGCCATTCCGGTGAAAATTCCGCAAACGGATAAAACGAAGAGCGCTCAGGATCATCCGGCTGATAACACAGGATCGCCACCGGTGGTTTCAGTTCCGCATGATTGGCAAATTCCAGAATGCCATCGGCCTCCGGCGGTCCTTCCACCAACACGATGTCCGGCTGCAATTCTTCCAGGAACTGCCTCACATTCCTCGCTGAGCCCGGCCCATGGTGTCGTATGCCTAATATATGTATTGACATTACAGAATTGTTTTAGTAATAAAGAGAAGCGATGGTCGATGGTCGATGTTCGATGTTCGATGGTCGATGCTCGAGACATACACCGTCTTAATACAGAGATATTCGATTTTCGTCAATTATTTCAAATAGATACCGACCATCGACCATCGAACATCGAACATCGAACATCGAACATCCAACATCGAACATCTTCACAGATCCCGGCAAGCCCGGTACACATCCTTCCAATCCTCCCTCGGCTTCACTACTGTTTCCAGGTATTCTTTCCAGACGATCTGATCCTGTACCGGATCCTTTATTACTGCACCAATAATACCTGCTGCAAGATCGGCGGCTTTCAAACGGCCATCGCCGAAATAAGCAGCCATCGCAAGCCCGTTATTCACTACGGAGATCGCTTCTGCTGTACTCAACGTTCCCGTTGGCGTTTTGATCTTTGTTTTCCCATCCAGCGTTACTCCATTGCGCAGTTCTCTGAAAATAGTAACGATGCGGCGGATCTCTTCCAATGCAGGTTTTTCCGCAGGCAGATCCATTACCTTTTCAAAACTTTCCACTCTTCGTTTTACGATATCGATCTCTTCGTCCATCGAATCAGGAACGGGAAGGATCACTGTATTGAAACGGCGTTTCAATGCGCTTGATAGTTCGTTCACGCCTTTATCACGGTTGTTGGCTGTGGCGATAATATTAAATCCTTTCACCGCCTGTACTTCTATATTCAATTCAGGGACCGGTAATGTTTTTTCAGAAAGGATCGTGATGAGTGAGTCCTGTACATCGGCACCAATACGCGTCAGCTCTTCAATACGGCAGATCTTTCCGTCCTGCATAGCACGCATTACGGGTGTTTCAACGATCGCTTTCTGCGATGGCCCTTCCGCCAGTAGTCTTGCATAGTTCCAGCCATAGCGGATCGCTTCTTCGCCTGTTCCTGCTGTGCCCTGTACGATTCTTGTGGAATCTCCGCTGATCGCGGCGGCAAGATGTTCGCTCACCCAACTCTTTGCTGTACCGGGAAGACCATACAGCAATAAAGCGCGGTCTGTGGTAAGCGTTGCTACCGCAATTTCCATCAGGCGGCGGTTGCCGATATATTTCGGTGATACTTCAAACCCGTTTTTTAGTTTACCTCCAAGAAGATAAGTGACGACGGCCTGCGGGGATAATTGCCAGTTTGCCGGCAATTTATCACTGTCCTGTTTGCGCAGTTCTTCCAGTTCCTGTGCAAATAATTCTTCGGCATGTTGACGTAAGATGGCTGACATGATGATAGGTTTTATGCGTTAAATGCGTTTAATGTTTGTTGTTTTAAAGCGAGGATCTTTTTCAGATGATCCTGCACATTTCTCCAGTAATCGTACTGGTATTTCTCACCGGGGGAAAATTGATCCAGTTCCGGTAAGATGGATAAGGGGATCAGGTTTATATAATGCGTATAAAACGGTTTATTAAATTGATATGGATTCGTTGCGGCATGCTTAAGGATCTTTAACGTAAATGAATGACTCCATTCCTGTGATCGTTGCGTTGCATAATAAAGAACAGATTCTGTATGCTGATCAAAGAATTTTTCACTGTATGCATCCTGCTCCTGTTCCGGCAGTAACGGAATGATATCAGGATAGAATGTATTGCTGAATTTACTGAACACCTGTGCCCATGTCCTGTCTTTGAAAGTGGCAGTGGCGATCACTATCGCAGAGATCAGTTTCTTACCTGTCTGATCTTTTTGGAAAAGGTCGATCACTCCAGCGGGATCTGACTGCAGTAGCGCTTCCCAGAATGACGGAGGGACCGATTGTATCAGCTGATGAAAGATATATTCCGTGTCCGTGAGTTGCTTATCCGGACTCAGTTTGTCTATTCCTGTTTTGAATAAATTTTCATCGGTAGTTGCTGGCAGATTGAATTTTAATGTTGTTTTGGATGACATGCCGAGCATTGTCTTTTCCTTTACCAACTGCACACTTTCTTTCAGCAATTGCTGATAAAGCAATACGGTGGACGATCCCGGGATCTGCTTCAGTAATTTTTTTGCAAGATCTTTCACCTTTTTGCTTTTGTCTTCTGAAAGGGATTCAAGAAACAAAAGATCATCAGGTGTTAGTGAATTGCTGATCACTTCCAGCAACGCTGCCCGGGTATTGGCATCTTCCTGTGCCCAGGTTTGTTTGATCCACTCGATAGCACGCGCACGGTCCTGCTGCCTCATGGCGATCAGTACATATTTTCTCTGCTCCAGTGTACCCGTCTGCCAGATCTCCTCATCGGTTTCAAATGAGGCGAATTTCCAGAGCGGATTGAATTTTGCCAGCCACTGTCCCCGATGGCCGCAGACATTTACAATAAGCGGTTGCAATTTTTTATGCTGCTGTGCTTCATTATATAATGCAGGGATCAGGTCTGGTGTTACGATCTTCTGCGCCTGCTCGCATTTCTTCAGCCATAGGGCAAGCAGTGCGGTAACATTTTCATCAAGAATATCCTTTAAGACCTGTTGTGAGCGGGGTGGGCAGTATGGCAGGATTTCTTCAGGAACTTCCGCCAGTTCGCCTTCAAATCCCGGCGGAATAATACCGCTTTGGCGATAGTTAAAGGCGAGTGAGGCGAGTTGAAGGAATTTTTCTTCGCGATCGATCGTTGTATTCTGTTCGATCATGGCGTATGCGCCTGCAAGCCCGGCCGGCAGATCACTTGCCTGAACCATTTTCTTTTCAGTACCCATCAGCATGGTGCTGATCACCGTATCCCAGAATTGCATAGGCGTTATAAGATTTTGTATTCGTTATTTGTCCAGACTCCCAGTGGTTCATAGGTATCTTCCTTACCGATCACCGCCGTTGTCAATGCCTTGCCTCCGCTCAATGCAAGCAATTTCCATATTGCCGCAAATCCATCTTTGATCCTTACGATCTTTTTCTGATCATCCTGCAGCCACCATTGCTCATCTTTCTGTACCGGTTTCAATTTTGATACGATAAATGGCCGCTCAAACAGGAATGGCTGTATGCTGGTATGATCAGTAGTTGCTTCTGCAACGGATGTCCAGTTATCAAAGCCTTCAAACCGTTCATTGACGGCGGAAGCCGATTGTTGCTTAATGATCGCGCGTAAAGGAGATGCCGATGGAAAGAAGACCAGTTCTGCACGGGTGAACATTCCGGGTGTGAGGCTGTATTGCATGCCCTGCCCACGAACAATGAACTGCAGCACAAGTGCATACTTCCTGGTTTGTGTACCGTATAACCAGTATTTTTCTGTTGTCACCGCATCCTGTTCTTCTGATTGCCTGGCAAGCACCAGCCATATATCATCAGTTCCGGTTTGAGATCTTAACTCTTCCTGGCTTTGGGTAAACCCGATCAGCGTTTTGATATCTTCTCTCAGTGTTTCGTTCAGCAGATCTTTATTGCGATAGCCGGTCAGCACCAGATAGATCTTCACCAGTTGATCGGTAAAAGCTGTTTGCCATCCTTCTTTGAAAAAGTTTGTTTCGCCCAATGAACGGACCATGTTGGCAAGACCGGGAGCCTGCGCATCAACCATTCTTCTGGCTATGTTCTCAAAATAGGAACTGTCTTTTTCAGGTATATGGATAATGCCGTTCCTGATAATGTCTTTTATCCATTTGGAGAGTTCTTCAATCCCATCGTCCACTTTTTGCTGGCGTGCCTGTTGGCGTTTCGCCTGTGCCGCTTCATCAACAGGTTTATCTTTTGCGGCAACCTGCTTCTCTTGTTTTTCTGATCGTTTACCTAACCAATCCGTTACCCATGCGGGCGGTTCGGCAACGGTGGTAAAGCCTTCTTTATTTTTTGCATATAATAACAACAGGCCGAGTCCGTGTTTGCACGGAAATTTCCTGCTGGGGCATGAGCACTTAAAGGCGATATTGGTCAGATCGATCTGTGTCTGATACGGTTTGCTTCCGCTTCCCTGGCATTCGCCCCAAAGAGCAATTGCATTCACCGATCTGCTGACCCATTTTGAAGGATTGGCCAGATCTTTCCCGGATTTTTTGGAAGACTCATCAGGCGCAAGTGCAAATATTTGTTCTTCTGAAAGATTCAAGGGTTTCAAAATTTGAACCCCAATATATAACGAAGAAGGAACAAGAAATCTCAGGTTGCTGATATTTTTCGATAAACAGGGAAAATAGAAGAAGATTTTGTGATGTGACGTGAATAGAATGAGGACAAAACAATTTTTCTTTCTGATTTGCTTTGGTCCCGGACAAGTTCGGCGGGATACTCACGCCAAAAGTATATGAAAGAGGCAGCCCGAAGGCTGCCCCGACGATCGACTGCTTATGTGAGAGAGTGTTTATTTATACTTTTTGATCTTCTTCAGATCATCTTCCCTGGTTACAGGTCTGATACTTACTGCGGCACCACCGCCTTTCGCCAGCCAGATCTTTAATACGGCTGAAGCGTCAACCCTGAATTGCTCAATCGTGTATGCCTCCGGGTTTGATTGCCAGTCTGCACCTTGTGCATCGCGATAGATCGTTGCGATATAAGTTGTGCTTTTATCCAGAAAGGCAAGCGGTATCATGGCCGTCCTGCTGTTTTCATCCGTTACCGCACCGATAAACCAATCTTCGCGCTGTTTTGCTTTTCTTGCAATCGTCACATAATCTCCCGGCTCCGCTTCAAGGATCTTTGTTTCATCCCAATCAACCGCCACATCCCTGATGAATTGAAAAGCATCTGGTTTCGCTGCATAATTTTGCGGAAGGTCTGCCACCATCTGCACCGGGCTGTAGATGGTCACATACAAAGCCAGTTGTTTCGCCAGCGTGGAGTGCATTTGTCTGTCAGGCGCGCCTGCTGCATAATTTTTCAATTTGAAAATGCCTGGTGTAAAATCCATTGGTCCGCCCATCAACCGTGTAAACGGAAGGATTGTTTCATGCTCCGGTGTAGTGCCATTGCTGAACGCATTATACTCGTTTCCGCGGCCGGCTTCTGACGCCATAAAATTTGGATAGGTACGATGCAGGCCTGTCGGACGTGGTGGTTCGTGCGCATCTACCATCACCTGGTGTTGCGCTCCTTTTTGCAATACGCGCTCATAATGGTTCACCATCCACTGTCCATCATGATGCTCGCCACGGGGAATGATCTTTCCTACATAACCCGTTTTTACCGAAGGGTAGTTATAATTGTTCATAAAACGGAAGGCCGTGTCAAGTTGCCGTTCATAGTTTGTTGCCGATCCGGAAGTTTCGTTGTGCATGATCATGCTTACGCCTTTTTGTTTTGCATAAGCGCTGATCGCTGCTACATCAAAATCAGGATATGGCGTTACGAAATCAAACACATTTTCTTTCCAGTTGCCAAACCAGTCTTCCCAGCCGGTATTCCATCCTTCCACCAGTACAGCCTGGATATCATTAGCTGCCGCAAAATCAATATACCGTTTTACATTCTCTGTATTGGCGCCATGCCGGCCATTCGGAATCAATTGTCCTTTTACATCAACACTATCTGCATAATCAGAATAGCTCCAGGTGCTGATGCCTGTCTGGTATTCCCACCATACACCTGTAAATTTCATCGGTTTGATCCAGGATGTGTTTTCTATAACTGAAGGATCATTCAGGTTCAGAATGGTTCTTGAAGCAAGAATGTCCGTTGCTTTGTCACTCACCAGGACCGTTCTCCAGGGTGTATGAGCAGGTGCATGTAAATAAGCTTTATTATTTACGGCATCGGGAACAAGTCTTGCAGATAATGCAAATGTATTTGTATTCGCATGCAATTGCATAGCCGGGTAATTCAGCAAAGCAGCTTCATGGATATTGATGTATAAGCCGTTTGCAGATTTCATCATCAAAGGCGTTTGCACAGCAAAAGGATCCGGTGCTACTCTTACGGCAATATCTGTTGCAGCTTTCACCACCGGTCTGTTATCGATCGCACTGATCCGGCTGGTGGTATAGCTGTATTCGTTCGTGTCATAATCTCCCGGGATCCAGAATGCAGTATGGTCTCCGGCAAGATTGAATTCAGTGTACTCTTCTTTTACTATAAAGTATTTTAACGAAGGTTGCAAGGGGAACACGTATCTGAAGCCAATCCCATCCGCAAACACGCGGAATACAAGATCCAGCAGCCGCCCGCTTTTATGCCGGAGATGAACTGTTAATTCTTCGTAATTGTTCCGGATGTTTTTTTCTTCACCCCATACAGGTTGCCAGGTTTCATCCACCTGTTTATTTACTGTGCTGATGATCGAAAAACCAGTATCGAATGAACTGTCGGCATCTAAAGAAAAACCCAGCCTGGATGGTCTTATGATCTCCTGCTTTTTATAGGTCATCGAATAAACAGGAGATCCATTATTATTCAATGAAAAACTCAGCTCGATATTCTCTTTAACGACTTTCAACGGTTGCTGACCAACCGCTAAAAGATTAAACATAATAAAGGGTAATAGAAGCAAAATGGGTTTTCTGTTCATGTTCTTTTTTTCATTCATGCTGTAATACTATTGTATGTTTTGATAGTAACGGATATGATTATTGGGCACTGTTGCATTGTATTCAAGGGAAGAAGGAAGCTTTGTTTCTCCGAAGATCTTTTGCAGGCTGCTTGGGGACTGATTGCTGTAAGAGTACGTTATCCTGTCTGTCCGGTATGGTTTATCGGTGATCCATTCGGGGCAGATCAGCGTTTCCACCGCCTGGTTGTTTCTATATAATGTAGCTTTGACCTGCCCGGCAATGGAAGCAAACCGTGTTGCCTGCAAACCGGCATTTACATTCTTCCTCATGCCATTTATTTCAAGTTCTCCCGGTGATCGCAGGATTGTGACGATCTCAACCGAATCTTCTGTAGCAATAGTGATCCCGGGTTTTTCAATGTCAACGACCGGGATATTAAAAGGAGAGGGGGTATTATTTCGTTTATACTTTTTGTAAAAAGCGATCAGGACGTCTTTATCGGTCGTTTGCTCTTTCTTCCATTTTGTTTTATAATGATCCAGTAAGAGAGTGAATCCATCATTGTGATTGATCTCCGGCGCAAGGTGATGCCCTTCGGGATAATCATTCCAGGTGATGATGTTGATCAATGGCACATCCTGTGCGAGACTGAACTCCAGTTGCTTTCTGAAATTGTAAGATAAACCTGTTGCGATATATTTCCGTTCTGATTTTTTAATACCTGCTTTGGCTGCTTCATCGGCATAGTGAAACATATCCCATGTTCCTTTCTTTAATAGTTTTGATGTATAAAAATCAGGGAAGGCGGAGCCGGTAAATGTGCGTTCCCGTTTTTTACATTGCTTCGCGACCATATTGCCTATATAGTGATCGTTGTAGGGCAGGGTCCACAACCATACGGCGGGAAAATAATTCAGGTAGTCGTCCAGCTTCTGCTGTGTGATCTGTTCATTAATGGATATTACACAGGCAAATTTTTCCTGCACCACATCCTCCATTTTTTTATACGCATTCGCAATATAAAATGCCGCTGACTTTCCATTCAGATTTTCGGGGATATCTGCAAGGCTGTCTCCATACCATGTGTACAATAACAACCGACCATCCGGTGTGCGAAGCCAGTGCCGGTCATCATGGCCTATTTCATCCATGATACTTTTTATACGATGACCAAATGCATCAACGCGGATGTCTTCATTTCCTCCGGAAGGATGGGAGATGCAAAACGTAAAATAGAAATCGATATTCTTTTTCTTTGCTACACGGAGATATGCGCGGATGATCTCATCCCAGCTATCATTTCCCAGTGTGTAATAAAATTGAAAGCCATCGATCCCGCTTGCTTTTGCCGCTTTCATTTCAAATTCGACAGCTTCATCCAGCGATGCTTCTGAAAGAAATGAGTCGGTAAGCGGAAGCACCTGTGTGAGGCCGCCAAGTGATGCCGTTACATTCCCATAAGGCGGATAATATTCGGGATTGCAACTGTCTTCCATTTTATGTCCCTTATACCGGATGATATTCGTCATGTTATGCGCGATCACCAGTTTCTTATCGGTGATCGGCAAACGCAGCTCATCCCGGTTCTTCAATTTATCTTCTTCCGTTAATCCTGTCTTCTTAACTCCGATCCAGCCTAAAGCAACAACTACCAGCGCTACTGATAGAGCACGTGCACGATGTAGAACAGCCATAAGTTGCCAGTGAAAGTGAGTGAATAGGTTTTAGGTTTCAGAGGTTCCATAGGTTCCAGAGGTTTCAGAGGTTTCAAAGGTTGCTACCAAGTTCCGAAACCATAACGTTCCAGGACGAACGCTGATTAAGAACCTCTGAAACCTATGGAACCTATGGAACCTCTGAAACCGTTGGAACGATATGAGGCGATTTCGATTTAATATCCCGGATTCTGCTTCCCCGCCAGTTGCGCATTCGTACTCATTTCGCTGAACGGAATGGGGAAGGAATACGAGCGGTTCTCCGACCATTGTGAAGATCCTCCGGTTGGCAACAGTACGTTGTAATAGGCTGCTTCACCGGCACCGATCCTCCATCTGCCAACATCAAACCACCAGTGACCTTCAGTGAACAGCTCTGCAAATCTTTCATAACGCAGCGGGTTATTCGCAAGATTAGCGTCCGTTGCTTTCGTTGAGGCAGTGAGGCTCGCATAGTCAACAGGTGATGGTGCATTGACAGGATAATCGTATGCCCTGCGTTTTACTTTATTGATGTATTCAAGCGCGTTGGCGGCCTCTCCTGAATTCATACATGCTTCAGCATACAGAAGATACACGTCTGCGAGACGAAGTATATACAGATTTGATGCGTCTGCAGCATTAAATGCATGCACGTTATCTTCGATGGTCTGGTATTTTTTAAAACTCCATCCCTGGAAGAACTGGCGGATGCCCGTGCCGATATTGGAGCATTTTGCAACGGGTCTTAAAACGCCGCCCATTTTCACCGTATCGACCCAGGGCTGCAACGCATTTACAAACAAACGGGGATCGACAGTTTTGTTCGCACGCATGGCTTTGGATGCGGCCATCGTTACAGGGTCCATAGTTTGCGGTGTGTTCGTTGGGCTGGCAGGCAATGCCGGATTATAAGTTGGATTGGGTACCAACGTGTAGATAGGAAGATTGAATCCAAAACGGAGCAGGTTCTTATCATGTACGAATTCGTTGGAATAACCAAGTGTATTGTCACCCCCGTCTTCTGTGCCCCCGGTTCCTACGCAACTTGGTGCCCAGATCACGCCTTGTGTGGTTGTCAGATTTTTGTTGGGAAAATCACCGAACACGCCATAACCAGCGGCCACACGGTCAACGTTGATCTCAAACAATGATTCTTCATTGAATTCATTGGCGGGATTACCATTGAATGCATCGCGGTATTTTGCAAAAGGCATCAGGGTTTTGCCGCTGTTGGTGATCACGTCAAGTAATGTTGCCTTTGCATTCGCCCAGTCCTGGGTAAATACATACGCTTTTCCCAGCAATGCTTTTGCTGACCATTTGCTCGCACGTCCTTTATTGGGACCAGACCAGATGGCGCCTTCCAGCAATGAGGCCGATTGTTTAAGGTCATTGATGATGAAATCCCATACCTCACGAACTGTTTTTCTTCCCTGTTGTGTTTCCGCAAGTGTTTTTGGGATCTCCGTATAAATGGGAACCCCCATTTTATCACCTCCCTGTCCGTTGATGATATAAGATTCACCAAAGAAACATTCAAGCAGGAAGTAATAATAAGCGCGGAGAAAATATCCTTCGCCACGCATATAATTCACCATTTGTTGTTCTGAAGGAGCCATGAAGTTCTTTTCATAGAAATCGGCTCTTTCAAGGAATGCATTGGTTTGTTTAACGCCAACATACAATCCTCTCCAGAGATCTGTAATGTTGCCGTTTGAAACGCTGAGTTTGTTGAACGCAAGCTCCGTCCATCCTGCATCACCGCCGTAAGCAAGATCTGCGGCATGTTCACTGCAGGAAAATACTTTACAGTTGAGCTGAAAACCTGCAAGTTCTGTTGAACGATAGTTGCCGTAAGCCGCGCCCAGTATGCCTGTAAGGTCGGCGAGGCTCTTGGGATATTCACCGCTGCTGTACTTGTCTTTCTGTGAAATATCTTTTGGGTCTTTGGAGCATCCGATAATACTGATGGATGCAACCGCTATGATGATTATCTTTTTTAACATTGAAGTTTTTTTTTAAGTCAGCAATTAAAAGTTAAGATCAAGACCAACTGAATAGATCCTCGCATTCGGATAACGCCATGGGGCATCAATGCCTCTTGTATTTACACCGCCATTCAATAAGATGTTCTGGCTGCCAAGTTCCGGATCAATACCGCTGTAGCTTGTAATGCAGAACAGGTTATTGGCCATGAAATACAAACGTGCTTTTTGGATCGATGCTTTCTTCAGCCACGATCCGGTGAAGTTGTAACCCAGTTGAAGGTTTTTCAGTTTGAGATAACTGCCGCTCTCAACAAAATAGCTGCTTGCATAAGAGTAGTTATGGTTTGGATCACTGGTAAATGAATTGCCATTGATCACACCGATACGCGGCTGATTGGTCAGACCGTTATCCCCAAGGAACGATGCATTAAAGACTTTTGACGTGGTATTCCCATCGCTGAACAATGACATGGCATAAGGTGCAACTCCATTGAACAGGTCAACGCCAGCAACCCCATTGAATAACATAACCAGGTCAAACCCTTTCCATCCGAGGTTGATATTCGCTCCATACACAAACTTTGGATAAGGATTACCGATCGTCGTACGGTCCTGGTCGTTGATCTTTCCATCCTTATTCATGTCGGCATAGATGAGATCACCAATATTTGCTGTGTATCCTTCCTGCTGGGGATGTCCAGCGATCTGCTCTGCGCTTTGGTAAATGCCTTCAACTTTATAACCATAGAACTGTCCGAACGGAAGACCCGCTTTGGTATAAGTCAACGGCTGATTTACCATGATACCAAAAGTGGCATTACCATAATTGTTATCACCACCAAGGATCGGGTTGTCATTAATATTGTCAAGGTTCAACACCTTGTTTTTGTTAAACGCGCCATTTACCATTACGCTGTAAGTGAAATCTTTGGCCGAGTTATTATATCCAAGAGAAAACTCCCATCCCCTGTTGCGCACAGAACCAATATTTGTTTTGAAAATACCCCCGGGCATACCAACGCTTGGCGGAATTGGTAAGCCATACAACATGTCTTTGGTTGTCTTATTATACCAGTCGAGACTGAAGGTGAAACGGCCGTTCATTGCCTCCGCGTCAAACCCTACGTTGGTTTCGTATAAACTTTCCCACTTGATGTTGGGGTTGGCAATATTATTCTGCGAATAGTTCAGTGTTGGACTTCCGCCGGGGCTGAAGTTCTGCGCATTTGCATAATCATACGCAGAGAGGAAGAGGTATGGCTCAATATTACTGTTTCCTAGCACACCATAACTTCCGCGAAGTTTGAATGAATTGAAAACAGGCAATGCAGATTTGAAGAATGGTTCTTCGCTGATCCTCCAGCCAAGGGAACCGGCAGGAAATACACCGTATTGATTTCCGGGACCGAATACAGTGAAGTTCCCATCGCGGCGGATAGAGAATGAGCCGAAATATTTTTTATCAAAATCATAATTCACTCTGCCGAATAATGATTTCACCAGGCCATTCGGATCGTATCCGCCATTGCTGATATTCAATACTGACTCAGACGTTACGAGGTAGGCATAAGATGAACTTCCAACAAATGTTGAGCTGGTAGTGATGCCATTGAATTTGGAAGAGAACTGCTCATAACCGGCCAGTGCATTGATCGAATGTTTTCCATAACTATGATCGAATGAAAGGATATAGTTGTAGAAAGTTGTTCTGGTTGAACCTGTTCTTTTTGACAGGCTGTTTGCGGGTACGGACACAGGCCCCGTACTGTATGCAGATTGATAATAGTTATCTTCTTCATTATAATACGTATAACCAAGCGTTGTGCGGAAGGTGAGATACAATGGAAGTTTGATCTCTGCAAATACGTTGCCCTGGAAATTCGTTTGTTTAAAATCTTTATCCGCCGTCATGATCTGTGCCACCAGATTTGGACCTACAAAGCCCGGAGGTTGTTGCCCCCATGGATTCTCTGGTTTGCCGCTGTATACCGGCATGATCGGAACGGAGCGGAACGGAGGATTGATAGGAGAGATGGCGATAGGGTTGGTGCTGCGTTGCCATGCATAGATCTGTTCACCGATCTTGATCCTATTGCCGAGTTTGATATCCGTGTTCACGCGCGCGCCGGCGAGCGAAGATTTGTTGTCCAGGTAAATGCCTTTCTGATCATTATAAAAACCGGAAACAAAATAATTCACGGCAGGAGAGGCGCCGGAAACGGAAAGATTGTAATTGGATTCAGTTCCGTTACGGAAGATCTCATCCACCCAATCAGTATCCGGCAGTGTATCGATCTGCTGACGGCCAACGTAGTTGCCATCAAGGGTGAGTTGTTTCACTTTTACAAAATCATCACGGCCGAGCAGCTTCATTACACGTGGTTTGGTCAGGCCATAACGTGCGTTGAAATTTACCGAAGGTTTGCCCCCCGTTCCTTTTTTAGTGGTGATGATGATCACACCGCCTGCAGCGGCTGATCCATAGATGGATGCAGCGCTTGCATCTTTCATGATATCGATCGAAGCAATATCCTGCACGTTGATGTTATCGCCGGACTGGCGGATACCATCAACGATGTACAATGGCTGAGGTTGGTTAAGACTGGACACGCCGCGGATGGTGATCTGCGTGGGAGCACCGGGTTCGCCAGTCGCTTTGATCACTTCCACGCCCGCTACGCGGCCCTGTAATGCTTCGGCCACATTGGTCACCGGCATGTTTTTAATGGCTTCGCCTTTAACGGAACCGATCGCGCCGGTCACATCTTTCTTACGCTGAGTACCATAACCCACAACCACCACCTCATCAAGAGAACCTTTTGCGCCTGGTTGTAATGTTACATTGACCGTGGTTTGCGAACCGATCGATACTTCCTGATCGGAAAAGCCTACATAAGAGATCACGAGCGCGCTCACGTCCGGGCCAACCGTGATGCGGAAAGCACCAAGATTATCCGTTGTAACGCCGCCGGTTTGGCCTTTGGCCATCACCGATGCACCCTGCAATGGCGTGCCGGCATCCGACCTGACCACTCCCGTGATGGTTTTATTCTGGGCGTACACCCACTGCTGGCACAGGAGTAAAATCAGGCCCATGAGAAATTGAGACAGCAATCGCTTTCTGATCATAGAACAGTTGTTTTAAAGTTTGAAATGGTTATTGATGGAAAAAATGGAGCGATGCCTGTAATAAAAAGGAGACTGATCTTTTTTGCATCCTGAAGAAAAGAGACCAGGCCGGCCCGGCAATGGCCGGTGAGCTGCTGCAAAAATCTGCGCATACTTTTCATACTACAAGCAATTGTTTTGACTGAGTGGTGATATTGAAAGGCGATCACCAGCTTCGGAATCAAAACAAAAAAATTAGCAAGGGTGAGCCAAGTTTTATAGGGGGACTATAAGAAATATTAAGAAAAATAGCTGATGATTTGTGTTTAAATAATTGATAACTAATATCCTGCAAACAAATTAGATTTTTTTATATATAATCATCTTGTGGGGCTGTTGTTACGAAACGCTGATACACTTGAGCCTCCGATGTAGCCGTTGACACCTGTCTCTGTCCTCTTTGGTTCCCTGGGTTTGGGGGACGAACAGAGGAGGTTTCGAGGAGCTTTCGAGGAGGCAAAGAGGAGAATCCGGGGAGAAAGTGCAGTTCACCACCGTTTTTGAGGCTAGCCGCACATTGATTCCAGCGAGGTCGCACAATTGTCGAACGGTTAAATCCAGAGCCGGACTATCTTCGTTCTATCAGTCTGAAAGTTCTTTGAAAAGTTATAACTGCAGGAAGATTTTCAACCTTTGTTAAGCCCTTACCGTCTTCCCGTCTTACCGGTTTATTTTTACCGGTAAGACGGGAAGACGGTAAGGGTGTCTGAAATCCGGTCCTGTTCTTTTTAAATCGGGTTGATCACTTACTCGCCTTTGATCTGCATGATCTTTTTTTCAAACTCTTCATTACTCACAAAAGACCGGTTCTTGATCTTTGTCTTGTACGTGTTAATGGTATTCACCGAGTACTGCAGGATCCGCGCGATCTTTTCATTATCGTGAATGCCCATCCGGATCAGCGCGAAGATCCGCAGATCCGTATTCAGCAACTCGCCTTCTTTCAGTTCGATCTGATCCTCGGGAGTGAAGAATGCGTTGAACTCCGCCACAAAATTGGGGAACAGTTTCAGGAATACCCGGTCAAAGTTTTGCAGCAGGTATTCCTTTTCCACACGCAGGTTGATGTTGTTGACCAGGAATTTTATTTCGTCCAGCTTCCGGTCGCTCACTTTTTGTTCCAGGGATTTCTTGAACCGTTCGATCTTGTCAAAAAATTCCGAGTTGACGTTGAAAAAGTAACCGATATATTCTTCCTTGATCTTGTTCGCTTCCGACAAACGGTTATTCACTTCGGATAAACGGTGATTGATCTCCTGGTCGCGCAAATGCGCCTCAGTGATCAGTTTCTTCGCTGCCTCCAGTTTTTTCACCTGTCGTAATACTATAATGATAAGCGCAACCACGCCCACCAGCAGGAATGTCACGATCACCAGGTAAGTGACCAGTGTCTTTTTCTGTTTCTCCACAAGGCTCAGTTTTTCACCTTCGATCAACGGAAGGATATCGCTCACTTTTACTTTCCGTTGTCTTGCTCCATAAAAAGTTGCATCGGATATGGCGAGTTGAATACAAAGCGAGGCGTTTTTCACATCGCCTTTCTTATATAACAGGTTGGCGAGATTGAACGCTGCAGCGGTTTCTTTGGTGGAGGAATAGATATCCGCGATCGCGGCTTTGATCAGCAGAATGATCGCTGTATCATTATCGCCCTTCTGTATATAAATATCGCTGAGGGTGGAAGCTGTCAACGCGATCTCATGGTTGGTGAGTGAAGGATCCTCCATCAACCGGCGATAAACCTCCAGTGCGCTGAGATTATCCCCCGACCGGATATCCTTCAATCCGCTGAAATAGTTATAAGGGAAAGAACCTGGTTTGAAGAAAAGAAGGGCTGAGTCAAGATAAGCATTTCCTTTCTGCACGTAACCGGGTGTATGATAACTGTCGTTTCCAAAATCCGCAAGGTCATAATAGAATCTTCCCATCACCTGGTAGTATTCCATTTTCAGACTGTCCGGCAACTCAGTGATGGTAAGGCGGCTCAGTGAATCCGCCGCTTCTTTGAACAATCCGGCAGACACCAGCGAAAAACCGATCTTAAGTCTTGCCTGTCCCTTCCTCGATGGATCATTCAATTGCGCCGCCAGCTCCTGCAGCCTGGCTGCATAGTGATAAGCCGAATCATATTTAAAGGTCTTGTATTCTTCATAAAGCTGAAGACATGTATTGTATTTCGAAAGCGCATCGCGGCTTTCTTCCAGTCGTTGTTTGATCGCTGTAATAGCAGATTGCTTTTTCAGATCAATTGCCGGTGCCTGTTCCACCGCCTTATTCAATTCATCCAGCAATGCGGGAGCCTCTTTCTGTCCCCAGCAATCAATGAGCAAGCATAATAGCAAAGCAGTTAGTAGATGCCTCATAAGAATCGTGAGTGAGCAAATTACGGGAAAATGTCGAAGGCGGGGAATCGATGTTGGATGTTGGATGATCGATGGTCGAGGGAATCAAGTGCATACTGGAAATCGATATCCGGGAAATTGATGATCGATGGTAGAGTGGATGAAGCGGAAATTGAATGTTTGAGTATCGTGAGCTATCGATCTTAAAGTCGAACATCGATCATCGAACATCCAACATCGATCCTGTAGCGGAGAAACCCAATCCAAAAAAAATGGGGCCAGGATAGAAATCCAGCCCCGTTTTTAAAATCCAATATCCTATGAAAAACCGATACAATGATAGGACGAATTTTTGAATTGACCAATACTACTATTAGGGTATTTTCTATTTGAGCGTAATGGTAAATACTTAGGGAAATAAATTTTGCTGTTTCCGTGGGTTTACTAGTTTTGCGCTACCATTTTAAACATGACGGCAATTCTCCATATTCATCATCATCATCTTGCACAAGCGGTAAGCTGTGATGGTATTATGTAGACTAACATAATTAATCGTTGAAGGGCTTACCATAAAAGGTAAGCCCTTTTTATTTGTAATTATATGAAAATCAGGATCGCAATTCAGAAATCGGGCAGATTACATGATGATTCCGTGCGGCTTTTCAAGGAGTGTGGGATCGATATTTCCAACGGCGGGAACAAGCTTAAATCCACCGCTTCCAATTTTCCGCTGGAAGTTTATTTCCTGCGGGATGATGATATCCCTCAATACGTTGAAGACGCTGTAGCTGACCTCGGTATAGTAGGTGAGAATGTAGTATATGAGAAAAAGAAAGAGGTGGAAGTGCTGGAGCAGCTCGGTTTCGGCAAATGCCGCCTTTCGCTTGCCATCAGCCGCAACGAAAACTATGAACCAGGGTTTCTCGCCGGAAAACGTATCGCCACCAGCTATCCGGTGATCCTTCAGGAATATCTCGATAAAAAAAATATTACCGCCGAAATTCACGAGATCAGCGGCAGCGTTGAAATCGCCCCGGGCATCGGCCTCGCTGAAGCCATCTGTGACCTGGTGAGCAGCGGCTCGACTTTATTGACAAACGGCCTTACCGAAGTGGAGACCATTCTTCAGTCGCAAGCCGTTTTGATCCGCAATCAAAACCTTACCCCGGAAAAGCAGGAGATCGTTCAGCGTTTATTATTCCGTATCCGTTCCGTAAAACAGGCACGTAATAATAAATACATCCTCCTGAATGCACCAAACGATAAACTTGAACAGATTATCTCATTGTTGCCGGGTATGAAAAGCCCGACTGTGCTGCCTTTGGCTGCGTCCGGCTGGAGCAGCGTTCACAGTGTGATCGATGAAAATGATTTCTGGAATATCATCGAACAACTGAAAGCTGCCGGTGCCCAGGGCATCCTGGTCGTGCCGATCGAAAAAATGATCCTGTAAAGAATTAAATAATAAAGATGCAACTGACCCTTTATCCTGAACGCGTGCAATGGTCATCACTGCTGCAAAGACCTGTGCAGGAACCGGCAAGACTGGAAAAAGCCATCCGGGAAGTGTTGACAAAAGTGAAAGCAAATGGAGATGAAGCACTCCGTTCCTTCACCCGTGATTTTGACGGCGTTGACTTGACAGCACTGCAGGTGAGCGAAGAGGAGATCGAAACGGCAAATTCATTGGTGAGTCCTGCATTGAAGCAGGCCATCGAAACCGCTAAAAATAATATTGAAACATTCCATTCTTTCCAGGTAATAGAAGAACCCGTTGTTGCGGTTATGCCCGGTGTGAAATGCTGGCGCAGAGCTGTGGGCATTGAGAAAGTCGGCTTGTATATACCGGGAGGAACGGCGCCGCTATTTTCTACTGTGTTAATGCTAGGTGTACCCGCAACGCTTGCAGGTTGTAAAGAGATCATCTTATGCACACCACCGCAAAAGGATGGCTCGGTTCACCCGGCGATATTATTTGCCGCACAGCTCGCAGGCATCACAAAGATCTTCAAGGTTGGCGGTGCGCAAGCCATTGCAGCAATGGCCTACGGCACTGAAACGATCCCAAAAGTGTTCAAGATCTTTGGCCCCGGTAATCAATACGTGAACGGAGCAAAGCAACTGGTGCAGGCAGAACAAACAGCGATCGATATGCCGGCCGGTCCAAGCGAGGTTTGTGTGCTGGCAGATGATTCAGCTAATGCAGCGTTCATCGCGGCTGATCTGTTGTCACAGGCAGAGCATGGTCCCGACAGCCAGGTGTTACTGGTCACTACTTCTGCGGATCTTGCAAGTGCAGTGCAAAAAGAGATCGAACAACAAGTTGCCTTTCTTCCACGCGAAGTTTTTGCGCAGCAATCTCTTTCCAACAGCCGCGCCATCGTTTTACAGACAATGGACGAAGCCATAGAACTGGTAAATCAATACGCCGCAGAACACCTGATCATCGCCTGCAACAATGAAGAGGAGATCGGAGGAGAGATCATCAATGCCGGATCCGTTTTTCTTGGCAACTACTCTCCCGAAAGCGCAGGTGATTACGCAAGCGGCACCAATCATACACTGCCGACAAACGGTTTTGCGGGTGCGTACAGTGGTGTAAGTGTCGACAGCTTTGTAAAAAAGATCACCTATCAGCAGTTGACAAAAGATGGGCTCAGGCAACTTGCGCCCGTGATTGAAGAAATGGCCGTTGCAGAAGGTCTGGAAGCGCATGCCAATGCTGTCCGGGTCAGGTTGAAATAGGTGTTTAATAGTTTTATTGTTTGAATGTTTAAGGTTAAACATCTGAACAATCGGTTATTAAACTTTTAAATCCTTAAACCCTTAAACTATTAAACGTTTAAACTTTTTCTCTTTATGAGTGATAGAATAACAAAACTTGTCCGAAACAATATAAGAAAGGTTAAGCCTTATTCTTCCGCACGTGATGAATTCAGCGGTGAGGCAAAAGTCTTTTTAGATGCCAATGAGAATAGTCTTGGTTCTCCTCTGATGAAATGGTACAACCGTTATCCCGATCCATATCAGCATAAAGTAAAAGATGCGATCAGTAAAGTCAAATCCATTTCGCCCGAACATATTTTTCTTGGCAATGGAAGCGATGAATGTATTGATCTTTTATACCGTTGTTTTTGCGAGCCGGGAAAAGATAATGTGATCATTTGTCCTCCGACGTATGGCATGTATGAAGTAAGTGCTTCCATCAATGACATTGAAATAAGAAAGGCAGCACTTACACCCGCCTTTCAACTGGATCTTGAAGCAATAGAAGGGTTGATCGATGCAAACACAAAACTGATATGGGTTTGCTCACCGAATAATCCAACAGGCAACAGTCTGCGTTATGAAGACATTGCAGTTCTGTTGAATAATTTCGAAGGGCTGGTAGTGGTGGATGAAGCCTACATCAATTTTTCCCGGCAACATTCGCTGCTGAAAGAGCTGGATGAATATCCTAATCTTGTTGTATTGCAGACCTTCAGCAAAGCCTGGGGACTGGCGGCGCTGAGATTGGGAATGGCATTCGCTTCTCCGGAGGTCATTGAATGGCTGAACAAGATCAAGCCTCCATATAATATCAACCAGGCCACGCAGGACCTTGCATTGAAAGCGCTGGAAGAGACCGGCCAGGTAAATGATATGATCCGTGAGATCGTTTCCATGCGTGATGCACTTGCCGCCGTATTCAGACGAATGCCGCTTGTACAGTTTGTGCATCCCTCCGATGCAAATTTTTTACTGGTGAAAGTGAGAGAAGCGGGGAAAGTGTATGAATATCTGCTGCAACAGGGAATTGTTGTGCGTGACAGAAGCAAGGTGCAGCTCTGTGAAGGTTGTTTGCGTATCACCATCGGTACAGAAGCAGAGAATACGCTGCTGGTAGATGCAATGATCGAATACATGAAAACCTCCGTTCCTCAATCCTGATCAAAACCAAACTTCTTATATGCAAAAGCGCGTTTTATTTTTAGACCGTGATGGAGTGATCCTGAAAGAACAGCCACCGGATTACCAGTTGGATAAACTGGATAAGATCCACTTTATGAATGGTGTGATCACCAATCTTTCCCGCATCGCTGCTTCGCTGGATTATTACAGAGTGTTGATCACGAATCAGGACGGATTGGGTACCGACGTCTTTCCTGAAATTACATTCTGGCCTTACCAGGATCTGATGATCCGTACACTGGAAGGTGAAGGATTTGTATTTGATGAAGTACATATTGACAAAACATTTGAACACGAAAATGCGCCGACACGTAAACCCGGTACCGGCCTGCTGACGCATTTCTTTGATACGGAAAAGTATGATCTGGCCAATTCATTTATGGTCGGTGACCGCTGGACGGATATGCAGCTGGCCCGGAATCTTGGTGTACGCGGTATACTGATCAAGTCTCCGTTTCTGCCTCTGACGCCCGAACAGGAGGAGGAATATAAAGATGTGATCGCGTTGGCAACGAATGACTGGAATGAAATCTATGCGTTTTTGAAGAACGGTTTACGCAAGGTCCGTCATGAGAGGAATACCAATGAAACAAAGATCAGTATTGAATTAAATGCTGATGGCTCGGGCAAAGCAACTATTCATACCGGTCTCGGTTTCTTTGATCATATGCTTGAGCAGATCGCCAGACACGGCAAGCTTGATCTCGTCATCGAAGCAAAAGGAGATCTTCATATTGATGAACATCATACAATAGAAGACACCGGTATTGCACTTGGCGAAGCATTTGCAAAGGCTTTAGCTGATAAAACAGGTATGGAACGCTATGGTTTTGCATTGCCAATGGATGATGCAGAGGCAAAGGTACTGATCGATTTTGGCGGCCGCCCCTGGATCGTTTGGGATGCAAGTTTTAAACGCGAGAAGATCGGCGAAATGCCAACGGAAATGTTCTTCCACTTCTTCAAATCATTCAGCGACGGTGCAAAATGTAATCTGAATATCAGTTGCCAGGGCGATAACGAACATCATAAAATAGAAGCGATCTTCAAAGCCTTCGCCAAAGCGATCAGGATGGCGGTGAAGAAAGATCCGTTCAGTAATTATTTGCCGAGTACGAAGGGGGTTCTTTAAGTAAAAAGTAAAAAGTAAAAAGTAAAAAGTAAAAAGTAAAAAGTAAAAAGTAAAAAGTAAAAAGTAAAAAGTAA
>QFQQ01000263.1 GCA_003243445.1 Citrobacter freundii
GTGCGCGTGGCGGGCACGGTGGACCGCAGCGACAAATGGCTGGCGCAGACGCCGCAGATGTTTCGCATCGCGCCGCTGCTTGACGCCCTGGAACACGCGGGATCGGCCGTGACCGACGAGGCCAGCGCCATGGAGGCCGTGGGCCAGCGCCCGCGCCTGGTGCCCGGCGGCGCGCAGAACTTCAAGGTCACCTATCCCGACGACTTTGCGCTGGCTGCCGCCGTGCTGTCGCAGCGCGCGCATGGCGCGACGCTGGAACGCTACCGGGGCAAGCGCGACCAGCCGCAGGCGTCGGGCAATCCGTTTTTCTGAACCTGGAATGTTTCACATGAATTTTCGTATTGGCGAGGGCTGGGACGTGCATGCCCTGGTGCCCGGGCGCAAGCTGATCCTGGGCGGCATCGAGGTGCCGCATGAACTGGGCCTGCTGGGCCATTCCGATGCCGACGTGCTGCTGCACGCCATCACCGACGCGCTGCTGGGCGGCGCGGCGCTGGGCGACATCGGCCGCCATTTCCCCGACACCGACCCCGAATTCCGTGGCGCCGATTCGCTGGTGCTGCTGGTGGAGGCGGCGCGCCGCGTGCGCGCCACGGGCCTGGAGATTGGCAACATCGACAGCACCATCATTGCCCAGGCCCCCAAGCTGGCGCCGCACATTCCTGCCATGCGCGAGCGCATCGCCACGGCGCTGGGGCTGGCGCTGGACCAAGTCAACGTCAAGGCCAAGACGGCCGAGAAGCTCGGGCCCGTGGGCCAGCAGCAGGCCATGGAGGCGCGCGCCGCCGCCTTGCTGTTCCGCGCCTGACCAGCGGGGTGCCGTCCCCATGGCAAAAGGCCCCGGCGATCGGTCAATGATCGCCGGGGCCTTTGTATCTGCCGAACGTATCTGACGAACGCGCGCTGCGTACTCAGTCTTCTCCGTCCAGGGCGCCGTCCTGCGCACGCGGAGGCAGCTGGCGCTTGATCTGCGGGCGCTGCAGACGCTGCTCGGGCTCGGCACCCTTGGCGACGCCCGAGGCACGCTGCAACTGCACATGGGCAACCAGCCCGCCCGTGGAGGAGTTGGACAGCGCAAACACGCCGCCCATGCGCTGCACCGTCTTGTCCACGATGGACAGGCCCAGGCCCGCGCCCGCTGCGGCCGTGCGCGCGGAGTCGCCGCGGAAGAAGGGCTGAGTCAGGCTGGCCAGCTGCTCGGGCGGCACGCCACGGCCATGGTCGCGGATGCGAATCACCACCCAGCTTTCGCGCTCCGATGCCGTCACGTCCACGTGGGTGGTTTCGGTCTCGGGCGTCTTGCCGTAGCGGCGAGCGTTCTCGAACAGGTTGGAGATCACGCGCGCCAGTTCCACCTCGTCGGCCAGCACATAGACGCCTTCGGGCACGGCCATGCTGATCTGCAGCTCGCGGTGGTCCTGCACCGCATAGACGCAGGAGGACACCACGGCATGCAGGT
>QFQQ01000113.1 GCA_003243445.1 Citrobacter freundii
GGCTGAACGTTCAGTCGGTGAGAATTTCTTCATCCGTATCCATTGTGGATGGTGATGAATCTATTTTTGTTGTAAGAAATACCCGATTCAGCAGTCTTTGCTTCAGGGCGTTTCTTCGCTCATTGTAGAATTCCGGGAAGCGACTGAACTCAATATTTTCATCTGAAACTAACAACATTGATGGCGTATAGTTGTTTGATGAATGAGATAGCCATTGTTTCAGGGATGTATCCTGTTTACTTATATTCTGAGAGTGATTCAGTAAATGAAGATTAGGTATGGTGTCCCAGTGCTCCGGATTTTCATAAAAGCTGAGGTTTTCTGGTGTATTCGCAACATAATCTAATTTTTCAAGATATTTCTTTGAAAAATGATTTCTTGGGTGAAGGTGATCAATATGAAACACCTCGGTCGGATTCATTTCAGGGAACAGAAGATGCAATAGTGCGCGGCAACGACCTTCGCCATATCTGATATTGAGAAGGCTTTCGATGTATTCGTCGTCAAATCTAAGGTCTTTATTCGAGCCTTTATATCTGTCAATAATCTTCTCAAGAGGAAAATGAATATCTGAAAGACTATTCTTCATTACATCTCTGATACTCGTGAGTAGCGCATCGGCCTGGCTTCCAAAGATCCCTTTCAGAAGTACCATGTAAAACCACTGGCTAATTACTGAGCGTTCATTGTGGTTTTTATTCAGGAGATTAATCGTTGTATATAATGGATGTCCACTGGTTTGCTTTTTGTAAAGCCAGTAGACCACAGGAATGACTGCATTTTTAGATATCAAAGACTGTGGATTGATGCCGAATCGCCTGATAAGAATAAAAGTCTCCTTGATGCAGGATTTTATTTCAGACCATTGTTGTTGTATCTTACCGACCTCCTCTGAAGTGAAGTTTTTTACTTTGAACCGGACGTCAGAGTCAATAAGCATCAGGCTGGTTTTTAAGAACCAGTCTCTTTCAATATAAAACCCCATCTCGTTGTTCTGATAAATATTTTTTGTCAGTTCATCCAGTTCTCTTCTGAAATCCCCCTGCCAGTGCGCTACCGCTATTGACATCAGTAAGTCGGAGAACTCAAGTTTTGTCCCCCCGCTGTTCGTGCGGATGAAAACATCCAGCACATGATCAATGTCCTGACTGCTTTCATTGAAGTAGTGGATAAGATTTTCAGTTCTTATCTTGGTATAAAGTCTCAGTAATGTTTTTCTGGAAAATTCACTGGAAATGAGTCCTCTTTTTTCGAGTTCTGGTTCGACAACGTTAAATAAAATATCATCCGGAGAATCATGTTGCTCGTATTTGAATATTTCGTGCAGGCAGAACCAGTGATGTTTGTTGTCTGTAAGTGAATCAGCGTATTGCTTCTCGGTGAGGAACCTGAAGTTGTACTTCATCATGAGTTCGTCGTCTGACTTAAGTGGCGCTGTTAAATCGACGTAAAGCTTTCTGGGTGGCAGGATGCGATCATCCTGTGCCGAAGGCCACCACATCCGGGGCTGTTTATACGCATACGTTCCACACAATCCAATATATAATGATGTGAGACGCTGCTGACCATCAATCACCGCCTTGAAATCATGAAATCCAGCATTTGTTGCTACGCAGGGGTTTTCTTCATTAAATCGCTGACAGTATTCTTTCAGGAATTCATAGAATTTGTAATCGTTTTTAATACTGGCACTACGGATATCCCACATCATGAAAGAGTTTATCGGGTAGTCTCGCATGATGGAATCAAACAGCAAACATATTTGACTGCTGCTCCAGACGAACTTCCTCTGAATTGCAGGCAGAAGATAGTGGCGTAAATTAATTGAATCTATCGCTTGTTTTATCGTTATTGCTTTTTCATACTGGCCAGCCATCATAAACCTCATATGTTATATTAGCTGGCCTATTTTAATTTATTGCGTGTCGGTAGTACAGTCTTTGCACAAACTAATTTATGCAATGGAAAAGCTGACGGCTCGGTTTGTGTTTTTCATTCGGGTAGACTCGCATTGCGGATGCACAAAGTGATGAAACCTGTCTTGCTATATTTTTACCGAAGTTAACAAGTAGGCCGTGCTTTATTTTTTCACCCTCTGCCCTGATGCTGATGACAAAGCTGAACTGATATACGATTACCTCAATGAGGTCATTGCCAAATGTTATGATGGCGGCGTTGTTTATTTCATATTCATAATCCCTCAGGTCAGTGTTAAGTCTTGCTGTTGCATCTACAAGTGCGTATTCTTTATCGATAATCATAACTTTCTCACTTATCATGTTAATGTGATTTAATCATCACTAATAATATGTTGTGATTTTAATTACGATTATTCGTCTGTTTACTCCCGTAATGCATTATCTGATGAATAATGTTCATGTGGGGTAAGGCTTCCATAAAGTCAGACTGTTCAATCAGCGAAATGAGTGTGTTATCGATCTCAAACGTTGTATCCGGTAATACCTCAACCAGCCTGATTCGGGACAGGGAAATAACGAACACGCCCGATGACGTACATCCGGCAAGAAACCACTCCGCATGGCTGCAAAGCAGACGGTAGGGATGAACGGTATGGCTGACGTTCTCGTCGGTTCTGATACGCACCTGGGTCTGGTTAAGTATGGCGAGCGTCAGTCTGCTGAAATCACCGAAAAGGGTGGGTTTCTGGCGCGGCTCCGGTAACATAATCCTGTATGGCGAGGGACGTTCCCCGTCAAGCATCAGGCTCAGTAGTTTGGCATCCATCGCGGGTAACAGACGGTCAAGATGCAGCAACCTCGCCAGTATCTTCATATCCCGTTCCGTGCGGCGACGAAAGTAATGCGAAGCAAGCTGATACACGCCGTTGCTCTGTTCAATATCAAGGTAGGTCAGACGGACGTTGAAATCCCGTCGCAGCGTTCGCGTCGTCACTCCAAATTCTTCTGCCAGCGTCCCGATATGCAGCTTTTCACCCTGAAACAAACGGCTCAGGATGATGGAAAGGCGGGTTGCCAGTCTGTCATGTTCGTTTTCTTGTGTTATCAGCGTCATACATCATTTCCGAATTTAGCCGGGAAATGATGCCAGCAGTAGCGGACAGGATTTGTCCGCCCTCTGAAGTTTTTTAAAGTCTGAATACCTTAAATGTAAGTGCTAAACGTCAGTATTCTCAGGTGAATAAAGATGCTTCTGGCGCATGTAGGCAATAAAAATGCAGGATGGTAGCGTCACCCGGTATGCGGGACCGGCTAAATCAATCAGCAGCCAGAGAGAACTGAGCACCCAGCCCACGGGACCGGCAAAAGCGCCCATGGTACGCGTCAGCATGGCATTTCCTGCAACGGTCAGCCCTCTGCCTAACAGGGCTTTCGCCACACCATTTGTGACAACAAGTGCCATCTGGTAGGCCGCAAACCCGGATGTTTTTATCCCCGCCTGGATTGCCATGGTCAGCAACTCCGGCGTGGGGTTGCTGTAGCCTGTCTGCAATTCTTCCGCCACGGTCTTTAGCTGATCGGGCGTCATCTTCTCAAGGCTTTTCTCCAGGATCTTCATCAGCAGATTCATTTCAATGGTTTCAACACTGGATTTGTTGTTGTAGTTCACCTTCATTTTATCGCAGGCATCGGTAAGAATTTCCCGGTACAGCACCCCTTTACCCCAGCGGAGCAGCGTGGCAAAGCTGTTCGCCCCAAACGTCTGAACCTCGGCGGCAATGGCATCCCAGTAGCGCGGGTGGTTGGGCTTGTGTTTTTTATACTGAGGATCGTAAGTCAGCGTTTCCGTGATGCGTGCCAGTCCGTCTTTCGGATCGCAGATAAGCACAGAAACCAGTAAATCCAGATCGTCACGATGGCAGTGGCGCAGAAACTCAAGGTCGGGGTCGTGTCGGTAGGTAGCCATATTTCACCTCATTGCAGATATTGGACCTGACAGTTTAATTACTCCCCCCGGACAGGATGTGTCCGGCTGATCAAGAAAAAGTAAAAAAAAAAACCTGCCCGAAAGCAGGTTTCTGTTCACCGGATGGAGGTATAACGCGTCGGGATTACTTTCCGCGCCATTCCTTTTCCACTTTATCCGCAAAAGCATCGCACTGCCGGGCATATTCCGGGTTATAGAGCAGCTCCGACTGCGAAAGTTGCATGGCGGTCATGCTGCCGTTACGGGCATTTGATTCGAGCCAGGTTCTGCCATAGGTCTTGTTCATCACCTGAAGTACCCTGTTGAATACCGGTCCGTTGATGCGGGCATTGAGATTGACGCCTTTTAACTGAAGGCCGCTGTCGCTGGTCTGGGTCAGGCGGGTGGAGTACATCGCGCAGAAGGTCGAATTGGTAATCATCTGAGCGTCAGCCTGCTCGTCGGCGAACGCGCTGTGGCTGAAGGCGGAAAGCAGAATTGCGGCGGTTAACAGTTTTAAAGTTTTCATCATGTTCCCTTATGGATTGAAAAGCGGAGACAGCCTGCCATACGGGGTGGTCAGGAGATGTCCGGCAGAGAAAAAAGTCAGGGTTTCAGCGAGGGAGCCAGTCGCCAGCGGTGAGGGCCAGCGGATTCCAGCACAAAGGCCAGTTGAGCGAGGTCCCGTCTTGCTGTGCGGGGAGAGACGTCAAACTGCCGGATGATGTAGCGAACAGATATTGTCTGACCGTAAAACAGCACCATGGTCAGCCGGATAAGCCGTTCTCCCTGTCCGGTGACACGTTGCCTGCAACGGCTGGCTTTCATCGTTGCCATACGCGCCATCGGTCCCCTTTCTGAAAAGAATCGAGATGTCTGGCAAGCCAGATATCAGGGCACGAATCGCCGGTAACGCAGCGGGCAGTAAACCGGTGGCAGTTAAAGTCGAGCAGGCTATAAGGATAGCGCTGACCCACTGCCGCCTTTGCCCGTTCAGCGGCCCGCGCACAACCCCGTGGTGTCAAATCCATACAGTCGGTATACACAGAGATAGCGGAGTTCCAGCCATCGAGCCGGTCAAGAAACTCACGAGCATTACTTCGGATAACAATGCCGTCGCCGTCAAGATGAACAATGTCGCCATTACCCACATAGATACCGCTGTGTGCGGCAAGGCCAAAAAGCAGTTCGCACTGCACGATACCACCGTAAGCCGGTTCATCGACGCAGGACAGAATGCAGTTATCGATAAATGAATCCACGAAGTTCAGCAGCAGAAGCCGGTACATAACATTCAGTTCCTTACTACGGGGGAGAGGGGGGATGCGTGGGAAACCGGGTGAATACTCAGCTTTCCCACAACGTACGGACCGTGAAAACCCCCATATCGTGGTAAGCCATAAAGTTACTTTCCCATAGCGACCAGAACTCACGGGCGTCGACATGAGAGATATCGCCACAACGGGAAAGCCACGTGTATTGTTGCGTCCAGCTCACATCGACATCTTTTTCAAGCTCAGGCCATGGATGCCCTGCATAGTGAAAATCGGTGACGTAATCGAGCTGCCAGTCTTCTCCGGCAGGGATGAGGCGTATTTCGACCGGATGCCAGCCGCCCTTTTCCGGTGAGTATTCAGGGTCACGGAAGTTAATGGTTAATCCGGTGATGGGGTGACGATGAGGCGGTTTTTGCGCAACGATACCCAGAAGCAGTTGGGTGAACGACCGGGAGAGCGGCAGCACATAGCCGCCCTGCAATATAGCGGGTGATGACATAGTGAATTTCCTTTTTAAGGGGTATGGAACACAGAAAAAGCGGGGTTAGTCCTGGCTGAGCGTAGCAAGCTGCGTCATACGATGCTGCCAGTCGGCATAGCAGCGGTGCATAAAGAGTCTGCTGCTGTCCGCTTCGATAAGGCAGATATCCGGACTTCTGAGCACAGCAGCAAGAAAACCTGCGTTATTGGTGCTGCCCTGACCAAACAGTGGGCGAAATACACGGGATGGAAAGCTGTCTGGCTGCTGTTCCAGAATGGCGTGAATCGCATCAAGCGCTATCCATTCACGGGAGAACAGGCCCCCTTCGCCATTGGCGGTTAAGCGCAGGGCGAGGCTTCCGGTTTCACCCTCTTTACCCAGCTCATACGTCAGCAGTCCTTTACTGTGGGGGCTGATTTTCTCGGCTTCACCACTGTAGAACACGGTATAGCTTTCGGTGACGGCGGCTTCAGTAGCGCCTTTTTTCTTACTCATGGGTCAGCGCCTCAATCAGGTTCTGGAGTTGAGTGATAACGGTCGTGTCCGGGAACACCAGATAGATACCCTGTCCGTTATCGCAGACGATACCGAGCAGGAGATACCAGCCATCATCAAGTGCGGTGACATATTCCGGGTTAGCCAGTGCCACTGCCAGCAGCGGGTCTTCGGGGAGGGTGTCATCGTGGTTGAGATGCCAGAGCAGGGTTCCCGTTTCGTTCCAGAAGGTGGTAAACAGGTCGATATCATCGACAGGGCCAAGGATTTCATTGCTGAGGGCCGCCAGTGCGGAGGCGGGCAGGTTGAGAAGGAGAAGACTGGTGGGGGTCGTGAGTTTAAACATGATTATCTCCATTTGATTGATTTCAAATGGATAATATGTGCCTGTTTTGTGGCGTGTTACGGCGAAGTATGGAAAAAGGTTTTGACATCGTGGATTTTTTCCAGTTACATTTATCCCGCCTTCAGTGCAGGTCTGTTCATGGCCAGTAAGCATTAAGGAGTCCAGCGCGGCTACCCCGATGAACCATCAGGTGAGTCGTTGACTGGTACAGCGGTCAATGATGTATGCAGGTTATATCCTGCCATCTTTCGCTGTTCTGAGCCTTCACAGTGATGTGTTGTTTCGGGGCGCTTTATCAGTGCCCTGCTCGAGCCTGTAAGAAATTACGGGACCACAAGCGTCTTATGGCGCCAATGGTATCTGCTGGTGAATCCAGTGGATTAACACACGAAATTCAACGGGATCTCTGATCCTTTTGTTTAATTTTCGCGTGGATTCGGGCTATGCAACACATTGTCAAAGTAGTATTTACCACCCTTCTCTTGATTTGCAGCACCCTTGCGTATGCACAGCGTTTAACCGTTCCCGCATACATGGAGGACGCTGTGTCCTGTACAACACAACCTATAAGCCAGTCCCTTATTCAGAGCGTTCAGGCTGAATGCATTCAGAAGGGCAAAAGTCGTGAACTGAGCGACAGCAGAACTACGGGTTTTAAGGCGCTGGTCAGTAAACGAGGCAAGGTCATGTTTGCCGCCCGTTTCAGTTGTGGCGGGAGTAACGTATATCGCCGTCTGGGTGATTATCCGGCACTTACCATCACGCAGGCGCGGTCAGCAGCACAAAAACTAATTGCAGATATGCGGGCAGAGTACCAGCTACGTGGTGCTAACCTGTTCGTTTCGCATAATTTGCTGTTCAGTGGTCTGCTGGAGCGCTTCGAACATGATGTTCTGGACGCTGGTGTAAAGCGTTCTGCCGATACCGATCGTTCAAAAATCCGTAACTATCTGCTTCCCCTTCTTGGGCATTTTAAGATTCATGATATCGATGAGGGCGTTATCGGGCGTTATCTCAATGGCCTGATCAATCTGAAACCAGCCACACGTAATCGTCATCTGGCTCTACTGAAAGCCATTTTTGGTTATGGTCGCAGAATGAAGCTGGTGACGACGTTACCCACTGAGTTTATCCGGATGCTGCCGGAAACCACGTCCCGTCGCAGGGCGATGAGCCATGAGGCATTTCAGCGCTGGTTTAAGGCCTGCGAGCAAAAACACCACAAGGAACCCGATAGTGCAGCGGTCATGCTGCTGATGTTTCTGGGCTTAACCGGGCTTCGACTGGGGGAAACTCGTCACCTTCGTCTGGAGGATGTGGAATGGTCACGTAAGGTCATTACGCTCAGACAGACCAAGAACGGCAGGCAGCGCCATGTCCCGGTGTGTGATAAAGCCTTTGTGCTGCTGACAGAAGCGCGTCAGTTCCTGGGGGATAGCGGCTGGGTTTTCCCTGGAAAAAACACGGATAATCCGGTTGCAGAACCCCGCCGTCTGCAAAAAACACTCTGTGAAACAGCGGGTATCCCGCCTTATACCATCCATGAGTTACGCCACTCTTTTGCGACAATCCTTGTCGAAAGTGGCGCGGATATCCACATGGTCAAGGAGCTGCTGGGCCACAGTACGATTAAAGTCACTGAGATCTATGTGCATTCCAGTCCGGAGCGATATCACGCTGCCGTCAATCAGGCAATGGGCGTTGTTAATTCGTAAACAGAACCATCGCAGCAGGCGGATGGGTTCTGGCTTACGCCTGCTGTTCATATTGAATTTAAGGAGACAGTCATGAGTGGCGATAAATTAACCAATCTGGCAGATGATATTGATACTGATATTGATCTGTCACTTAGTCAGTTTCTTGCGAAAAAGTCGCTTAATGAGGCGCGTGCGGCAAAAATTCTTGACGATGCAATAGAGATTGAACTGGATGAAGATGAACCGTCGCAGAACGGAAGTGCAGCGGGACTTCCTGCGGGCTACTATAACGGGAGCTCGGGTAGCTTTTTCGCCAGAGGGAAAAAGGTTGTACATATCAGTTCCACTCCCATAATCCCATGCGCCAGATGCTGCTCTAAAAACAAACAGCACAACATGAGCGTTGATCTGATGACCATTAATTACATCGGGCAAAAGGTCGTGGTGTCGGTATCGCTTGACGAGCTGGCAAGAAACCCGGAACAGGTCATTGCTGCTCTGGCGTCCAGAGGATTTGGTGTGACGACATCTGTCCATGCCAGGGCTTACTTTGAGAAATTCATTCATGCGTGCATGAAAATGGCGCTGCCAATGTATCTGGTGGCAGAGTCTATGGGTATGGTCGAAGGAGAAGCTGCCTTTTTGCATGGTGATATGCCGGTTGCCAGGGGGATCTCCGGTTTTGATTACCTTGTTCCTCATAAATCGGTTTTTTCAGGCATTCGCATGTCAGGGTCGTTAGCAGAATGGAAAACGCTTATTGAAGAGAATGTTTACGGATGGCCCCAGTTGTTTGCGCTCAGCAGCTCGTTTGCATCAATGCTACTTGGGATGGCCGGGATGGATGTGGCGTTGTTTCATTTTTATGGTGGTTCGACAACAGGGAAAACGGTAGTTCTTCAGGTGGGAATGTCTGTACATGCCCATGGCGGTGAGCCCGGTAGTCATCCGGACGTCGCTATTCTGCGATGGAATACAACAGATAATGCACTCGAAATCAACCTCAGCGAGTTTTCCGGGTTAGTTGCCTGTATTGATGAAATGGGCGCTTACAGTGATCGAAAATTCTCATCATTGTTGTATAACATGACCTCTGGTCGCTCAAAAAATCGCCTGGATAAGTCGCTCACAGGAAGAAAACCCGTATTGTGGAAGACGTTCATTCTGTCCTCCGGCGAAATGTCTATACCGGAAAAGCTAGCTTCCCGCAATGAACAGCTTCAGGGAGGGCAGGAACATCGGGCTATCAGCCTGAATATTCTGCCGGAAGACGCTGCAAAAGAAGGTGAACCCGTCGGAGAGGTACGTCGCCGCGCTGATATCCTCAAAGCTGAACTGGCGGAACAGTATGGCACGGCTGGAAAAGCCTTTATTGCCTGCTTTTTGTCGCAGCAGAATGATGATGGTAGCTTGATGTCATACAGTGAATTATCCGAACAGATAAAGGAGACGACAGAAGAATGTTGCAAGATGCTCGCGGAGGATCTGCAGTCAGACGGATATGTTCTTTCCGATATTCAGCACCGGGCGTTAAAACGCTTTGCTATTTGCCTTGTTGCTGGCGGTATGGCTGCGGAGTGGGGCATCCTGCCATTTGAACCGCAAATGATTAACGATTCGGTGATGAGCGCGGTTCGCCGCTGGCTGGATGATGGACGGAACCAGTACAACCCGGTTAAAGAAGCATTAAGCGCCATTCAACTGGAACTTATCAAACGACAGGCCGCGCATTTTGTACCGCTACAGGATAAAGAGGCTTATATACCCAGCAATCACTGGGGGTATACACATCCTAAAACTCAGGATTTGATGATTTTTGCGCCTGTATTTGACGACTGGTGCAGGCGACATAACCGTAAATCCGCAGAGGTAGCTAAGCTCCTTTCTGCCAAAAATTATCTTGAGCCGGAAAGTAAAGGGCATTACAAAAAACGTGTTCAGAACAGTGATGTTGAAGGCGTTTTCTACCAGATAAAACGATCGTTTCTCCACTGTAATATTTCAGCCGAGTTCTGATTGTATGCAAAAAAAGCAGGGGCATTTGCCTCTGCTTTTCTGTTATCGCAAGGACGGTAGCTGAGCTGTTATCCTTTCCGCCAGTAGCTGGCTGGTGTTCTGTAAGCGCTGAGGATGAAGATGCGCATAACGTTGTGAAGACTGACTGCTGCGGTGCCCCAGTTGAGCCTGAACGTCATACAGTGTTCCGCCGTAGGACACGATGAGGGCGGCAACCGAATGGCGGCAGGTATGAATACACACTTCCTGGTCGAAAATTCCCGCCCGACGAACGATACGCTGAAAGGCTTTAACGGGGTTATTCAGCGGCATTCCTTGTTTTTTACCGATAAACAACCACGGATTTCCACGCTGTGTTGGCAGTGTTCTGATTACGTCCATCGCCAGTGAATTAAGATGAACAATCCGTCCATAGCCATTCTTGGTTTCAGGAAGCCATAGGGTGCGTTTAACCGGGTCAACATGCTCCCACTTAGCCAGACGCAGTTCATCACGACGAAGGCCGGTCAGTAACAGCAGTTTGACATAGCGTGCAGCTACGGGGCTGGTATCGTTATCGGCGGAGAGAAAAATACGACGAATTTCGTCCTCGGTGAAATAGCGCTGTCGGGCGTTGTTCTCCCTGAGAAGCTGTACCACTCTTGCCGGATGGACAGAGGTGATGCTTTGCCTTCCGGCCCAGGTAAATACCGCTTTAATCAGTACGATGACACGATTACAGGTTGCTGCTGATAATGAAGTGCTTAACGTCTGCTGGAGGCGGAGAATGCTGGCAGGTGTGATATCACTCAGTAGCATTAGACCTAAGACGGGACGGATATGATCCCGGTAGCGCTGGAAATCCTTTCCCCAGCTACGTTTTGCAGATTTTGCCCATACCAGATAATGCTGGTTAAAGAGTTCATCGAATGTCATTTCTTGTCTCTTGTTTTCACGTTCCTGCTTAGGGTCAGTTCCGGTGGCAAGTGAGCGTTTATGCTCCATGGAAATCTTACGGGCTAAGGTGACATCTACCTCAGGCCAGTGACCAATAGCTATGGCGCGTTTTCGTCCATGATAGAGGTAGCGGAGCAAAAATTTTTTACGTCCTTCCCCTTTGCTGACCAGACACTTCAGGCCAGAAATCTCGGTATCGCTGTATTCGGCATCGGTGCTGCGTGAATCTGATGTGTTAGGGGGCAGGGATTTAATGAGCTGATTAGTAAAACGGAAGCGTTTCGGGCTGGACATATTACCTCCTGTGACTGGTGTAAAGAACGTTAGGGTTGACCCATCCCCGGCACGGCGCTGTTAATGGCTGAGTTGATTTTCTGGTGTGGCGAAGGGAATGCTGGTGCCACATGGGATGAATGAAGA
>QFQQ01000264.1 GCA_003243445.1 Citrobacter freundii
TGTACTAACCCCCTATAAGTTGGACAGAATCGTTGTTTTGGTTGTGCAGTAAGTCGATGTTTTCCTGTTCAGCTGTTAAGCAAAAGTAGGTGTCTGTTCCAGGCTTGTCAAGGCTGGTAACGAGCGAATGATTTTGTGTTTGATTTTTTAAGGAATCATTCGGCCTTGACAATCCTTCCACATCCCCCTGGCCGCGCTGCTTATCAGTTGAACAGGAAAATCCTTGCTTCCATTTTTGCTGTGGTGTTATTCGTCCAAGCCTGCGATGCTTTCTTTCGAAGTTATACCACTGCATGTAATTTTCAATGTGTTGCTTTGCTTCGTAGAAGCTGCTGAACTCATAGCGTTCAATGAGTTCCCGCTGAAGGATACTGTGGAAAGCTTCGATGTATGAGTTCTCCTCAGGGGTGGCGATGTGAGTGAACTCCTGCCGAGCCTCTAACTGAATCAGAAATGCGCGAACCTGGTTGGCCAGAAACTGCGAGCCATTATCATTTCGGATAATAACACCCTTCAGGTCATAAACTGTGTGCAGCCACCGGAACATATTGATCACATCCACTTTGCGAACGCTCTTCTGGAAAATCCAATGCAGAATCTTTCGACTGAACACATCCATGATGGAGAGCAGGTAATACCATCGACCTTCTCCATGCACCCACACATACTTGATATCCAGGCAGAGATATTCTAGCGGTTTAGTTGCCAGGATTTTCCGATACTGTACCCAGTTACGTTTTCCTCTGGTGCGTATAACTTTTCCAAGCAGAAGCTTGTGAAAGTCCATGAGCCGATAGGTTTTCTTATGATTAATCAGATAGCCTAATGCTTTCAAATCATCATTAATGGATTGGTAACCGTAAGCATTGTACGGACCACTGATCAGTGTCTTGATTTTCTCAACCACTTCTTCGTTCGTCACCGACAGTCCCTGGTGAAGCGTATGCGTACTGGGCTTCATACCCCGTGACCCAGGATGTGCTTTATAATAATACGTGCTGCGAGGAAGGCCCATCCAACTCGCCAATAACTCTACCGGTGCCCGATCTGAAAACCGTTTGGTCAGCATCACTTTTTCCTGGGTTGGATAGGAGTTTTTTTTAGTAGCTCCGACTTTACTTCGATCTCAAGAGCCTGACGGGCGATGATTCGCTTGAGGCGTTCATTTTCTTGCTCAAGAGCACGAACCTCGGGATCGATTCGTTTGTAGGCTGGCTTTAGACCCTCTGTTCCTTTTGCCTGATACTTTTGCTTCCATCGGGACAAAAGTGCTGGTGATAAATTATACTTGCGACAGGTCTCCATGTAGCCTTCGCGCTCCGCCTCCTGAATAATGCTTAACTTTTCCTCAGAGCTAAATGATCTTCTTGTTCTTGGCATATTTTCCCTAATTTAACTGTTACTAATCTGTTTTCAGATTTCTGTCCAGTCTTATAGGGGTTTAGTACA
>QFQQ01000114.1 GCA_003243445.1 Citrobacter freundii
ATGTTTATCGCACCTGCCAGCCCTTCGAATAATCCGTCGAACCTCAACGACCTGCATAGCCCACAATTTCAATTGTGGGGTGGAGGAGATTGCGAATGAAAGGCAATTAGCAAGGATTTACAAACAAACCGGCTCTATGACGCGGGGATCCTCTGTTAAAGACCTCCGACCGTTCTCTTCCCACAATTAAAATTCAATGTCGTTAAGGAGCGAAGAGGTTGTTAGCCCTGCCTTACTCTAAGAAATCTCCATGTTATGGGCAAATAAAAGCCGGATAAAAAATTATCCGGCCGTTTTATAACACACATGAAAATTGCCATTTTATTCTGCCCACGGATCCAGCACCACTTTCACACAATTATCTTCTTTTTGCTTAAACATAGAATAGCCATCTGCAATCTTTGTCAATGGCAAACGATGCGTGATAATATCATCCAATTGTACCTTTCCTTCTTTCACATAATTCAACAGCGTATCGATATGTTTATGCGCAGGCGCCTGTCCTCCTTTAAGGATGATACCTTTATCAAAAAACTGGCCCAGCGGAAAATTATCATACGTCGTCGGATATACACCAAGCACTGACACTATACCGCCGCGGCGGACCGCACTCATGCAGGCTTCGATCACTTTGGGTGAACCTTTTTCCAGATTGATCACTGCTTTCGCGCGATCAATAATAGATCGTTCGGGTTCGAAACCGACTGCTTCAACACAAACATCAGCACCACGTCCGTTCGTTACCGCGCGGATCTGTTCGATCACTTCCTTGTCTTTTGTTCCTTCCCACAGAATGCCTTCCGCACTGGCTGCTTTTTTAGCCATGTCCAGCCTGTATTGCAATGTATCAACGATCAGCACTCTTGCCGCACCGCGAAGCCAGGCGGATTTTGCCGCCATGATCCCAACAGGGCCAGCGCCAAAAATGGCAACTGTTTCACCGCCTTTCACTTCGCCCCAATCGATGCCTGTATATCCGGTTGGAAAGATATCTGTGAGGAACAATACCTGTTCGTCGGTTAAATTATCGGGTACTATGCGCGGGCCATAATCACCGTAAGGCACTCTCACGTATTGTGCCTGACCACCATCATAACCACCATAGAGATCGGTGTAGCCAAACAGTGCGCCGCCTTTTTGCGTAAGCAATCCGCCCTCTGGGCCATAATGCTCCGGATTACTGTTCTCACAATGGCCCGGCAGATGATGATTGCAGAAAAAGCAATGACCGCATGCAATCGGGAATGGGACGACAACCCGATCTCCGCGTTTGAGATTATTTACGCCTTTGCCGGTTTCTTCCACGATGCCCATGAATTCATGACCCAATACCATTGGTCTTGGTTGCGGGATACCCCCACTGTAAATATGAAGGTCAGAACCGCAGATGGCGGTGGCCGTAACTTTCAGAATAATATCCCGGTCATCTTTGATTGATGGATCATCGACATTATCACAGGTGACTTTTCCTGGTCCGTGTATAACTGCTGCTTTCATATTATTTTTTTGAAGTGACTGGTTCCTGTTGTTTTTTCATCATATCCGCAGCCATGCTGTCGGTCATCATATTGCTGCCGGTTACCATCATCTTGTTTTTGAATCCGGAAATGACTTTATCATCACCGCTCATCAACGCATCATAACCGTCTTTTGCTACCTGAGCCGGATCTGATAATTTAGATTTATCTTGAACAGCTTTGGATGATTCCATTCCGGCTTTATTAAAGAAATCTGTATCAGTGGCGCCAGGCAGCAGTGCAGTTACCGTGATATTTTGATCTTTCACTTCACTACGCACCGCTTCGGTGAATGACTGGACGAATGCCTTGGTGCCGTGATACACTGCCTGCCATGGCCCGGGTGTTTTGCTTGCGATGGAAGATAGGTTGAGTATTCTTCCTTCACCGCGGGATAACATATCCTGTAAGAACAACTTTGTCAATACGATCAGCGAACCTATATTCAATTGCACGATTGCAAGTTCACGTTTGATGTCTGTATCCGCAAACAAACCGTATTCACCCTGGCCGGCGTTGTTCACCAGGATCTCTACTGTCAATCCTTTTGCTTTGATCTCATCATATAATTCAAACGCAGCATTTGGTTCGAAAAGGTCTTTTGTCATGACCTGTATATCTACTCCCGAGCCTTCAAGCTCCGCCTTTACGTTTTGAAGATCTGTGTCTGTTCTTGCAACCAGGATCAGGTTATGTCCTTCCTGTGCAAATATTTTGGCAAGTTCATAGCCAATACCTGTCGAACCACCGGTAATAAGCGTATAGTTTGTTGACGATTTCATATAAAATTGTTTTATGTAAGATGTTCCGGGAAAGATTACAAAGGATATGCCGTTGAAAATTATGTCCTGAAAATAGAAAAGATCAGGATGATGGGTAATGAATTGCCTGATGGTGTCACTTACATCAGTAAAGAAAGTGACACTGTCTATCAACGTGGATTAAGTGATCTGTATATGTAATGATTGATCGACTGTCCTGGTATTGTCTGTTGATGCAGGCAGACTACCTTAGATGCTTCCATTAAGAAATGGTTCCTGTCGCGTTCTTACCGCCCTTACCGCCTTGCCGGTAAAATTATCCAGCCAGTTCTTGCCCGAAAACGAAGAATGGTTTGGCCGGGAATTTGAAGGCTGTATAAAAAAATCGATTCTATGCCAAGGTATTCAAAAAAAGCTGGTAAGAAAGTAGAACGCGCCATGCATGAAAAGAAAAAAGGTACGTTGAAAAGCGGCCGCTCCGGAAAGAAAGTAACGAGCCGTAAGCAGGCCATCGCTATCGGTTTGTCAGAAGCGAGAAAAGAAGGTGCAAAAGTTCCTAAGAAAAAGTCAGCCAGGAAAAAAACGGCGAAGAAAAAGACTGCATCAAAGAAAAGAGCGCCGGCTAAAAAAAGATCTACTGCGAAACGAAGTACAGCAAGAAAAACCGGCAGGAAAAGGAGTAGTAAAAAAAGCTAAGACTTTGCATTAATCCATCACCCTTATAATTTTTTAAATAGCAACTTATGTCTGCAACAACAAATTCACCTGCAAATCCCGCTACCAAATATCCGCAACCACCGTATCCCAAACAAGAGCAGGACATGCCCGGACTTGAAACAAAAATGGATCCCATGCCAGATCATGGTGAGGATACTTATAAAGGTTCCGGTAAGTTAAAAGATAAGGTGGCATTGATCACTGGTGGCGATTCCGGCATTGGTAAAGCAGTAGCGATTGCATTTGCGCGTGAAGGAGCAAATGTGGTGATCTCTTACCTGAATGAAGACAGTGATGCACAAATGACGGCAGATATTATCAAGGATGCAGGGCAAAAGGTGTTGCTCATTCCGGGCGATATTAGCCAGGAAAAGCACTGTAGGGAGATGGTGGAGAAAGTAGTACAGCAGTTTGGCGGCATCGATATCCTGGTGAATAACGCCGCATACCAAATGGTACATGAATCATTACAGGAAGTGACTGCTGAAGAATGGGATTTTACGTTTAAAACGAATGTGTATGCTATGTTCTACCTGTGCAAAGCGGCAGAGCCATATATGAAGCCGGGTAGTTCTGTGATCAATACCACATCGGTCAACGCTTATACCCCAAGACCGACCCTTGCTCCGTATACAGCAACCAAGGCTGCGATCCAGAACTTTACAGCAGCACTTGCGCAACTGTGGGCAGAGAAAGGCATCCGGGTGAATTGCGTGGCGCCGGGTCCGATCTGGACACCTCTGATCCCCGGTAGTTTTGACGCGGAACATACTTCGGAATTCGGGAACAGTTCGCCATTGAAAAGAGCAGGGCAACCTGCGGAGGTTGCACCGGCATTCGTGTTGCTGGCTTCGGCAGAAGCGAGTTATATGTCGGGCGCGACAATTGCGGTGACAGGGGGAATGCCGACGATTTAAGAGAGAGACGACGGACGACAGACCGCGGACCGCGGACGGTCGTTTGAAATTGAGAGGACCTTTTGATTGGTTCATCCTTCTTCTGTATAATGAAATGCGGGCCGTGTGCCCGCATTATCTGAGGAGATTTCCAGCAGTCCTTGAAGCATAATATTCATTGGTGGTCGTCCTCCTGCCACCAGTTTTCTTCAAGTACCAGTGTGTCCGTATGTTTAACAACGAAACGGGTTAAGCCATTTGCCGCTGATGCGTCAGTATGTTGATCATCGGCCAATGAAGGATCGATATTTGGACGCTTTAATAACCGCACAACATCACTTTCCACTGTTTCCACCTCATACAGTTCAAAGGCTTGTGGAGAAGACAGATCCAGTTCTTCCCGGGTCCATCCCGTCAGCGGATACTGAATCAATAAAGTTCCTACACGCAGGTTCGACAAATCTCTTTCATTTTTGATTCGCTGGTACATAATTGGTGTTTTCAGTTTTGAAAGCAAGTTTTTAGCCAATTACGGACATCATTAAAAACGGTCAATGGCATAGCGGTTGCCGGATCATTTCCAATAACCGTCACGCATTTTATAAAACAGTTTGATCAAATAATCATGATCCTGTCTGTTCACAGAGGGGTAACTATTGCCGTTCTCTAAGACTGGACAAGCGATGTGGCTCAACTGCAAAATACAGACGAACGGGAAATTATTCAGCTGATGAAAAAAGGAAAGATTCATATCGGCACTTCGGGCTGGCACTATAAGCACTGGAAAGACGTCTTTTATCCGGAAGGTGTAACCGACAAAGATCAGTTGAACTTTTACAGTACTGTTTTTAAAACCGTTGAGATCAATAACTCGTTTTACCGCCTTCCTTCGGAAGATACATTCATTGCATGGCGAACGGGCTCGCCTGGTGACTTTTTGTTTGCAGTAAAAGGAAGCCGCTTTATCACCCATCTGAAAAAACTGAATCTGGATAAAGAAGGTATCAAGCTCTTTTTTTCGAGAGTAAAATACCTGAAACAAAAACTGGGTCCGATCCTCTTTCAACTACCGCCAAGATGGAAATTCAACGGTGAAAGATTTAAATCCTTTTTATCCATTCTTCCAAAGAAATACAGGTATGCGTTTGAGTTCAGGGATCCCACCTGGTACAACCAGCAGACCTACGATCTGTTGAAAGAATACAATTGTGCGTTTTGTATCTACGAGTTGGCCGGTCATCACTCGCCAACGGAAATTACAGCCGATTTTATATACCTGCGTGCTCATGGTCCAACGGATAAAAAATACCAGGGAAGTTATTCGAACACTGACCTGAAACGATTGGCTAAACAATGCTTAACATGGCGGAGCAAAGGGAAGGACGTGTTTATCTATTTTGATAACGATCAGGCGGGGTATGCAGCAGAGAATGCCAGAAAGTTGCAACAACTTGTCGCCGGCAAATAATGACACCAAACTTTCGGTTCCCGATCACCACATGTGCGACCAGACAAAAAAATGAGGATCATGATACACGAACCGCCGGGGATTAAAGGTTACAGTATGGAATCAGCTGCTTTGTAATACATCCCAACCGGTTTCAACTTAATGTCTTTAAGTTAAGCCGCATCTTTTTTACATTCTTACCGTACTTTCTGCCTTACCGGTAAAAATTAAACCGGGAAGACGGGAAGGACGGTAAGGAAGTCTGAGGGGAGCAACATAACCTTCAATAAGCAAGCCGATCCATGACAGTTTAGGTCCTGGTTAAAGTTCTTCCATCTTGTTTCAATGTCTCAGGGAATAACCGGATATTTATTTCACATGTGCATTTCCTGTATGAATGGCCTTTGTTTTGTTGACCAATCTTGCTTCTCCTATTATTCCAATACAATCATTCACTCATCTTTAATCAAACTATTTTTATTTATGGCAAGCGGAGCGAATCAACCAAACAATCCGAACACCAATCGAAAACTGGAGCAACTTGAAGAACACAGGGAAGAAGGGTTCAATACACTGTTGAATACAAACCAGGGTGTAAAGATCAATGATGATCATAATACATTAAAAGCAGGTGATCGTGGCCCAAGCCTGCTGGAAGACTTTATCATGCGCGAGAAGATCACCCATTTCGATCATGAGCGTATTCCTGAAAGAGTGGTGCATGCCCGTGGATCGGCTGCGCATGGCGTATTCCGGCTGTATGAATCAATGTCCAGGTACACAAAGGCGAATTTCCTCACCGATACTTCTTTGGAAACACCGGTATTCGTCCGTTTCTCCACGGTAGCTGGTTCAAGAGGTTCTACTGATCTGGCCAGGGATGTAAGAGGATTTGCCGTGAAGTTCTATACGCAGGAAGGAAATTTCGACCTTGTTGGTAATAATATGCCGGTATTTTTTATACAGGATGCGATGAAATTCCCTGACCTGGTGCATGCAGTGAAGCCGGAGCCACATAACGAAATTCCGCAGGCCGCTTCAGCGCACGATACATTCTGGGATTTTATATCGCTTGCACCTGAGTCTGCTCATATGATTATGTGGCTGATGAGCGACCGTGCCATTCCGCGCAGTTACCGGATGATGGAAGGTTTTGGCGTGCATACATTCCGCCTGATCAATGAAAATGATGAAAGTCATTTTGTGAAATTCCACTGGAAGCCTTTGCTGGGCGTTCATTCTGTAGCATGGGATGAAGCGCAGAAGATCTCAGGGAAAGATCCGGACTTTCATCGCCGTGATCTCTGGGAAGCGATCGAAAATGGCAACTATCCCGAATGGGAACTGGGGGTGCAGATCGTTCCTGAGAAGGATGAACACAAATATGATTTTGACCTGCTTGACCCGACAAAGATCATCCCGGAAGAACTGGTGCCTGTTCAACGCATCGGCAAACTCACGCTGAACCGTAACCCTGACAATTTCTTTGCGGAAACGGAACAGGTTGCTTTTCATATCGGCCATGTTGTACCAGGCATCGACTTTACCAACGATCCATTGCTGCAGGGAAGACTCTTCTCTTATACAGATACGCAATTGATCCGTTTGGGCGGGCCCAACTTTCATGAGATCCCGATCAACAGACCTGTAGTAACAGTGCACAATAATCAACGTGATGGTTTTATGCGTCAGCAGATCAATAAGGGAAGAAGCAGTTACAGTCCGAACTCAACGGGCGGAGGCTGTCCATTCCAGGCGGGGAAGATGCAGGGCGGTTTTACATCATACAATGAACGCATTGATGCAAGTAAGATCAGGAGCCGCAGCAAAAGTTTCTTTGATCATTTCAGCCAGGCGAGATTGTTTTTTAACAGCCAGTCAGAGCCGGAGAAAAATCATATCGTGGATGCGTTTTCCTTTGAACTCGGGAAGGTGGTTACAAAAGAGATCAGGGAGCGGATGCTGGGGATCTTATCGCTGGTGGATAAAGGATTGGCTGCACAGGTCGCTTATAAACTTGGTTTGCATGTACCTGCTTCCCCGGAGAAACCGATCAATCATGTCCGGCCCGCAGATGCCACGGTTGAATCTTATGAACCTATACAGCGGGAAGGGGAGTTGAAGGAGTCTGCTGCATTGAGTATGGCAAATACTGTGAAGGATTCTATCAAAAGCCGGATGATCGCATTCCTGCTGGCAGATGGGGTGGACGCAGCATCTGTCATTGCATTACAGGATGCATTGATCGATCAGGGGGCAATGGTGGATATTGTTGCGCCGCGATTGGGTACTGCTATTGCTGAAGACAATACGATCGTGCCGGTGAAGCAAAGTTTCCTCACCACAGCTTCCGTAATGTATGATGCGATCTATATTCCGGGCGGAACGAACAGCGTGGCAACGCTTGTCGCGGATCCGGATGCGATACATTTTATAAATGAGGCATACAGGCATTGCAAGGCGATTGCGGCAGATCCGCAGGCGGATCAGGTATTGCAGGAAACATATTTCTATAAGAAACTATCCCGTAACAATGAATCTCCTGAATCAGCCGTGAAAGATGGTATGATCATTCAGCCAGAGATCGGAATGCTGACACAGTTATTTATTGAGGCGATAAAAAAGCATCGTTTTTGGGAAAGGGAGCCGTCGAGAAAGATCCCGGCGTAAGATTATAGATGATATTAACCCCCATAACCATTGCCGGGTTGTGGGGGTTGATATTACGGGTGATTCAGTATTTTATAAAGTATGCCTGCAGTTTCAAGTATATTGCAGCCGTTGCAATAACTACACCCGGCAGACAGTAATATCCGGAACGCTTTCTACATCCAAAAAGACGATCATGGTCCATGTTACGGTTATTGAAGACGACGCTGCAATACTGGAAGCGATGTCAATGATATTTACGCCTCCTGATTTCAAATTGACGACCTACAGTAATGGAGACCTAATTATAAAAGGTGATTATGTCAGGCCGGACATTTTTCTGATCGATAAATTGTTACCGGGCATTGATGGCCTGGATATCTGCGAAATGTTAAAGAGGCAGGAACAAACGAAAGACATTCCCGTTGTCATTTTATCTGCAAGCCCCAATGTGGCCAATCTGGCACGCCTGGCGGGAGCAGATGGGTTTGTGGAAAAACCTTTCTGGCTGGAGGTGCTGAGAGATGCTGTTAACAAAGCACTGAGTAAACGAAAGATCAGTTAGGTGTGCCGGCGGCAGCCGGATTTGCGAATTCCATGACCTCAACTCCCCGGCAATTTCGTTTAAAGCATTCCATTTCGCAGATGGTGAAAAAGTTGTAAAGACACTCGCCATTCCGGTGATCATTCTACTGTTATCTGCCTGGCAACGCTGGATCCCACCCTTTGCCGCCACTTTCGCGCTGACAACATGGTACATGTTGTTTATAATTCCGGGAAATCCCTGATTTACATTTTCCCCTTCACTGTACAGCATGTGAAAAGTACTCCGCACTGGTTGACGGAATGTTGAACTATTTCACGTTATATCATGCTTTAGGGCCGTGTAAATGCTTTGGTACATTGTTGGATTATACATGGGTAATAAACTATCTATGCGGACTTTTTTAAGAAACAACGGACTGTCGGTCACATTCGGATTGCTGTTCCTTATTGCGATGACAGCGCAATGGCTGACCGGCTTCAATGAATATAACAAAGAACAGAAAGAAGAAGGTCAACCTCAGGTCAGTCTTGCCAAATATTCAACCTCCGGTCACTTTATCGAGTCAACTTTTGAAAACTGGGAGAGTGAGTTTTTACAAATGGCATTGTTTGTAATACTTACAATCTCGCTGCGGCAAAAGGGATCTTCCGAATCAAAAGAACTTGATGGCCCGGAGGAAGTGGACCAGGAACCTGACTCAAATAAGAAGGATGCTCCATGGCCTGTCAGAAAAGGTGGATGGATATTGGCAGTTTATAAGCACTCATTGACCATCGCGTTAGTGATCTTGTTCCTGCTTTCATTCATCCTGCATCTGTATGGAAGCCTGAAGGATGAGAACGAACAGCTGACACATAAAGGTCTTCCCGTCGAAACACTCGGTCAATTCCTCGGAGATTCGAGATTTTGGTTTGAATCCTTTCAGAACTGGCAAAGCGAATTCCTTTCTGTATTTGCCATCATCGTGTTATCCATTTTTTTAAGACAGAAAGGTTCGTCGCAATCGAAACCTGTGGATGCAGCTAACAGCGAAACAGGGGAGTGATCCGTGCTTGTAACGGTAAAGATCATAATGAGTTCAGGTAAGTGCTAAAATTTTTAAATGAAAAAACGTTGCTTATTATTAATGCTCCGCTATTGCCTGTTAAGTTCTTTATGTGCGCAGGAATTGAAAACGGACCGGCCTGACCAATCGGATGGGGCAGCAGTGGTAGAGAAGGGGATCATTCAATTGGAGTCATCCGTCTATTTTACAGTGGTAGATGCGAACCGTCGTTCAATCGTTTCTTCCAGCCTGCTCAGGTATGGCCTGGTAAAGAATGTTGAATTGAGGGCTGTTGTTGAGCAGGGACATCACCGGGATCTGTTCATCGAAGAAACCGCTCAATCACAATACCCGGTCGCCTTCAGTGCAAAGTGGTCTTTGGTGAAAGATAAGAAAACGCTGCCTGACATCAGCCTGGTTGGATACCTGCAGGTGCCCGTAACCATGGGAAAACAATCGTTGCGCTGGTCACCGGCATTATTGCTGATAGTAGAAAAGGAATTCAAGCCATTTACAGTTACGTTAAATACCGGCGGACGCCAGGAAGCTTTTTTAAGTGAATGGGACCTGCAAACAACGGCAGATCTCAAACTGGATCTCAGTAAACATCTGCAGGTGTTCGGCGAATATTTTGCCCAGTTTGGCGATGCATTGCCTTTTCACAATGTCGACGGAGGGTTGATGTATCATCTCAACAACAAATGGATGATCCATGCTGCAGCTGGCACGTCGCTTGCGCATCATCCGCATAATTATTTTATCAATTCAGGTCTGGCGGTGCAGATCAATTGATAAGGGGTTATATGTTTCAGTAGATACATTTAAATAATAAATAAACGGATGGACAGAGTTCCCGAAAATCAGGCAAAGGCGATCCGTGAAGGTTTGCTGGGAAAGAAGAAGACGATTGCAACGGCGGAGAGCGTTACTTCTGGTTTGTTACAATATGCATTCTCCACCATTCCGGATGCCTCAGGGTTTTTCCAGGGTGGTATCACAGCATTCAATCTTGCACAAAAGTTCAAGCATCTGAACGTAGAACCTATCCATGCGCAGTCGGTGAATTGTGTTTCATCGAAAGTGGCAAAGGAAATGGCAATCCACTGCTGTGAACTTTTTGCGAGTGACTGGGGCCTGGGCATAACCGGGTATGCATCGCCGGTACCTGAATCTGACAATAAGTGCTTTGCCTATTTCGCAATAACGTACGAGGGAAAGATCGTTGTGTCGGGATGCCTTGAACCTAAAAATACTGATCCGGCGAAAATACAGGAAGAGTATGTGCGGGCAGTATTGTCGGAGCTGGAGAAATTGTTATAAGCGCTCCCGGATTATTATAAATTGTACATCCTGTTTAATCGGTCAAACAGCACGATAAAAAATATCAGCCCATTTGTCTTCTTCCCGCCCTTCCAGTCTTACCGGTAAAAAATAAACCGGGAAGACGGTAAGGAAGTCTTACGTCAGCAACCTCGCATTAATGAATGGTTTTTAGTCTTCGGGAGTTTAACGTGTGTCTTTAAAAATCTACCCGCATTCACGCCATTCGCGAAATCCGCGTATTCCAATTCGCGTAAAGAGAAAGCCGGAATAACATCCCTGCTATTCCGGCCATTCACTGATCTGACAAGTATCAGTTATTCTTCTTCCTCAGCTTCACCTTCGTCTTCCATCTCCGCTTCCCAATTGATATCGCTTTCAGCGATAGAGGTAAGGTTCTCGTCTGTTTGTTTTTCTTCATCCAGTGTTTCCTGAATTGGCTGGCGTAGGGCCCCCTCTAAATCTCCCCCTTCAGGGGAGACTTTAGATACATTATAAAGGTAAAATCAAATCTGATCGAACAAATAAGTTCGTTAAGATTTGATTTTACAATAAGTAGACTGTTTAAGTCTCCCCTGAAG
>QFQQ01000265.1 GCA_003243445.1 Citrobacter freundii
TTATCAGCAAACCCTAAAACACAATTCTGACGGGCTATGTTTTTTTATATATATAGTTCGTCAACCAAACGTCCGCTTCACGCCCTGAGACATTCGACAAGCTTTTTATGACTTCAGTAAGGGTGAGTGTCGCGCTTCGAGAGCCAGCAAATACTTCGCTTCATCGTACGGGGTTCTGGTCTTCCAGCAGCGGTAAATGATCCTTATCCATTTGAAGGCAAGAGCCCGGATTGCAGACTGGTGAGATTTTCCTTTTTCTCGCAGTCCCTGATAATACAGTCTGGCCCAGTATGATGAGTTAACCGTTTTGGCAGCCCATTCAACAAAGGTCTGCCTGACGAACTTGGCGCACTGCCATCTCCAGTGAACCCAGGATTTCTGGCCACTTCTTTCTGTCACCGGTGCAATACCTGCGTAGTTTTGAATTTCTTCAGCGCTGTTAAACCGGTCGCGGTTATCACCCAGTGCAGCAAGCATTCGTGGGCCCATACAAGGCCCCATGCCCGGAAGTGATTTGAACAGCCCCGCATCTGGCAATGTGTCAAACAGCGTTTCGATTCGTTCGTCATAGGTTTTGATGATTTCACTCACAACTTTAATTTGTGTCGCCAGTGCTGTTGCCATCAAAGCATTAGCCTCTATAACACTCGAGTCTGTCGTCAATGGGATCGCGTTATCAATACTCACAACACGCTGCTCGGTAAGAGCCATTGCGCGGCCACCTTTGGCATTCAGAAAGTTGCGGATCGTGTCGCGCCTGGCTCGTTTCAGTTGTTGCAGACTGGGCCATCGTATAATCAGTTCACACAACAGTAAGCTACCCCGATGTGAGAACCACTCCAGGGGCTGAGGATAATACTGTTTAAGCGTGTTGATTATACGGTTCACAAAACGACGTTTATCTTCAACCAGCTGACGACGCTGCTCAACTAGTTGCTGGAGTAACCGGATATCCGCATTGTCGGGTTCAATAGCTTTTATCTTTTGGGGATAACGCAGCATTAACTCTAATGCCAGCTCTGCATCCTGTGGGTCATCTTTAGCGCCGCTGGGGGAGAAGGCTTGCCGGTAACGAGCCAGGGACAAAGCGTGGACGGGGAAAACGGTGATAAAGGGATATTTTTGAAGAGCATATACCACGGGGCCCTTCTTCAGCTCGAGAGCTATTGCGATTCTGCCTTTTACCTTCTGGTGTAACTCGGTAAGCCAGACATCAAGCGCTTCTGCTGTATGTTCAATCACATGGAATACGCGTTCACCGTTTTTAAACTGAACACAGACATCGTGTTTTTTATCTGCCCAGTCCAGACCAACGTGCGCAGCAAACTGATTTGTCACAGTCATCACCAACTCCTTTTTATCGGGGATTGGTATGCATTCCACGCTCTTCGAAAGAAATATAGCCAGCAGTTTATCTGCATGCCCTGAGTATTCGTTAGC
>QFQQ01000266.1 GCA_003243445.1 Citrobacter freundii
GTGTTTTATATCTGCGTAAATCTGCGGGAACCTTACGCCATTCATAGATTTGGGTAACGATTAGCCTGAAGGGGAGATTAGAGGGGGCCACAAACAACCGATAAGAAGCAACTACGATTTATGTGTGCATTACAATTTCAACTTCAATCCCATTCTCCCCAGCCACCCTGCAATCAAAATCATCGACAATGAGAAAAGCAAAGACTGCAGCAATCCGGTTCCCCCACTCAATAAATTTCCTGGTAAATGAAGATGCAGCAAAGACATGATCGTGTACGCAAAATAGGGCAGCAGATAGCATAGCAGTGTATTCGTTCCTGCGGGTTTGATGATATTGAACCAATCTTTCTTTCCCTTCAGATCGGTCAGCCAGTACAGCGGCATAAAGCACGCAATGGTGATCGCGCTGCAGATCATCACCCATGCCGGTGTCGCCCTGATCTTTGAAATGCCCCAGAATCCGCGCAGGTAAAAGCCAAGTACAAATAAAGCAACTGCGATGATTGTAAATGTGATGAACATTCTGGTTGTTTCCTTTTTCTCCCGGAAATGGAGCAGCAGTAAAGTGATCACCGCACCACCCATTGTGAAAGCCGTCATAGCTCCTTCACCGATTGGTGAAATGATGGTACGCAACAGGTCATTGCCCGGTAATCTGCCTGCATGATTCGCGATGTTAAGCACTGCAAATATGACCCACGCCAGCATACAGGTCAGCAGATTACCATTTGCAAAAAGAAAGATGACGGCGCTTGCAAAATAGGCCCAGCCGATCAGGCCCAGTATGCCCCACCAGTGTGTGCCAAACGTTTGCACTTGCCCTTCTTCCCCACCCCGATAGATCCAGGCAAGATAAAGCAGCACCAGTAACGCGATCGCTTTTATTCCATAAACGATTCCTTTCTGCAGGGAACGTGGCCAGCTGTTCCATAGAAGTATAAAAGAGGAACAACAGATCAGATTCCAGATCCCTCTTTGCATACCAGTGGCCGCCTCATTAATGTATTCTCCGTTTACCAAAAACAATCCCATGATCAGCAATGCCACACTGCGCTCAATGATATGCAGCAGGATCTTTGCTTTGCTGTCTCCCTTTGCCTGTCGTTGTTTTATGCTTAAGGGAATGGACATACCGACCAGGAACAGGAACGCAGGGAACACCACATCTGCCAGCCCCATCCCATCAGTTTCCGCTGCTGTATGCTCCAGCCATTGCGGAATATCAGTCAGTGACCACAGATCATTCACAAAGATCATCAGCAGCATCGTTAATGCACGGAGAACATCAATGGCTGCGATGCGAAGATTGGTTTGTGGCATTGGCGATGTTTAAGTAAAAAGTAAAAAGTAAAAAGTAAAAAGTAAAAAGTAAAAAGTAAAAAGTAAAAAGTAAAAAGTAAAAAGTAA
>QFQQ01000115.1 GCA_003243445.1 Citrobacter freundii
AGACCAAGGCCGGTGCCACCATACTTTCTGGTGATCGAATCTTCCGCCTGACGGAAGCGATCAAAGATGCGTGGCAATTTTTCTTTTTCGATACCAATGCCTGTATCACTGACGGAGACAAAAAGATTGATCAGACCATCCGGCAATGGTTCTGCATGAACCGCGATATTAATGCTTCCCTGTTGTGTAAATTTCACCGCATTGCCTATCAGGTTTACAAGGATCTGCGTAAGCCTTACCGCATCGCCTTCAAGAACATCGGCCATACCGGCTTCCACAGCAGTGGTGAGCAGCAAGCCTTTTTCTTTTGTTTTTTCATGAAACATTGTTTCCACTGAATGGATAAGACTGCGGACACTGAACGGCGTGGGTTCTATCCGCATCATGCCGGCTTCAATACGGGAAAGATCAAGTATATCGTTGATGATCGCGAGCAGGTTTTCACCCGATTGCCGGATGGTGTGTACGTAGGCGGAAGATTCTGTATCCAGTTTTTTCTTTTGCAGTAATGCGGTAAAACCAAGGATCGCATTCATTGGGGTTCGGATCTCATGACTCATATTGGCCAGGAAGTTTTCCTTGATACGGGCAGCTTCTCTTTCTTTTTTCTCTGAGGCATCCAGTTGGCGGATCAGTTGGTTCTGGCTGGCGATACGGTTGATGATATACCAGAACAAACCAGCGCCGCTCAGCAATACGATAATGATCAGAATGGTTCCCCAGCTCCGCGCTTTGCGTCCGCTGTCATCGATCGATTCGATCACCCGGGTAAGCAAGACCTGGCGGCTTGTATCGATCTTATGTACAACGATGGAGATCGAATCCATCAGCCGTCTTCCCTGCTGGCTGGTCATGAGTTCTTCGGCGGCCCGTTTGCCTGTGTGATTAAATGTATCAAGCACCTGCCGGCTGAACACGATCTTTTCCTGTACAAGCCTGTCGAGTTCATCTACAAACCTGATGGAGCTTTCATCGTCCTTTATCTGTTGCAGCAGGGAAAGATCTGCCTGTACTTCGTTCACCTGTTGTTCAAGATCGCCGGCGATATTTACATCGGCCATGGCGATCGCTCCGCGCACATTGCTTTCCATGGAGATCACATCTTTCTCCAGTTCCCGCAATTCGCTTCCGGTCTTGAATTCAGCCAGCAGCTTTTCATTGCCCAATATCAGGTTATCAATATTCCTCGCAGAATTATACTGCATGAAGATGAGAAGAAGATTGCCGGTGATGAATGCGGCCAGCAGATAGTAGATGATTCTTTTACTGGTCATGCGGGGGAACTCTGCTCTAAGTTAGGTAAAGTTTGAGAGAAGAAGTGACAGGTTTCAGAGGTTTCAGAAGTTCCAAAAGTTTCAGAGGTTCGATAGGTTAAGGAACCTATGGAACCTTTGGAACTTCTGAAACCTCTGGAACCTTATTTATGTGGCTTAATATACCTCCCCAGGAACGTTCCCAGCAAAAATATACTTCCGATCATGCCCAGCCCCACGATAACGGTAAGCAGGCCGTGACCTCCCGCATCCACCAGTCTCAGCAGGGAGAAAGAGAGGAAGATCAGCAGCAGCAGATCGAGGAAGAATAATATGGTATATATAGTTTTCATTTTCTTAATCGAGGTAAGAAAGTCTTTATTATAAGTTTCTGCAAGCAGGTAAAATTTAAAAAAGAGGGCCGCATAGAGATGCAGCCCGTAACCAAAACCAAACTGCTATGAGAATAAAAACTTATAAATGTCAATTTTAAAAGATCCAGGACCCCGCTCCATACACACCTGAAATTTCCCAGAGTTGATCAGCTATTGTATACACTTTTCTCCGGGGGTCCTGAACCGGTTTATATTAAAGGACGACGTCAGCGTTTTCAGTCCCGGCACATTCACAACATGTATCTCACCACTCACATCGCCGGACGTCCCCGATCAACAACCCAAAGCTCAGGATTCTGTTGCGGGCAGAGAAGCGGGTCTAGCCGGATAGGGAAAATGAGTCGGTGGATGGGGAAAAGAGGTCGGCGGGGGAGAGGGATGTTCGATGGTAGATGGTCGATGACTGATGGCCGATGACTGATGGTCGATAAGATAATTTCACAGCTGCAAGTCTGCCAAAACAGCTGTATAATTATTTAAAAATCAGAAAATTGAGGAGTAAAAGCTAGGCCATCAACCATCGTTATCAGGAAATTCCCCGCTTTAAATTCGACCATCGATCATCGAACATCCATCCACCATCGATCATCGATCATCCTCCTACAAAATATTCATCCTCCTGTTCAACCCCGCCCTATACGCATCCGCCACCGGCAGCGGCTTTCCCTGCACAATGACAGCGCCGTCCTGGATCGTATCGATCCTGGGAATGGAGACGATGTAGGAACGGTGGATGCGGAGGAACTGGTCGGAAGGAAGACGCTCTTCCACGGCTTTGAGTGTGGTGTGGATCGCGTAGAATTTGGTCGCGGTATGGAGTTTGACATAATCGCCCATGGCTTCGGCATAGAGGATCTCGTCTATGCTGAGGCGGCGTACAATATTCGAGTCGCGGATAAAGAGAAAGGCATCAGGCGCGATCTTTACCTCTTCGCCGAGGCTTTGGCAAATATCGCGGGCTTTGTCGATCGCCTGGATAAAACGGGGCAAGGTGACGGGTTTGACGATATAATCGACCACATTCAACTCGAATGCCTCAACGGCATAATCCTTTCTTGAAGTGGTGAAAATGATCAGTGGGCGTTTGCTGCCCAGGTTGCGCGTGAGCTCGATACCCGTCATACCGGGCATTTCAATATCAAGCAGTAAGAGATCGACAGGTTCATCCTGCAATACATTGTACGCATCCATCGCATTCTCACACTCAGCCACCACCACGAGATCTTTTACTCTTGATGCCAACTGCTTCAATGTAGTGCGTGCAATCTTGTTATCGTCAACGATCACAATGTTCATAAAGTGAAGATAGGGATTTTCGGATCATGCTTGTCTTAGGGAAACAACGCATCTTTTGATCGGCCGGCGTAAGTTCCCGCAGATTTCGCAGATTTACCGGAGCGTATTTACCGTCATCACCTGCAGCCCGCCACGGCCATTTACCTTTAATGGAACAGCGGTACTACTACGGCCACTCAGCTGCAGGCTGATATTATTCTCTCCTTGCTGAAGCGGTATTCTTGCATAATAGATCGTATGCGGAAGACTTTGCCAGTTGCGGGTATCCGCTTTTTCAGAAGCAAAGTTGAAGATCTGCAGTCCCAACGCGATCGCTTCACGCGCCGCATCTTCCTTCTGCTCTTTTTTCTTTTGCTCTTCGGTTTTATTCTTGTCGTAACCTTCTTTTCTTTCCGGTGGACGGATAGCCGCCTCAGCCAGTTTTTTTATCGCCAGCCGTGTTAACGTAGACGACAGTTCACGGAGCATTCGCTCTTTTAATGTAGCAAACGCAAGATTGTTTACATCTTCTGCTGCTTCAAGTTTTACATTCACGGTTCCCACTTGTGCTATGCCGCCGGTGTAAGAAGGCTGAACAGCTTCATATTTCGGCAGCGCTACACGAAAACTCCGGAGATTCTCCAGTTTGATATTATCACGGCTGTAACCGCTGCTGAAATCAAACGGAACACTGAAGGCATTGTTTGCATCAGCGAAGAAAAAACCACCGCCGGCATCTTTGAATAATGAGAAGAAAAGATCCTGCTGTGCCTTGACCGGCGCGGAACCATTTTCCCAGAAAAGGATCAGTTCTCCTCCCGCAGGTTTATCTTCTTTCTGATAAGTTGTATTCAGCAAACGTTCATACCGGCCCAGTTCATCCATGAATCCGTTCAGATAGGCTGTGCGCAGCAGGTCTTTTTTTAACTGGTCGGGCATTGCGATCCCGTAGTAATCGCCTTTGCTTTCAAGAAATACATCTGCCGCATTACGGTATGAAATGAACGCATTGTTCACATCACCGCCTTTTTCATAAATGATCCCCTGCACCATCAATGAAAAAGCATCATCCTTGTATTTATTTTTATTCCCCACTTTATCTTCCTGCGCATAAGTGCGCAGACTGATCCTGCGGGCTTCCACCAATGCATCATCCGTTTCGCCAAGCTGCAGGTAATTGATGGCTTTATAATAATGCACCAGGTAAGTTTCAAAATCTTCTGCCTTATACGTCTTCATCATAGGGTTCAGCAGATTGCCGAGCGCCACATCTTTGGCGGAGGTGCGGGCCGTTTCCATCAGCAGATCCGCCTCATTGAAGTAAGTATTGCTGCTATCCCACTGTCCCATCAGGTGAGACACTTTTCCGCGTTCAAGCAGATACAATAACCTGTTGCGGTCTTTCTTCAACAGCTTATTCTTATCCAGCTCCTTTGCAGCTTTTGTATAATCACCCGACTGCAGACTTGTATAGTAGCCCTGCACCTGTTGGTTGTAGGTGGCGCAGGACACGAGCGTGAGGGCCAGAACGAGTCCGGCCACAGCGGTAGTGATATGTTTGAGGGAATGGGACATTCAAGCAGGTATAGAAAGTTTCAGAGGTTTCAGAGGTTCCAGAAGTTCCAGAGGTTTGGAAGTTTCAAAGTAGAACAACCTCTGAAACCTTTGGAACCTATGGAGCCTCTGAAACCTCTAACCCACCTGTTTGAAAGATCAATTCTTCACGTATTTCGCAATCTTCTTCTCACCAATCCAAACAACTTCATTTGTTTCGATATTGGTAAGTTCAAGGTTTACCTGATAGTAAACGACTTTCTTTCTTTTTTGCGAATCGACAATTGAGTTGATTGAACCTTGCAGGATAAAATCAGCGCCTTGTTCCAGACCGAATTTCTTCATGGTGCTTGAACTGGCATTGGTCTGCTGATCTGCTTTTTCAGCACGGAGCTCTTCTCTTTTTTTACCGCCCTGTACCAATCTTACTTTGCCTGAAGTGATGAAAGAGCTTTCAACATCTTTGGTAAATGTTTCCGCTTCGATATGCTCATGGCTTTTATTGGTGATAAGACCAACGATCACGGTCGGACGTGCGCCGCTTTTTGCAGCCATATAATCAGTGATCCATCTTTCTCCAAGGATCTGTTTGGTCATATCTTCTGCAACAAGTCTTGAATCTGTGTTATTCCAGCGTCCGCTCAGATCGATCTGTTCAGACGGATCGATACGTGTTACTTTATGAGCACAATTGGTAAAGAAAAATAATGCGGTGAGAGGTAAAAAGATAAGTAGACTCTTTTTCATGAAGAGGGTTTTATGGTTTGAAAAGTTTACAGGGAGTTTCAATGAAGGTTCCAGAGGTTCCAAAGGTTTCAGAAGTTCCAAAGATCTTTTCAGGTTGACAAAACTTCTGGAACCTTTGAAACCTCTGGAACCTCTGAAACCATTCGCTCTTTACCAGCCCCAACCAAAGTTGAGTCCCCAGTTAAAATTCCCCCTCCGGTTATACCGGTAAGGTGAATAGAAGTTGTTATAATTATTCCAGCGGCCACGATTGTAGCCGAAGTTGACGGAAGGATAGTACCAGCCGTTGTTATAGTCATTGTAATATCCGTTCCTGGCTCTTTCGAGTCTCAGTTGCTGACGGAATGCCCGGCGGTTGGCGCGCGCTTCCGCTCTGTCTGCAAGAAAATCGATCGCTTTATAAGTTTGCTGATCGGTGGTACCCTGCCAGGTATTCACCGAATCGGCGATCTTCATATATTTTGCCCTGCTGACAGCGTAGTTGGGATTCTGATCAGGAACAAGCTCAGTCTGAGCCATAGCAATACCGGCAGTAAAGAGGAGCGCCAGTATGAACAAACTCCTGTGTATAGCTATTTTCATTGTAAAAGGTTTTAGTACTTTAAGATAACAGGTTTCCGGAACTTTTTGTTCCTGATTCTCTGCATCACACATTTAAATAAAGCTCAAAGGGCAGTAAATCAATGCATAAGCTAAGGAATCGTTGTCAAAAACCTGGTACAAATTTAAACACGGATCAGTTAACCGGCCGTTAAATGTTTCATGGTCCGGGGTTTTGGGCGGGTGAATTGTAAAAAGATTGTTCCCGGAATAATAGCGGAACGGTTGAGGAAGCTGGTATGTTCCCACCCGCAATTGAAATTCAATGTCGTTTAGTTAAGCGCCTGGCGTAGGGCCCCCTCTAAATCTCCCCCTTCAGGGGAGACTTATCGCCGCCTGAAATAAGAGAAGTCAAATTGTATTGAATATGTGTATTCCATACGATTTGACTTCCCTATTATAGTGACTGTTCTAAGTCTCCCCTGAAGGGGGAGATTTAGAGGGGGCCCTACGCCGGGCGAGCAAATCGCGTTCTGTTAACTAAACGACATTGAATTGAAATTGTGGGCTATGAGGGCCGTTGAGGTTCGACGAATTATTCGAAGGCGCTGGCGGCTGCAATAAACATTGCGAATTGACGCAGGCACGATTAGCCCACAATTTTAATTGTGGGAGAGAAGATGCGCGGTCATAGCATAAGAAAAGGTCGAACCAAAAAGACACGGCTGGGGGCGCTTTACCAGACAGCAACAGAAAAGACTACACCAAAATACAAAGCCCACGAATCAACCGTAGGCTCTGATCTATGAGGGAGTATGCTTGTCCGGCTTATTTCAACGGCTTTTGCAATACCATTACATCATTGATCACAAATGTTTCGCCGCTTTCCGCTACAATATTATACACTTTTTGAATGCCCTGCGCCTGGCGGGACACGTGTACAACCTCGAATAATGCATAACCGCCTTTATCTCCATTCTGACAAAGGACTTTATCTCCGGCAGAGACTTCGCCGGTTTTCTTTTCGCCGCCTGATGTCAGTACAGGATGATTGGGCGTGGCACTTAGCTCTTTTGTGTCCATGACGACGTTGACCTGACCGGGCTCAGCATATTCTTTTACACTCATCAGTAAAAGATTGCTGATAGCATAGTTCTTTGCCTCATGCACTGTCAGTTCCTTTACTGTTACAGTCAGTTGTTTTCCGCTTACCGGGTCAACAGTTACAACCTTATCACCGGGCTTTACATCTTTCATTAGTTTTTGTATGCCACCAGCCATCATTACACTGGTATTGCCGGGAAAGCAGATATCATTGCCGTAGGTTTCCGATTCCTTGCCCAGGTCTTTGCCGCCATTGGCAGCTTTGTATACCTGAAAACTGAATTCTTTGGAAAGCACATACGATAATTTCAATGCGAAGAACTTTTCCTGCTGATCAACTTTATCGATGTCTTCAAATGCCTTCTCCCAAACTTTTGGTTCTGCCGACATATTGGGAAGGCAAACTTTGAATTGCTGCGCTTTTTCATTTGTATAAAAAACAAGCGTGCCGATCTCCTGCATGCCATCTTTCAACAACACCTTGTAAATGTCCATGCGCTTTTTTAATCCGTCAGAACCCGTAATAAAATAAGGCTTCCTGCCTTCATACCGGTCAAGAACAAATGCATTTTCAATCTTTACATAGGTGTCGTTATCCAGGTCTTTTACCGTGAACGTTTTTACTTTATCATATTGCTCAGCGGTCATTCCTTTGGCAGTCTGAGACATGGCCTGAAAAAAACCGATAAGGATCATCAGGGATACGAAAACTGTCTTTCTCATATACGTCGTTTATAAAACCCAATTGCAGTTTGGTGAATGAATTATGATATCTCTTTGAATGCAACCGCAAACGCTTCCATTTCCTGCATCGTACCAATGCTTACACGGCACCATTCTTTACTATTGAATTTCCAGGAGCGGACACTCACGCCACGCTTATTCATTTCCTGTACAAACTTCATGCTGTCCATTTTGATAGGAAACAACACAAAGTTCGCAGAAGATGGAATGTATTCATATCCTTCTTCTTTCAATACTTTATACAGATAATCACGCGAAGCGAGCGTTTTTGCCAATGCGTCCTTCAGAAAATCCTTATCCTGGTATGCAGCCACGGCTGCCTGTGCGGATGTACGGAAATACCATTTCCTCCCTGTGCATATTTCCCAACTTTATCGAGGATCTCTTTGTCTGCCACCATATAGCCGATACGCAAACCCGCAAAGCCGTAAAGTTTGGAGAATGTTCTTACCACCATCACGTTTTTCAGTCCGTCTTTCACCAGCTTCATCATGGATGCTGCTTTCACATCGGGCAGGTAGTCGATATAAGCTTCATCAACAAACACGGGCACTTTTTGTGACACGCGTTTGCAGAAAGCTTCCAGCTTCGCTGTATCCACTACTGTTGCAGTAGGATTGTTAGGATTGCAGATGTAAACAACCCCTGTCCTGTCATTTATTTTTTGTTCGATCGCATCAAGATCGGTTTTATAATCAGCGGTAAGCGGCACTCTGATCCATTCGCAATTCAATTCAGTGCCTTTGTCCGGCAGATCACGATAGGAAGGATCAGCAGAAATAATATTTCCTCCCTCCTTCGCAAAGGCAATTGCTGCAGCATCAAGCAAACCGGAGGAACCCGCAGAGAGCAGAATGTTACGCTCAGATACGCCTTCTTCCTTTGCAATGAGTTGTTGCAATTGCCTGATCTGGCTGAACCCGTAACGGGAACTTCCGTCCAGCGCTTCCAGCGCCGCCTGTTTTGCTTTGGCGGATGGACCAAAAGGATTTTCGTTTGCGGAAAGTCTTGCCTTGATATCAGGAGGCAAACCCTGTATGATCTGTTCTTCGATCGACAGATCGGAGACTGCAAAGTTATTGCGCGCTGCACCCGGATTGGCAGCAGCCTTTTGCAACAATGAGATCAATGGGAGCGAACCGGCAAGCAATACTCCCTGTTTTAGAAGTTGACGGCGTTGGATGTTTGAAGACATTAGAGTATTGTTTTAGTTAGAGAATGCAGTTTGGAGGTTTCATAGGTTTCTTATAGGTTCCAAAGGTTCCAGAGGTTTAATAGGTTTCAGAGGTTGCTCCGCAGTTTGAGGAGTTAGATGCTTCAGGAACAGACTCTTCGGTTGCAATGACTGGCAACCTGTGAAACCTCTTAAACCTCTGAAACCTCTCAAACCTTTTACCCCACACCCGCATAAGCCGTCCTTTGCCCCATCACCCTCGCATGCACATCCGCCACAGTCTTTCTCGCTGATTCAAAAGCACCGGCCATCCATGCGTTAAGGTGCGTCATATGTTCGCCCGCGAAATAAACCTGTTTATCCGGTTGTAATAATGCCTTGTAATATGTTTGTCTTTCCTGGTTGTTATACACAGCCCAGCCACCCATGCTGTATTTTGTTTTATGCCAGCTGACGGAAAATGATCTTTCAAATTCTGTTGGGTACTGCGGATGTATCAGGCTGCCTTTCTGCAATGCCAGTTTCTCGCGGTCTGTATAAGATAATTCGCCTGTAGCTTTTGCCTTTTCGTTGAAATTGTAGTAGCCGATCAATACGCCTTTCTTTCCAAGGTAATCGTTGGATGGATAAAAGATCTGCGTCAGTTCATTGTTCGTGTGAGTGATGCCGCCATAAATATGTTCATCTTCTTCCCAGAAACGCCGTTTGAATTGAAGTCCGATCTTGCCGGTACTGTTGTAACCAATAAAGTCTATGGCGCGGCTTGCATCCGAACCAAAGTTATGATCAATATTGCTTAAAACGGGCAACGGAATGGTACAAATACAAATATCGGCGCTGATCTTTTTTTCTCCCTGCGGATCTTTATAAATGATCTCTACGCCCTCCGCGAGATTCCTGATCGAAGAGACCTCGCAATTGAACCGGATCATCTTTCCGATTTTTTGCTCCAATGCTTTGGCAATCTGGTCCATACCACCGGTTGCCTGCAGCATGGTCATCTGCAGTTCGAACGTATATTCGGCCACATTGTAAAAATCGGGATCAAGCAGGCCTGACCGGATGATGTCAGCCAATTTATGCGCCTCGGCGATCTTTCCGGATCGTTCACCCGCGCCCGGCATTTCTTCATACCCCCTGCGGGATGATACTTTGTAAAGTTTATCGATATCCAATCCGCCCTCAGCACGCAGGTATTCAAGCAGCTTTTGATTGTCTTCCGCGGTAAGACCTGTATCAAGTTTGGAAGAATCGATCGCTTTGGACAAAAGTTCCATCGTATACCCCCGCATATCATTATGGATCTCCCGTACCCTGATCTTTTTATTGGAAAGCGGGCCATTGCCTTCACTGAAATACCAGGCAGCTTCATTCACATTATTATAAACCTGCAGCGGAACGCCGAGCTCTTTACAATAATGAAGCGTCAGTTCATGATTATGCGGAATGCGTGACGGACCTGCATTAAAATAAAGGCCATCATCAAAAGCCGAAATATGTTTACCATGATCCGTTTCTGTATTCACCGATCCCTTCCGGACGCTCCAGCAGCGGCCACCGCTTCTTTCTCGTGCTTCCAGCACGGTACATTGATAACCGAGCTTGCTGAGTTCAAAGGCGCTGGTCATTCCGGCCAGTCCGGCCCCCAGGATAACGATCTTTTTTCCGTTACCAGTTCCTTCCAGTTCAAAGGGTAATGCCGGAGCCGGCCTCAGCATATCCCAGGCCAGCATGGCGGGGTATGCCAGCACGCTGGCTTTTCCAGCGTCTGCCAAAAAACGACGGCGGGAGAGATTTTTCAAGTAAAAACGATTGTGATTGCAGTTATTTATTGCCGTTAACCGTGTACAATATAGAGAAATAGGAGGTTTTGGAAAAATTTTAAAAAATGAAGATAAATTTCTATGTGAGGTGGGGATGCAAAGGAATTAGAGCCGCTAAAAATATCTGATGGAATTTCAGAGCTGACCATTTCCTGATTCGATGCTATGATCATTCGTTACGCACAACTAAAATTCAATGTCGTTTAGTTCAGGGGAGCTATTCGCTCGCCTGGCGTAAGGCCCCCTCTAAATCTCTCCCTTCAGGCTAATCGTTACCCAAATCTATGAATGGCGTAAGGTTCCTCCTCCGGCGGACACGTCCCGCAGATTTACGCAGATCTAAAACACG
>QFQQ01000030.1 GCA_003243445.1 Citrobacter freundii
CTTCAGGGGAGACTTAAACAGTCTACTTATTGTAAAATCAAATCTTAACGAACTTATTTGTTCGATCAGATTTGATTTTCCCTTTATAATGTATGTAAAGTCTCCCCTGAAGGGGGAGATTTAGAGGGGGCCGCCAGATAATTCACCCGATCCTGCTTTTGCATAAATCTCTGCAACTGTTCTTCTCCAAATCTCACCCAGCCAAACTGTTCGTATAATCCATGTGCATCTTTCGTTCCCAGCACCCATCTTCTTAACTCCTGCAATTCCGGATGCGCGTGAATAGAATGTATCAGCCATTTTGATAAACCCTTGCCGCGATACTCTTCCAGTATAAATACATCCGCCAGATAAGCAAACGTAGCCTGATCAGTGATCAATCTTGCAAAACCAACCTGCTTATTCTCGTGATATACACCAAAGCAAAGCGAGTGCATGATCGATCTTTCTACCACCTCACGCGGTATGTTCATCGCCCAGTAGGATTCTTTTGACAGATAAGAGTGGATCACTTCGATATCAAGCAGGTTTTTATCCGTACTGATCAGGAAGCCGTCTTTTTTCACTTCATAAGCACTCATTACAAGCCATATTTATCGATGAGATAGATCAATGCAGCCATGTTAACGGCGCCGAGCTCCAGCTCACGTTTATTTACATTTTCAAAAACATCATTGCGTGAATGGTGGTAATCAAAATAACGTTGTGAATCGGGGCTCAGTTCTGCCACGGCTGTACCCAATGTTCTGTTCAACGGGCCAACGTCCGCACCGCCGCCATCGCGTGTAAACTCGCGGCTGCCATAAGGTGCAAGCAATGCCTGCCACGAAAGTACCTTCTGGAATTGCGCGTCAGTTGCGGTGAAGCTAAAACCACGTGGCGTGAATCCACCTGCATCGCTTTCCAAAGCAAAGATGTGTTTCTCGTTCTTCGCTTTTGCTTCCGTTGCATATTTTGTACCGCCCCTGAGACCGTTCTCCTCGTTAGCGAATAATACAAAACGGATCGTTCGCTTTGGCTTGTAACCTGACGCTACAAAACTGCGCAGGATCTCCATCGTTTGTACACAGCCGGCACCGTCATCATGTGCGCCTTCACAATTATCCCAGCTATCAAGGTGACCACCGATCGTAATGATCTCGTCAGGAAATTCAGTCCCTTTTAATTCACCGATCACATTGTGCCCGATGGTATCAGGAAGAAAATGACCATTTGTTTTCAGGGTTACTTTCACGGATCCGGTTTTCAGTAACCCACTCAATTCATCCGCATCTTTCAGACCGATCGCGACTGCCGGGATCTTTGGATAAGCCGAATCATAACGTGTTCCACCCGTGTGCGGATTGTTGTCTGTACTATGACTCATGCTTCTCACGATCACACCCAGAGCGCCGTATTTTGATGCAGCGCTTGGCGCACCGCCGCGGTATTTGACCGCATCGCTGTATGCTTCAAATGTTTTGATAAACGTTGGATCGAATTTGTAGTTCACAAAAACGATCTTTCCTTTTACCTGCTCTTTCTTGTTATCAAGATCAGCGAATGACTTTACTTCGATCACATCGGCCTTCAACGGCTTGCCGCCTGAGCCAATGGAATTGCCCAGCGCGACAATGTCCAAAGTTTTCCGCGCAGCTTTTCCTGCTGAATATTCGGCGACGGCCTCATCCTTTCCGCCTCTCGCCCAATGCGGCACCATGCATTCCTGCAGCCAGGTAGTTGTTGCGCCCGATGCCTTCATCGTTTTTTCTCCCCAGGCTTCAGCCTTCACCATACCTGACGATCCGGCAAGCCTTGCGCCGATCTGTTTGGTCAGTACACGCAGGTTTTCATAAGCTTTTCCATTCTGCAGGATTTCATTGGCGAACCTGCGGATCATTACGGAATCCTCTTGTGCAGGCACGATCTGTGCAGCTAATAAAAAAGTGAGTAACACTAAGCAGCCTTTCATTCTATTCAAATTTTCCTAAAGATAAAATTTAGAGGATTGATTGAGTAAAAGAATTCATGTGAACGGCAAACCTTAGTGGGGTAAAACTGTTACCTTAGGTGCCGCTGCGCGGCGGATGTTCGATGCGCGATGATCGATGGTCGGCCAACAGATCTCCCGCCCTTAAAATCTCTGCATTTTGAAGAGATTCCGACCATCTACCATCGCGCATCGAACATCGTACAATAAAAGGTCATTTTGAATTTATTGCAATGCGTATAGGAATCGTCTGTTATCCCACCTTCGGTGGAAGTGGTGTTCTGGCTACCGAACTGGGAAAAGCGCTTGCCCAGAAAGGACACCTGGTGCATTTTATTACCTACCAGCAACCGGTGCGGTTGAATGGTTTTATTCCAAATATATTCTATCACGAGGTGCAGGTGCCAACCTATCCGTTGTTTGATTATCCTCCCTATGAAACGGCGCTGGCCAGTACGATGGTGGATGTGATCAAAAATAATAACCTGGAGCTGCTTCATGTGCATTATGCCATTCCACATGCTTCCGCGGCGTTTATGGCAAAACAGATCCTCGCGAAGGAAGGCAAGCATATCCCGGTGATCACTACGCTGCATGGTACGGATATTACGCTGGTGGGAAGAGATAAGACCTATGCACCCGTTGTCGCTTTCTCTATCAACCAAAGCGATGGCATCACCGCGGTTTCAAAGAACCTGCGGGATGAAACGTTCAGGACGTTCGTGATCGAGAAAGACATTGAAGTGATCTACAACTTCGTGGATGTACAACGTTTTTCGCGCAAGCCAATCGACGCGTTCAGAAAAGTGATCGCACCAAATGGCGAACGCATTTTATTACATGCCTCCAACTTCAGGAAAATAAAACGCGTGCAGGATGTGGTAAAAGTCTTCAACGAAGTACAGAAGCAGATCCCTGCAAAATTATTATTTGTCGGTGACGGACCAGAACGTGGCACCGCAGAAGATCTCGCACGCGAACTGAACATCAGCGACGAGATCCGCTTTGTGGGTAAACAGGAACAGATGGAAGACATCCTCGCCATAGCCGATCTTTTCCTTCTCACATCCGATTATGAGAGCTTTGGTCTTGCGGCACTTGAAGCGATGGCTGCCGGCGTTCCCGTTGTATCAACCAACGCAGGTGGGCTGAAAGAGATCAACATCAATGGCGAAACCGGTTATATGGCAAACGTCGGCGACGTAATGACCATGAGCCAGCAATCCCTCGCCATCCTGAAAGACGACAAGACACTGAAATCATTCAAAGAAAAAGCAGCCGCACATGCGAAGTTGTTTGATATTAATTCGGTGATCCCGCAGTATGAGGCGTTGTATGAGAAGGTGCTGGGAAATGAAGGTCGATGATCGATGTTCGATGATCGATGGTGGAATTTTCAGCGGAACCTGATAAAAAAGCGAAGCACTTCTATAGCGGAGTGCTTCGCTTTTTTAAATTATTTTCGACCTGAGATCGATCATCTAACATCGACCATCGCTATTTCCTCAGCCACCCCTCCGGATTCACATTATTCGTTTCAATCATCAGCAGAAAATCGATCCGGCCATGTGAGAGATCTTCGGAGTCGCCGACCCGGCCGATCAGCTGGCCACGTTTTACAGTCACGCCTTTTGAGATATTGACGGCAGAAAGATTTGCATAGGTAGTATAATATTTACCATGGCGGATCACGATCGCTGCGCCGTCACCATAATTATGAACGGCGGAAACCACTCCATCGAATACAGCTTTTACCGAAGCATTGGGTTTTGTATCGATGGTTACGCCGGGGTTGTTGCCGCTGATGCCAACGCCGGGAACGATGTAGTTACCAAAGGGTATGCTGACGTAGCCATTGTCCACCGGCCAGGGAAGTTTGCCGCGGCTGTTGCGGAAATCGGAGCCGAGGATCACGTCGTGATCATTCAGCTCAAGAATGCTTCGTTCTGCTGTTCTTTCTGCCGGCTTTTCAACCGGTTTCTTTAAAGCCGCCGTTTTCACGATAGCACTCCTGCTTTTGCCGGAAAGAGGGGAAACGGACCTTGCTTTTGCTTCTTTTAACTCTCTTGCTTCCTTCGCTTCTTGTGCAGCTTTTGCTTTTCTTGCAGCCGCCAGTTTGATCGCTTCTTCTTTTCTGGCAATTTCTATTTCACGGCGGATGATTGCAGCAATCGCATTCTGCAGATCCCGGTCACGTTTCTTTTTGGCAAGTATTTGCTTCTGGAGATTTTTTTCTTCCGTTTTAAAACCCGCCAGCATCTTATTCTTTTCTTCGCGCTGCTCTGCTAATGAAGCCCGTTCATCGGTCTGATCTTTCAGCCGCTCACTCTTTTCCTGTTTCCTGGCGAGCTGTTGCTGTTGACGGTTATGGATCAGGGCTTGTGTTTGCTGGATCTTCTCAACCTGGTGAGCGCGGTCAGCGCGGTAGTTTCGCAGATAGGCAATTCTGCGGATGGCATCATTAAAACTTGAAGCGGAAAAGATGAAATTAACGTAGCTGAAGCTGCTTCTGTTGCGATAGGCATACACCACACTGCGCGCATACTCCGCTTTCAATGTGTCATATTGTTTTTGCAAACGATAGATCTCAAGACCGCTTAAGTACATATCATCATCGATCGCTTTTAATTCTTTATTGATCGTTGATATATATTGCTCCTGGAGTGCGATCTTCCTGCTGAGGATATTGAGCTGGGAAAGAGATTGCCTGCCTTCTTTCTTTACCTGGTTGTACTCGTCCTGGATCTGTTTTATTTCCTGCTGGATACTTTTGCGTTCTTTTTCCAGTTGTATTTTTTTCGATTGACCAAAAGCAAAGCCAATTGTTACAATAAAACAACAAAGAGTAAGCAGCGATCTTTTTTTCATTTCCGGTTTATTAGTATACCTATCCTTTATCAAAATTAGCTGCTTTCTGATAATGGAACCGGATCTGAACAAACTGTTTACCTCAGCCAGGGCTGAGGATTGATGTTCTTTGTTTCAACCAGCAACATGAAGTCGATACGACCGCATGTACCATCATCGGAATCACCCACTTTGCCCATTACCTGTCCACATTTCACTGAATCACCTTTTGCAACATTTACTGCGGAAAGATTGGAATAGCAAGTGTAATATTTGCCATGACGAACGATAACAGCCACGCCGTCATCAAAATTGTGAACGGCTGCGATCACACCATCAAACACAGATTTTACCGGGGAGCCGGGTCTTGTATCGATCGTCAGGCCAGGGTTGTCGCCACAGAGGCAGCAGCCGCTGATCTTATAATTACCGAACGGGAAACTGATCACACCGTCATCGACGGGCCAGGGAAGTCTACCGCGGTTCTTTGCAAATTCAGCTTTCAGTTCAATGTCTTTTTCATTGAACTTAAGAAAATGCTGCCCGTTGATCGTTGATAAGGTATCAACTTCTTTTTCAATCTCTGTTGTTGTCTGCTGGGCAAAAGCAAATCCTATTGTCAATAGGAAACAACAAAGGGTCAGGATGGATTTCTTCATTTTTGGATATTGGGTATTGGATATACAGGATACAAACTAAAGCAAATCTTCACTCAACCATCAACGCTTATCTTCTCAGCCATGGCGCAGGGTTCACGTTATTGGACTCCACCATCAACATGAAGTCAATGCGGCCACTTGAACCATCATCAGAATCACCAGCTTTCCCGATCACCTGGCCACGTTTTACAGTAGCACCTTTTGTCACGCTCACGCCGGAAAGGTTTGCATAAGATGTATAATATTTACCATGACGGATGATGATCGCTGCACCATCGCCATAATTATGTACGCCGGATACAACACCATCGAATACAGCTTTCACAGGAGCGCCCTGTTTTGTACCGATAGTAAGACCCGGGTTATCATCACGCAATTTTGTTCCTTCGATTGTGTAGGGACCGAATGGAATGCTCACGAATCCATTGTCTACCGGCCAGGGAAGTTTGCCACGGCTGTTGCCGAAATCGGTTCCCAGTTCAATATCTTTTGCATTCAGCTCCAGGTAGCTCTCTGGTCTTTTGGCAGGTGCCGATGCAGTTGAAGTAGTCGTCTTATCCGTTTTGGATGGGGTTGGCGTAACCGATGAAGGAGATTTCGCCTTTTCTTCATCCGCTGCTTTTTTTGCTGCGGCCACACGGGCAGCTTCTTCTTTTTTGGCAGCTTCTATTTCTCGGCGGATGATCGCGGCAATGGCATTCTGTATATCACGGTCACGTTTCTTTTTTGCAGCAATTTGTTTCTGCAGGTCTTTCTCCTGTGATCTCAGGGTTGAAACGATCTGATCTTTTTCCTTGCGCTGCTCTGCCAATGCGGAGCGTTCTTCGGTTTGCGACTTTAGCGTTTCACTTTTCTGTTGTTTTCTTACAAGTTGTTGTTCTCTGCGTTTTTCAATCAGCTCCCGGGTTTCCAGGATCGTCTTTACCTGGCGCTCACGATCAGCGCGGTAATTTTTCAGGTAGGCGATCCGGCGGATAGCATCATTAAAACTTGAAGCGGAGAAGATAAAGTTTACGTAGTTGTAACTGCTTCTGTTCTTATAAGCATACACCACGCTTTTCGCATATTGTGACTTGAGTGTATCAAACTGTTTCTCCAGCCGGTAGATCTCCAGGCTGCTGAGATACATATCGTCATCGATCGCCCTGAGTTCCTTATTGCTGGTACTGATCAGTCGTTCCTGCAGGATCATTTTCCGCTTGACCATATTCAGCTGGGCGATGGACTGGTTACCTTCTTTCTTCACGCGGTTGTATACATCCTGGATCTCCTTAAGTTCTCCCTGGATATCCTTCCGCTCTTTTTCCAGTTCTTCCTTGCTGTTTTGCGCAAACCCAAACCCAAGGGCTGCGAGAAAGAAAAATATGGTCAGCAGGTACCTTTTTTTCATAATAAGATTTTGGAGTTTGCCTGTCCGCTAAAGCTTCAGCGAAGGGCGGCCTTCATTTCGCTGCGGCAGACTGAGTTAAAAATTGATAACGGCGATTAAGCGGTAAAATTTTACCTCCTAATCTTTTTTATAATTTTTGGGAACGCTAAACGGGAAGCTTAACGTTTCATTAAACTCGTATGACTTGAAATCCAGCTTGATATCCAGTTTTCCCTTCTCCGCCACCGTGATCCTGCGCTTTGTTGAAAAGTCCACGCCTTTTTTATTTTCGTAGTCGGAGTAACTCAGGTTACAGGTCCGGCTGCGGTTGATGTCCACATCATCCAGTTTGCTGTTATCGATCTTGTAATTGTTGTTCAGGGTAAGCAGGCCTTTGAACCAGTCGCCCACACTGAGCAGGGAGATCTTGTCAGCTGATTTGGAATACGAGATCACATTACTGTCAAGGAATACCGGGTTTCCGATCAGGATCTCCTGCAGTGAGTGCAGGTCCAGCGGCAGTTTTGTTACTTCCTGCAGGTAGGCCACACTTCTTGCGGTATAGATCTTATCCTGTTTATTCAGGATCTTCACGGAATCCTGTGTAATATAAGCTCTGAGTCCCTCGATTCCAAAGATTGCGGTGATCGAAATCCAGATCGCACTGTCTTTATACATACGCAGGTTGGCGTTCACATCATATTTCTTGCCATCGGCCCCCTGGTAATCGACATTGATCTTTGCCGAAAAAGTGGTATAGCTGATCTCGGCAGCTTTCATACCGGAAACGGTATTGCGGATGAAAGCCAGTGTATCTTCTTTTGAATGGTCAGCTACGGGGTTCGGAACAGCTATCGTATCTCTTTTATTAGCGATCACGGTCTGGATCTTTCTTGTAGACCGGCATGATGCCATGAGAACGATAGCGACTACTAATACAAACGTTATCCTCATTCAATTTTTGTTTATTGCTTGCCCGTATGGCCAAAGCCACCGGCGCTTCTGATAGTATCATTGATTTCTTCCACAGGGATCCATTGAACCTGTTCAACAGACTGGATCACCATTTGTGCGATCCGGTCGCCGTGTTGTATGACTTGTTCTTCCTGCGAAAGGTTTATTAAGATCACCTTAATTTCTCCCCTGTAATCCGCATCAATCGTGCCGGGAGTATTCAGGCAGGTAATACCCTGTCTGGCAGCCAGTCCGCTACGGGGGCGGATCTGCGCCTCATAGCCCTGTGGCAGTTCAAGATACAGACCGGTCGGGACCAGTGCCCTTTCCAGCGGTTTCAATGTTTGCGGTGCATCGAGATTCGCCCTGATATCCATTCCTGAAGAACCCGAAGTTGCGTATTCGGGCAGGGCATTGGGGGACTTATTGATGATCTTGATTTGGAGTGTTGGCATGAGGGCAAAGATAACGGGGATTTATTGGATTTGTGGGATTAGGAGGATTGACTTCATGAGGTATTGAGGTGTTGTAAAAATAGAAACCTCCTCCCTATTTCTATCTTCACGTGTCAGAGATTTTTGGGATTTTATAAGCAGTTTGCGAGAGCGAATTCATTTCGTTTTGGGGAAAAATTTCAAACAACGGGAACCTCCCATAAATCCCCATCCTGACTTTTTTTAAGATCAGGATGGATATTAAAATCAACCCGGGATAACTTCCTCTTGTTCCCATCAAAAAGACTGAAATCCTCCTAATCCCACAAATCCAATAAATCCCCGTTCAGTTACGCTGAACCAACACCGTCGCATACGCCACCAATCCTTCTTCCCTGCCCACAAATCCCATTTGTTCTGTGGTGGTTGCCTTAATGGAAACATCTTTTATGGTAAGACCTGTGATGTTTGCGATGGCTTCCTGCATTTGCGCCACGTAAGGTTTGATCTTTGGCTTCTCCAGGCAAAGGGAGCTGTCTATATTGATGATCCTGTAACCTTCGCTGTGAATGAGCTCCACTGTTTTTTTCAGCAGGATCTTACTATCGATGCCCTTATAAGTTGCATCAGTGTCCGGGAAATGAACGCCGATATCGCCCAGCGCGAGCGCACCAAGCAATGCATCACAGATCGCGTGCAATAGAACATCCGCGTCACTGTGTCCAACTGCTCCTTTTGTATGCGGGATCTTTACCCCGCCGATCCAAAGATCACGGCCTTCGGCTAACTGATGAAAATCTATTCCTGATCCGATTCTGAATGACATAATTGTTCGTTATGCCCAAATATACTACACGAATTTTTGATGCTTTGAGGAGAGATTGGTTGATAGATATTGTGCAGTTTATTTATGGGGATTACACGAATTTCGCGAATGGGCGTGTCACTTGTATAAAACAGTTTTATAACTTGTTTATCCTACTTAGATCTGTAAGATACGAGCCTATTGTTCGTTTACGAGAACAGCAATTCGCGAAATTCGCGTATTAAAATCCGTGTATCGAAATCCGCGCAGAAAAATTGCAAAATACAAAGCCCCGTCTCACGACGGGGCCTTCAAATTATTTTGAACATTCAACAGCAGGTCTTATTCTCCACCCGCTCCGCCGTCAAGATCAAACAACACAGAGAAACGCATGGTGTTTGACAATGGGTTTTGTGTAACACCACTTCCTGAAGGAGCCAGATACGAGAAGTTCAGACCGAAGATATTGTACTTAAGACCGAGGCCCGCAGTGAAATAACGGCGATTACCACGGGATTTATCTTCATAATAATAGCCGGCACGCAGCGCAAACTGATTATTGTACCAGTACTCCGCGCCAAGTGAAACGTTTGCCTGACCAGGGAAGTCGCTGAAAGATTTACCCCAGCCAGCTACCGGACCTTGTGAGCGGTAATCATCTATCTGTTGCTGTGTTGGAGGATTTCCTTCGAGACTTGGAACGAGCAATTTGTTCAGATCAAGACCGATCATGATCTTGTTCTGCTCATCGAATGCTTTATTCCATGTTACACCAAGACCGAGATTGGCAGGAATAAAGTCTTTCTGATCAGCATTGCTGGTATAAGAGATCTTCGAACCGAGGTTGGATAACGCTGCACCAAAAGTGAATCCGTCTCCGGCTTCCGTTTTGTTATCATAATAAAGACCGATATCACCGGCAACGGCACTACCTGCTTTATAGCTGGTGGAACCTGTTGTAGGAACACCATTTGTCAGATCGGAATTGATATAACGCAAAGCGATACCAAGACCGAGTTTATCAGAAAGTTTGCGGGAATAACCTACGTCAAGGCTGAACTCTCTTGGTTTGCCATTACCCCATGAGTTACCTGCTCCATCGGTGAACTGTATATTACCAAGTGAGAAATAACGAAGGCCTACATTGAGCGCCTGATCGTCTGCGAATTTATAATAACCGGAAAGCGAAGCGAGGTAAACATCATTTACCAACTGTTTCAACCAGGGAGTGTAGGTAGCGGCAACACCGCCTTGTGATTCGTTGAAAGCAACTTTACCCATATTCCAGAAACCGGAAGATGCGTCCGGAGAAGTAGCAATACCCAGGTCTCCCATACCGCCTGCACGTGCATCAGGTGAGATCCGCAGAAAAGGAACCGCTGTAGTCACCACATTAATCCGTTCTTGCGCCTTTGCTGCAGAAAACGTTCCGCCAAAAAGTAACAATGAAGCAATCAGTTTTGAAGCAGTTGGTCTCATTGATAGTTGTTTTGTATTAAATGTAAATAAAAGTATGCTGTTTTTGCTTTAGGGGCGACTAAAATATCGATTTTTTGATGTCAGCCACACTAAAAGATGACCAGTTTCCCGATCTTTTCCTTCCTTGATTTACCGGGAACGATCACGGAGAGTTTGTAGAGGTAAACACCCCGTCCAATTTTCTGTCCATATTGATCCAACCCGTCCCAGGTCAGTTCACTTGAACGATTACCTGCTGTATTTATTGTCCGCTCTATCATTTTTATTATACGGCCTGTAACAGTAAAGATCTGCACTCGTACCAACAGATCCTGCCCCGGCTTATTATGCTCAAACCAGAACTGTGTACTCGTCGTAAAAGGGTTGGGATAATTTAATACATGACTTATTTCAAGGTCTTCATCTTTTGCAACCACAAAGTCAAGCACTACCTCGTTTGAGTTATTTAACACATCCCATGCCTTTATTTTCAATGTATGCAGACCAGGCTCTAAACCGGTCATCTGAAAACGCACCGTTCCCTTCTGATAACTGTCCTGATCGCCCTGGTAAAAATCATTCAACACAAAAAACCGGTTGTTATTGTTGTCGAGCGTAGCCACAATATCGTGCCCGATTCCTGTTCCGGCAGTATTTACACCAGAACTATCTGATAATTTCAGTAACAGAACAGGATTTTCATTGGTGAGACCGCCATTGACGAATCTTTCATCATTCAAATATGGTTTGATCGCCGGCCCTTCCCTGTCATTATTATTTGTACTTGCGCTTCCTCCAACAAGAAATCCGGTGAAAAAACCCGTTCCATCTTTAGCTCCGTTTTCCGCATAAAGAGAAATTTTTCCATTTCCATATTGGTAATTGATATCCTTCGGCACGGTAAAGCTAAAAGTGAAACGGCCATTGGTCACCGTGGCTTTGCCGCTGAACAATTGATTTGTTTGCACAGTAAAACTAACCGGCTGGCTGCCCGGATCATTACCGAGTGTGGTGATCTGCCTCGGCTTGTCAAACACAGCCGGATACACAGTGCCATTGAAGTCTGTAAGGGTGTTCCCCTGCAGATCGGTCACTTCTCCATCGATCGTGATCTTTTCCGTCGCCCGCATGGTATCCGTTTGCGATACAGGAATACCATTAATACGAAGCGGTCTTGCCTGGATCAATGGAAATGCGAGTGTCATTGCCGGATCGCCAAGCAGTGTGAATTTCCTGTTATTGGTAATATCGGCCGAACTCTGATAGGTGAAATTCTTTGCATCTTTCACTGCATCACCAAGGCTGCGATATTTTCCATTCGCGTCCGGCTGTAATGCAAAACGGAGATAATTATCATTCATGATCCGATTGCTGAAAGCGAATACGACACGTGTGGTCGTCATCAATGCAATGGCGCCGGTATTTGGTCTGAGCAGAATATTTTCTCCCAGGGAATTTATCCTGGGATTATCATAAGGCGCAAAATCGCAGGTAGCCGTGATGAACAAGGGTAAACGATTAGCATTACTCCAGGTGTTCACCATATCCTGATCGAGGATGGTTTCATCGGTCAGCCTTGCAGGGCCACCATGCCCGTTGAAATTCCAGATCAGTACGCCATTAAAAACTTCATTGCTGATCGCCTGGTTCACCTGCGGATAAAGGCTTCCTCCCGAGCCGCTCTCCTGCCGGAATGCATCGAGATAGATCTTTTGCTGATTGAATACAGGTGCAACAGACGACGCAGTAGCCGTTACAGTCTCCGCATCCTGCAAATGAAGATTCTGATCTTCGTCATCCGCAATGAACAGCAGATTATTGCGCCATGGCCCAAAACTCTGGGCTGATGAATACGCTTCAACTTTATCGACAAAATTCTTTGCTTCCGTGTGATTTTTTGCCGGCACACGGCCAATGCCGATATCAAGCGTGTTGATGACGATACCGGAATTGATGTCTTCATTATCTTCCAGAAAGCCAAAGAAATCATCTGATGCGTATGTATTCAGAACATCAAGAGAAATATTGTTTTCATACGCGGGAACAAAGTTCGTATTATCTGCAAGCCTGTCACGATAATCAAACGAAGCGTCTCCCAGCAACAATAAATACTTAGGCCGGTTAACAGGATCTGTACCGTATCTATCAAAATACATTTTTACAAAATCCCTGATCGCGACAGGATCAGGAACGCCGCTGCTGAATTCTGCATACACCTGCTCGGTTGTTGCCACGGTTACCCTGAATGAATTCACGCGGCGGTGATATTGCGCGAGACGCTGCGCCTGATCCAGGAATAACGGGTGCGTGACAATGATATAGTCCGCAGCAGAACTGGCATGGAGATCCTGGTTGGCCACACGCCCGAGAGCAACCGGTGTGAGCAGCCCTGTATTGGTGAATGCAACATATTCATGAAGACGACTGCAATCATTTACAAAACGGAGATTGGATCCATCCGGTGATGTATTCAATTTTTGTGGCGAAAGCGGATCGGTGATATCCCAAACCTGCGTGGTCGCGGACGCGCCTGCAAGAACATACTCGCCATTATAATTTCCGAGGGACAGCCAGTCGCGGAACAACAATTGATCCATCCCGTTCATCGATAACTGCTGCCTTCCGGAAACCTCAAACCAATTAAGCCAGCCCTGTGCATTTACGCCACCGGGCGCGAACGAATAGGTAACAGTATTGGATGATGACGCCGTGGAAGCATTTGCCAGGGTAACTTCCCTCGCAAAAGCATCATACTGCCCGGTACCCACAGGAGCGATCACTGTTTGTCCGACCGTATTCCCGTTCAATGCCACCGTAAGGTTGCTGCCACCGCCGGCCGCGCGGGCAACAAAATTCGTCCTGACCTGGATAGCTGATCCGGAAATAAGATTCGGCAGGTCCACCGCGAAATTTCGACTCAAAGCCCGGCCGGGCAATTGCGAGAATTCTTCCCCATACCACTCCTTCCCACTGTTTAGGAAATTCACCGTGTCCAGTTCATGGAAAAAGCGGGCGGAAAAGCTGTTGATCGTAACGGCCGGGCCACTCATTACGGGTATATCGGCAACCCTTTTGCCGGCGCCACCGATAGAAAGATAGTAGAAGGAGCGATCGGCGTAGAGGTTCTTCTGGTGAAGAAACCGCTGGTTGGCCGAGTCTTTGATCCATTGATCCGGGCCAGCGGCATAAAATAAGATATGGTCATTCCCGTTTAAGAGACCGTCATTCCCGTCAACGACCTGGATGGCATTTTCGGTCAGATCATCGAGATAAGGTGACGAATTGGATTCGCCGGGCATTCCGCCGCCGTTGCCAAACAGCCGGATAGCGGAGGACGGCAGATTGGAGGTATTGATACCCAGTGCGGAAAGAAAAGGCAGATCGATCTTGTAGACGCCGGGGGCGGAAACGGAGATCTTATACCAGGCACCCGACGCAAGGACGGAGGATGGCCTGTAGGCACGCTGCGCGGAAGCGGGCAGCAGTCCGCCGAGCATGTATAGTATAAGCATTAGTTTCCTGACCGGCAGCATAGCAATAACCCCTTGATTAGATGGGGGAATCAACGAAGTGAAAAAAGTAATAAAGCCAAAGGCATTTTACTCAAAGTATATATATTCGCAATCCCGGTGGTAAAATTTCTTCGACGGACAATAATTTTACCTCATACCGCGTTAAATTTATTCCAATTCATAGGTTTATGCAAAAAACAATGAAAGTGAAAAACTTAGTAATCCTGTTATCCTGTGCTGTGCTCATGTCCTCGTGCGGCCTGTTCAAAAAGAAATCGCAAAAGTCGGACATGACCGGCTGGAACTACAATGACAAAAAATCCGGTGGCTACCAGGTGGCCAAGGCAAAAGATCAGGCTACTGGTCCGGGCCTTGTGTTCGTACAGGGTGGTACCTTTACCATGGGTCAGACGGATGAGGACGTTATGGGCGACTGGAACAATATTCCACGCCGTGTATCTGTCCCATCATTCTATATCGACCGTACCGAAGTGGCTAACGTACACTACCGTGAGTATCTGTACTGGCTGAACAAGGTGTTCGATCCATCTGATCCCGTTAACCAACCGATCGTTGAAGCCGCCCTCCCTGACACGCTTGTTTGGCGCAGTGAGCTGAGCTACAATGAACCAATGGTTGAATATTATTTCCGTCACCCGGGCTTTAACTATTATCCCGTGGTTGGTGTGACCTGGAGACAGGCGACTGACTTCTGCCTCTGGAGAAGTGACCGTGTGAACGAAGGTATCCTGATCGAGAAAGGCTATGTAAATCAGCAGAGCCTGATGGGTCAGCAGGGAAGCAATAACTTCACTACTAAATCATATTTGCTGGACCTGTATCAGACAGCTCCCGGCAGAACTGCTACTTCTAAAAAGAACAGCCTGAAAACACCACAGGGTCAGCCTCGTACAAAGGTGACCATGGAAGATGGTTTCCTGCTGCCAGACTATCGTCTGCCTTTCGAAGCTGAATGGGAATATGCGGCTTATGGTCTGATCGACCAGAACCCACGCCCAACCAAAAAAGAAGGTAAACGTGGTGAGGAGTTGCAATCAAACAAACAGATCTACCCATGGTCAGTGAACGTGAATGGTCTGCGTGATACACGTCACGGAAGCTGGCAGGGTCAGTTCATGGCGAACTTCAAACGCGGATCCGGTGATAACGCCGGTGTGGCAGGTGGTCTGAATGACCGTGCATTCTACACTGGAGAAGTTACCTCATTCATGCCAAACGGTTTCGGTCTTTATAACATGGCCGGTAACGTGAGCGAGTGGGTTCAGGACGTATACAGACCAATGTCATCTATGGACTTTGATGATATGCCTGCTCCTTTCCGTGGTAACAAATACACCAAGATCTATAAAAATGCTGATGGCGAAGCTGAGATCAGCGATACGACCGGCCGTGTAAGAATGGTTGACGTAACAGATGCTGAAAGCAAAAACCGCCGCAACTATCAGCGCGGTAACGTGATCAACTTTATGGATGGTGACTCTATCTCACAAGCGAATTATGGCTACGGTATTACAACACTTGTAAGCGACAAGTCACGTGTATATAAAGGTGGTAGCTGGAATGACCGTGCTTATTGGCTGAGCCCAGGCACACGCCGTTTCCTGGAAGAAGATCAGGCATTAAGCACACTTGGTTTCCGTTGCGCAATGGATCGTATGGGCAGCCCTGAAGGTAATGGCCGTAAAGTTGGTCAGCAATTCCCTACGAGAAGACAAAAAAGATAATCCCTGAATATTTGCATAAGCTTGAAAACCCTCCGGAATCCGGAGGGTTTTTGTATTAAAACCTTAAGTCAAAAATCAAAAGTAAAAAGTAAAAATATCAGGTCTGAAACTGCATACGCTTCATTGGAGGCGCGGGATATTTTTACTTTTTACTTTTGATTTTTGACTTACTTTGCCTTATGTCTATTGAGCAACTTTATAAGATCTACCAGCAGTACCCTTCAGTTCAAACTGATACACGAAAACTGAAAAAGGGTGATCTCTTTTTCGCATTAAAAGGTGATAATTTCAATGGAAATGCTTTTGCCGCCAAAGCACTCGAAGCAGGCGCAGCGTATGCGGTGATTGATGAAAAAGAATTTGAGATCGGGGGGAAAACCCTACTGGTACCGGATGTACTTACCGCTTTGCAGCAGCTGGCGAAACATCACCGTGAACAATTCAATAGTCTCCCTGATGGAAGAACCGTCCCTTTTATTGCGATCACAGGCAGTAATGGAAAGACCACAACAAAAGAACTGATCCATGCAGTTCTTTCATCTACTTATAAAACATACACTACTGAAGGAAATCTCAACAATCATATAGGCATTCCTCTTACCATTTTAAAAATAAAAATGGATGCAGAAATTGCGGTGATTGAAATGGGAGCCAATCATCAGAAAGAAATTGCGGGTTATTGCGAATATGCACAGCCCACTCATGGCCTGATCACAAATGCAGGCAAAGCACACCTGGAGGGTTTCGGTGGCGTTGAAGGGGTGAAAAAAGGAAAAGGTGAATTGTTTGATTATCTCCGCACCCTTGCGCACGGTTATGCACTGGTCAACTGGGATTATGATTACCTGCATGAAATGAGCAAGGGCATCAGCGGCATTATTAAATACGGAACAGGTAGTGATGCACATGTGATCGGTTCTATTCATCAGAGCGATCCATTTCTGCAGGTAGCGATAGAACAGGGTATTAATGAAAAACTGATCAAAACGCAATTGGTGGGCGATTACAATCTTCCCAATGTACTGGCAGCCGTTACCGCGGGAAAATTATTCAAAGTGCCGGATGCGCTGATCAAAAAATCAATTGAAGAATATACTCCTTCCAACAGCCGCTCTCAATTAATAGAACGCGGATCAAATAAAATAATCCTTGATGCCTACAATGCAAACCCAAGTAGTATGCGGCTGGCTATTGAAAACTTTGCACGGCTGCATGCAACCGATAAAGTACTGATGCTTGGCGGTATGATGGAACTTGGTGATGAAAGCATCCAGGAACACGTGTCCATCATCGATCTTATACAGCAATACCCATGGAAAGCTGTAGCACTTGTCGGCGGCGACTTTCTGAAGGTCCAGCATCCATTCCTTCGCTTTGAAAATGCAGATCAGGCAAGACAGTGGTGGCAGGAACAACATTTTGAAAACACATATTTTCTTGTGAAGGGAAGCAGAAGTATGCAGATGGAAAAGATACTGGCGTCGTGAGAAAGGTTCCAGAAGTTCCAAAGGTTCCAGGAGTTCCAGAGGTTCTTCGAAAGGCGGTTTCCAATAAGAATGTTACACACCACCATCCGCGGTAGCAACCTCTGGAACCTCTGGAACTTATGGAACCTTTGGAACCTCTGAACCCCTGGAACCTTACAAAACCGAACTAAACTCATTTGATGGAAATAATCGGATACCTTGCTGCCATACTCATCGGCATTTCACTCGGCATGGTTGGCAGCGGCGGATCGATCCTTACCGTTCCTGTATTGGTATACCTGATGTCGGTAGATCCTTTACTGGCAACCACCAGTTCATTATTTATAGTGGGTTCAACAAGTTTGATTGGTGGACTACGTGCTTATGGAAAAAAACTGGTCAACTTTAAAGCCGTTACAGAATTTGGTATACCGTCCATCTTCTCGATTTTCATCACACGTCATTATATTCTTCCTGCATTACCTGATCATTTATTTTCCATCGGTAATATTCATATCTATAAGCCCGCCTTCCTGATGGTGGTTTTTGCCATACTGATGCTTGCAGCTTCAGTATCGATGATCTTCAACAGCAACCGGGATGCGATCGCCGCAAGCAATACAGCATACAAGTATCAGGCATTAACCCTGGTATTACTAGGGCTCGGTATCGGATTGATCACTGGTTTACTTGGCGCAGGCGGAGGATTTCTGATCATTCCAAGCCTTGTTATTTTTTTACGGCTGCCAATGAAAACAGCAGTCGGCACCTCGCTGCTGATCATCGCCATCAATTCGTTGTTTGGATTTTTATTCAGCTTAAAACAATTTGAATACGACTGGCGATTGCTTTTATCATTTACCGCACTTGCCATCGCCGGTCTTTTTATTGGCAGCAAACTCGCCGATAAGATACCGGGGCCTTCATTAAAAAAAGGATTCGGCTGGTTCATTCTTTTAATGGGCATATATATCATCCTGAAAGAGATATTTCATTTCTGATCCAACGATTTTTTTAGGACAATCATACAGTATACGCTCATCCATCCTGCACTCTTTCTCTCTTTTTGTCTTTTAAAGATTAGCTTTGCAAAAACGAACCATTCAACAATGCCGGAAAAACATCCACACCGGGGTTATCTTTCTTCTGCACTCGGATGCCGCTGTCCAAGATGCAGAGAGGGTAAGCTTTTCAAAAACCCATTATCCGTTAAATTGAGTAAAAATATGGCGATGAACCGGGAGTGTCCGGTTTGTGGCCAGCCAACTGAGATTGAAGTTGGTTTTTATTATGGCACCAGTTATGTAAGCTATGCATTGACTGTCGCGATCAGCGTAGCAAGCCTGATCGCGTGGTGGGTGATCATCGGACTTTCGGTAAATGACAATCGCTTTTTTTATTGGATGGGAATCAATGCTGTCTTTCTCATCATTTTGCAGCCATGGCTGATGCGCCTGAGCCGCAGCCTCTGGATCTCCTGGTTTGTAAAGTATGACCCGGACTGGCGCAATAGTGGCCCTGTTGATGCATCGGAGCGGCTGAATGCGGATCAGGGAACCAACTGGTGAGCAGGAGATATCTGATATATTATTGATAGGGATTTCCCGGTCCCTTACTGGTTTTTTACCAGCAGAAATCCGTGCAGAAAACAGAAATGCCCTCCCGGGTACTATTCTTGAACCTGCAGAAAATACGGTCTTTTATGCCTGGGGGCGCGTAATTTCACGTTGATTTTGCTTGCCTCTTTTCTATCCTCATATTTAATTTCCTTGCTGACAGCGGCTTAGAGCCATGGTAATATTAATTCTGTTCATTCCCAGATAGGGGTCTTGGGATATACGTAGATCTCAGATAGTTTGGTCAGTAGTTGTCCTAATCCAATCCTAAGAAAACAAGATGAAGCAATTATTAACCATTGCATTCGGCCTGATGATCCTTACCCGGATTTCATTTGCACAAGCGGTTAATCCGGATTGTTCAGGGTTTAATGCTACTTATACCACGAAAGAATCGCGTTGCGCAAGTACGGGTTCTATTACAATCACGCCTTCCGGTGGCTCGGGGAACTATAGCTATAGGATTTTATCCCCTATCTCGCTCCCAATTACGTCTACCTCGACTATCACTGGTCTCGCGCCAGGCAATTATACTGTTCAGACCAAAGACATGACGACAGGCTGTACGCTTGTCCAGGGAAATATAATTGTCGCCGGCTCCTATAATGATCCGAGATTTTCTCTTGAGAAAACAGATCTAACCTGCATTGGTTCACAAAACGGCAGCATTGCAGTTACAGATTTGCAGAACGGAAGAAGCCCGTTTACCTACAAGATCATTGCGCCTTCGCCAACAGGTGTTGGCATATCGAACAGCACCGGCATATTCAACTCCATTTCCGCTGGCGAATATTACATACAACTGCTGGATTCATGTGGCGGTATACAAACGCGCTCGGTAGCTATTCAGGATTATAACTGGTCTATAAGCGGGAATACTGTTACCAAAACAAGTTGCAATACAATATATGTATCGCTTATACTTACGGACAATAAAGGTAATAATAACCTTACAGGCTCTGCTTTCTTCGGGTTTAAGTATGGAGTTGTAAATGCGCCGGGAGATACAATATGGAACACCTCAAATACATTTAGCTATACACGCTCTCCGCTTCGCACTATCATGCTTGTAGTAAAAGATCGTTGCGATATTGTAAAATCGGTAAGCTGGAAAAACCCTCAGCCAACCGTTGATGCGGACGTGGCCGCCAGCAATTTGCTTTGCAGCACCTTCGATGTAAGGATAACCAATGCCCAGAATTTTTCTGCAGGTTCGCAGGCTACACTCAAACAAGGAACTTCGACAGTGCAGACAAATACAACCGGTATATTTACGAACATCCCCTATGGAAGCTATTGCATTGAAATGAAGGATCCGTGCTATGACACGATAGTAAAAAGATGTTTTGTGCAGACAAAACCTGTACCTGTTGTAAATGCTTTCGTTGATACTTCAAACACGCAGTGCAGTACATTTGATGTATCAATCGGAGGACAGGTAAATCTTTTTAATGCTGTCTATAAACTTTATAACAGTGCAAATACACTTATTGCCTCCAACAGTACAGGAATTTTTAGTAATATAAATTACGGATCATACTGTCTGCGGGTCATTTCTGTAAACCCCTGCTATGACACAACAATCAGCCGCTGTTTTACGGTAAATAAACCGAAGCCGGTCGTTCCCATACCGGTATATACCTATCTGAATTGTTCAAGCTATACTGCAGACATTACCGGGCAGCAGAACCTGTTCAACGCCACCTATTGTCTTTATCAGAATAACGTGCTGGTCACCTGCAATACGACCGGAAGCTTTCCCGGGCTTAGCTATAGTACAGATTATTGCATTAAGATAACTTCTGCCAATCCTTGCTATGATACAACGATACAGCATTGTTTCAACAGGCCAAAACCAATACCCGTCGCATCCGACCCGGTTATTTCTAACAAAACCTGTTCTACATTCACTGTTCGGATCGAAAGCACAGCCAATATTCCAAGTCCGAAATTCTGTCTTTATAACAGTTCAGACGCATTGATGTCATGCAACACAACAGGACAATTTGATAATGTTCCATTTGGGAACAATTATTATATCCAGGTAGTATCAACCAGTACAACAACGGACTGTCCCATTAATCCATTGAAAAAAACGTTCTCCGTAAGTCGCACTATGCCGGTGGTGGGAAGTACAATGGTGATATCAAATAAGACATGCAGTACTTTTACAGTATTTCTGAGCAATATGAATATGATCAATTCAAGGTTCTGCCTGTACGATAACGCCAATAATCTTATCGGTTGCCAGAATGGATCAACATTCAACAATCTCCCTTATGGCTCATATAAAATGGTTGCAACAACGAGCTGCCTGGATACGTTTATCAGAACATTTACAGAAGCCCCGACGCCAACAGCATTTACACTCAAGGCAACAGAATCCTGCACTATCAATGCGACTGATGTGAAAGTAACTGTGACGGCAGGGATCGCACCATTTCAGTTAAAAGTGCTGAATCCGCTTAACGCAGTTGTAGGAACTCACAGTATGGGAATCACCAACTATACATTTACCGGCCTTGCCGCTTTACCGCCAAGTCTCCAATATCGCGTGGTGGTTACTTCTGCGTGTGGAAAAACTGATACATTAGCTATTACACCGAAAATAAGCCAGTTCAGCCGTACAAATACCGTTATAATGAAGTGTCCAAATGCACTTTCAGGAAATGGCTCGGCAGATATCAGCGTTGACCTGATGTCAAATATCGGGTTGAACGCGCCAAGGATCATTAAGCGGGATGGCGCAACTGTATCTATCGCGCCAGCTACAATAACAACCCTTACTTCAACCAGCAACAAATACAAATTCCTCGACATGACTCCGGCTACTTATATTTTGGAGTATAACATATCCAGCTGTTCTAAAAAAATATACGATACAATTAATGTTGTACCATATACTTTCCCTGATCTTACAAATTCTGCTGCTTATCAATGTGACAATACGAATTTTAGCGTAAATGCCGTAGCAAGTGGTGGCGTATCTCCATTCAAGTATGAAATCATTGGAAGTAATCCTGTTGGCCCCAGTATAGTTTCCCCCGCACAGGCGTCGAGCGTATTCAATATTCTAACGGGTTCAGCGTATTCATTAGTACGCATGCGCGCAATAGATGCATGTGGTAATGGGACGCTGAATGACGTCAGCGTTCTTCCTCTCGGTCAGTTGACCATTCGGGTTAACAATGTGGACTGCTACTCAAATAACCTCACATTATCCGTAGACACCGTTCCCAATGCCACTTACATTTGGTATTTGAAAAAGAAATCAACTTCAACTGACAGTACACAAGTTACAACCGGCCAGGCTTACAATATTCCGTATCTTCTTCCAACTGATACTGGAATCTATGTCTGCAAAACACTGGTGAACGGAGGATGCCTTCAACGTCTTTCCTACTTCAACCTCAAAGGAGATTGCAGTATCATTCTACCTGTAAAGATCACTGACTTCAAAGGCATACTTTCCGGCAATGATGCAATCCTTAACTGGACTGTAGCACAGGAAGACAATATCAAAGAATACCAGGTTGAACGAAGCGCAGGCAATGGTTCTTTCCAATATGTTGGTAGTATCACTGCTACGAACGATCCTGCACGAAATAAATATACATTTACAGACCATAACGCCCCAGGCGGAAAGATCAAATACCGTTTGAAGATCGTTGAACAGAACAATGGTCAGTCTTACAGTAAGACGATTGAACTGACACATAATGCGATATTCATCACAGCCGCACCCAATCCGGTGAAGCAGGAGCTTTCCATCAGCATCAGCGCCAAAACCGATGCTGCGTACAGCATCAGACTGTTCAATCTGAGCGGCCAGGTAATTCACCAGCAAACGACCAATCGCATCCGTTCCGGCGTATTCCGCATTCAGCGAAATGGTAAGATGCCTTCGGGATTTTATCTGGTGAAGGTGTTGAATATGGATAGTGGGGAAGAATTTACGGAGAAGCTTATATTCGAGTGAGTACACGGATTTTTGAGCGCGAATTTCGCGAATTGCTTTTCGGATAAATTGTGTTGTCCGATTTATCGAAAAGCAAATTTTCACTCAGTTATACAATACAAAACCTGGGTACACATATTTCAACAGTGCTATAAATAATTACCAGGACCAAATCGGCTGAACGGTATAGCATACATTAGATCTCCTATAAGTGGTGAAATATAATTTATCCGAAAAGCAATTCGCGAAATTCGCGCCCGAAATCCGTGTCCTCAGTAGGACATTTCATCCAACTTCACCTTCCCCTTAAATGTCCAAAACACAAACCCTGTATAAATCCCCACCAACGGCGTTCCGATCAGTGCGATCGTAAGCAGGATCTTCATGGTCTTTTGAGAAGAGGCGGCATTGTGAATGGTGATGCTGTTGGCAATATCATTGGATGCAAAGAGAAGATTGGGAAATACCTCAATGGCCACCAGGATCAGTAACGAAGCAATAGTGATGCAGGAGCTGGCAAACGCATGACGGTATTTTCCTTTGTTCAATAATCTTGGAATATTGGCGATAGACAGCATCATGATCAGCGGAAAGATGAAAAATGGCGGATTCGCTTTTACACGATCGCTGAGATGGGGCACGTATAAAAGCGTGTAGACCGTTGTGATCGCAAAACTCATGACGAAAAAAACAGTGAAGTTCTTGGCCAGGATCGTGAGTTTGGTATATAAACGATTCTCGGTTTTCATGGCAAGATATATCGCTCCATGCATCATGAACAACGCAAGCGTTGTTATGGCTACAAGAATGGAAAACGGATTAAAAAAACTAAGCCAGCTCCCGGTAAACTCCCGTTCCGCATTCAGGGGAAGACCATAAGCTACATTGCCAAGCATCAATCCAAGTGATAAAGCGATTACGATACACGCAAATGAATACACAAAATCCCAGGTGAGCCGCCACATTTTTCCGGGCTCTTTGCTGCGGAACTCGATGGCAACAGCCCGCCAGATCAAACCGATCAGGAATACAAAGAACGGAACATAGAACGCTGAAAAGATAGCAGCATAAGCCACCGGAAAACCTGCAAACAACGCGCCGCCACCGATCACCAGCCACACCTCATTGCCATCCCATATCGGACCGATCGCATTCAAGGCAATGCGACGGCTTTGTTCCTTCTTAAGAAAAAGATGCAATGCACCCGCACCAAGATCAAATCCATCTAGGATGGCATATCCGGAGATCACACCACCAAATACAAGAAACCACCATACATTATAATCAAGGCCAAGAAATGTTGTCATAAAAATTGATTATAGTAGTTGCTAAGTATGTTGCAGGATCGGGTTATCACGCTTGCTGCCTTCATCAATAGGCTCTTTTGTATTATAATCCACCGGACCGTGTTTGATCTTTTTATTTAATAAATAAAGAAAAAGAATGAACAAGGTTGAATATACCAGCGTAAATAATACCAGCGAAAACAATACCTGCTGCGATTGCACATTTTTTGAAAGACCGTCGGAAGTTCTTAACAGACCATAGACGACCCAGGGCTGTCTGCCCATTTCCGCAGTGAACCAACCAACCTGGTTACCGATCTGCGGTAGCAGAACCGCCCAGGCAAAAACGATCATCAACCATCGTTTGTCAAACAATTTTCCTTTCCACCAAAGGAATGATGCATATACTGTCAGAGCTATCAGTGTCATCCCGATAGAGATCATGATATGATAGAACTGGAAAACCGCATTCACCTGTGAAGGGCGGTCCTCCGGTTTGAACGCATTCAATCCGGTGACCGGTGCTTTGAAATCCTGGTGTACCAAAAAAGATAAACCTCCGGGAATGCTGACTCCTTTTGTCTTTTGTTCTTTATTATCAACCCAACCAAAAAGATACATACTGGCGGCGGCACTACTATCATAATGACCTTCCATGGCCGCTAACTTGGCCGGTTGATTCTTTGCAACACCATCAGCGCTGCTATGACCGGACACCAGCTGGCAAAGCGAACTGATCAGCGCAACACTCAGCGCGATCTTGAACGCAGGCTTCGCGATCTCAAGGTATTTTCCTTTTAATATATAATAAGCATTCACACTGAGCACAAGAAATGAACCTGCAAGAAAAGCTCCCAGCCAGGTATGCGTCAACCGGTCGACACTGGATGGATTGAACACCATCGCCCAGAAATCCGTGATCTCCGCACGGGCATTCATACCTTCGCCGACTATATGATAACCCGCCGGCGTTTGCTGCCAGCTATTCGCCACAACGATCCATACCGCGCTGAACATCGATCCAAGAAAAACCATCAGCGTGGAAAAGAAATGCACTTTCGGACCTACCCTGTTCCATCCAAATAAAAGAATGCCGAGAAAACCACTTTCGAGGGCGAATGCAAAAATCCCTTCCGCAGCTAACGCACTGCCGAAGATATCACCGACATACTTTGAATAGGCCGCCCAATTCGTGCCAAACTCAAACTCCATAATGATACCGGTAGCAACACCAATACCGAATATCAATGCAAAGATCCTGATCCAGAAACGTGTCATCTTTTCATAGACCGGGTTACCCGTACGGAGATACATTCCCTCCATGATCACCAGTATCAGCCCCAGGCCAATACTCAGCGGCGGATAGATATAATGGAAAGCAATGGTAAAAGCAAACTGAATCCGGGACAGTATTTCAACATCCATAACCGTCGTTTTTAGACATAAAAAAAGCGAACTGAATCGTTCGCTTTTTTCTATGAATTGATAATATGATCGAGGTGATTGTTCATGCACCGCAAAGATAAGACGAGGTGAATTATTTGAACAAATAAAATTTATTTGATACCGTTTTGGGCGATGTTGGATGGTCGATGGTCGATGATCGGACTCCGCATTTCGTTAAAGTTTTTTTGCAACGTAGTTTCCATCCGTCAGAAACTTTCGTCCTATTAAGACCTTAACAAAATGCGGAGCCCGACCATCGACCATCGACCATCCAACATCGACCATCCCTCCCTACTCCCGGATCAGCTTCACCTGCTGATACAATCCATTATTCCTGTAAGTAATTATGTATATACCAGATGGAAGATCATCCAGGTTGATGGTCAGGTTTCCTGAAGTTGTCTTCAGTTGCCTTACCACTTTTCCGTCGAATGACACCAGTTGGATCGTACCGTTGGCTGCCAATCCTTTTACAGTGACAACATGCTTCGCAGGGTTTGGATAAACCGTCAGCAGTTTATTGGCACTCAGTGTTACTATTTTTACCGGTGAGTAGCTGAAGCTGCCATCAATATCAACCATCTTCAGACGGTAATAATTATTGCCCTCCTGCGGATCATTGTGAACGAACTGGTAATTGAAAATGCCGGGTATATTGTTCGTGTTCACTTTTCCAATACTGGTGAAATGCTGTGCATCCGCACTGTGTTGTATTTCAAAATAATTACTGTTGATCTCATCACTTGTTTTCCATTTGAGCAATGTTTTGCTTTCCTGTAATGTCGCATCAAAGGCGAGCAGCTCAACCGGTAATGCAATGCCCGCACCGCTGGTAACAATAAATGGTGAGAATCCTGTGTAACCATTATGGAAACGGCTCAACCTGCCTGCGGTATCCGTTAAAGGAGTTCCCGGATCTCCCAACTGCCATGCGCCCGACATGTAGTGGCCGAGTCTTGAAGCCATCGGCGCGAAACCAGGCTGCTCATCCGGCTGATACCAGAACAGTTCAAGCTGAACATTACTACCGCCCGGAACATTCTCTTCCACCAGCCAGGTCCTGTCTACATTACCTGTTTTTACCGTATCTCCCGCTGTACCATTTTTCAAAACCCAGGGCACAACACTCATGCTGAAATGATCTGCGGTTCCTGTATTGGTCAGCTTCGCAAAGTTGCTGCTGAATTCTGACGGCCCTATCGGGAACACATTTACTGATTGGTTGTTAGCCAGACGCAGACGGCCTGCTCCATTTGTGATGATAAAATGTGTACTGTCAAAATCAGTGATCACACCATTCACCTCCAGGTTGAAATCTCCCAGCATCAGTTTACCACCGATCCAACCCGGGATCTCATCAGTAATACCTTCGCGCATATTCAGATCTCCGTTCACCAGCAGGTTGCGCGTCAGCATCATCACGTTGCTGAATTGAAGTGTATCATTATTATTCAGGAAATCATATTCGATCGGATCACAACCAACGATCTCTGTGATCACTTTTCCTTTATTGATATCGATCAGCAGTTTCTTGCTGACGATCATCGTCTGACCTGCGGCCAATGTGAACCTTACACTATCAATGGCTCTTAATCCGTCATTCAGATCTTTCACCAGGAATCTTGCCCATGCAGTTCCGGGCAATGAGCCATTATTCCTGATACTGTAATGGATCAGCACGCTGTCACCAGCTTTGAAGCCTGATTCGAACCGGATCGCACCAACCTGGCTTCGTGCCATATCAGGTGCATCACCCACGATCATGGTGCGGGTAGCTTCATTGTTATCCTCGCGTTCTTCCAACACGGTATTGGCGGGATCAACAACGATCTTCATCACTTTCACGCCCGGGATCAGTGAAGAATAAGTTGCCGTTGCTGCCACTGTTGTATCCTGGCCGGGCTGCAATCCACCCACCGCAACATCCGAACCGAGTTGTATATCATCTACCAGGAACCGCAATACACTACCTGGTGTTGGTTTCAATCCCGCATTCCGGACAGTACCGACCAATGTGATCGATTGACCAGGTTGTGGATTCAGACTGCTTGGAGAAATGTATTGAGATAGCACTTCCAGGTCAGGGTTACTATCCACCACCCTGATATGATAAGTGCCTTCGTTATTGGATTCACTGATCTCACATGCGGTATTTAATGTGTCTGCAAAAACATGCACCACATAATTACCCGGTGTGGTAAATGCCTGGGTAAACGTAACCGGCGAAGCAAAGTCCTGTCCTGCTTTCAATGTTGCAATATGATCCTTACCGATCCAGTTGCCATCCAGCATGAATTTAACGGACACATTGCTCACATCTCTTGTACCCAGATTTCGGATCAGCGGATAGAATAGCTGGGCCGTGCTTACGCGCACAATGATCGGGTTGGATGCAGAACCAACTTCACCTGCAACCATCAACGGTATGATATCCGATCCGAAATCAAGTGTTGAACTGTTATTGCTCTCCACCGACTCAGTAACCTGAGCATCAACATCAGCAACAACCGTTATTACTATCGGGCAGGTGTTATCCGCCGTGGTGACCGTATACGCATTGGATGTTACCAACACTTCACCTTTTTCGGAAACTCCACTCACTGTTATTTTATTGCCGATCTGAACACCATTGGCAAGGAATGCCACCCGGAATGATCCTGTTGCCGTTCCGGAATTCTTAATGACGGCATTGAAAGAGATCTGCGAACCTGCCGGCGCGGAGGTCTGCGAAGGCTTGATCTCACCAACCGTCAGATCAGGCATTGGTATAAATATGGTCGCACGGAATTCATTATTACTCTCACTCTTCTCTGCAATCTGGGCATCATCATCTGTTACGATCCTGATCACATGCGCTCCAAATGCAAGGTTTGTTCCGTTGAAACTGAAGCTACGTGCATCTCTTGCGCCAAGTGAGTTCACAATATCACTCTTCAGCAATACCCATGTTCCTGAACCCGGGATTGAATCATACACGCGTACAGCATGCTGACCGGCATTATCACAAGCGATATTTGCGTCTTCATATTCAAAATTCCTGAAACTGGTTTGACGGAAATTCTGGATCGCAAGGTCGGGCATTTTGGGTTCAGCCATCACTGTTGTGGATGTCGTTCCTCCCATCGGGATCAGCACACCGTGATAGAAATTGTCAGGGATCTGGAAGAACTCATTATAAACATAGGACGATACTGCTTCGATCACATTCGGACCGCTCTGGTCCAATGTAATATTTACAGGGAAGGTTTGTGTTGAACCCGGGCTTGTTGTTCCGTCCGGACTGCTATACGTTGCGATCAGCACACCATTGTGGTAGATCTTCACGGTATCTTTCAGGATCTGATCCCATGCACACCAGAAGTTATCCAGGTTGCGCGCACGATAAGTTACGGACACCGTCAGATTGCCTGAGCTGCCTACAGTTTGAGAACATGGCTGACCGCTGAACATTGAGACAACGGACACACCAGGCTGAACAGCAGGAGTACATGCATTCGCGCTGACACATGGCACTGCAACGCTGCCCGCTTTGTCTTTACTGGTAAATGTAAAGTCAGTAACAGACACAACATAAGACAATGTGCCGCCACATGGAGGATTATCCCAGAGATAAGAATAGGATCCGTCCGCATTGGTTGTTGTCTTGAATGTAAGCGTACCGGTTTTGATAGTTACTTCCGCGCCTGCCACAGCCGTTGGAACGGATGTACCATAATACTTGGCCGTACCTCTGATCACAACACGGGTCGGGCAGTTCTGCACAGTTGCTTCGGTTTCCACATCAATACCACCTGGCAATGTTACATTTCCCACAACGATGGGTCGGATAGCGTAATTGTTCAGTACATTGGTTTCACCAAGTGTACCGGCACTGTCGATCCACACTTTGATCGGATAGAATCCGTCTGTAGCAAAACTCATTCCTTTGGTGACGGTCGCTGTGCTGAACGGACTGACCACAGGGATCACTGCACTATCAAGCAATATCGTGTCGCGATAGAATTTCACCGGTACATTCGTTGCGGTGAATGCAGAACTGTTGGATATATTGGCGGATAAGGTAAATGGTTCCCCTGGAATAGGGTTGGTTTTACTGAATGAAATATCGTTTGCAAAGATCTTCAGATCCAATAACTGGAAAGTAATTACCGGGCCGGCTTTATAGCTCACATCAGCCGTGGTTGCCGCATTTCCCAGATCATCATTGGCAAAGAAACGATAGCCAAGTGTGTTCGTATAGGTAGAATGTGTTGCTGTGTAAGTGTAAACAACGCCCGCAACATAGTTCGTACCGGCCGTTTCCTTCGTCATTGGATATACTCCTTCGTTTGCATCATCAAAATCACCATCACCATTTCTGTCGATGCCAACTTTTGGATAGCCTGATGCCGGCGCGCGGTTATCCGCAGATCTGTATACGATCTTGTAGGTATAGTCGCCCGTTTGGCCAGCTTCAGCATTTACACCACGCGTGCCCTGGTAAGGAGCTTGTGTTACAAAGTTCAACACCGGCGGTGTTCCCTGTGTAAAGCCAATACCGGACAATGATGCTGTTACTGAATCAAGACCTGCAGTAGACGACTTGATCTTCAATTGTGCGCTGTAATTCGCAATCGCTGTCGGCGTAAACCGGACCGGCAACGTCAACGTACCACCGGCAGCGATACTGGTTCCAACTGTAAAGGTTGGAACGAATGCTGCATCGGATGATGTTACAGAAGATAAGACTGCTGGCACATTACCGGTATTCCGGATGGTGAAATTGAAGTCCGATGAAGATCCGGTTGCCACAGATCCATAATTATGCCCCGTTGCAGGATCGATGCTCCAGGAAAGTGCCTGGGAGATCCCTGAACCGGTAAGGAATACATCATAGTCGCCTGATGATGTTTGTACAACCATGGTTTGCTCATACAATTGCGCCGCAGCTGGCGTGAAGATCACCGTCACTGTATCGGAAGCTCCGGCAGCGAGCGTAACCGTACCGGTAAAGTCTGTAGTGAACGGCGCAGTTGAATTGATCGCCGTGATCGTTTGGGAAACACTGCTTTCGTTTTTAATGATCAGTTGCTTGTTGCTTGCTACGCTAACAGGCGTACTTACAAATGACAGGGTATCGTCAGATAGCGTGATCAGGCTTGTTACAAAAGTGGAGTGTTGCGTAATACTCCATACACCATCCTGACTGCGGGTGCGAAGGTAAAAATTGTGCGCTCCATTCGTTAATCCGGTTGTATTTACTGTCACTGGTATGTTCTGCAATTGCACACCTGGTGTAACAGTGACCGGCGTTCCGCTGCCATGACCGGGATCTGTATCAATGAAATATTCCGCAGCTGTAATAGTTGAAGCAGCAGCAGGCGCGGCAGGATAGGCGGGTTCGCTATCTACAATGAAATCCCGTACAGAAGTGATCGACCAATGGCCTTCATTACTTTTCGTACGGATATATAATCGATGCGTACCAGTTGTCAATCCGCTTGTATTGACACTGATGTTAGCATTACTGATCTGTATTCCAGGTGTGATCGCAATGGCGGTCGCGCTTCCGGCACCGGGATCTGTATCGATGAAATATTCAGCAGCAATCACATTCTGCGGAGCAACAGGTGCTACCGGGTAGGGTACTTCACTATCAACAATAAATTCTTTTACACTGGTTTGTGACCAGGCGCCTTCATTGTTGCGGAAGCGCACATATAAGCGGTGCGTGCCCACAGTAAGTGAAGCAGTATTGATGCTTGCCGATTGACCAGCAAGATCGGGACCAGGCGTGAAGGAAATAGCCGTGCCCTTTCCAAAGCCAGGATCTGTATCGATAAAATATTCAGCACTGGTGACGTTCTGCGGAGCCACAGGAGCTGCAGGATAATTGAAATCAAAATCAACAAGGAAATCTTTTACAATGGTAAGACTCCACGAGCCTTCTGCATTTTTTGTACGGATATACAAACGATGCACGCCTGTACTAAGTGAAGCTGTATTTACCGTAACCGGAACATTGGTCAATGTCAGGCCAGGCGTTACAGGAATGGCTGTTCCCGCTCCGGCACCCGGATCTGTATCGATGAAATACTCGGCAGCGACAATATTCTGAGGAGCAACCGGCGGAGCATGATAGACAACGTCAGCATCATACAAGAAATCTCTTTGCGAAGTAATACTCCATTTTCCTTCAGCACTTCTTGTACGGATGTACAAACGATGAACACCATTTGTTAATCCTGATACATTGATAGATGCAGCCAGATTGCTGATGTTCACACCAGGCGTAAGCGTAATGGCTGTCCCACTTCCCGCACCCGGATCTGTGTCAATAAAATATTCGGCAGCCGTCACCTGCAGCGGAGCAGCCGGCGCAGCAGGATACGCAGGATCCTGGGCCTGCGTGATGACTGACATCATTAATAACAGAAATATGTAAAAGTATTTCATCTTGTTCACTAATTTGATCACGAATGGCCGCGAATGATCGCGGATCGTGAGGGTGCATAATGAGCACGCACGATCGCAGATTACCTCTGTGTCGTATGAGTCTTCGATGAACGGGATACTCCAGTCAAACCAGCACTCTTCTTCCCAACATGCCACTATTCGCGGTCATCCGCGCTAATTCGCGCGACATTCGTGTTAATTGTTATTCCTTGTAGAGAACGAAACGTTCATTGTCGCGCTGCCTGTAGGAATGGATGTCGGCACCGTCAGTGTATAGATCGTTGGGATGTTAGGAATGCCCGACAGTCTGTACGGATCAGGACCACCATAGGCACCACAATCAGGTGTGACCACTGAACCGACAGTAAGACCGGCGCCAATTGCGGGAGAACCGGGCTTTAATGCCATGCGTGAATCAAAGCTTCCGGAGGAACCGCCAACAAAAACAGTAGCCATATCCTGGCTGATAAGATTGTTCGTTGCGGTGCCGGGAAGTGGCTGCGCCATTTGAAAGATGTTGTTCTTTAATGTGGAGTTGGTGAAAACGGATTCGCTATAAGTACCGAAGATATTATTGGCGATATAGCAGTTCAGGATCTGAAATCCATTCGCCCCGCCATAGGCACTGTTATTCCTGTAAATATTTCCTGTACCTGAAAGTTTGTCAAGATTTAAAAAGGAATTGTTCGTAAGAATATTATTCTCAAAAACAAAATTGGTGATCACAGCTGACGGATTATTTCCGATCTGTGTTTGAAAGAAATAACATTTGCGGAAAGTGATATGATCGCTGGTCCCCGGCTCGAAAGCGGTATAGCTTGCAAATAATACTCTTTCAAATATAATGTCCGAAGTGGCTGAAAAATAAACGCCGCCAGGCAATGTCAGTCCAATGAACTTTGAGCCTGCCGCACCAGCTGCAAGACGAAAAAAACCAATACGTGCATCAGCTGTGGAAGCCTGCAGACCGGTATTTGCAGGATAGGATGTGTTTGCGGGATCGAGGAAATATCCTGGCCCGATCATCACCAGGCGTTTTGTCACGGTTATTGAGTTAGTAGCATAGTCGGCCGTGCTTGGTTCGAAATACAGTGAATCTCCGTTCACCACCGTACTTGAATTGACCGCATCATAGAAGGTAGTAAAATCAGCATTAATGCCTGCTTTATTATTGATCCTCCATATCCTGGCTTCGGATACAGATGCGATGAAAACAAACGCGAGGAGGAAGCTTATATATTTCATACTGTTTTGGTTTTAGGGAATAAAAGTATCTGCGCAAATACCTATCACCTATCCTACAAAAACAGGATTTTTTAAAAAAAGCAGCTCACCTGATCGGTTGAGTGAACGTTATTTTACTTGCTATTTTATACTGCAATGAACGGTAACACAACGATCCGATTGAAAACCAATATTGCCTGGGTCAGCATCCACCCATTTCATCCTTACCGTCCTTCCCGCCTCACCGGTTTAATTTTACCGGTAAGTCGGGAAGAACGGTAAGGATAATCAAGCAACGGAAATGCATCTTAACTAAATGTGGCTGGTCACCTTTTGTTATTCAATCTTAACGCTGAAGGGTTCAATCCATATTTACGTTTGAACGCAAATGAAAAGTGTGAAAGGTCCTCGAACCCAAGTTCGAGATAAATATCTGAAGGCCTTCTATCTTTATTACTGATAAGGAAATAAGCCTCCTGCAATCTCTTCTGCACCAGCCAGCGGCTTGGCGTATCCAGAAAGATCTTTTTGAAATCTCTTTTAAATGCGGACAGGCTCCGGCCGGTGAGATAGGCAAATCGCTCCAGCGTTACATTGAACCGGAAATTCCTGTTCATATACGCCTGCAGATCAATTTTTTCTGGAGTGCCAAAATCAAACAGGATTGATTCCAACCCCGGGTTGGTCTGCAGCAGGATCAGCAGCAATTCTTCGCGTTTGATCTCTTCAAACATTGCATCGATCTTTCCTGTTCCTGCATAAAATGGCATCAGAGACCTGATGAAATTCGGCACAAGCTCATTCTGCTGCAATAACACAAAAGCACTTCCCGGCACCGCTTCGCGGTAAGTGATCTTCCGTTTTTCCCGGAATCGCTTTAAAAATGGTTCATCAAATGCGATCACTACTTTTTCAAACTGCTCCTCTTCTTTTTGTTTGTTATAGCGCGCAAGGTGATTCTTACGGACAATACAATACTGCCCCGACGTTATCACCTGTTTCTCATGACCATCGTATCCTTCTATCTTTCCTTTTGCCAGGAATAAAAAGACGTGCTCGGAAATAAAATGCTCGGGTGATATTTCCGGGCCGATATAACAACTGGTGATCTCCGTCACTCTCATCATTGGATCATTCATGATTGATCAGTTTATTCCTTTCCACCATTGACGCGGTGAATAATTGGTGTCCCCTAAATTAACCACTTCACCGATAACAGGCGTCAGCAAGGGGATTTTATATGTTTCGTTCAGTTTTGTCAATTCAATCAGTGGCTCATCCCATGCATGTTTGGCTAGCGCAAATTTGGATGAATGCACAGGAAAGATGCGTTTTGCTTTCAGATCGCGGCCGGCTTTCAGGACCTCTTCCGGCAGACAATGGATATAATGCCACGCACTATCATACTGTCCGTTTTCCAAAATTGCCAGGTCGATCGAATCCTGCAGATCACCGATCTCCGCAAAATGAGTACCGTAACCACTATCGCCTCCGATATATATTTTCTTTCCCGCCGCATTGATCAGGAAAGAAACCCATAATGTATTATCCTGCGAAAATGTGCGACCGGATTTATGCCGTGCAGGTTTGGCGGAAATGATAAAACCGTTTTTCAGATCAATACTGTCATGCCAATCCATCTCATTGATCTTATCAGCCGGATATCCCCATAATTCAAAATGCGAACCAACGCCAAGACCACAAAAAACTTTTGACGTCTTATCTTTCAATTGCAATATTGTCTGATAATCCAGGTGATCGTAATGATCATGCGAGATCAACAGGTAATCGATCGCCGGAAGATCCTCTACTTTGTAAACATCCGTTCCCCTGAAGGCTTTCACCGTTCCGGGAACAGGTGATGCATTTCCACTGAATACCGGATCAACCAGTATCCGTTTTCCATTCAATTGCAATAAATAAGAAGAATGACCAAACCAGATCAGCAGGTCTTTATCCATTGGAAGATGCTTCAGATCGCTCTTCATTGAGGGAAGATCAATTCCGGGGGAGCGCCGTGGGTTTCTTTTAAAAATGGATTTATAAATCTCACCGGCCATGCTATAGCCTTCTGCCAAAGTTGGCGTCTCCATTGTATTCCTGAATTTTCCGTCCCTGTAGTTTGGTGAATTTTGCATCCGGGCCAGCCGTTCGCCTGATGGTGCTTTTCCAAATTTTGCCTGTCTCATATAAACAAAGGAAACCAGGATCAGTAATGCGATCAATGCCGCAAAAAAGATCAGGGTTCGTTTTAAGATCCGTGCTATTATTTTCACAGATAAAATTATTCTGTCAGGCCAATCCTCGTTTTGTTAAAAAGTCCAAAGATGTTTTGTTTAAAAGTTCAGCATCAAGTTAAGGAGCGAAGTGTGACTGTCATCCCGGCCCCCGGATCAAAGTCCGGGCAGGCTAAGCGACCTAACGTTTAATTCAATTTCAAGACTGCCGGAGCCGGGAGCTCCTCGATTGAGCTACCGTGTACCCACAACTTTGACTGGCGTACGGTTCCTCCTCCGGCGGACACGTCCCGCAGATTACGCAGATCTTATCATTGTTTCTTAAGAACATTTTCTCGTTTTGGGCATCTGGCTGTGTTGGTATCCGCAGATACGCAGATAGTTGTTTTAAATTTTTAGTTTATCTGCGCATCTGCGTCAGCAACGTACGGAGACATCCAATATCTAAAGCAACTTCACAGATAAAAAGCTGGAAAAATCAGCGTAATCTGCGGGACGTGTCCGCCGGAGGAGGAACCTTACGCCATTCGAATTGCTGAAAAGAGGTGGGTACACGGTAGCTCAATTGTGGAGATCCCGGCTCAGCAAATTATCTCAAGTTGCCCGGCCTGCCTGGCTTTTTCTGATGATTCCCCTGATGATCTTAACGCTCTTTTCCAATTCCGGCAACGAAGAAGATGCAAATCCCAACCGGATAGAATTCAATTGCATGCCAGGATAATGATGAGCCCTGCCGTCTGAAATAAACAATCCCTTTTTCAATGCTTCTGCGGAAAGCCTTTCCAGGTTTACCGACCGGCTGAACTTTGCCCATACAGACAGGCCGCCCTCCGGTATGGAAAACGTGGCGACATCATTTAATTCTGCGGTCAATAAGTTGCAGAAAAAATCCCTTCGTTCTCTATATACGGGTAAGGTCTTACGAAGGTATCGCTGAATGGTTCCCTCATTTAATAGTTCACCCATGGCATTGTCCAGTATATGATCCCCTTGCCGGTCAAGCAGCATGCGCACACGTCCCAAATGATCGATCACATTTTCGGAAGCAGCGAGATAACCCATGCGGAATGCCGGTGAAAAACACTTGCTGAATGATCCGCAGTAGATCACCATACCATTTTCATCCGCACTCGCAAGCGGAAGCAACGGACGGTGCCTGTAATGAAAATCGAAATCATAATCATCTTCAAAAATGATAAAGCCGTATTCATTTGCCAGACTTAATAACTCAAGCCGCCTGTCTATACGAAGCGATACTGTTGTAGGATAATGATGATGCGGTGTCACATAAACCATTCTGACTTTTCTCTTCTTACAGATCTTTCTTAACTCATCGATCACCAGTCCATGTTCATCGACAGCAATCCCAATATGCTTTGCCCCGGCATGGATAAAATTCCTTTCAGCCCTCAACCAGCCGGGAATACCTGAAACCACGATGTCACCGGGGCGGATCAATGCATTGCAGACAAGATTAAGTCCCATCACCGTTCCTTTCACCGAGAGAATGTTTGGAGCCGTTGTTCTTAATCCACGCGTTTCATTCAGATAATCTGACAACGCCTGTTTATAGTATGCGGATCCATCCGGCATACTATAAACACCGAAACGATGATACAAACCGCTTCGGGTCAACTGACCTCTGTATGCGCGGTATAACTCCTTTAACGGAGCAAGCTTTACATCAGGAAAACCATCATCCAGGTGCAGCGTTGTGTTAACGAGCGATACCTTTTTATCGAGATAATCCAATGGCTCAACAGCGAAGCCCGCCTTTTTCATCCCGTTTACTCCGGATGATTCACGTAAAGCCTTCGGCGCATTTTCGGGAATATGGGTGGTAACAAAAGTGCCTTTCCCAACAAAGCTTTCGAGCCAGCCCTGCATCTGCAATTCTTCATAAGCTTTTGATACGGTGATCCTGTTGATGCCGAGTAAAGCAGCAAGATCACGGGTAGCGGGCAATTGCTGTCCGCTACTAAGCCGGCCATTTTTGATAAACGACAATATCGTATCTGCCAGCTGAAGATAAACCGCGCGACCGGCATCTGATCTGAATGTAACAGCAGAAAAAAGCTGATCAACAATTGGACTACCCATTTTATCTGTATTGGACTATAAAGGTAATCCATTTTCAATCTAGCTTTGGTTTGTATTTAAAGACAAAAACATCATGTATATCCCAAAAGCATTTCTGTTTGATGACATGGCTGCAAAGATCGCTTTTATGAAGAAATATAGTTTCGCAGCGATCGTCACAAATATCGATTCGACACCAGTTGCGACCATGCTGCCATTTACAGTGAATGAACGGGACGGAAAGATATTTCTGCGTGCGCATTTTTCTGCGGTGAATGACCAGACGAAATATATTGAAAACAATACTTCCCTTGTTATCTTTTCCGGCCCGCATGCTTACATTTCCCCGGAACATTATGAAAAGCGGGAGTCGGTCCCAACCTGGGATTATATCACCGTGCATGCTTATGGCAGATCCACGATCCTGCATGATAATAGTTCTAAAAAAATAATGCTTGAAGAGATGATCTCCTTTTATGATCGTGGTTACAAAGAACAGTGGGATAGTCTGCCGGAGAAATATATCTCCGGTATGTTAAAAGGCATCGTCGCATTTGAGCTGGAGGTAAGTTCATTAACGGGTCAGAAAAAATTGAGCCAGAATAAAAATCAGCAGGAAAGAAATAAGATCATTCATCAACTGGAGGGATCAGACAATTCAGTTGAAAAGGAACTGGCCGTTTATATAAAAGAATTAACTTAAACCATCATTATTAATATGGAGCCGAATATTCAACCATTACTTGAAAATGAAAAAGCCATCCTTATTCCGTTGAAGGATGAAGATTTTGATGTTTTATATGCCGTTGCGTCCGATCCGAAGATCTGGGAGCAACATCCGAATAAAGATCGCTGGAAGAAGGAGATATTTCAAAATTTTTTTAATGGCGCAATAGAAAGTAAAGGCGCTTTTAAGATCATCGACAAAGCAACGGGAGCGGTTGCGGGAAGCACCCGCTTTTATGAATACAACCGGGCTGACAACAGTATTTTCATTGGTTATACTTTTTACGCAACGAAATTCTGGGGAACAGGTTTTAACAGGTCAGTAAAAAAACTGATGCTTGATCATGCATTTCAGTTTACCTCGCGTGTTCTTTTTCATATCGGCGCAAATAATACGCGGTCACAGATAGCGATCGGTCGTGTTGGAGCAACAAAGATAGGTGAGGAAGAGGTCAGATATTATGGAGAAGCGCCTAAATTGAATTTCGTATACGAGATAAAAAAAACAGATTGGATGAAGCAGTAGATCAGTCTGCTTCATCGTTCGGCGGCGGTTTTGATGGGACTTACCGAGAAAAGAGGAGGTTTGGTTGATCAGTTTACCGGTAAACGTAATAAACAACCGCGATTCAAATCTTATACTCTTCTTAAATCAATCTTTTCAGTAAAAATGCTCTTCCAGATCCTGATTTCAGGTATTTTTCAATTCTAAGGCCTTGCATTTTTCTTTGAATGCGCAATAGAACACCAATTCAATTGGAAGCAGGTTTGCCGTTGCCGGAACCTGGCCATTAACGTGTCTGCCGATCTTTTTTTGAGGTCACTCGTCGATCCTTTATAAAATCGCCGTTATTACATCTTAATATGTAGACATAGTACATCCGATGAAGGTATATCGGGCAGGAAAGTTACCCATGCTGTATTCATCCCTCTATTCTGCGAAAAACAACATAGAATGACGAGGATTTATCTGAGTTAATCAGCACTATACTCAGCAAATGCTTCCCGGTCGGACGGAGCCGGACTGCGTCCGCCGAAGCTCGCCCGGGGGAATAGGATATGCTATAAATGAAAAGCCCGCCTTCGCTAAAGCTTTGGCGGGCGGAGGCGGAGACGGCGAGATTCGAACTCGCGATACGGTTTCCCGTATACACACTTTCCAGGCGTGCTCCTTCAACCACTCGGACACGTCTCCGTATTGAACTAATGGCATTGCTGCCGGATTAGGGGCTGCAAAAATACAGCTTCGGGGCTTAGAGACCGAATAAATTTTGGGCATTCAGGGTGGTCTGATCAATAATTTCCTGCACACTCAGCTGTTTCAGGTCAGCAAGTTTCTGTGCCACATGGGTGAGATAACTGCTTTCATTGCGTTTTCCGCGAAAAGGAACAGGGGCTAAGTAGGGTGCATCCGTCTCAAGGACCAGGAAACGAGTGTCTATTTCCCCGATCACTTTGTCAAGCCCACCATTCTTGAATGTCAATACACCGCCGATACCAAGGTAAAACCCGAGGTCGGTCATCTGTTTTGCCTGCTCTACTGTACCGGAAAAACAATGGAAAACTCCTTTCAGATCGCCTTTCTGGTGTTCTTTAACCACTTGGATACTTTCATCATTTGCGTTCCTGGAATGGATCGCAATAGGCACTTTGTATTGCAGGGCCAATTCGATCTGTTGATGGAACGCTTTGAATTGCTGCTCTTTAAAGGTCAGATCCCAGTAAAAATCGAGTCCTATTTCACCTACTGCAATAAAGGAGCGCCTGGAAAAATAATCTTCGATCGCTTTAAGCTCCTGCTCATAATTCTCTTTTACAGAACAGGGATGAAGCCCCATCATGGATATACAGAGTTCAGGGTTCTCTTCTTCAAGCTGGATCATCCGTTCATGCGTGGATGAATCAATTGCCGGTAATAAAATTTTACCAAGGCCGGCTTTGCGTGCGCGGTCGATCATTTCGGCCCTGTCATTATTGAATTGATTTGAGTAAAGATGCGCGTGTGTATCGATCAGGTACATAGAATCTGGTTGAACAATTATAAAAGAGAAATAGAATAGAATTTGGTTACAAACAGTTGGAAATTTGTTTGCATAAATGAAAATTTATTTTACCTTTAAGCCAGTTTTCATAGGGTACGGATTAAAAACGGGCCAGGGTTTCTACCCAGGCCCTAAATTTTTATATGATTATCAGGTTTTTGTAATCAGTCTTCTACACATAAGTATTTTTACTATAGCTTATATTCAAATCAGGTCACTGATAATTTTTCAAATCTGTATCCCTTTTTTTCGAAAAAATCTAACACTCTCGGCAAAGAAAATTCCAATCGCTTCCAGGCCTTTTCACTGTCATGAAAAACGACGATAGAACCTTTTGTGGAATTGAGTACTACGTTGTTTAAACAGTTTTCTCCCGACAAAGTTTCGTCGAAGTCCGCGCTTAACACATCCCACATGATCACCCTGGCCTTGTCATTCTTCAATGTATCCCTGAGGTTTCTTGCCTGAAAAAAAGTGATGCGACCATAAGGCGGGCGGAACAAAGCTGAGTCAATGTATTTACTTGCCTCAAAAATATCGTTGAGATACTCGCGATTATCCGTTTTCCAACCATTTAAATGTCGTTGTGTATGGTTTCCCACTGTGTGTCCTTCTTCAATAATGCGTTTATATACATCAGGGTAAGCCAATACATTTTTTCCTATACAGAAAAAACTCGCTTTTGCGTTTCTCTTCTTCAGTTCATCCAGCACAAACGGGGTGATCTGCGGATGCGGCCCATCATCAAACGTTAAAAACAATACCTTCTCCTTCACGGGTATGCTCCAGGTATAGGAAGCATAAATTTTTTTGAGCCACCAGGGAGTTTTGATGAAGTATTTCACGTTGCGAAGATAGTGAGCGATGGCTGATGACCGATGGCCGATGGCCGAAAGAACCGGCCTGAAATTGAAGTGTCTTTTAGAAATTGCAGTTTTTTCCTCTAACAGTTGAGTCAATTCGGCAATCGGTCATCGGTCATCAGCCATCGCTCACTATCTTTGCGCCCTATGGCAAACAAAGTACGCGTAAGATTCGCTCCCAGTCCCACCGGGGGACTTCACCTGGGTGGAGTAAGAACTGTTCTGTATAATTATCTATTCGCAAAAAAACATAATGGTGATTTCATTTTGAGGATCGAAGACACCGATCAAAGCCGTTATGTGCCGGGAGCCGAAGAGTATATTTTTGATTGTCTTGCCTGGGCCGGTCTTACCCCGGACGAAAGCCCGGTACATGGTGGCGACTATGGACCTTACCGTCAGAGCGAAAGAAAACCAATATATCGTCAGTATGCAGAGCAACTGGTGAAAGCGGGTCATGCATATTATGCTTTTGATACGCCCGAGGATCTCGAAAAAATGCGGCAGGATTTCAAGACCGAGCAAAATCCTTCACCACAATATGATCATACACTGCGTTTGAAAATGCGGAATTCTTTGTCACTCTCAGAAGCTGAAACGAACAAGCTGCTGGAAGATGGCGTTTCGCACGTGGTGCGTATAAAAATGCCTGAGCAGGAAACTGTTTCGTTTACAGATATGATCCGCGGCGAAGTAAGTTTTGATACATCACTTGTTGATGATAAAGTGTTGCTGAAAGCGGATGGCATGCCAACGTATCATCTTGCGGTGGTGGTTGACGATTACCTGATGAAGATCACGCACGCATTCCGCGGCGAAGAATGGTTGCCAAGCGCGCCGGTGCATGTACTCTGCTGGAAATATCTTTTTGGTCTTGAGCAAATGCCGCAATGGGCGCACCTTCCACTGATACTCGGTCCCAATGGTAAACTGAGTAAACGTGATGGAGCAAAATACGGCTTCCCGGTTTTTGCAATGAACTGGACAGATCCGAAGACCAATGAACTGACAGAAGGCTTCAGGGAAAAAGGCTTTTTATCTGAAGCTTTTATCAACCTGCTTGCGTTGCTCGGCTGGAATGATGGAACTGAAAAAGAACTTTTCTCCAGGGAAGAATTGATACAGGCGTTCAGTCTTGACCGGGTGCATAGCGCGGGTGCAAGATTTGATTATGAAAAGGCGAAATGGTTCAATCACGAATGGATCAAACATTCGGATGCGAAAGCGTTATTACCAGTGGTAAAGCCCGTCCTGCAAGGCAAAGGGCTGACTGTTTCAGATGACCAGCTTCTTGAGAAAGTGATCGGCCTGGTGAAAGACCGTTGCACATTACTGCCTGATTTTTATGACCAGTCTTCTTTCTTTTTTCAACGTCCTGTAACGCTCGATACGGAATCGGTAAAGCCAAAGTGGAATGAGGCAAAGCAGTTATTTTTTGCGGAACTGATCCGGAATTTTGAACTGACGCAGGGATGGGATGCGCATGACCTTGAAACAAATTTCAAGGAACTGGCCGCAGCCAATAAGATCAAACCAGGCGAGGTGCTGATGCCTTTCCGGATCATGCTGGTTGGCGGAAAATTTGGTCCTCATGTATTTGATATTGCGGCATTGATCGGCAGGGAAGAAACAATACACCGAATCAAAAACGCATTATCTTTATTTGCCTGATAACCGGTAAACATTCCGTCATGAACAGACCTGTACGAGTTTTAGTTGCCAAGGTAGGATTGGATGGCCACGACCGCGGCGCGAAAGTAATAGCTACTGCCCTGCGTGATGCAGGAATGGAGGTGATCTACACAGGCCTTCGTCAAACCCCTGAGATGGTGGTCAACGCTGCACTCCAGGAGGATGTGGATGCGATCGGCATCAGCATCCTTTCCGGCGCGCACATGACGGTGTTTCCGAAAGTGATGGAGATAATGAAACAGAAGGGAATGAATGACGTGCTGCTTACAGGTGGCGGCATCATTCCTGAAGACGATATGGCTTCATTGAATCAACTTGGCGTTGGGAAGTTATTTGCGCCCGGCACATCTACGGCGGAGATTGCCGGATATATTACGAATTGGGTGAAGGACCACAGGTCGTTTTGATAATAAAAATGGCTGGTTCGCGTCAATATTTACGGATATGATAAACCGGTTCTGAGAACTACCGGGAGATATTAATCCGGAGATAGAATTTCCGAAGTGCAGAATTCTTACCCTTACAAGACAATCTTCTCATTCGATAATTTTCAATCATTATGCGCCTTTTCCCGGCCCGGGGATTCCTGGGTTCCGGAAAAGAAAATCCTCACGTGAACTTAGAAAATTCGCGTGAGGATTGACAGGCGCTGAGATCAACAGAGCTTGTTTAAGTCTATTCTCTCAGTCGACACTGACTTTTCCCGCCTGAATAAGAAAACTCCGGCTTCGATCGCAGCAATGAGAACAGCAAATGAATATCTTCTTTACTCATTTACTTTCTTCATCCTGCCTTATATAACCAGCCTTCCGGCTGAACTAAAAATAAAAAGCATCGCCTTCCTGAGAAAGGGTCGCCCGCATGCCCGCCCCTTATCTGAGGAAGACAATGCCCCAGTGCCAGATGGCACCGGTTGATCAGATCATACCACTAAACTACTATTGAGCCCGGGCCAGGCCTTGGGTAAAACACAAAATCTTCAGGAGAAAATAACGGTGAAAATCTGCTGAATCTTCCCAATATCCCGGTTCAAACCGCTGTATTATCATCCCATACCTCCGCCAATCGAAAAAAGGCACAACCGGCCGGGTTCCTTATATTTGCTGTTTAAACGTGATACTGTGAAGCTTAGAAACTCTATCCTTCTTATTGCACTCATTATTCTGGCCGACCAGGCATTGAAGATCTGGATCAAAACCAACTATCCTTTCGGACCGGTCACCCTTGTGTTCGGGCAGAAATGGTTCGAACTTTATTTTATCGAAAATAAGGGCATGGCCTGGGGCTGGGAATTTGGCGGTGAATGGGGCAAAATGCTGCTCACATTATTTCGTCTCGGTGCTGTGATCTTTGGTACCTGGTATCTTGGCCGCATCGTAAAACAGGGATACAGTAAAGGCTTTATCATCTGCGCTTCACTGATCTACGCTGGTGCATTAGGCAACCTTATTGATAGTATGTTCTACGGAATGGTCTTCGAAGAGAGCTCTTACTCCTATGTTGCGAAAATGTTCCCGGAACATGGTTACGCAGGCTTTCTTCATGGCCGTGTGGTGGATATGCTGCACTTCCCCCTGATCCGCTCCACATACCCTTCTTGGGTTCCGTTTGTTGGCGGTGAAGACTTTGAATTCTTCAGCCCGATCTTTAATATCGCTGACGCTTCAATTTCTATCGGAGTGATCACGCTCTTTATCTTCCAGAAAAGATTATTTAAAAAGAAAGACGCTGATCAGCACGCTACGGTTGAAACGAATGCCGAAGTAAGCGATAAAGTTCAGGTGTCATAATATATATCCTCATCTTAGAATAGCGCGGCTCATTGGTCTTAAACAAATCAGTGAGCCGCGCATCTTTTTCACCTGCATAATAAGTGGCCTGTCTTTCTAAAAACAGGCCACTTATTATTCCTCCGTCGATCAATTACAAACCTTGTTTCATTACTCTTCTATAGATCACCATTCCACCCGCCTCAACTCTCAGGATATATATTCCTGATGGCAACACATCTGTATCTGTCATTGAAAGCTGATTCACACCATCACGCACATCAAAGGTTTTACGTTTGACAACCTTGCCGAGATTATCTATCAGTTCAGCCCTCGCAGTACCACCACGTTCAATTGATATATCGAACAGCAACTCATGCTGGAATGGATTTACCACGGATACAAAAGAGAACGGCGATGCTTTAGTCTCCAATTGCAGGGTTCTTGAATAGGTACCACGATGATCCGGTGTTTGCAGATAGATCCTGTAATGTGCTTTGCCACCCAGATCCGAAGGATCTGTATAAGAATAAGAGTTCTGACTGCCTGCTCTTCCATTACCATTCACCGTCGCGATCGTATTAAAGTTCACGCCATCATAACTTCGCTGTATACCGTAAACCACATCTGGTTCCTCATCGGCAACAGCCCACCTTAGTATACTCTTTCCATTATGCACAGCCCCATTAAATGAAACAAATTTTGTTGCAAGTACTCCTCCGCAATTGATCACATTCAGGGTCACTCCATTCATTTCATCCGTTGTACGGCAGGCTTCATTGGTCAGATTGACCAGGCTCGTTGCAAGTATCAAGCGGAATTTACGCCCGTTGTCCGCAGCCGTGATCAGTGGCGTCGAATAAGAACTCCAGTACTCGTACATATTCAACGAAGTGTTGAAGTGTGGAACACTATCGATCGGCCCACCAAGATTTGTCCATGTACTGCCGCCATCCATACTTGTCTGCCATTGATGAAAGCGATAGTTGTTAAAATACGAGCGGATCGTATCTGTCACTTTAAAAGGACTTCCCTGGCAAACCGTTGGTGTTATCGTTGGTGAATATTTCATGTTCGGCAAACAGGTTGCCACACCAATATCATCAATCGCCCAATCGTTACCACCACCACCCGGCGCATTATTCCTGATGGTTAATGTCATGCTTGTTTGACCAGCTCTTGTCTTAAATACAAAGCCTTTCTTCACCCATGTTCCTGTATACGGAATGTTCCCGCTTGTATAATAGTCTTCTCCGTCGATCTGGAAGTTAAGGTTTGGACGTACTCCTGAAGAATCATTATCTGGCCCGGGTTTATAGCCCGATTGCGATGCACCTTTACCGGTTGAATCACAGCCGCAGCGACGGCAAATATTCCTGAACCATGCAGAGAACTCATAATAGGTCTCTTCACAAAGTCCGCCGATAGTTTGTGTAAACGCACGGTTTGTTTCATAACTCGCATTGACCACTACCGTATAGCCACCTGTTCCCGGTAAGTTACCGAGTGTTGGATCAGCCGCGCCCGTATGATCGCCAATGATATCCCATACAGTGAATACACGCGAACTACTGCCCGAACCTGAAGAGTATGGCACATTTGGGTTCACGGTTCCATCACTGCTTGTTGTATTCGCCAGACCGTAATAGTTATCATTAGGTGCGTTTGCACCAAAATTCAAAAACGTATAAGGCAACGGAACAAACGAAGTTCCCCCTGCCCTGTTCTGCGCAGCTCCGGATCCAAAGGTTCCTCCGGATTCCCCGACGATCGCATTTGAACCAATTGCATTTGCACATAATCCATAGTCGGGAGCAATACGGATATAGTAAGGAGAAAAATTTGACAATACCGTTGTTGCTACTGATCCAAGCTGGTAACGGAAATTACCTGCAGGCAGCGTTATCTTTTCATCGATCGCCACATCCGGAGCATTTTTGATCCTTACACGAAATGCGTACACGCGGATGCAGGTGTTTCCGAAAAACGAAGGCCTGAATCCCGGACCCCATAAACGACCCGCATTTGTTGCGCTGTTCCCCTGTGATGTAACATTTGCCAAGCCCGCACCATTACCAATATTAAAACGCAGCCTGCCAGTTGCTTTATCAATATGTGCGGAATCTGCATCTGCATTGTCTGTGTAAGCCGTCTGCAAACGTCCTTCATTAGAGATCATCTGCAGAGAGTTGTCAATATATTCAAACTTGGCAAGATCGATCGTATCATTATAGCGAACATTATTTAACCTGCTGTTGGTCGCGCTACTGCCGCCATTCACAGCAATCGTAGCTCTTACTTCTATTATATCGCCAGGCAAAAAAGTTCCTCCGTTTGGACGTGTAATATTTACAAAGCTCTTACCTGTAGTAACAGTCTGAGCAAAGGCAGCGGCGCCTGGCGCCATGCATAGAGCAAGAAAACAGTGCAGCAGCTTCAACCGTCTACACCAAGCCGGAAAAGAGATACTGTGTAAAGCTGTTTTCATAAGCCGAATTATGGTGTTTCAAAAGATGGATTAAACACCGGCAAAATACATGGATTGCAAATGGAAAGCAATAGTACTTTGTTCATTTTCAAGCGCGTGTATTCACTACACTTTTCACTAGCCAGTGATAGTAATTTTATTGTCTTAAATGACTACTTTTTTTTGATTATAATTTGTAGCAGCAACATTGTTAACCCCTTACAATTTTTCAATAAAAAAAGCCCCGTAAAGGGGCTTCAATATTGTAGTAAAATCACGATAACAAAACCGGTGATCAACGTATATCGGATACGTGGAAAAACTTAAGAAGGAATTGTCGTTCTGGAAATCGGGTCATTCACTGGTGCCTGATAAGGGTCACTCATCGGTGAAATTCTGATCCGGCTTACCGATTTTGCACGATCCGCCAGTAATTCATTAAGGTAAGCAGAGTTCTCGCTTCTTTGCAGCGACCCATTTGCTTCCTCCATCGCCTGCTCCATTACCTTCAATGGATAAGCGGATATATAAGAAGAACGTTTCATTTCTTTCATAGATTCGGATTTAAGATTGATTAAACCGCCACTAAAATGAAAGTTTTATTTCTTATTTGCAAGAAACGAAGAGCGGAAATATTGGTAAATACGTGTTAATCACTTTTTTTAATGGGATTTATACGAAAAATCAACGCCAGGGATGTTTAATAATTATATGTCCGGTATCAAACCGGCATTCCCTGCCTGGTTATAATATAATATAATCTCGTTTAGTCAAGTCAATGCCGTAAAAATTAAACCGGGAAGACGATAAGAACGGGGAGTAAGTCCGGGGAAAGCAACTTTGTTTTTAGCTGATTCATAAAAAAAGTCAAGCTATGACGGAGTTTAACTAACCCAACTTGCCAGTTATAGCTTTATGACCGTTCGATGGTCGATGGCCGATGACCGATGATCGATATGCGCTTTCTTTCTGCGGAAAATCTTTCATTTTATTAATTACTTTTTGCCCTTGATAGGATTGTTTCGCGCATCGGGCTTTAAATCGGGCATCAGCCATTGGTCATCGGCCATCAAATGACTGTAGGGATATAACTGGCAAGTTCAGTTAATTAAGGAACACCGTCAAACGATGCGACACATCATCTTCATTTCCTGCTTCATCTCGATACACATTCTTATCCACGCATATTTCTTGCCTGCGTATATTGCAGAGCGAGACCGGATATCGGGTATAATTTTTGCGCGATATTATGTTACAGTAATACTTGTATGCCCGGATGGAGAATTGGATCAAACCGGGGCTTACTCCCTGATAGCTACCTGAAGTTTGCCTGATGTCGACCTGATGTTTATCTGACATTTACCTGATATTCACGAGACCTTGACGAGACTTTGACGGGACCTTTGACGAGACGTTTATGAGACGTCTATGCAGGTTCCCTATACGGCATATATACAGTCGCTATGCTTCCGATACCAGTTATCACCAATGATAGGGGATTATAAAAACAGTTCACCCTTAAAAAGATGCCCGATGCCGACACCGGATCCGGCATCGAACATCGGGCATTGAATGCGTATATAAAATATTACTTGATCTCCCCAACCATGTTTGCAGGGATCACCCATTGATCGAATTCCTCCGGTGTAACATATCCAAGTTTCACCGCCATTTCTTTCAATGTCGTTCCTTCTTTATGTGCTTTCTGTGCAATCTCCGCTGCTTTATAATAACCAATTTTAGTATTGAGGGATGTAACCAGCATCAGCGAATTCTCTACGTGCTTGTTGATATTCGCTTCGATTGGCTCGATACCCACCGCACATTTATCATTGAATGATACGCAACCATCTGCAATCAGTCTTGCACTATGCAGGAAGTTATAGATGATCACAGGCTTGAACACATTCAATTCAAAATGACCTGTTGCGCCGCCAATATTGATCGCAACATCATTACCCAATACCTGTGCAACGATCATTGTCAGCGCTTCACACTGCGTCGGATTCACTTTACCCGGCATGATAGAAGATCCCGGCTCATTATCCGGAATGAACAATTCGCCGATCCCGCTTCTTGGGCCGGAGGAAAGCATGCGGATATCATTTGCAATTTTCATGAGGCTCACCGCAACAGTTTTCAATGCACCATGTGCTTCCACGATCGCATCATGCGCAGCCAGTGCTTCGAACTTGTTTTCTGCAGTTACAAACGGAAGACCCGTGAGTTGGGCGATATGCTTCGCGACATTCTCTGAATAGCCCTTTGGAGTGTTGATACCGGTCCCTACAGCTGTACCGCCAAGCGCGAGTTCGCTCAGGTGCGGCAGGGTATTTTTGATCGCTTTCAATCCGTGATCCAGCTGCGATACATAGCCGCTGAATTCCTGGCCAACCGTCAATGGTGTCGCATCCATGAAATGCGTACGCCCGATCTTCACCACGTTCATGAATTTCTTGCTTTTCTCAGCAAGCGTGTTGCGGAGTTTTTCAATCCCTGGGATTGTTTTTTCCAGCAATATCTTATACGCAGCGATATGCATCGCCGTAGGGAAAGTATCGTTCGATGACTGTGATTTGTTTACATCATCATTCGGATGAAGAAACTTTTCTTTATCCTCCAATGAACCGCCTTTGATCACGTGGCCGCGGTAAGCAACCACCTCGTTCACATTCATATTGCTTTGCGTGCCGGAGCCTGTTTGCCAAACCACCAGAGGGAAATAATCGTCCAGTTTTCCTTCCAGTATTTCATCGCAAACCTGCCCGATCAGATCAGATTTTTCTTTGGGTAAAACACCGGCTTCAAAATTGGTGATAGCTGCTGCTTTTTTCAGATACGCAAATGCACGGATGATCTCCTTAGGCATTTTGTTGATGTCTTGCGCGATCTGGAAATTGTCAATGCTGCGTTGTGTTTGCGCACCATAATATGCATCCGAGGGCACTTTTACTTCGCCCATGGTGTCTTTTTCAATTCTGTATCCCATAATCTGTTTTTAGCGAGAGGATGAAAAAATGATTTGGCTCGCAAAGTTAAGGATATCGGCCCAAAAGCAGTTTGACGTGTCCGGCTACTCTTTATCGAAGTATTGATATATTTGAGTGCGTGGATGAGGGAAAGTTCCAGAAGTTCCATAGATTTAATAGGTTCCAAAAGTTTCAGCAGTGTCAGGTTGAGGCAAACCTCTGAAACCTATGGAACTTCCGGAACCTCTGGAACCTTCCCTTATCCACCACTAACTTAAAGCAACTAACACAATGAAAAGTTTCCTTCTCCTGACCCTTTCAACCCTGCTGATACTCGGTGCAAACAGCCAGGATTACACGCCATCAGCTGATAACCTCGCAGCGCGGGAAAAATTCCGCGAGAACCGTTACGGTATGTTTATTCACTGGGGCCTCTCAAGCACACTCGGCGATGGAGAATGGGTGATGAATAACCGCAACATCAAAGTGGAAGACTATAAAAGATTGCTGCGCGCTTTCAATCCCGTGGATTTTGATGCCGCCAAATGGGTAGCGACAGCAAAAAATGCGGGCATGAAATACATCGTTTTTATCACAAGGCATCACGATGGTTTTTCCAATTGGGATACCAAACAGTCAGACTGGAAGATCACCAATACTCCATACGGAAAAGATGTATTGAAACTGCTGGCGGCAGAATGCAAAAGACAGGGGATTCAATTGGGACTTTATTATTCAACACTCGATTGGTCAAGATCCGATTATCCGTATGAAACGGGCCGTACGGGTAAAGGAACCGGGCGCACTGCAAAAAGCGATTATGCTTCTTACCTGCAGTTCATGAAAAATCAATTGACCGAATTGCTGACCAATTACGGCCCGATCATGTCCATCTGGTTTGATGGACACTGGGATCAGACAAACCCCGAAGGCGATGCAGACCGCTCTTCGAGGATCAACTGGAAATATGAAGAGATCTATGGATTGATCCATCGTCTACAACCGCAATGTCTGATCGGCAATAACCACCATCTTTCACCGATCCCGGGAGAAGATTTCCAGATGTTTGAAAGAGATCTTCCCGGAGAAAATAAATCAGGTCTGAGTTTTCAAAAAGCATCGGACCTTCCGCTTGAAACCTGCGAGACACTCAATGGTTCATGGGGATATAATATCACCGATAGAAAGTACAAAACAGTCAACCAGGTAATTCAGTTACTTGCCGGTGCAGCGGGGCGTGATGCTAACCTGTTACTGAACATCGGACCAATGCCAAGCGGGGAAATCCAACCCGAATTCCGTGATACGCTCGCAGCCGCGGGTTTCTGGCTGAAGCAATTTGGCCCAAGTATCTATGGCACAAGAAAAGGTCCGCTGAACGCGCAGGAATGGGGCGTAACCACACAAAAAGAAAAAAGGATCTATATCCATCTTTTTAAATCACCAGCTGAAAAGCAGATCGTTCTGCCAGGCTCTTTCAAAATAAACAGTGCCAAACTGATGGGCGGAGGTTCCTCAGTCAAATACAAACAAACAAAAGAAAACCTGGAGATCAGCCTGGAAGGAGTACAACTGAACGGACCGGATACGGTGATTGAGATAATCCTTAAGTAGTTGCAAACAGCGAAGTAAAAAGTAAAAAGTAAAAATGTCTTTATGCTTGAGGTGTATTTCCGACTGAGGTTTTTTAATTTTTACTTTTGACTTTTTACTTCGCCGGACAGATGGCCTCTTCTTTGTTATATACAGAATGAAACCGCGCAATATGAAAAAATATCTACCCGTCATTCTCTTCTGCATTCTTAACGTTAATGCAAATGCGCAAAAATCTGCATCTACGCAGGCGCTTCCGACAAAGCAGCAATTGGCCTGGCATGATATGGAGTATTACTGGTTTATTCATTTTGGTCCCAATACATTTACGGATAAGGAATGGGGACATGGTGACGAACAGGCGGATATCTTCAACCCTTCTGCGCTTGATTGTAAACAATGGGCACGCATCGCGAAAGCTTCGGGAGCGAAAGGAATTATCATTACCGCAAAACATCATGATGGTTTTTGCCTCTGGCCGAGCCAGTATTCAAAACACACGGTAAAAGAAAGTGCATGGCGAAATGGCAAGGGTGATGTATTGAAAGAACTTTCACAGGCCTGCAAAGAATATGGTTTAAAGTTCGGCGTCTATCTTTCTCCATGGGACCGTAATCATCCGCAATATGGAACCCCGGCATACAATGATGTCTACATCAATACCATGAAAGAACTGATCGCCCGCTATGGTCCTTTCTTTGAGTTCTGGTGGGATGGAGCAAACGGTGAAGGGCCGAATGGAAAGAAGCAGGTATATGATTTCAAAAGATTTGAACAGACGATGCGCCGGCTTGCACCCAATACCGTTGTGTTCAGTGATATCGGCCCCGATATAAGATGGGTAGGTAATGAAAACGGGATCGCCGGTGAAACAAACTGGAATTACCTCGATACCGCAGGTTTCAAACGCGGCCTCGGCGCACCGCCAACAGATACTCTGAACCAGGGAAATATCAATGGCCGCTACTGGATCCCCGCGGAATGTGATGTAAGCATCCGGCCCGGCTGGTTCTATCACGCAGAAGAGGATGATAAGGTCAAAACACCACAACAATTATTCAACCTTTACCTGAAATCCGTTGGGCGGGGTTCAACATTATTGCTGAATGTTCCTCCTGACAGGCGCGGGCTGATCAATGAAAAGGACTCCATCGCATTGATGGGTTTCAAAAAACTGCGTGATGAATCTTTCGCCAATAATTTTGCATTTGGCAGCAACGCGGAGCTGCATACCAAAGGCAATATATTCAAACGCACAAAATTCACAGATGGCGATGAAAAGAGTTCAGAGAAATTAACCGATTATAAGAATACCGGTCTTTGGGTAAAATTTGATTCCACGAAAAAGATCAACTGTGTCGTTTTACAGGAAGATATTACGCAGGGACAGTTTGTAAAATCTGCCCAGGTAATATTACTGAACGGAGTACAGGAGATCCGCAAGATCGATCTGACAACTATCGGGAGAAAACGGATACTGGTATTTCCCGCACAGGATGTCAGCAGTATCCGCCTCGTAGTGCGTGACGCAAAAGGCGCGCCTTCCATCAGTGAAGTCAGTGCGTATAATATTCCGGAAATGCTTACTGCCCTTTAAATGCCGCTTTCCTTTTTTCAAGAAATGCAGCAGCGCCTTCTTTGGCGTCCGCAGTTGCAATGAGATTTCCGAATGTTTCTATTTCAATTGCATAACCATCCGCTTTTTCACTGAAAACGGCATTGGCCGCTTTGATACAACCCGCAATGGCCAGTGGCGCTTTTGAGTTGATCACAGAGAGAATGGCGCGTGCTTTATCCAGCAGTTCTTCGGGCTTCACTACATGGTTAACAAGTCCGTACTGATGTGCCGTTGCCGCATCGATCATATTTCCCGTCATCAATAATTCCATTGCCCTTCCCTTACCAATCAATTGCACAAGACGCTGCGTTCCTCCATAACCCGGGATAAGACCAAGGTTCACCTCAGGCTGACCAAACTTTGCCGTTTCACTGGCCACTCTGAAATGACAGGCCATCGCCAGCTCACATCCGCCACCTAATGCAAATCCATTCACTGCTGCAATGATCGGCTTCGGGCTGTTTTCGATTTTTGAAAACACATGATCCTGTCCTTTCTTTGCCAGCGCTTTCCCACCTGCCGCATCCAGCGAACTGAATTCACTGATATCTGCACCTGCAACAAAGGCTTTGGGGCCACTGCCGGTGATGATCGCGGATTGAATATTACTGTCACTGATCACTTCATCGATTGCCTTTCCAAGTTCTTCGATCACTGTTTTATTCAGGGCATTTAATTTGTCGGGTCGATTGATGGTGATGGTAGCGATCTTATCGTTGGTTTCTATCAAGAGGCTGGAGTACATGGCATTTTTTTTCAAAAGTACGGAATTCAGTTGTGCACTGTTCCATGTCGCTAATTGGGACGACGCTTCGATATGTCAATAGATTGCGCCGTCCTCACCCGTAATTACAATTCAATGTCGTTTAATTAAGGGAAAGCTATTTGCTTGTATGGCGTAGGGCCCCCTCTAAATCTCTCCGCCGCGGCGGAAGACTTTAGGTCGCCTTTTAAAGATTTTTCATTTATATCGAATATAGATATACGATTCAAAAAAGAAGTGTCTTGTATCGGACAGCAAAGTCTCCCCTGAAGGGGGAGATTTAGAGTGGGCCTAACGCCATTTCAAAGCCATAACCAAAACACTCCAACTATAACATTCTCCACCATTGAAAAAAACGCTCACCCAGCTTCGCTAAACGACATTACCCTATATTTGTCTTCATCAAAACCTCAATTCATGAATGTTTCCCTTCTTCGCAGGCAGGGTCTCCCAAAGATGATACTACTGTTATGCATTACTGCTTTTTCCATGCTTTCATTTGGTCAGAGCAATAAAAGCATGAAAAAACTGATCGATAAGAACATGGAACTCGCAGCGAAGCAATATAAATACATGGCAACGCTGACTCCACCGGATTCAATGCCCCGGTCTTTCAATGCCCAAAAAAGTAAACTGGTATTAAGCAATACACGCTGGTGGACAAGCGGATTTTTTCCCGGCTCTCTCTGGCTGATCTATTCTTACACCGGCGATACAGCCATAAAAGCCGAAGCTGAAAGAAGACTGGTGATACTCGATAAAGAAAAATATTCAACTGCCGATCATGATCTGGGCTTTATGATCTTCTGCAGTTTTGGTAACGCTTATAAGATCACCAAAAAGGAAGCGTATAAAGAAGTATGCCTTGTTGCATCCGAATCACTGATCAAACGGTATAAACCGGCAATGAACTCGATCCAATCATGGAACTCACTCACCTCACCAAAAGCTCCGGTGATCATCGACAATATGATGAACCTTGAAATGCTGAGCTGGGTAAGCGATGAATACCGCGAACCGAAATATAAAGCCATTGCGATCGATCATGCAAATACAACGCTCAAAAATCATTTCCGTCCGGATAACAGCTCATATCACGTAGTGGAATATGATCCAACAACGGGCAAGGTCCTCGAGAAAAAAACAGCGCAGGGTTACAGTAATGAATCTGCCTGGGCCCGCGGACAGGCCTGGGGTCTGTATGGTTACACGATGATGTATCGTTGTACAAGCGATCCCGCGTACCTTGAACAGGCGAGAAAGATCGCTGCATTTATCCTCAATCACCCCAATCTTCCCGCCGACGGGGTTCCTTACTGGGATTTCAACGCGCCGATCGATAAAAATACACTCCGTGACGCTTCTGCCGGTTCCATCATGGCTTCTGCATTGCTGGAGTTAAGTCAATACAGCGAAGGCGATGAAAAAACAAAATATATCTCGCAGGCGGCAAAGATCATCAAAACGCTTTCCTCAAAAACCTATCTGGCAAAATACAAACACAATGGAGGCTTCCTACTGATGCATGGCGTAGGTCACCTGCCTGCAAAATCCGAAGTGGATGTGCCGCTCACTTACGGAGATTATTATTTCATTGAAGCAATGATCCGATATCGCGAATGGATATTACGCTAATGCTTCACGAATGAGCACAGATGATCACGAATAGTGTCCGATAACAGTAAAGCCGCCTTGTTTGAGGCGGCTTTACTATATACCTGTTACACTCTTATTGGAATGTAAAACTACAGTTCTCTATTCGTGTTCATCCGCGCTCATTCGCAAACCATTCGCGAACCATTCGTGTCACTCTTCGAAGTAAACACGTTTGACACGCTGCGATATCCCCGTCATGATCTCATAAGGGATCGTTCCCGCCCAGGCAGCTAATTGCTGCACAGTGATCTCTTTACCGAAAACGATGACTTCATCACCTTCCTTTACACCAGGCAAATCTGTTACATCGATCATCGTCATATCCATACAGACCGTACCGATAACAGGCGCAACATGTCCGCGTACAAACATTTTTCCAATACCATAGCCCAGCTTTCTTGAATAACCGTCGGCATAACCAATACGCACAGTGGCGATCACTGAATCACGCGTGATCACACCCCTGCGATTGTAGCTTACCGTATCACCTTCTTTCAAATGCTTCAATTGCGCGATCGTGGTTTTCAACGTAGCTACAGGTTGCAACCATGACTGATGGATCGAACCACTGTCCACACCATACATGCCAATGCCCAGGCGGACCATGTCCAACTGCAATTCAGGCAAGCGGAAGATCGCACCGGTGTTGGATATATGCCGGAGGAAATCATAACCTATTGCTGCAAGATTGGACGCTGCGGTACGATACTTTTCAAATTGCTGCATGGTATACGCATCCTGTGCGGCGTCTTCACTTGCTGCCAGATGGGAAAATACTGACTGCACTTTCACCAGGCCGGATGAAGCAAGATGTTTCGCCAATGCAGGCGTATCATCTACCGCAAAGCCAAGCCTGTTCATACCTGTCTCGATCTCTATATGGACAGGGTATTGCCTCAATCCTTCGTTTTCCAAAAAAGATTCAAATGCCTTTAGTACGCCAAATGAATAAATGTCCGGTTCCAGGTTATGTTCAACGATCGACTCAAAAGCCGTTTCCTCCGGGTTCATCACCATGATCGGTAAAGTGATCCCTGCCTTTCTCAACTCCACACCTTCATCTGCGTATGCCACTCCGAGATAATCGATCTTATGATACTGAAGGATCCCCGCGATCTCCGCACCGCCACTGCCATAGGCAAAAGCTTTTACCATGGCCATGATGCGCGTGGCAGGTTTCAATTGCTGCTGATACACTCTTACATTATTAACGATCGCGTCAAGATTGATCTCAAGCACAGTCTGATGTACCTTTTGCTCAAGCAATTGAACGATCTGCTCAAAGCCAAAAACGCGCGCACCTTTGATCAGGACCGTTTCTTCCCTGAATTGCGATGACAATAACTGTCTCAGATAATCTTCCGTCGATCCGAATAACTCGATCATCGGCAGTTCCGCTTCATTCACTGAAGGTTGTTGCAATGCCGCGGAAATATGCGGGCCAATACCGATCAGCCGGCTTACATTATGTTTGCGCAATGCATCTATAATGTAAGAATACAGGCGGCCATCATCCGAGGCGCTTTGCAGGAAGTCGGAAAGTATGACCGTCTTCTTTGAAGTAGTTGTTTGCTGGTCAAGAAAGTTCAGGGCAATTTCAAGCGAATCAAGATCTGCGCTGTAACTGTCATTGATGATCGTGCAATGATTGATCCCTTTTTTCAGTTCCAGCCGCATATTCACGGGCTGAAGATGCTGCATGCCTTCAGCAACAATATCCTTATCGATACCAAGTGCTGTTGCAAGCAAGAAACAATGGATCGCATTTTCTATTGAAGCATCATCCGTGAAGGGAATGATGAATTGTACGGTATCATTTTGCAATTCAAGCGTGATCTCAGAACCATTCGAAGATTTTTTCAGGTGTACAAAATGCACATCATTCGGATCTTTCTTTCCCCACAATATCTTTTTTTTACCTGTAGCATTCACCGCATCAGCGATCGCTTCATCGTCGCCATTCGCAATGATCAGTGAACTATTCCTGAACAGCTTCATCTTTTCATCCAGCTTTTGCTGGCGGCTGGTAAAGCCTTCACTGTGCGCTTCCCCGATATTGGTAAGAATGCCAATATCCGGTCTGATCATTTTCTCCAGGTTTTCCATTTCTCCCGGCTGTGAAATACCGGCTTCAAACAAACCAAGATTATGATGTTCATTGATCTGCCATACGCTGAGCGGTACACCGATCTGCGAGTTATAACTTTTCGGGCTTCGTACAATATTAAAATGCTGGTGTAACAACTGATACAGCCATTCCTTCACGACCGTCTTTCCGTTACTGCCCGTAATACCAACAACAGGAAAACTGAATGCTTCGCGATGATAGGCCGCCAGGCCCTGCAAAGCAGCCTGTGTATCATCCACCAGTATGAATGCGGCTTCCGGATAAGCCGCTTCATCCACTGCAGTGCTTATTACAAAACTGCGGACACCCTTTTTATACAGATCAGGGATGAATTGATGGCCGTCACGACGCGGGCCTTTCAGTGCGAAAAATAATGCGGTCTTTGTTCCGTAAACCTTTCTGCTGTCAAGCAATAACTGATCTATTTCCCTTTCGTCTACAAAGGAAGATGACCCTACTATGCCTGCAATATGATTTAAAGCGTATTTCACCGGCGAAGGTGTTTTAATATTCTATTATAAGACTTTTCTTATTTATCAATAAACCTCATCTTCCTTCGCCTCTTTCGGCAAACCTCTTTTCTTTACGAATATTGAATAGAAGATAGCGCCGGATATACAAACCATGATCACGCCGAGGGAGATGAACACCTGCGTAGGTTTATCAAAGTATTGATTGATCCAATGTTCTGCCAGCATCTTTGCACCGATAAAGACAAGTACGATCGCGATGCCCTGCTGGAGATAATCAAATTTATTGACGGCTCCGCGCAACAGGAAGAACAATGAACGCAGGCCAAGTACGGCAAAAATATTAGACGTATAGATGACCAGCTTATCCCGTGAAATGCCCATCACGGCAGGGATCGAATCAAGTGCAAATACAAGGTCAATTGCGGCAAGCATGATCACTACGACGAACAGCGTTGTATATCTGCGACGGCCATTTTCCTTTACGGAATATTTACCGTCACCATCATGTGGTACCAATGGCAATATGCGCTTCAGGTAGCGGTAAACCTTTGTCTCATGCGGATCAAATGCTTCATCCTTGTTCGCCGTAAACATTTTGTAACCGGTATAAACAAGAAACACACCGAAGCCGTACAGCAACCAGTGAAAACGATCAACCAATGCGACTCCAACAGTGATAAAGATGATGCGGAAAACGATCGCCATCAGTATACCGATCAGCAATACACGTCCAAAATGTTTCTCTTTTACAGCAAACGATGAAAAGATCAGGATGAAAACAAATATATTATCAATACTCAGGCTCCATTCCATGAGATAGGCACTGAGGTATTCGAGCGCGAGGGTCTGCCCGTTCTCTATCCACATAAAAACAAAAAAGGCCAATGCAAGGCCTACCCAGAAAAATGTCTGAAACAATGCCTGCCGGATCGTTACTTTCTGGTTTTTCTTACTCAACAAGCCGAGGTCAAAAACCAGTGCAAGGATTAAAACACCCCCGAATACGAGGTACGTGATCTGGTCAGTTGTCATTCATGAAGAAATTAGAAAGCAAAGATACTGAGGGAGTGTGAGATTCCTTGAAGGCTTGGGTCCGGAAGGTTTAATAAGTTTGATAGGTTTAAGAGGTTTTATAGGTTGTCAGGGCAGCGCTTGTTAACCTATGAAACCTCTTAAACCTATCAAACCTATTAAACCTATTTTTTCCCTCCCGCACTCAACCCGCATACTTCCTCTTCCGAAGATACTGATACACAAACCCCGCAAGTATCACCAGCAATACCGGTAATGCGATGTTAAAAAACTGCCACATGGGTTTATTTGCCTTTACTTTTTGAGAGTCCAGCAGGCGCAGGATGATGTCTTTGTTTCTTGTCTCGCTGATAGCGGGATTATTCACGAGGTATTCAACAGAATTCTGCAGGAAATCACGGTTGGCTACCGGCACAAAATACCGTCCTGATTCGGTTTGCCGCTCGGCTTCCCGGTATGTATAGCGGTTCCAGCCCATTGGAAGCGGGGTTGGAGGGTTGCCTTCATCACCCGGAAGCATATCATTCAACACGATATCGCCGTCTGCCACCACAATGATCTTACCCGCAGCAGCACCTTCTCCCAGGAAATCAACGCCCACAGCTTTCAGGCTATCCCGCTGCGCCTGCGACGCACGATTGCGATATAATGAAGTGAATTTTCCCTCCAGCAATACCGCCACCGGGATCCCGCTTTTATTGAACTTGGCATCTTCCGGTGTGTTGCGGTTCTCATTAAAACTGATCAATGCCGGCGTGCTGATCGTACGTGAGTGTGAAGAAGAAGCCAGTAAAATAGTTTTATTGACTCCCTGCACCTGGATAGTATCGATTGAATTGGCAAACCGGCTGCCAATATAACCAGAGATCTTATTGACCAGTTGACTCGATCCCGGTGAGAATAACGGATAATAATTCCAACGCAGAAACTCGAGTTGAGGATTACTACTGGTGCCGCCAACCACCAGCGGTATCATGTCACATTGCAGATCCATTACCAGGTCAGTATTCACCCGCAAACCATAACGGAAGAAAAGATCTGTCAGGTTCAGATTGCGATCATAGGCGATCGTCTCCGGTTTGAATGCAAGACTGTCCTGCTCCGCGATCAGGTTGTCAATAAAACAAAGGACCTTGCCGCCACGCATGACATACTGATCGATCTTCAGTTTTTCATTTTCAGAAAACTGGATCGTCGGTTTAACGATCAGCAAAATGCCCATACTATCGGGTATCGCGGGAAATGATTGAAGGTCGAACAACCGTAGATCATAATCCTTGCTGAGTGTCTGGCGCAGATCATAAGTCCGGTAATCGGTCGGCTCTCCGTTTCCCAGTGCATAACCGATGATCTGTCTACGGTCCTGTATAAGATTATCCAGCGTTTTTGCAAACTGGTATTCCATCAGCGCTTCAGCGCTGTTGATCTCCTCCTGTGAAATACGGCCGCTCGCGCCGGGGTACAGATTCACTAAGGCCTGGCGTCCTTTATAGCGCATCAATGCGACAGGGAAAATGATATTGCTGCTTTGACCGGCTTCTTTCTGAACGGTCAGGTTGATCGGCACGGCTCCGAGGTTGACCAGTGAATCACCGTATGAAATAGTCGTACCCGGGATATTATCCTGCGGGGAAACAAAACGGAAACGTATGTTGGAACCATTGCGGTCCTTCAGCAATTGCAGGAATTCCTGGGTGCTGTTCGCCAGTTTGCGGAAACCCGAAGGAAATTCTCCCTTTAAAAAAACATCTATCTCAACGGTTTCAGAAAGATCCCGGAGAAGCGTTCCCGTTGCCGGGCTGAGCGTATAACGTTTTTCTTTTGTGAGATCGATCCGCGTATGAAAAATGGAAGCTCCGAGATTGATCACCAGCAATGCAATGATCAGCCATAACCAGCCCAGTTTTGAAGCAACAATTTTATCCAGTAATTTATTCATCTGCAGATTCCGGTTTTATCGGTAGGCTAATGATATTGTTTTGCTGATTAACGTTTCACGAGGTTTCTTCCGGTGAGCAAGAGGAAGAGGAAAACGACGGTAATAAAATAGACCACATCCCTTGAATCGATCACACCCCTGCTGATACTGCGGTAATGAAAATCGATCCCGATCATTTCGACGTAATAATCAGCGCCGCCTTCGAGTGCCGGCATACGACTGATCGCACTGAATCCGTAATACAACAATGCGCAGGCGATCAGGCTCGTGATAAAGGCCACAACAGCATTGCTTGTAAAGCTGCTGGTGCAAATACCGATCGCTGTGAATACTGCCGCCAGAAAGAACAATCCTATATACGAACCAACTGTTGCGCCGGTATCAATCCCTTCGTTCGCTGACAATTGCTGAATGGAAAAAAAGTATACGATCGTTGGCACCAATGCTATCAACACCACGATCAGGCTGCCCAGGTATTTCCCCCATACCACCTGTCCCTGGCTCAAGGGTCTTGTCTGCAGGATCTCGAATGTGCCCGTCTTAAATTCTTCTGCAAAACTCCTCATCGTAATGGCCGGGATCAGCAACAGCAATACCCATGGCGCCAGCTCAAAGAACCGGTCCAGCGTCGCATACCCATAATCCAGGATATTATTTTCAAACACAAACAGCATCAGGCCGTTGACCAACAGAAAGACGATAATGGCGATATAGCCGGTTAAGCTGGAGAAAAATTGGCGGAGTTCTTTTTTGCAAACGGACCACATAAGGTCAAATATACACGCGAATTTTTTAGCGCGAATTACGCGAATTGATTTTCGTGGAAATGAATATACTTTTCGTGTTTTAGAAGGTGCAGATAAACCTTCTATATAATCAGGCAGAAACGGAAGACGTCTGACCGAAAAAGTCAGACGTCTTCTATTTGAAATAATCGATTCGCGAAATTCGCGAATAAAAATCCGTGTAATCAGACCGCGAAGGACTCCCCACACCCACACGTCCTGCTCGCATTCGGGTTATTAAAATAAAACCCTTTTCCGTTCAGCCCTTCAGAAAATTCGAGGGTGGTATTGACTAAGTAGAGCAGGCTTTTGAGGTCGGTGACCACTTTTACGCCGTTGCTTTCGAAGATCTGGTCGGTAGGCTTATGCTCATTGTCAAAATCCAGCTTGTAGCTGAGGCCCGAGCAACCGCCGCCGACTACGCTGACGCGGAGAAAGTAGGAAGGATCATTTTCGCGGCCGGCTTCCGCCAACAGCTGCTGTACCTTCACTTTTGCCTTATCACTTACAATAATTCCGTTTTCCAATGCTGCGTTCATATTACTGCGTTGTTTGTGCGCTGATTATTTAAACAAATCCCGGGCAATTATGTTGCCCTCGCGCCTGTTTATTTTTGATTTATGACAGGTTCAGGGCTGATGAGACCACTCTATCTTACTCATATCCATGCCCTTCTTATACATTTTCCAGATCTCACTGTCCTTCCGGAGCTGTTCCACCGTTTCCTTTATCTTTTCAATAGTATAGTCAACTTCTTCGTCAGTCGTAAACCGCCCTAATGCGAAGCGGAACGAACTATACGCCAGTTCATCGCCAATTCCTAATGCTTTCAGGACATAGGATGGCTCCAGTGACGCCGAAGTACAAGCTGAACCGGAAGATACAGCCAGCTCCTTATTAAATCCTGACATTAGCATTTTACCTTCCAGGTAATTGAAGGACACATTCATAACATGCGGCAACACCTGTTCTTTATCACCATTCAGGTGAACTTCTTCCAGTTGCAGTACGGTATTGCGAAGCTTATCGCGCAGGCCGGTTAATCTTATGGCTTCATCTGTCATTTCCACCTGACAGATCCCGCAGGCTTTTCCCAGTCCCACAATGCCCGGAACATTCAGGGTGCCGCTTCTGAAGCCGCGCTCATGACCGCCTCCATCAAGCTGGGCAACAAGTCTGACGCGGGGATTTTTTCTTCGCACATATAATGCCCCCACTCCTTTCGGACCATAGAGTTTATGTCCGGAGAACGAAAGCAGGTCTATGCCGTCATCGTTTACGTTCACAGGGATCTTTCCGACGGCCTGTGCCGCGTCTGAGAAGAACAACACGTTATGTTTCCGTGCGATTGCGCTGACTTCGCGCACGGGCATGATCGTACCGGTCTCGTTATTTGCATACATTACCGCGATCAGGATAGTGGTCGGCCGGATGGCAGCCTCCAATTCTTCGAGGTTCACCTGGCCGTTCTCGTTTACACTCACATAAGTCACTTCACCACCCAGCTTTTCTACATGTTTGCAGGTATCAAGCACTGCTTTATGTTCAATACTTGTAGTAATGATATGATTTCCCTTGCCCGCATACATTTCAAACACACCTTTTATTGCCAGGTTATTCGCCTCTGTGGCACCGGAAGTAAAGACGATCTCCTGCGTTTCCGCACCGATCAGCGAAGCCACTTGTTGCCTTGCAAAATCCACAGCTTCCTCCGCCTTCCAGCCAAACGAATGATGCCTGCTCGCCGCATTCCCGAACACGCTCGTAAAATAAGGCAGCATCGCTTCCACGACCCGCGGGTCGCAGGGCGTAGTGGCGTTATTGTCGAGGTAGATGGGGAGGTTTACCATAACTGTCTTTCTGCAAAGTTAACAGGCAATAGGTTCCAAAGGTTTAATAGGTTTAATAGGTTCCATAGGTTCATCGGCCTAAACTTCAAACGTCTCAAACCTCAGAAACCAACCTATTAAACCTCTGAAACCTCTGGAACTTCTGGAACTTTTATTTCCTTCTTTCAACCCTCCTGTCAATTGTTTACATTGCATCAAACCAATCTTCATGCGTAAAATTGAGCACATTGGCATTGCCGTTTCAAGTCTGGCCAATTCCGTGCCTTTATTTGAAAAAATACTCGGCACTCCCTGCTACAAGACTGAAAGTGTGGAATCTGAACGTGTAAACACAGCTTTTTTTCGCACCGGAGAAAATAAGGTCGAACTACTTGAAAGTATGGACCCCGAAGGCGTCATTGCCCGCTTCATCGAGAAAAAAGGCGAGGGCATTCATCATATCGCCTTCGATGTCGCCGATATCCACGCCGAAATGGCCCGCCTCAAAGCAGAAGGATTTGTATTGCTGAATGAAACGCCAAAAAAGGGAGCTGATAATAAACTCGTGTGTTTTCTGCACCCGAAGCATACGGGTTCGGTGTTGATCGAGCTCTGCATGGAGGACGCAAATTAAATACACTGATTACGCGAATCACACTGACCGCTTGAACGCCTAATAACGATCAAGCCGACTGCAAACAAATAGCTTCTGCCATTAGAAATCTGCCTGTTCTTTAAAACACCCATTCGTGAAATCCGCGTATGAGAATCCGCGTAATCACTCGTGTTTTATTTGCGTATCTGAATTGATGATCCCCAATTTCTCCACCGCCGCCTGCGCCGCAATCTGCGAAGCATCTTTCTTATTGAAGGCCCGGCCTTCGGCGATAGATTTGCCGTCGATCACGGCTGCAATGGTAAAGAGACGGCGACCGTTCTCGAGTTTTTCATTTAGTGTTTCAAATTCGAGCACGCGGCCATTTTTATTGGCCCAGCCATAGAGTTTGTTCTTGTGATTGATCTCGAGGGTCTCAAGATCGTCCATGAACATATGGGGTTGAATGATGTATTCAAGCACCCATTTCGAGGTTTTTTTATAGCCGGTATCGAGGTAGATAGCGCCGACAAGCGCTTCAAGTGTATTTCCAAAGATCTGGCTCACTTTCAATGAGCTGTCCATCTTGTTGTAAAGCGTGATTTTTTTCAATCCCATCCGGGTGGCGATCTCATTCAGCTGCTGGCGGTTCACCATTTTGCTTCGCATTTCAGTGAGAAAGCCTTCTTCTTTGTAGGGATAACGTTTGAAGAGATAGTCGGCTATCAGTGCACTCAGGATCGCATCTCCAAGGTATTCGAGCCGCTCATTGTTCTCATCAGCCCCCTCGCGGACGGAGCGGTGGGTGAGAGCGGTTTTATACAAGGAAATGGTCTTCGGTTCAAAGCCTAAAATATTTTTAAGCTCCTTTTTGAAGGTTGAACCGGCGTGCTTTTTAAAAAGGTTAGTCAGAAAGTCCACGGAAATCAATCTACGAAAAAAATTTAAACGGTACCAACATGGGCTTCTATACTTTGCCGCCCATGCCGTCAAATGTAGGTTTAATAGTTTAAATGTCTAAAAGTTTAATGTTCAGGCCACCTTGGCCATACTTTTAAACGTTTAAACGTTGACCTTAACATACCTAAGGTAACGCAAATCCGAGAAAAGCGACGCATTCGGTCAAATAATAAAGGTTTGACGCAGAGGCCGGCCGACGAGGACGGCTGCTGACCGATGGCAGATGGCCGGGCTTCGCTGCTGACAGATATCAATACAAAAAAGCCCTCCGATAACGAAAGGCTTCTTTGTGTTTAAGATGTATCGATCTGCGGAACCCGGCCATCTGCCATCGGTCAACAGCCATTGTCGTCGCTAGTCCTTGAATTTCTTCACGATCACGCAGGCATTGTGGCCGCCAAAGCCGAATGTGTTGCTCAATGCGGCATTCACCGGGCGGGTCTGGGCCTTGTTGAACGTAAAGTTCAGCTTCGGGTCGAGCTCCGGGTCATCTGTAAAGTGATTGATGGTTGGAGGGATCGTATCCGTACGAACGGCCTGGATACAGGCGATCGCCTCGATCACGCCGGCAGCACCCAGGCAGTGGCCTGTCATGCTCTTGGTAGCGCTGATATTCAGGTTATAGGCGTGTTCACCGAATACATCAACGATCGCCTTTACCTCGGCGATATCGCCGAGCGGGGTTGACGTACCGTGTGTATTGATATAGTCGATGTCTTCAGGTTTCATATTTGCATCAGCCAGCGCTGCGAGCATTACATTTTTCGCGCCGAGGCCTTCCGGATGCGGAGCGGTGATGTGGTGTGCATCTGCAGTGGCGCCGCCGCCTACTACTTCGCAATAGATCTTGGCTCCGCGTGCCTTTGCATGTTCCAGTGTTTCGAGGATGAGCACACCGGCAGCTTCACCCATCACAAAACCGTCACGGTCTTTGTCATACGGGCGGCTGGCAGTTTTCGGATCATCGTTGCGTTCGCTCATTGCCTTCATGGCATTGAACCCGCCGACACCGGCTTCGCTGATCACGGCTTCAGAACCACCGGTTACGATGATATCCGCCTTGCCAATGCGCAGTAAAGTGAGTGCATCGATGATTGCATTCGTGCTGCTGGCGCAGGCGCTGACCACAGCGTAGTTGGGGCCACGCAGGTTATGACGCATACTGATCTGTCCTGCGGCAATATCGAGGATCATTTTTGGAATAAAGAAGGGATTGAAGCGCGGGGTGCCATCACCTTTGGCAAATTCCTGTACCTCATTCTGGAAGGTGATCAGGCCACCGATACCACTGCCAAGTACAACACCGATACGGTCAGGGTTGATATTGTCCCTGGTCAGACCTGCATCTGCCATTGCCTGGTCACTGGCAACAAGAGCGAATTGAGTAAAACGGTCAATCTTGCGTGCTTCCTTTCTATCCAGGAACTGGGTTGCATCGAAGTTTTTTACTTCGCAGGCAAACCTGGTGCGGAACTTACTGGCATCAAACAGTGTGATCATGTCTGCGCCGGAAACTCCATTCACCAATCCGTTCCAGTATTCATCGATTGAATTACCTAACGGAGTTAAAGCTCCCATGCCGGTAACTACTACCCTTTTAAATTCCATATAGCCCTGTATTAAATCAAAAGTAACCCCGCTTAGCGAATGCAAGTTACTTCATTTAGAAAGCGGGGTTACTTTTTACTTTGAAGGTTTACTGAAGAGAAAAAACCGCCTTCCCTGGTGTAACAGTCAGAAGGCGGAGTCTTTTATTTTTCCGTCCACCAAGGCCCGAAGGCAAAGGTGGACAAGTCCATTCCGTTTTATCAGGGATCCTCACCGCTTAACAATTTTCAGAGCCTTTCATTTTAAGCGGGAATACCCACGTAAAGTGTATAGTCAATTGTCAGACGGGTCTGATAGAAATATGCATTATTTAGCATGCTCTTCCAGGTAAGCAACAGCCTGACCCACTGTAGTGATGGTCTCAGCTTGCTCATCAGGAATGGAGATGTTGAATTCTTTTTCGAATTCCATGATCAGTTCAACGGTGTCCAGTGAATCGGCACCCAGATCATTGGTGAAGGAAGCTTCGTTGGTTACCTCTGCTTCGTCAACACCCAGTTTGTCAACGATGATCTTTTTAACTCTTGATGCAATGTCTGACATGTCGTATAAGTTTAGTTTATAGGGTGCAAAAATATACTTTTTGAGTAAACCAACATCGGAAAGAGCATTTTTTCCGGCCGGGCACTAATAAATTGTGGGTAAGCCGGTTAGAGCGGATCGATGTTGGATGTTCGATGGCCGATGGCCGAATAATCCGTCTGAAGCCCTGATTCTGACTTGATCGGGCCGTTAATTCGACCATCGGCCATCGAACATCCAACATCGGTCCGACTTGAGCATCTCCCGGATTGCCGAAACCCTTTTGGCTGTCTAACAAGTTCTTTGTAATTTGACCACCCCCAAACGATCTTGTTATACATGGCTTTGAAAATCATTGATCACGGTTCTGCGGAGTACATGCAAATGGTAAAGTTGCGTGATGATATTTTGCGCAAACCCCTTGGCCTGAGTTTTACGCAGGAGGAGCTGGAATCGGAGAAAGATAATATGCTCATCGCCGCTTTTGAAGAAGACCGGATCCTTGGTTGCTGCATGCTGATCGAAGAAGGTCCGGGCATTATCCGTCTCCGCCAGATGGCCGTTTTAAATGACCTGCAGGGAAAAGGTGTTGGCCGGGCCCTGATGAATTTTGCCGAAAACCTCGCCCGCGACCGCGGCTTCCGCGCCATCCGTATGCATGCCCGGTTGAATGCGATCGGATTTTATGAAAAAGTGGGCTATAAAGTAAAAGGCGATCAGTTTGTTGAAGTGACGATCCCGCATTTTGTGATGGAGAAAGCGTTGTGAGGAAGACCGCGGACCGCAGACCGCCGACCGCAGACGTTTACGATAGCTGAATATGATACACTGAAAAGAACCTGGCAAATTTATAAAAGCAAAAAAGAGACAGTAGTGTCTCTTTTTTGCTTTATAGTATGTCATGCCTTATAACTTGAATTTACACCACCAAACGACCGTCTGCGGTCCGCGGTCGGCGGTCGGCGGTCTCTCTATCTGATCCTCTCCTTCAACAATTGCCTTAACTCCTGCACCTGTTCTGTACCCTTCATGCCGCTTTTTGGTACCAGCAAAAATGATCTTGCATCAAAATATAAATGAAAGAAGTGAGGACTTTCAATAAACTTATTCAATGCCTTCCAATCCCAGGAACGGCGGCCATTCTCATGAATAAGGCTGAACTTATCTTCATCAAATGACATACTGAATGCATGCTTGAATGTTTCCGCGCGGCGGTATACCAGCATTGGTAAAATAAACCAGAAGCTGATCATTAATACCAACCATAACAACGAACCAATAAGAAACGCCAGCGGCGTGATCTTTTTAAACGCATAAAGTGTGATAGATAAGATCGCGAATACATTCACAAGAATGATCATGATCCGGATTTCCGGGCGACTGATAAAATGATAACGAAGTGCTTGAAGTACCTGGCCCTTTTCGTATTCGAAATGGATAGTCATGATGATAGATGATTATGCTACTGTTGCAAACGTACGATCTATTTTGGCTGGTCTGAAAGATTGATGAATTTATCTTACAACAAAAAATAAAGCCGGTCAAATGATTGCCCGGCTTTATTTTTTGCTATCTGCAGTTTTTACCTGATGTTCGTGCCGTTAGCAGGAATATCAAATTTAGCTGCAACTTCTTCATAAGACATTTTCTTCAATTCATCCAGTGTATAACCTCCATAAGTCAGCTGGTTACTTCTGCCACCGAGATTGCTGCCTGGAATGATCACATAGCGGAAAGTTGTTCCTGCAAGTTCATCAGCGCTCCAGAACTGTGCATTTGATTTATACAGATATCTTAATGTCCCTGGTTGTGGAATTACAAAATCGATCACATCCACAAGATCTATATCGGTAACGAAAGGAAGTTGTACCACATTGGTAGATTTGGTTGGAACGCCGCCTGGTCCATAGAAAGTCCAGTTCTTCATATAAGAAAGTATTACGCCTTTATCAATGATATCCTGCGTAACTGCGGGAGCCGCTTTTGTGAAAGCTGATAAAGCCCAGTATGGTGCTGAATAAGCATCTACCCAATCAGCCGCTGTGGTGGTAAACCAGGCTGAGTATGTAGTTTGCCCCGCACCCGGAGCACCTGGTGCACCCGGAGACCCCGCAGGACCCTGAGCACCTGTTGCACCCGCCGGACCTTCAGGACCTTCCTTTGTACAACTACTGGCGATAAACATAATGGCTAATGATGAGAGCGTGAGGAGTCTTAACTTTCTCATAGTTTGTGTTTTGGCAGATTAATGGTTTATTGATTGGACAAGAACAATCGTTCTCAACCGTGTTCTTTAAAGTTAACGGAAAAAAGCGCAGAGAGCGCAGATTTGAAAAAAAATCAAACTGATAAAAAAGGATCGTAAAAAAGCCAGTGATTACTCTTAAACATCCGGATATTTTGCGGGCACCGGATTGCAAGTCGCGGATTTGCTCTGTGCGCTATGAGTTAAGAGCAGTAACAACGATGAAGTATATGCCGGAGAGAATCATTGCGATAAAAAACTGTTGATATTATGGGCATCTTCTCTGTCTTCAGGATCTAATCGTTACCCAAATCTATGAATGGCGTAAGGTTCCCTCCTCCGCTTCGCTACGGCGGACAGAGCCCGCAGATTTAC